>NZ_CM128248.1:2079499-2772665 GCF_052828545.1 Jiulongibacter sp. NS-SX5
AAAACCATATGTTCTGATGGTAGTTGGGGTCAATGGGGTTGGCAAAACAACCACCATTGGAAAGCTGGCCTATAATTTCCAGAAGAATGGCAAAAAAGTAGTTTTAGGAGCTGCAGATACGTTCAGAGCAGCAGCGGTAGATCAATTAAAGCTTTGGGGAAGCCGCGTAGGTGTAGAAGTTATAGATCATGGAATGAATACAGATCCATCTTCTGTGGCGTACGATGCCGTTAAAGAAGGAGTGGCACAAAATGCCGATGTTATCATCATTGATACTGCCGGTAGACTCCATACCAAGGTCAATCTAATGAACGAGTTGGGCAAAATTAAGCGTGTCATGCAGAAGGTATTACCTGAAGCCCCTCATGAGGTCATGTTAGTCTTAGATGGAAGCACTGGTCAAAATGCAACAATACAGGCCCGAGAGTTCACAAAAGTTACCGAAATAAACTCATTAGCCATTACCAAATTAGATGGAACAGCTAAAGGAGGTGTGGTCATTGGTATTTCTGATGAATTTAAAATTCCGGTGAAGTATATTGGAATTGGAGAAAAAATGGATGACCTGCAGGTATTTAACAAAATGGAGTTTGTAGACTCTCTATTTAAGAAAGAGGCCTAATCTCTGGGGTTAAAACGAAAAAAAGGGAACCCGAATCAAGCTCCCTTTAAAAATAAAACCCCTTTTATTTTTTTACTCTTGTGTAAATTCTCCTTTCGCAGAAATTACAATTTCTCTACTTGTACCAGCTCCTGACTCACCACCTACGTGGAAATCGAAGCGATCTATCTCTCCGGTAGCTTTAATACCTACCATGTTTTTCTTGCTTCTTGGATGAACTATTGGACCATTTATGATAACGTCCATTGTGATCTCTTTAGTTACATCTTTCATGGTCAGATTACCCGTCATCTTATACTTCTTTCCCTCAACTTTCTTAAGTGAAGTACTTTTGAACTTGATCGTTGGGTATTTCTCAGTATGAAAATACTCCTCAGCCTGAAGGTGACCATCTCTTCTTTCGTTTTGTGTATTGACACTTGAAGGTTTGGCTGTAAATTCAAAAACAGCATCTGATAGATCTTCTTTTGAAGAAGTAATCGATGCATCAAACTCACCAAAATTCCCATCTACCTCTGAAATCATCATGTGAGTAACTGTAAAAGTTACACCAGCGTGTGATTTATCTAGCGTCCATTTCTGGGCATTGGAAGTAAAAGCTGTTGCCGCAAAGGCCAATACGAATAATACTTTTTTCATTCTATATATGTTGTTACATTAATTCGGAACAAAGCTAGTTAAGAATGTCATAAGTACTATGAACAAAAATCCCTCAAGTGTAAAAACTCTACTAATCTGATAGATTTGTCTACCAATCGCATTCGAATATTGACATTTTATTTTGAATCAAGTAACCCTTTTAGTTCAAATACCTTAATGTATCTTCTAATTGCATTTTTCTGTCGCTTTATGCATTTTACGATACATCCTCTCAATTAATCTTCTGAAATATCCCGAATATCTGTTATTTCGCACTTTGATTGTAAATGGGTAATTAATTGATTTGCTTCATACAAGAATGACCTTGCTATCTCAACGTCCTAGAAGCGATAAAGCTTACCGAATCCTATTCCAGATCTTTATGTGGGTCATCTGGATAGGGTACCCTTTGATTAATGCTGATTACGATAACCCAGATGCTGTAGTATTTCTTAAAATGCTCGTAGCGGTCAGAGCTGTGGAGATTCCACTATTTTATTTTATAGTACATTACCTGATTCCCGAAGTATTTAAGAAAAAAGGTGCTACATCATACGTTATATCACTGGTGGCCATTTGCTCTGTCTTCATATTCATTGAAGACAAAATCAAATTTCTGGTAAACCCAAATTACAAACACACTTACACATTCTTTATTTTCTTCCCAGTCATGTTTGTGTCTGCATTAGCCACGGGCTATGGTTTAATTACAGAATTCATGCAGGAAGAAAGCACCCGTAGAGAGGAAAGGCAAGAAAGAATGCAATCTGAACTTTCGTTTTTAAGGTCTCAAATTAGTCCTCACTTTATTTTTAATGTCCTAAACAGTATTGTATACCTTATCAGATCCCAACCGGGCGATGCAGAATCTGTAACAATAAAACTCTCAGAGCTTATCAGATACATGCTTTATGAGACCGATAGTAAACATGTTCCTGTGAGTAGAGAAGTGGCTTATTTACAGAACTATATTGACCTCCAAATGGTACGCTATGGTGATGATGTCAAAATAAACGTGGATATAGTAGGCTCTGACAGCGGCCATACCATTGAACCCATGCTTTTAATACCATTTGTAGAAAATGCCTTTAAACATGGTATAGGTATGGTAAAAAATCCGCAAATTGACATCGAATTGAAATATGACGCTGATCTATTGAAATTCACGGTAACCAATGAAATAGCACCCGAAACCAAAGATTCAAAGGATTTTAGCTCAGGTATTGGACTTAAAAACGTAAGAAGACGTTTAGAACTGCTTTATCCTAAGAAACACGATTTAATCGTAAATGACTCTGACGGTAAATTCATAGTGGTGCTTACTATGAATCTAAAACGAGATAACCAACCCGAGTATGCCAACCCCGAAGCTAAATTGTATAGCAGTTGATGACGAAAGTCTTGCGAGAAAACTTCTCCAGGAAAACATTGAACAAGTCCCCTTTTTAAACCTCGTTAAAGTCTGTAAGAATCCTTTTGAAGCTATGGAAGCTCTTCAGGAAGAAAAAATAGACTTGATGTTTCTTGACATCCAAATGCCAGGAATGCTCGGCACTCAATTTCTGGCGAGTTTGAAAGTAAAACCGATGGTTATCTTAGTTACTGCCTATGACAACTACGCCGTAGAAAGCTATAATCTGGATGTAGTAGATTATTTGATGAAGCCTGTAAGTTTTGATAGGTTCTCAAAAGCGGCTCATAAGGCACTGGAATTATATAAGAAAAACAACGGTATTGAAGCAGGGAATAACGCTGCTGCTGAATCTGAGGAGCAAGATTACTTCTTTGTAAATGTTGAATACTCTCTGGTAAAAATCATTTTTGATGAAATCACCCATATTGAAGGGTTGAAAGATTACATCAAAATCTTTATCACCTCTCAAACCAGGCCCATTTTGACGAAGTCAACCTTAAAAGGTATAGAGGCGAGGCTTCCTGATAACTTCATGAGAGTTCAGAAGTCTTATATTGTCAATTTGGAGAAAATTCAGAGTATCAGGAATCATAGGATTACGATCGACAAATTCGATATTCCTGTAAGTGATAGCAATATGGACGCTTTACTGAAAGCGATCAACTATCAGAAATCTTAAGTATGAAAACGTTCTGTTAATTCGGGAGTCGGTATCATACACGTCTCCCTTTTCCCGAATATACGATACCTATTCTTAGCTATAACTTCGTAAACCCCATCTCTGACCCTTAACGGGATAAATCTGAATATATATAGCCAGGAAAACCTTGGGAGCTTTTTAAGAATCTCTAAAGCAGCATCTGACTTTATAAAGATCTTATGATCTGAAACTAAAATGACCGAGTCTACCTCGGCCAATTCTAGAGCTTTCGCCACTTCAGCCTGACCGAAATCAGATTGAAGTGAAGCAAATTTGAATATTTTATCACGATCCTCTTTGATGACAAATTGCACGAAAGAATTGCACAAATTACATACTCCATCAAATAGGATTACCATGACATTTGTTTAAAATAACTTTTCAAAAGGTAGTCTGCTCAACACTAATAGTAAAGCCAGACCAAAGAAAATCATAGTAGACTTAAAACGCTTACCATTCACTATTTCTTTCTTGCTTTTGGCGTTACCTATGGTTACCAAAACAGCTGCTAAAATTCCTACTGTTGGGTGCTCTATATATGCTTTTCGGGCTACAGCATTTTTCATTATTGACCCCATATCAGCATTAGAGAGTGCCAATACCATCAATATGATTCCTAATAAAAACATGGTGTGCGTAGCAATCAAAGCAAACAGATTTACTTTTCTGTGTTTGTCTTCCCACAGTTTTTCGCTTGTTGTGCCTAAAATTCCATTGATAGTGGCCCAAGCCAATAAAATTAAGGCTGCAAAAGCCAGATAATGATGAATGTTTAAAAGTATGTCTCTCATGTTCTCAATTTTTTGCCAAAGGTAAGTCCCATTTGGCGATTCATAGATATTAAGTTTAATTTTTAGAAATCATCGCACCACCTGTAGGCGGCTATTAGTTTCTCCTCCCCTTCTTTACCATCAAAAGCATTGCCGTGCTCCATACCAAGAATTAGCTGGTCTCCGCTTTTCTCATAGATATGCTTAAACAAATGCTTGTAATTAATTTCTCCTGTAGTTGGCTCCTTTCTTCCCGGCTCATCACCTATCTGAAAATATCCAATTTCATCATACGTAAGATCCATATGATGCTGAAGTCTTCCTTCGTTTCGCTGCATATGCCACATATCAAAAAGTATCTTACAGGCTGGACTATTTACTGCTTTGCAAAGCAAGTAAGTTTGGTCAGAGTACCTCATAAATAAGTCAGGATTATCAGAGAGAGGTTCCAGCACCATGGTAAGCCCATGTGGCTCAAAAATATCAGTAGCTCTTCTCAAGGCATCAATCACATTCGCCGTTTGAATACCCATCGGAAGTGTTCTGTCAAAATTCCCGGGCACCACCGTCATCCATTTGGCATTTACACGCTTTGCCACTTCTACAGCTTCCCTGCAAGTCTTTAAGAAGTGTTCTTTCCATTTAATATCTCCAGATGCCAAAGTGGTTTTTGGTGGCCAACTGTCAAAACCTACCACAAACACCCCCATTCGCATTCCCAGCTTTTCCATTTTAGATGCAATGGCCTTCTGTTCCTCTACACTCCGGCCCATCATCCCATTATCTTCTAATGCTCTGAAACCACGATCATACATAAACTGTATCTGGTCGATATGGCTATTACCGGCCGAATGTCTGAACATTCCAAAATGTGGTGCAAATGCCGATTTAAAAGGTTTGTTTAAATTAGAACGATCTTCTTTGGCCAATGTAGAGCCCTTTGCCAAGCCGATACCAGCCGTGGTCAAAAAGGCTTTAGAAATAAATTTGCGTCTGCTTGTCATAGATTTTATTGGTTAGTAGAGACTATATCGCCACACCTAAAAATACTTATTACCGTGCTATTTTTTACGGTAAAAGTACCATATATTTGTGACCATCATTCAACCTTAACCTTTACTGTTTGCTTTTGAAGCTTTCGATTACCTAACGGCGATCGCAGATATTTCGACATTGACATTTTTAGGCAAACAAGCCACCTGTACGGTTTCTCGGGCAGGTGGATTTTTTTTGAAGTACTCTCCATAAATTCCGTTTACCGTTTGAAAGTCATCCATTGACTTCAGGAAAATACTGCACTTGACAATATCTCCGTAATCAAATCCAGATTGTTTAAGAATAGCACCCAAATTCTCCATCACCTTTTTCGTTTCAGACTCCAGTGTGCCATTCTCATATTCATCAAAGGCTATCTGTCCCGAGATATATAAGGTATTACCGGCTAAAACGGCTTGAGAATACGGGCCGATCGGTTCTGGTGCGTTTTCCGTATATATGATCTGATTAATCATTTTGTGATCGTTTTTAATGGTTGTATTATTACATTTCTAAGCTACTAGTCTTTTGAGAAAAGCCCTTATTATTTTCGTTAAAAATCCTGAGTTAGGTAAAGTAAAAACAAGGCTCGCCGCTACGGTGGGAGATCAAAAGGCCTTAGAGATATACATCCATCTCATGGAGCATACTAAAAAGGTAGCTCTGGAGGTAGAAACGGACAGATACCTTTTCTACAGTCAGTCTATTGCACAAAATGATATGTGGCCAAAAGACAAATTTGAAAAGCATCTTCAGCACATTGATCCAAACCTGGGCTTAAAGATGTTCTCTGCTTTTAGCTATCTGCTTGAAAAAGAATACGATAAAGCTCTAATCATTGGCTCTGATTGCCTTGACATCACTTCCGAGATTATCAATAATGCATACAAAGAGCTTGACAATAGTACTGCAGTTATAGGGCCTGCATACGACGGCGGCTATTACAGCATTGGCTTTAACTTTCAAAAACTACAAGAGCAATCAGTCAAAGTGCTCACTGATGTTTTTCTGAATAAGGAATGGTCACATGAAGATGTATGTGCTGAGGCAATAGCGGCTTTCAAAAAGAATAAGCTTCGTTACTTTCAAATGCCAACACTCAGTGATGTTGACTACGAAGAAGACGTCAAACATTTACTCTGAGGTTCCCCAATCCGGAACTTGACCTGTGGATCCATAAAATAACTCATCGAGGTAGTAATCTCTCCTGGTGGTTCTATTGCATTGTTTGATATACTCATCATCACCAAATACATAGACACAGGGCTGATAGGGGCCATTCAGTACTTTGGTCATAAGAGAAACGGGGTCACCCGATGGGAATAAGTCTTCTTTGTGATCCCTATCCAGTAGGCAATGCCCGAGTTCATGAAAAATCAAGGCCTCTTTATTTAGGAAGTGTTTGCTATTCCAACAGTCACTGTTTCTCTGGATCAGCACTTTCCTTTGACCAGATTTTCTACCTCTTGGCTTAATGCACTGACCACACAAATCATTCTCAAGACTGTCTGTAAACTCTACAATTAGATTAACCTTTCTGAGGTAAACACCTCTCTTATCTCCTTCTTTGAAGAAATCTTCAACGTAAGGCACAGCTTCGCTGGCGATTCTATATTCAAAGAGAATTGGTTCTTTCTCACAGGAGAAGAAGAGTCCCATCATTACCATTGAAAGGAACAGATATTTCATTTATAGAGCTGAATTGGTGTATGAAAATACAAAAAAAACCGAGTACAAAGTACCCGGCATTTCATTCAACCCTATTGAAATAATATTTTATTTGCCGCCTTTAAGGACAGCTTGAAGTTCTTTTAGTTCGTCCCATTTCTCAGCAGCAGCCAGTTTGGCTTGTTTTGCCCAAGTCTTAGGATCGTGAATGTTATATCTTGGACCAGCAGCTTCCAGAATTGCTTTAAGCTTTTTCTGTGTTGCCTTTCCAAGTTTTGCAAAAGTGTCTATACCATCAGCAGCAAGTAATTCTGCTATTTTCTTACCTATACCCTCTACTTTCGTTAGATCATCTCCTTTGGCTACAGCCTTTTTAGGTGCCGCTTTTTTCACCGCTGCCTTTTTTGCAGGAGCTTTCTTAGCTGGAGTAGGCACTTCAATTACACAGTTGTCAATCTGATAATCAGTAACGAATGTGTATGCATCTGCATTACCGTCGTTCACCCATCTTCCGTCATCCAATAAATAACGATACTCATAAGTCTTACCAGACTCTAGTGTTACAGATGTACTTAAAGATCCATCTTTACTCTTCTTAAGAGCTACCCCTTTGGTAGTATCCCAATTATTAAATTCACCAAGTAAAATACCGCTTGATGCGTTGCCTACTATTTCTGGTGCAAGAGAGAAAGTGATTTTGGTCTTAGCCATATCTTTTTCGTTTAATGCTATGCAAATGTTATAATTCAATTTGGTACATCCCACAAACTTTCTTCAATAAATTCAATATTTCTTGAAATAATACCATTCTTTAAAAAATACAAACAATTTAAAAGCATTTCTAGACCATTTTTTTAAATATCACTCAGTACACCAATTACATAAATAAGCATAAACTGCTGTAATACAGATATTTAGACTAATTCTAAGTCTGCAAACGTTTGCGTTACGATTTGAATGTAGTACTGTACTATTCAAAGAAAAACCCTACTCCAAAGGCATTGAAGCAGGGTTTTAGGTTATAATTTCAAAAAATGTCTAACTATCTAATCAAGCAGGTTGATGCTCTTTTCTGAGCAGGTCGTTCACAGTTTTTACCGGATTAAAAGTAATGAGAGGCACCTCTACAAAAAGCGTATTCCAATCTGCCATAGAGCCATTCCACAGGCCGGGTAGTTCCTGGGCCTTTAGGGCCTTACCACTCATAGATTTCTCAGTAATAAAACCAGTCTGCGGATCTCTAAACTCTAATAGATTGTATTTCTCTTTCTTATAGTTTTTAGTTGAGACTACCAGATCTACCGGGTTAAAGTGGGTAGCGTTATTGAAAATCTCAGATTGCCTTTTGCTATTAAAGTTAAACTGGGCTGACTCCAGAATATGAGTGGACTGTGAGCCATCGCCATTCTCAATCCAGAAAGGACCTCCTCCGGGCTCACCCACATTTTTTACCATACCACAGACTCTAATAGGTCTATTGATTTTTTCCTTGGCATAAGCCAGCTTGTCCTCGTTTGACCAATTTCTGAATCCTTTTGGCGGAGCTACATTCAACTCATTCTTCAAGAAGCTGAGGGCCTTCTGTCTGGTATAATCCGATACCTCATCTTTATCAAGCCTGCGGGCAAAGTTGAATAGCTTCTTCTGTACCTGAAGCAACAAGCCCGCTAAGGCTTTTTTATAAGTAATAGTCTCTCCTTTGAGGTGATCCGGTACTACGTTATCAATATTTTTAATAAAAATCACATCGGCATCCTGGTCATTCAGATTTTCGAGTAAAGCCCCATGACCAGCCGGCCTGAAAAGAATAGAACCATCATCAAGCCTGAAAGGCGTGTTATCCATATTCACAGCAATAGTGTCAGTACTTTTCTTTTGCTCAGAAAAACTAAAGATAAACTGAACACCAAACTTCTCTTCATAGGCGTTTTTCACTTCACCTATCAAAGCCTTAAACTTACTCTTATGCTCAGGAGAAACCGTAAAATGTATCCTTACTCTTCCGTTTCTATTGGCGTAAGCCGCACCTTCTACCATGTGTTCTTCAACGGCGGTGCGGGTACCATCATCATATTTATGAAATTCCAGGAGTCCTTTTGGCAAACTTCCATAGTCAAGGCCATCTGCGTTCAGAAGTCCATTCAATAGACTCTGATCATCGGTTTTACCCCCGGTCACTTTCTTCAAACTTTCAGCAAAAGCAAATTCATTGATCTCGTCTATAAACTGCTGAACCTTCTCATCTTTTTTGCCTTCATCTTTAGCGGCAAAAAGAGCCTTAAACATACGAGAAGCCGCACCAGAAGCAGGCACAAACTTCAGTAGCTTCTTTTTAGATGATTCCTTATCAAAAAGCTCTACCAACTCATCTTTCTGATCATCACTTAGCCTGATTAACCCATCATCAATAGTGGCAGCTTTTTTAGCTTTGATAAAGGGGAAGCCATTCTTAAAATTTTCAATTTGCTGTTGCACCGTCTCTACATCACTTCCTCTTTTCTCTATTTGTGCCAGATCCTTTTCTGTTAACATGGGTTTTTATTTAGGTCTACTTTATATCTATTGTTTAGTCCAAAAATAAGGAGCTTAATTGAGAAATGAGGCATTATCTATGGCTTGGTATAAATTTTTAAGACCTTTGCAGTGATATGATAGAAACAGAAGCAACTAATTTTTTTATTCAAAGTAGAAAAGCCTCAAAATCGATCGGAAGACTTGATTCTGAAGGCAAATCTAAACTTCTCGTTGAGCTGGCAGCACTGATTGAAAAGAACAGTGAGCAGATTAAAATAGAGAACAAAAAGGATTTGGACAGAATGGATAAATCTGATCCAAAATACGACAGACTGCTCCTAACTGATGAGCGAATAAAAGGGCTATCAAACTCTCTTAAAGCAGTAGCAAATCTGGAAGACCCCGTTGGCAAAGTCCTTTTAGAAAAAACCTTACCCAATAGCCTTCAACTATCTAAAATAGCTGATCCTCTAGGTGTAGTTGGAATTATATATGAGTCCAGACCAAATGTAACCGTAGACGTAGCCTCGCTTTGTTTACGCTCAGGAAATGCTGCCGTATTGAAGGGTGGAAAGGAAGCTCATTACTCAAATACTGTATTGGTCTCACTCATTCATGACGTACTGAAGCAAAATAACTTACCAGCAGAGATAGTTACGTTATTGCCTACAGACAGAGCTTACACAGCTGCACTTTTAAATGCTGAAGGCTACGTAGATGTGGTGATTCCTCGTGGTTCGGCAGGCCTAATAAACTATGTAAGAGAGAATTCTCTAATACCTACCATAGAAACGGGTGCGGGTGTGTGCCACACTTATGTAGAAAAAACTGCCAATGCTCAGATGGCGGCAGATATTTTGGTCAATGCCAAAGTGACTCGCCCTTCTGTATGTAATTCATTAGACTGTGCTGTGCTAGATAAAGAAATCATTTCTGATGTGATTCCGCTAGTGCTGGACGGTTTTAAAGAATATAATGTTGAAGTGTACGCCGACGAAAGTAGCTACCCTGTTTTTGAGAAAGCCGGATATCCCTTCCTTCAAAAGGCAAGTGAGGATGATTTTGGTAAAGAATGGCTAGACTTTAAGGTCTCGTTTAAAACGGTAAATGGTTTAGACGAAGCATTAGAGCATATTGAGAATAATAGCTCAAGACACTCTGAGGCCATTATCACTGAGAATAATGATTTCGCCAAAAGATTCATCAAAGAAGTAGATGCCGCTAGCGTTTATCATAACGCATCTACCCGATTTACTGATGGTGAAGAATTTGGGCTAGGAGCTGAAATAGGGATTTCAACTCAAAAGCTGCATGCCAGAGGGCCATTTGCCCTTGAAAAACTGGTAACGGAGAAATGGGTGGTATTGGGCAACGGTCAAATACGATAAGTGAAACAGGAAATTATACTGGCTGTACGCCAAAAGGTTCAGCTTAGATTAGATGAAGCTGATAAAGCAATGAAGGCTGCACAAGCTGCTGCCAATGAAGAAACCAAAAGCTCTGCCGGCGATAAATATGAGACCGGCAGAGCTATGGCTCAAAACGACCGGGATATGTATGCCCGCCAGGCGGCTGAAGCCAAAAATGAATTGGCAGTTCTGGACAATATCAAAAGTGATCAAATCAATAACTCAATCACCGTGGGCTCTTTAGTCAAAACCACGATCGGAAAAATCTATATTGCCGTAAGCATTGGTTTTATCACGCTAGGCAAAGACAAAATAATGGTGGTCTCTGAGGAATCTCCAATAGGTAAAGCCTTAAAAGGAAAGAAGGCAGGAGAAGCTTTTGAATTTAGAGGTCAACAGATCAAGATCTCAGAGATTGATTAAATCCACTGCACGAGCTTTGAAAGTGGTTTCCACCAAAGAGTATACCATTTGGGCTTTAGCCCATTAATTCTCCAGGCTCTACGATCCTCTTTATTAGCTCTTATCCTGTTTTTAAGCGATGTATTGCTAATACCACCGGCTCTCATTTTGATTTGCACTGCAGGAATATAGGCTGTATTAATCTGATGTTTATAAAGCATCCTTAGCATGAGTTCATAATCACCGGCAGAAACAAAATCTGGGTTGAATAAACCGTATTTATCGTAATACTCTTTCCTGATAAAAAATGTAGGATGAGGTGGCATCCATCCCTTTAGAAAATATTCCCTTTTAAATTCTCCAGCCTCCCAGTTACGCGTCACTTTTGAAGTGTCATCGTACTCAACATATTGCAAATCACCATAAGCTGCTCCAATTGTCGGATCTTCAAAAATCTTGACCACTCTAGTTAGTACTTCTTCATCGGCATAAAAGTCATCAGAATTCAGCAAACCCACTACCTCTCCGGTGACAAGTTCAAGCCCTTGATTCATGGCACTGTAAATCCCCTGATCTGGTTTTGAAACCCATGTGATTTTGTCTTCGTATTTCTTCAGGATGTCTATGGTACCGTCAGTAGAGCCTCCATCCTTTATGATATACTCAATATCTTTATGCTTTTGACCGAGCACACTGAGGATGGTATCTTCTATGGTGGCGGCAGAGTTAAAACAAATAGTGACTAAAGATATTTTCATGGGTTTACTTTTCGTTCATCTTCATTGTTTTGAAAACATTAAAGATCAGAACTACTATTTGAGGCCTTGCCTTTGTGTTAAAATCAGGATATTGGTGTCAAACCGCTGACAAAAGTAAGTCCATCAATTGAAACATTTCTAAGCTATCTTTTATAATTGGTTAAAAAGTGATTGATTACAGAACTATGAGAACTACTTTTCTTTTTCTGACTTGCCTTTTCTTCTGCTTTAAACAGACCAATGCACAGTATATCCCTCAATACCGTAACCTGGTTCTTGAAGGAGGTGGTATCAAAGGAATTGCATACGGAGGAGCATTGGCCGAACTGGAAGACCGAGGTGTACTTAAAGATATTATTCGTGTAGCAGGCACATCTGCTGGTGCTATTCAAGCTTGTCTCATTGCGGTAGGCTATTCTGCAGAGGAAATCACAGAGCTTACCGCCAATACACCGATTGAATCATTTAATGACGACGGTTTCGTGCCTCGGGGCACCAAAAGACTCTTGAACCAGTACGGCTGGTATAAAGGTGAGAGTTTTTTAAGCACACTTGAGGGCTTTATCTATGACCGTACAGGTAATATTGACCTTACTTTTGCCGAGCTACATAAGCTGGCAGAGAGTTACCCATTCAGAGATTTATATGTGGTGGGGGCTGATTTATCTGCTCAGAAATCGGTGGTTTTCTCTCATGAAACTCACCCAAATATGAGAATTGCAGACGCCGTACGCGTTTCTATGTCCATTCCGCTTTACTATAAAGCCCTTTGGCTCAATGAAGAAGGGAAGGTCATTGAGGAGCCTACTCCAGACGATCCTTGTCACCTTTTTGTGGATGGTGGAATATTGATGAACTATCCTGTGGAGATCTTTGACAAGTCAATTTACATCCCCGCCTGTGATGACGAGTACTGTGATATGTTTAATCCTGAAACTATAGGAATGAGACTAGACAGACCAGAACAAATCAATCAGGAGCTGGAAAATGGCTACGGAATTGCCCCATACGAGATTGAGGATTTCGGTAGCTACATGTCTGCCTTAGCCAGTATTTTGATGCGAAATGTAAGCCCGGCACATCCAAAAGATGTAGATAGAACCATCTACATCAATGATTTGGGCATAAGCCCGAAACCACGTAAAGTACCGGAAGATGAAAAACTGGCATTAATGGCTGAGGGAAGAAAAGGCGTAGAACTCTTTTTAACACGAATAAATCTACTGGCAGATTAAACTGCTTTTTGTAAGTTTGAAGAATTAAACACAAAACCGTAATCAACCTATGAAAAATATGAAGACGTTGCTCTCTGCAGCTCTATTAGCTACTGCTTTTCAAGTTTCAGCTCAGTACTCCAGTACTCCTCCTGAGGTTTCACCAATGCCTATGAAGCCCGAAATGACCGAAATCTGGGAACCTGAAGTAGCCGTAGTGACTCCGGGTGCAAAGCTGGGAGATGCTCCATCTGATGCCATTATTCTTTTTGATGGAAGTAACCTGGATCAGTGGGTTAGCAGCAAAGACCCTTCCCAACCGGCACCGTGGACAATTGTGGGTGACCACATGGAAGTAAAGCCAGGCTCTGGAGATATCAAAACCAAAATGAAATTTGGAGACTGCCAGCTTCACTTAGAATTCTCTGCTCCAGATAAAGTAGAAAGCGTAAGTCAGGGAAGAGGAAATTCTGGTGTATTTTTCCAGGATCGTTATGAGCTTCAAGTCCTGGATTCTTATAATAACAGAACCTACAGAAACGGTCAGGCAGGATCAATTTATAAAGACCATGCCCCTCTGGTAAACCCAATGCGTGACCCTCTTTCCTGGAATGTTTACGATGTAGTTTATACAGCACCAAGATTTAAAGAAGATGGTCGTCTGGACTACCCTGCACGTATCACCGTATTCTTAAATGGTGTAGTAGTACAAAACAATGTAACCATCACTGGTTTAACTAACTACATAGGCCTTCATATGTATCCTGAAGCTCATGGTGACGATGTTATTCACCTTCAAGATCATGGTAATAAAACACAGTTCAGAAATATTTGGATAAGACCATTATAATCGTATTAGTCGGCAGAATTTTGCTCTGCCGACATCATTTTTTAAGAGGCACATGCCTCTTTTTTTATGTCATATTTAGGAGCCAAAAACGTTTTTGATCAAACTGTAGCAGAGCTGATACTTGATGATGAATCGGAGAAGAAGTCAATTGCGTTTTTACTGCTGGAAGATGCTTTCTCTATTTCCAAAATGGACATTGCCATCAACAAGCCTGTATTGATAAATGAGCTCTTGTTGCAAGAATACATTGAGAGACTCAACCTCAATGAGCCACTCCAGCAGATTGTAGGCTTCACTTATTTCAGAGGAAGAAAATTTAAAGTTGATAAAAATGTTCTGATTCCCAGACCTGAAACTGAAGAGATTATTGACCTGGTCAAAGGATTGAATATTGAAGAGCCATCTATCATCGACATTGGCACGGGTAGCGGTTGTATTGCCATTTCTTTACAGTTAGAATTATCAAATGCCAAAGTCAAAGCCATTGATATCTCAAAAGAAGCTCTTTCTATTGCAAGGCAAAATGCCAAAGAATTAAAAGCTCAAGTGGAATTCTCAGCCATTGACTTTTTGAAAGATTTTCCTGCCGCCAATCAAATAGATCTAATCATCAGCAACCCTCCATATATAAAAGATATGGAAAAGGTGGATATGAAGGCCAATGTGCTGGAACACGAGCCTCATCTGGCACTTTTCGTTCCAAATGATGATGCTTTGGTATTTTACAGAAGAATAGCGGAGTATGGACAAAAGGCCCTAAAGACCGGAGGCTATATCTTGGCAGAAATCAATAGTCATTTGGGTAAAGAAACGGCTCAACTTTTTGAGCAATATGAATATCAAAGTGTAGAAATAATCAAAGATTTCTATGGTAGAGATCGTTTTGTTAAGGCAATTTGGGGCTAGATCGTTAAAATCAGCCTTTATTCACTAATTTCACCCCTAAATGAGTCAACAAGGAGAACTTCAAGAGAAAATTCAGAGCGTCTTCGATGAAGTCGGCAAAGTGGTGGTAGGCCAGGATTACCTGGTTAACAGACTACTGATTGGTCTTTTCACAGGTGGTCACATTCTACTGGAAGGTGTACCGGGCCTTGCCAAAACCAAAACGATCAATACGCTTTCTAAGGTGCTGGAGCTGAATTTTCAACGATTGCAGTTTACCCCTGATCTCCTGCCAGCCGATCTGATCGGTACCATGATTTACAATCAGAAATCGGGTGACTTTGAGGTAAAGAAAGGGCCTATCTTTTCGAATCTTATTTTGGCAGATGAGGTCAATAGAGCCCCGGCTAAAGTTCAGTCGGCTCTACTTGAGGCTATGGCCGAAAAACAAGTAACCATTGGTTCTGAAACATATCAATTAGACAGACCTTTTCTGGTCATGGCTACTCAAAACCCTGTTGAACAGGAAGGTACCTATCCGCTTCCGGAGGCACAAGTTGACCGTTTCATGATGAAAATCTTCGTAGATTACCTCGATAAAAAAAGCGAACTGGAGGTACTCAGAAGAATGACCAATCTTGACTGGGATTATACACCTGAGCAGCTTTTAAGTGCTGAAGAAATTCTTCAAATCAGAACAGAGATCAATAAGGTAGAAATCTCTGATATGCTGGAACGCTATATTGTGGAGCTGGTATTTGCCAGTCGTTTCCCGGGTGAGTATGGTCTGCATGAAGAAGCTAATTACGTGCAGTTTGGTGTTTCTCCTCGTGCGGGAATTGCCCTTTATAATGCTGCCAAAGCCACCGCCTTTTTTGACGGCAGAGACTACGTACTACCTGACGATATCAAACCTTTGGTAAATGACGTATTTAATCACCGCATCATCTTAAATTATGAAGCTGATGCAGATGGTGTTACTACTGAGCATATTATCGAAAAGATTCTCAGCCGAGTAGCCATAGCAGGCAAATAAATTACCCTTTCTTTAAAATAGCTGCTGCTTCTTTAGCGAAGTATGTCAGGATAATATCTGCCCCGGCTCTTTTCATGCTAAGTAGCATTTCCATCATAGCTTTTTCACCATCCAGCCAGCCATTTTGTGCTGCGGCCTTGATCATGGCATATTCGCCACTGACATTATATGCCGTAATGGGTATATCAAAATTGGTCTTTAATGCTTTGATTACATCCAGATATGCAAAAGCAGGTTTCACCATCATCATATCAGCTCCCTCATCAAAATCGATATCGGCTTCCATGATGGCTTCCTGAACATTGGCCGGGTCCATCTGGTATGTTTTCTTATCACCGAATTTTGGAGCAGAATCTAAAGCATCTCTAAACGGACCATAAAAAGCCGAGGCATATTTAGCCGTGTAAGCCATAATGCTTACATCGGTAAACCCGGCATCATCCAAAGCTTCTCTGATTTCACCTATTCTTCCATCCATCATATCAGATGGTCCAATGATATCTGCACCAGCCTCAGCTTGAGCTACAGCCATATCACAAAGGATTTCTACCGTCTCGTCATTTAAGATTTCTCCATCTTCCACGATGCCGTCATGACCATCAGAGCTGTATGGGTCCATCGCTACGTCTGTCATGATTAGTAAATCAGGAAACTTGGCTTTAACCTCCTCAATAGCTTTTAAATATAAGGTCCCTTCCACAGTAGATTCTGAGGCCAGCTTATCTTTCTTCTCCTCCGGGTAATTAGGAAAAAGACAGATACATTTTATTCCAAGCTCAACCACCTCTTCCAGCTCCTTTAAAAGCTCATCGATGCTAAACCTGAAGATACCAGGCATAGATTTAATCTCTTCCTTAACGCCTTTTCCTTCCATGACAAACATGGGAAAGATAAAGTCATTTACACTTAATGAATTTTCTGCTACCATAGCTCTCACAGCGGCAGATTTTCTATTTCTTCTTGGTCTACGTACTAAATCCATTTATTCTGGTCTTTTTGCGGTGCAAAAATAGGAATTTGGATTTATTGAAGTGGGACGAGGGTAGCTTATATTGAATGAGAAATTTGCTTTACTTTCTCTTAGGATGTTAGAAGCGTAAAGAGGTGATACGTTTTAAGCAATGATGAGCAAAGAACTGAAGTTGTATTTCTTTATTTAAAAGATAAGATTCAGATTCAATCAGAAGACAAAATTCCATTTTGAATGGCAAACTTCACGAGGCCTACAGTATTATTGACCCCTAATTTGAGGATAATATTTTTGCGGTGAGTATCTACTGTGCCAACACTTAAAAAAAGCTTTTTTGCAATCTCAGCATTGCTCATTTCTTTACAAATCAACTCCAGTATTTCATATTCTCTTTTGCCCAGCAACTCTTGAAGCTGATTTTTAGGATGGGTTACGGTATTGGTTTGAATGCCTTTCTGCAGAAAGTAAATTTCATCACTGAAATAGGTTTTGCCTTTAGCCACTTCTTCAATTGCCTTTATCAAATTCTCAAGCGGAATATCTTTCAAAACATACCCTTGTATACTTTCTTTTTCTAACTGGCGAATGATTCTACTTCCCCTTAGCATTGTCAGATACAGAATAGGCAGCCCAGACCTTTTTGCTCTTATCTCTTTAAGAAGGTTTCTTGGGGTAATGTCCTGCAACTGAACATCTAGAAGTAAAATATCGATCTCCAAGCAATCTATATTTTCTAATAGAGTAGCACCATTTGAGAAGGTTTCGACTACGTCTAATTCAGGTTGCTTGTTTAGGATACTTTCCAGGCCTTGTAAAAAAAGCTCATGGTCATCTACAATGGCAAGTTTTATCATAAGACAGGAATAGATAAGGTAAAGACAGAGCCTTCATTTGGTTTACTTACAAAGTCTAATGAACCACCCAACTCTTGACCTATTCTTTTGGCGATAAATAGACCCAGACCATTACTGGTTTCGTTAGAAGTAGGTTTTACACTAGTCATGGAGTACATCTTAAATAGATTTTCCTGCTCAGATTCAGGTATACCTACCCCCCTATCTTTGAACTCAAATTCTAGGTGTCCGTCATTTTCATCTGTCCGGATATTTACAATACTATTCGGGTGTGAAAATTTTATGGCATTAGAGAGTAGGTTTGATAAGGCACGAGAAAGCATCTCCTTATCGCTTAATATTGATTCTCTATCTTGTACTATTGTAAAATCTAACTCAATTCCTTTTTTGGTGGCAATTGGCTCAAAACTTTGATTCAATTCTTTCAATAGTTCAGCCAAATCAATCTGCACCATCTCTAAATCAAAGATCTCATTTTTATCTATGGTTAGCATTTTCCCAATTGTATGCAAACCTCCCACTGCCGCTTGCCTTATCTTATTGGCCAAGACCTCCGCTTCTGGTTTAGACCTCATGCTCTCACTCCAAATCTTAATCGCCGTAAAAGGACTACTAAGGTCATGAGAAACTACCGCCATTAATTCATTTTTTTCTTTATTTAGCTTTAAAAGGCCCTCATTTTGACTGGCTATCAGTTTATTTTTTTGCTGGTTTTTCAGATAAAACCAAAGTAGAACTCCTATTAAGGCAAATGATAGAATCAAACCGAGTATAAAGGCAAATTGTCGGTTTTGAGCGGATTTCAACTCCGAGCTTAATAGTGAATTCTCAAGATCTCTTTGTTTAGCTTTATACGCCTCAGTTAATTCGGCGATTTTCTCGTTTGTAGATTCATTGATGATTTCACTGTTTAGTCTTTCACTTTGTACCAAAGTAGTATAAGCTTGCTCATACTTTCCTATTCCTGAATAATAATTAGAAAGATTTTCTAAAGCCTCTTGCTTTCTCGATTTACTGTAAGCTGAATCCAGTGCCTTTTTGAGATAACTTTCGGCCTCTTTATACTTGCCCAAACCATTTAGAATTCCACCCATATTGATCAGATTATACCACAAGTCCTGATCGTTTTTTATCGAGTTTAGATACTCAATATTCGACATGGTCAATTCATAAGCTTCACTGAATTTTTGCTGTTTCATCAGCTGAGAACTCATATTGATTCTCAAATCTGCCATTCCCTTCTGATCGTTAATGGCTTCCTTAATTTTTAACGCCTTGCCATACATTAATACTGCACTATCTGGCTGATTGAGATTATTATAACATATACCCAGATTATTATAGAATACTGACAATTTCTTCTGGTTCAGCCGCTCCTTGTCAGGCCTTTGGGTAAAATTCAGCAATAGTTTTTTAGCCTTTTCATATTGCTTTGTGGTTATATAAATGTACACAATATCTCCAGTGGCAGACATTTCATCTGAAACCTGTCCAGATGACCTCGATAACTCGAGAAACTTGAGATAAAAGCCGATTGCATCGGGCATTTTTTCATCAAACTCTTCATGCAAACCCATAAGACGGAAAGAATAGGCATGTGCCCTTGGGCTATTCTCAATTTTCTTTAACTGATCTGCCCAAGTAAGAATAGAATCTCTTTTCTGTATGTCGAAAAAAGGAGCCTCCTCTATCCACTGATCAAGATTCTCTGTGTTTAGCTGGGCACTTAATGGTTTACTAATAAAATAGAGACACAGAATTAAAATAAGTTTACTGGCTAAGAGCTTCATTAAAGTGGTTTTCTATCCCAATTAGGTAAAATAAGGAGTATTTGACAAGCCAATAACAGAAATTACACCTTTACGGTATTTTAAGAATGCCTGACATTTAACTGTTTTGTACCAGTCACTTATATCGATTATAAATAAGTGACTATCAGTAAATAAAAACAACAACATAGCATGAAACTCCTTTTTAAAATCACTCTCATCTCCCTAATTACATTTACTGGTTTTGCCCAGTCTGTTATGATTACACCCGGGAGTCAAACGTTAAATGGCAATAGCACCAACAATTATCAATTGGATGTCTATGGTAATGGGCTTGTTGTTCAGGAAACTGAGGAGTTTGGTACTATATCGCCGAATAATATCGTAAATGGAAATAAAATGGTCTATGATGCCAATTTAAATAGGTTTATTATTTCTAGCGGTTCAAAAATGGAATATGACAGTACCGGGAGAAACTCTATCACATTTGGCAACGGTAGCATTGCGAAAGAATACGGTTCAGTTGCCATCGGCGATTCTTGTATAAGCGAAGGCCATAAAGGTATTTCTATAGGACATTCTGCACTGGCAAGTGGGTATGAATCAATTGCCATTGGCAATAATGCTGAAAGCTCTGGCTCCCATTCCTATGCATTTGGTTCAAATACCACAGCCACTTCTGGTGGCTCTATTGCCATAGGCTATAATGCCATTTCTTCAGGCACACATTCTAAAGCTTTCTGTAATTATTGCGAAACTACCGGGTCATATACCACAAGTATGGGTGGGAATATGAATACAAATAATAAAGATGGTACATTTATGATTGGAGACTCGCCTATTGGAGTATCAACTCATTACGCTAATGTGGCGAATAGAATGATTATGCGTTTTAGAAACGGATATTATCTCTATACTGACGGTGCAGCCTCCGTAGGTGCCAAAATGCTAGCGGGAGATAATTCGTGGTCCACAGCTTCAGATAGCACGTTAAAGGAAAACTTTATTCCCTCAAATGGCGAAGAAGTGCTAAATGCTGTAGCTCAAATGCGGGTTGGCACCTGGAATTACAAAACACAAGACCCATCTCAACACAGACACTGGGGAGTTATGGCTCAGGATTTCTATAAACATTTCGGTCATGATGCAATTGGTACTATAGGTAGTGATACCTTAATTGCCAGTGCCGACTTTGATGGCGTTGCTTTTGCTGCAATAAAAGCTTTAGAAGAAAGAACCAGAACTTTGGAGAAGGAAAACCTGCAATTAAAACAAGCCCTTAAGTCATTAGAAAGCCTTCGAAACGAAATGATTCTACTCAAAGCTGCAGTTAGAAAACCTTCGTTTGGTAAATAGCCAATTAAGAAGTTTGCTGGCCTTATACTGAGTTAAGTTATCAAATTACTTTTGAAGTAATACAAATAACTCTTTCCCAGCCCTTGAATCAATGGAGTTAAAACATGGCTCCATTGTTTTTATTTCAAAATAAGGCTCAAAGTACGTCTTATACTCCTCACGGTTTCCTCCAAATGGAGGACCATCAGGTTTGTTCATTTCAAAAAGCACTCCGGCTATCTTGCCTCCTTTCACCAGCAATTCAGCCATTTTAACAGCATACTCTTTACGTAAATCCGGATCTATGGCACAGAAAAAAGTCTGTTCTATGACCAGATCAAAAGTACCCTTTAGATCAAAGAAATTAGCATGAATTACCTCGCAGCGACCTTCTGCAATTTCGGCTGCAAATTTGCCTTTCAATTGTGCTACCAAAACTTCAGAAATATCTACCAAAGTTACCTTTTTGAACCCTTTAGAAAGTACATACTCGGCCTCATAAGAATTACCACAGCCAGGTATCAGAATTGAGATATCCTTGTTTGATAGTTGATCGATATATGCTTTTATGGGTGGGGATACTGTTCCTAAATCCCAACCAGTCTGTTTATTGATATATCTTTCAGACCAAAATTGATCGCTGAGCTTCTGTGTCATGGTTATGCTTTACAAATAAACACCGGCGGTGAGTGCAATCATTCCCAAAACGGCAAGAATGATGAGTAAGGGCATTATAAACTTCAGCCATTTGTTATAACCGACATTTACAACTGTGAGTGACGCCAGTATTAGACCCGTAGGGTTTATGAAAGCAAAAAGTCCCTGCCCATACATATAGGCATTGACAATCAGCTCTCGCCCAATGCCCACCACATCTGCCAGCGGGGCAAAAACCGGCATGGTTAAAACTGCCATTCCTGAAGAGGATGAAACAAATAAAGCCAAACCCGTATAAAGGAAATAGAGCATATTGATAAACAGCCCTTTAGGCATACCCTCTACTAAAAGAGAACTTTGATATAACAATGTGTCAGAAACCTGACCTTGATTCATCAAAATAGTAATACCTCTTGCTACGCCAATAATAAGAGCAACACTTAGCAAATCCTTTGCACCGCTAATGAAGTTTTTGACAAAGGCCTTCTCCCTTACTTTGGCAATCACACCCATGATAATGGCTCCCACAAAAAAGACAGTGGTCATTTCCAGAAACCACCAATCCAAACTGGAGACTCCGTAGATCATAATCACAAAACAAAGAGCAAAAACAACCAAAATCATCTTTTGACGACCTGAAAGGGCACTTGCTACTTGGTTTTGCTTAGCTAGAAAACGCTGTTCTAATTCTTCTTTTTGATCAAAAATGATCGACTTTGACGGGTCTCGCTTGACCTTACGTGCATATTTCAAAATATACCACAGGCATAAAGAAAGCCCCACGAAAAGCATCATCATCCGGCCATTAATACCAGTCAGCCAGTTGATACCTGCAGAGTCTGATGCAATGATGACACTAAACGGATTGACCGTGCTCGCCATAGTACCCATACTAGAACCAATATAAATACATGCCACAGCGACCATGGCATCATAACCTGCGGCTAAGAAAACGGGCACCAAAATGGGGTAAAATGCAATTGTTTCTTCTGCCAGACCAAAAGTGGTTCCGCCTGCTGCTATCAATGAAGTAATAATAATGATCAAAAGATACTCCTTGCCTTCCAGCAGTTTTGAGAGACTGGTCACTCCACTATCAAAAGCTCCGGTGGTGTGAACCACACCAATAGCTCCGCCAAGAATTAATACAAACAAAATAATGTCAATAGCCTCCTCAATACCTTTAAGCGGTGCTTGAAAAAACTCAATGACACCCTGCGGATTTGCCACAGCTCTTTTATATGTTCCAGGTATACCTATGGGCTTCCAGATATCTCCTTCAGTGAAGTTTTCAAGCGGTATTTTAATACCTAATTCATCTAAGCTTTGTTGCGTAGCAGGCAATGTTTTTTCTTCTGATCCTGTGACTTTAAAACTATCTGCCGAGGCATCATAATGAAGTCTATCATACTGACCAGCAGGAACCAACCATGTAATTACAGCTACGAATGCTGCAATAATTAATAAAACTGTATGTGCCGTTGGAAACTTCATAGGCTTATGTATATGGGTTCGGAAACTAGCTTACCCATTGAATGAAATAAAAAAAGTGAAACACCTCTCGATGTTTCACTTCAAATTAAAAATATCAATCCATTAAACGCCCATACCGGCGTATAATTTCACATCATCTATTTGAATGGTCTCACCACACATAATTACCAAACGCTCTACTACGTTTCGCAATTCTCTCACATTCCCCGTCCATTCCATTTTCATCATGTGTTCCATGGCTTCTTTTGAGAATGACTTCATGGCATCACCATAATCCTCAGAAACATCCTGAAGAAACTTATCACATAGTAATGGAATGTCACTTGATCTTTCTTTCAGCGGCGGTACATGAATTGGAATCACATTCAGTCTATGGAATAAATCCTCTCTGAATTCTCCCTCGGCAATTGCCTTTTTCAAGTCTTTGTTCGTTGCTGCAAGCACACGTACATTGATACTTATCTCCTTTTCACCACCTACACGGGTGATCTTTCCTTCTTGCAGGGCACGAAGTACCTTCGCCTGAGCTGAGAGACTCATATCCCCGATTTCATCAAGGAACAGTGTACCGCCGTCAGCTTGCTCGAACTTCCCTATACGTTGTTTTATAGCCGAAGTAAAAGCCCCTTTCTCATGGCCAAAAAGCTCTGATTCAATCAGTTCTGAAGGAATAGCAGCACAGTTTACTTCTATCAATTTCTTTTTGAAACGGCTACTCTTATCATGAATTTGCTTGGCAACCATCTCCTTACCAGAACCATTTGGCCCGGTAATAAGCACTCTCGCCTCCGTAGGAGCTACTCTGTCGATTGTTTCCTTTACCTTCAGGATAGGTGCAGAATCACCGACAATCTCATTTTTCTTGTAAACACGCTTCTTCAGCGTTTTAATAACCTCTACGTCATTTGCCTTTTCAATGGCATTTCTTACGGTAACCAAAAGTCTGTTTAGATCAGGCGGCTTAGTAATAAAGTCAAAGGCTCCTCTCTTGGTGGCTTCTACAGCATTCTCTACATTCCCAAATGCGGAAACCATTACAAATTGTGTAACAGAACCTTCTTCTTTTGCCTTTAAAAGAACATCAAGCCCTTCTAATTTTGGCATTTTAATATCACAAAGTGCTACATCATATGGTGAACTGAGAACCATGTCCAGGCCTTCCTGTCCGTCTTTAGCTTCATCTACCTGATACCCTTCGTATTCCAGAATATCTCTTAGGGCATCCCTGATACTCTTCTCATCATCAATTACTAGGATTTTTGCCATTTGGGTTATTTAACCGTGGTTTTTTAGGATTAACATGTAAAGTCTTTTCAAACTATTGTTTGTCTTGGCAAGTTAAGAATTTTTCTTTCATGAGATATCTGTTCCTTATCATAGAGCAGCAAAACACACCAATTAGACGCCCAATAGTCAATTTCAAGACTTCTTCATGTCATGAATTTAATAAAATCAAGTCCACAAAATCTAATCTACTGCATATAAAGTAAGATGAGAATGAGTTTTCGGTATCATTCTTGAGGATAATTTTATCAAACTGTCGGAAAAAAGAAATGAGAAGATATTTCAGCAAAACCCTTCTGCTGAGTTGTCTGGTTTTAGTAACCTTCTCTTGTAGAAAAAAGAAAAAACTCGATAAGCTGCTGGAAAGTGCGGCCTGTCCTGTGATAGCTCTTATAGAACCGGATGGAACATCCTGGAGGAACTTCGAATATGTAGGCGAGAAGCTTACCCGAATGTATTTCAATGATGAAACTCAGATGGTTTTAGGCATCAGATACGATGAAAGTTCAAGAATTAAGACGCTTGAAATCAAAAACAATGAGGACCTGGAGGAAATGGATGTCAACTACAGCTATGATCCAGAAACGGGTCATATCAGTGAAACCAATACTTCAATTGGCGGCCTTCCTTTCATGAAAAATGTCTTTACCTATAAAGATAATAAGGTAGTCAGCGTGAAAACCACGGTTCAATTTTTCGGTAGCCAGGTAGAGGGTCTTACAAGGATAAGTTACAGTGGCAATAATGTTTCTGCCGTTTACTCTTCTATTGATAATGAGCCCGAAAAGCTTGTTTTTAAAGGCGACAGCTATGATGATAAACCCATGTTTATGCCTGCCATTTTCAGGCATGTCTGTTTGGGCTTTGTTGGCGTAGCCAATAACTTCTTTGCCTACATGGGTAAAAATAACCTGGTGGCCGGTAAACTATATGATGAAGACGGCGTCATCAATCAAACGACTCAAATCATTTTTGAATACGATAAAAGAGAACTCCCAATGACAGGTGAATACATCATTGAGAATAAAGGAGAACTCACCAGCAACATACTCCGCTATGAGTATGATTGCAACTAAGATCTTGTGCTTACAAGACTAATAATCCAGTGTAATAAAAGAGGCCACCCAAATTGGGCGGCCTCCACTGTTTTAAGACTTTACGTATAGCCATCAAGGAGAGATAAGAAGATTACTCTCTTTTCCTCCAAGAATAACCATTTTGCTATTCTCTGACTCCGCAAGAGCCTTTTGGGCTTGAATAGCCTCATACTTCAATAGTCGGTCTGTAATGGTTGAGGTCAATATTCTTTGATAATCTGCTATACCCTGAGCTTCCACACGCTTACGCTCTGCTTCCTGCTTTTCTTTTTGAAGCACAAACTCCATTTTTTGAGCCTCCTGTTCAGCGTTTATTTTTGACTCGATGGCCGCTTTTACTGAAACCGGCAGGGTGATATTTCTAACTAATAATTGCTCCAGCACCAATCCTCTCTGCGTGAAATCCTTCTCTATAGCATCAAAAATCTTGTTTTGAAACTCTTCGCGTTTTGAGGAATAAAGAGAAACCGCCTCATAATTGGCTGCTAAATCTCTAATTCTGGTTCTGGCTATTGGCCTCACGATCACATCTCTATAGGCCTTGCCTAGCTCTCTGTAAATAGATGGGGCACTCTCAGGAATAATTCTATAAAGAACGGTAAGGTCAATAGTTACCTCAAGACCATCCTTTGATAAAGCTCTGATTGCGTCATCTCCTCCTTTATGCCCTTCATCCGTGATACCGCTCATGGTGTAGTTCTGCGTTTTTATATCAAACTCATGAACTTCTACCAATGGGTTAACCACATTCAGACCACTTTTCAAGGTGTTATCTTTGACCTTACCAAATAAACTCTGTACGCCCACCTGCCCAGGGTTAATCTGAACTACGGCTTTGGCCAAAGCCCCCAAAATCAATAAGACAATACCAGCGATTCTTATTATACCGGAGAGTCTTTGAATTGGAGAATTTGGGTTATTGACTACAAAACTGGCAATAAGGGCTGCCAAACCCAGAAAAAGTAACATTGACATAACTGTGAAATGTTGTATTGTTGAAATCTCAATTTACAAAAAAAGACCCGTTCTACTGATCTCTTTCTGATGAGCGGAACGGGGATTTGGTGATTGGGATAGACGAGGGATAAATTAATGTGACTCTGCTGAAGGCTTTCGCTGAGGCCTGGTGAGATCAATGGTGCTATCTGCTTCCATGACTTTCATCAAACCCGTGGCCCATGTAATTAAAGTTCTTTTTTCCTCATCACTTAGGTCAGCCTCTTTATGCATAAATACATAGTCATCAAGGGGCATACCATCCTTTTCAATTTCTTCAGCTATTTCTTCTAATTTGTGATGAGCTTTCCATGGTTCATAAGCAGCAAATTCTGAGAAATCCAGATGCCTTTTACCATCCTCTATGTGGTCAGCTAATATCCAAGCGGCAGGCTGTAAGTTAGCGTACCATGGATACTTGGTATTATTGCTATGGCAATCATTACATGCTTTATCCAGAACAATTTTGACATTCTCAGGAACATCATATTTAGTTGTAATATCGTTTTCTGAGAGCGTATCAGAAACGTTTCTTTCCGGCTTGATGAATTGAATAATTAGCAAGACTACTAATAGAGCCAATAGTATCTTCTTGATCATAAGGGTAAAAGTTAGTTTAACTCAAATGTAAAAAAATAGCTCTAAAAAAGAATGTTCAGAAAATCTCTCATAATCTCTTTAACCTCTAAAATATGAATAATGCATTGGCACAACTTTGAGTCTTTTGAATAAATTGACACGAAGAAAGGCTTAAACGATCAGTGGATATTTCAAAACGCCTCAATTGAACAGCTTTGTTTTAACTACTACTCTCATTCAAAATTTATCTTACAAGAAGTCCAAACTTATATGCTCAAATAGAATCAACAGAATACAGGTTTTCGGAAAGCATAAGTCTTATCTTTGCCATTAAGACGAAAAAATGGGATTAATTCTCCCAAACTTTAAAAATACAGTTTATGAAACCCGAAAGCACTGCTTCTATAAGCAATGGTGTAATGCTTAATGCCTATCCCGATAGTATAGGCGAGAAACTGGGAGACTTGGTAGCCATGCTACAGATGCCCGAGCTTAAAGATACCTTTTCTCTCTTTTACGTTCTTCCTACTTTTTTCAATAGCGACCTTGATAGAGGCTTCTCCATCATTGATTATAACCATAATACTGACTTAGTAGCTGAAGAGGATATTGAGGCATTGAAAGCTCTGCAAATACGCCTTAAGTTTGACATTGTCCTGAATCACCTTTCTGTGGCTTCGCCGCAGTTTAAAGACCTCCTTAAAAACGGAGATAATTCTGAATACAAAGACTTTTTCATCAACTGGAATGACTTCTGGGAAGGTCATGGAGAGATGAATGAAGAGGGTATCATCATTCCGGAAAAGGAGTATTTAGACAAGCTTTTCATGCGTAAATCAGGTTTGCCAATCCTGAATGTGCCTTTCCCTGATGGTACTGAAAGACCATACTGGAACACTTTTTACCAGAAGGTAAGCTACCCTCTTTTTACTGCTTCAGACTTAAGTGAGCTCAAGCTCAAAGAACCGGAAACCGTATCCAATCTGATCAATTCTGCCTTAGAAGGTTCTTCCGATCTGAAATCTCTGGATTTCGGGAAAGACGAGGACTCAAAAAGAGATATTCTGAAAGTGGTCAATAGCCGAAAAAGCTTCCTTGGCCAAATGGATGTAAATGGCAAATCACCGCTTGTCTGGGATTTTTATGAAGAGGTTCTGGCCAAAGTAGGAAGCTATGGATGTCAGATCTTACGCCTGGATGCCTTTGCCTACCTGCATAAAGAAGTAGGTGAATCAAATTTTTACAACAAACCGGGCACTTGGGATTACCTGGCTAAAATCAACGAGATAGCCACCAAAAATCAGCTTCAACTTCTTCCTGAAATTCACGCCGAATACGGACTTCACCTTCATGATGAAGTAGCTGCTGAAGGGTACGTAATTTACGACTTTTTCTTACCAGGCTTATTGATTCATACTCTTGAAAAAGGTAATAATACTGCCCTATTGAAATGGGGCAATGATATTCTGAGAGAAGGCTTCAAAACAGTGAATATGCTGGGCTGCCATGATGGAATTCCCGTGCTGGACCTTAAAGGAAAAGAAGTTAATGGTACATATCAGGAAGGTCTGCTCTCCGATGAGGAAATTGAAGATATCATGGAACTTGTATTAGCCCGAGGCGGCCGGGTAAAAAACCTTTATGGAGCCGATGGTAAGAAAATATCTTACTATCAGGTCAATGCCACTTATTACAGTGCTTTAGGGGAAAGCGACCAGAAAATGCTTTTGGCCAGAGCCATTCAGCTTTTTATGCCAGGTATACCTCAGGTTTGGTATCTTGATGTATTTGTAGGTAAAAACGATTATGAAGCCGCTGACAAAGCTGGTGAAGGAGGCCACAAAGAAATCAACCGAACTAATCTCAGTCTGGAACAGATTAAGGAAGGATTGAAAAAACAGGTGGTTATTCAGCAGCTTGAGTTGATAAGGCTAAGAAACACCCATCCGGCGTTTGAGGGTAACACTGAGTTCCTAAACTCCTCAGATTCTGAGATCATTATTGAATGGAAACATGAGGATAGTAGAGCCAAACTAACAGCCAACCTCAAAACTCATCAATTTATCATCGACCTAACGGAGAATGGCCAAGAGAGACGTATGAGTTATTAAATATTTAAGAAGTCGACTGGTTTACAGCCGACTTCTTATCATTTATTTAAACACCTCTACATACTCCTCATCCTTAAAACCAAATAATACGATCTTACCATCTTTTTCAATAATCGGTCGTTTGATTACTGATTGGTTCTCCAGCATCATTTCCTTTGCTACGGCGGCATCTCCGAAGTTTGCCTTCATCTCATCAGAGAATTTTCTAAAGGTCATTCCACGGTTATTGATCAGCTTTGAGGGCTCTGTCTGACTCATCCATTCCTCTATTTTGGCATCATCAATACCCACCTTTTTATAATCGTGAAAGTCATAAGAAACACCATTTTCATCGAGCCAGGTAAAGGCCTTTTTCATGGTATTGCAGTTCTTTATTCCGTATACTTTTACCGACATCAGTCTATTATGGTTTTGTTTAACAAGGATTTAACAGCAACAACAAGACTTCTCAACTTGTCGTTTCCTTATTTGTAAGTAATTTCGCCAGCGTTAATTATCCCAAAAGAAACTGAAAAATCCATGGTTGTTCGTCACTTTAACTAAGAACCGCCATTATCCTCAAAAATATCATTACACATGAAACAGCATTTTATTAAGACCTTTTCTCTTCTTGTGGTGCTTTTGGCCTTCGGCTGTAAATCCAACTCGCAGCAAGCCGAAGTACCCATTAATACGGAAGAGGTTACCTGGCAAACTGACATCAATACCGCTATGCAAATGGCCAAAGATCAGAACAAGCTACTTTTTGTAGAGTGTTATTCTCCAAACTGCCCATACTGCCAGGCTCTTGAGCCTTACTTTAAGAATACTGAAGTGGCTACCAAGTATAACTCTAACTTCATCAATTATAAATTGAATGTTGAAGAAGCAGAGCAAGTGAAGTTCCTGAATTCGCATAATATCTGGCTACCGAGTTTCCCGATGTTCTTATTTTTTGATGGGGACGGCAACCTGGTACATCAGGCAGGGGCAGACCCAAATGTAGCTTCTATCAATGGCAATGCAGATCAAGCACTGGATGAAGACACCAGAGCTTCTAGCTATGCTAAGCGTTTTGCAGATGGAGAACGTAGCCTTGAATTCCTTACAGACTACGCCAATTACGGTAAGGTCATTAAAGATACCTCTGCTACAGCAATAGCCGCTGAAGAGCTTTTCAAAATCTTCCCGAAAGAAGAATTAGGAACAAAAGAGAGCTGGGAGCTAACTAAAAAAGCAGTGAATGATGTAGACAATGGCTTCGCAAAATATTGGCTGAATAATGTAGCTCAGGCTGCTGAATTTGAAAAAGAGTCTGGCCATGCCGGAGCTGAACAGAATACGCTTCAGGGTATTATTCAAAACTCACTTTACAGCTCAAAAGCTAAAGATTATTCGATTGAGAAAATAAATAGAATAAAGCAGTATATGACCAATACCGGAGCCGGTCAATATGTAGACGGAGCTACCTGGGAGTTAGAATCAAAAGCCTATATCAGAGATGGCAAAGGAGCTCAAGCCCTACAAGTTGGTCAGAAAATGGTAGACAAACTCAAAACCAACGGCTCTGCTTTAGTATACATTTCCAGAGTGTTTATTGATAGCTTTAAAGACAACTCTTACCTACCAACAGTAAAGAAATGGATGGCTGCTGCATTGCCTGTAATACAACAGGATAATGTCAAGGCCGAGTATCATTACGAAATGGCAAGAATCAATAAAGTTGAAGGCGACCTTACTGCAGCCAAATCAAATGCTCAAACGGCACTTGAACTTTCTAAGAAGTCTGGTGGAACGAACGGTAAATTCCAAAAGCTGATTGACAGCTTATAATAAATTACCTGCTCATATTTTAAAGAAAAGGCTCTTCAGATGAAGAGCCTTTTTTTATTTCGTTTCGGTTTTATCTACCACCTCAAATCCAATGGAGAGCATACCCATCAATGGATCTGGCCTCATATTATGCTGTATCTCAAAGGTGTAAGTCCCGTTGGTCGGGAAACGCAGTTCCTGATATTTAGCTGCACCGATTTTATGATCAAATAAATCTCCTAAACCATCCCCCTTCGGTTTTCCGGTTTTCTCATCAAACAAGATAAGCTCCTCCATTCCTGAAATAAGCTCTGATCCTGTACTGTCTTTAAGCCAACTTTTAAGGTAGATATTGTAATAAGGATACTGTACGGCGTTTCTGAGCAGATAATTAATCTGATAGGTTTTTGAGCTATCCTTTACCTCAAAACTAAACGTCTTGATGTCATCGATTTGCCATTCGGCATTATCAAAATCCACAATTTCTTTATGGATAGCTGAATCTGTGCAGCCCAGAAGACCCGCACACATCAAGGCTATTAAAATGATCTTATTCGCCACCTTTATTCTCTTTTTTAGGAGGTCTGTTTCTATTGTTTCTCCTCTTATTCTTATTTCTGTTCGGCTTATTTCCTTGAGCCTGAGCTTGAGCTTCATTAGGATTTTGAGGATTTTTTCCTCCCTTAGGCTTTGGCCTGTTTCCACCACCCCTTGGCTTTCTTGCCTCAGGTTTAGCTTCAGTATTGGCGTTAGCCTGCTGAGAGTTTCCTCTTTTCTTATTAGGCTTCTTTTTCTTTTTGGCTTTTGAAGGATTAGCCTTTGAAAGCTTACGGTCAAGCTTCTCCAACTCATTATTTACTGAAGCTGGCTTTTGCTTCGCAAAATCCTCCATGAGACTCATATTCTCCAGGGTCATCGGCTTCTTCCCTTTCTTATTCAGCTCCACAATCTCAATCACCTGAGAGCAGGAAATAGAATACCAATTAGAGTCATTCTTAAAACTAAACCACATCAGACGTCTGAAGATATCGGTCTTTTGCAGATACGCTTCGCCCTTCTCAGTCATTAATGGCTTATGCAGCTTAGGGATGCCCTGAAGAGCATCTACGTAGGTATCAAGCTCATAATTTAGACAACATTTCAAACGACCGCATTGCCCTGAAAGCTTGGCGGGGTTAAGAGATAGATTCTGATAGCGAGCAGCGGCAGTAGGAATACTTTTAAAACTGCTCAACCAGGTAGAGCAACATAACTCCCGACCACAAGAACCGATGCCCCCAAGGCGAGAAGCTTCCTGTCTGAGACTAATCTGTCTCATTTCTACTCTGATCCTAAACTCACCCGCCAGTGCTTTTATCAGCTCTCTGAAATCCACTCGGTCATCTGCAGAATAATAGAAAGTAGCCTTGCTATTATCTGACTGGAATTCCACATCAGAAACCTTCATTTTCAAACCGAAATCTTTGACCAATTCCCGGGTTCTGTACATAGTAGAGAGATCACGATTTATGGCTTGCTCATGCTTCTCCATGTCTCGCTCATTGGCCACTCTCATCAGCGACCTGATCTCGTCATTGTCAGAAATCCCTTTCTTAATCAGCTGAAGTCTTACGAGCTCACCCTGTAAAGAAACAGTGCCAATGTGATACCCCGTAGGCATGTCACATACCACAAAATCGCCCGTATATAATTGAAGATTTTTCGTGTTTCTGAAGTACTCTTTTCTACCACCTTTAAACTTCACCTCCACCACGTTATAACGCATGGCAGCAGGCAGTTCCATATCAGAAAGCCAGTCAAAAGAATTTAGTTTCGTACATCCTGTGCTACAACTTCCTCCACTACTTCCACAACCTTTGGTTGCTATATAATTCGTTTTGCCCTCGTCTTTTGCCGGCTTAATACTACCGCAACCTCCCGAGGAGCATTGTCCACATCCCATAAATATATATTCATCACCTTCATTATAGAAGGATCGTTAAACCGTACCTCGCTTGTCTTCGCTACCTGCTTCTTCGTCATTTCTAAGACACTGTGCAGAGGTACTTACTCATTTCAATAGAGCACCTAATATTAAAGGCTCAAATCAAAATTAAATTATTTTTGGATTAAAGCCAGTAAATCCTGACCTATATCCTTTCTATAATATTTCCCTTTGTATTTCACTTTCCGTGCCATACTCTGAGATTTTTTGACAGCAGCATTGAGGGTTTTGGCCATACCTGTTAAGGCCATTACTCTACCGCCATTAGTGACTACCTCTTCTCCTTGAATTGCCGTACCGGCATGAAAAATCAGTTTGTCCTTATCTGCTTCAGGAATGTCCATCACATCCCCTTTTTTATATGCTTCCGGGTATCCACCGGCCACTACCACAGATGTCACGGCAGTTTTAGGTGTCACTTTTAGCTTTACTTTATCGAGCTTTCCATCAGCAGCAGCTTTAAATAATCGAACTGCGTCAGTCTGAATTCTTGGGAAAACCACCTGCGTTTCAGGGTCACCCATTCGTACGTTATACTCGATCACCTTAGGCTCACCATCCTGATTCATGAGACCTATAAATATAAAACCAACGTAATGGATACCTTCTTTCTGTAAGCCTTCTAAAGTAGGTTTTACAACCTGTTCTTCCACCTTTGAGAGAAAGGCCTCATCTGCAAAAGGTACCGGAGACACAGCTCCCATTCCGCCTGTGTTCAGTCCTGTATCTGCTTCGCCAATTCTTTTATAGTCTTTGGCCTCCGGCAAAATCACATAATTTTTACCATCAGTCAAAACAAAAACTGAAAGCTCAATACCACTCAAAAACTGCTCAATCAAAACCTTTGAACTGGCATCGCCAAACTTAGCTTCAGCCAACATCTCATGAAGTGATTGCTTGGCCTCAGCGGCATCTTCGGTGATGATAACCCCCTTACCGGCAGCCAAGCCATCAGCTTTTAACACGTACGGTCCTTTATTCTGCTCAATATAACTTTTACCTTCTTCCAAGGTATCCTTGGTAAAAGTCTTTGAAAAAGCAGTAGGCACACCGTGCTTCATCATAAAGTCTTTTGAGAAGTCTTTACTACCCTCCAGCTGAGCCCCTGCTGCATCTGGCCCTACTATTCTGATCTTTTTCAATTGCTTATCTGCTTTGAAAAAATCAACAATACCAGCTACTAATGGAGCCTCAGGCCCCACGATCACCATATCAATTTTCTCTTCCAACACCAATGCCTTGATCCCTTCAAAATCAGTCACTGAAAGGTCTACATTGAGTGCTATTTCATCAGTTCCAGCATTCCCGGGAGCCACAAAAAGCTTGCTGCATTGTTTAGATTGGGCAAGTTTCCAGGTTAATGTGTGTTCTCTTCCGCCGGAACCAATAATCAGAATATTCATAGAGTTTTGTTAGATTTCACAGAAAGTGGGCAAAGATCGTTAAGATTGTACTTTATAAGAAGTTTATAGACGAATTTCTATTTGTTCCACAAAGAACGATCACATTTGAATCTTTTTGATTTGAATCAAAGGACGAAGAGTGTTATTTTGTTCACAGATATAAAACTACTCCTCTCAATGAAAAATGCCTGTCTGGTTTTTGATGTTTTACACCACTTCAAATACGTGACGGTTTTTGATGAGAACTTCTCCATTCTCTACTCTAAGAAAGAGAAAAAAACATACAGCAGTGATGAAGACGGAGTAGAGTGTGAAGATCTCCCTGGACTAATCCAATGGATTAAAGAAGAAATAGAGACACATAAAAACGCTTCAAAATACAAGCTCAAGGCAGTCAATTTTACCTCGTATGTTGGGGCTATGGTGCATTTGGACGGTAATCACCAGCTCATTATGCCCGTTTATGATATCCGAAGAAACCTTGGATACAAAATCACCAAAAGTATTGAAAAAGCCCTGGAACCTTACCCAAATTGGAAAACAGACCTGCAGGTTACCGAGTATAGTTTTCAGACGGTGGGCTTTCAGCTGTTATGGTTGAAAAACACAAAACCAGAACTCTTTGCAAAAGCAAAAAAGAGTTTATCTCTCGCACAGTATTTTCAAAGTATATTCACCGGTGAATACTTTCACGATTACAGTACAGTTGGCTGTCATTCAGCATGCTGGAGTTTTGATCAAAACGATTACCATCAATGGATAAATGATCAAGGCTTTCATTCTTTTAAACTACCGGTAAAAGAGTCTACCTCATTCATAGAGAAAGACGGCATCGCGTATGGGTCTGGTCTTTATTCTAAAATTGCAGAGCTTCAAAGTTTCAAATCCATTGAAAGCGACCAATTCATCTTTCTGAGTACCGGTGGCTGGACGGCCTGTCTGAATCCTTTCAATAACAGAACGGCATCTTTAAGCGAGTTGCCTAATAATAGCTTCAGCATTCTTAATAGAGAAGGTAAACCCGTAAGAATGGCTCGGCTGTTCAGTGGCAATGAACATGCAAGACAGGTTCAGCACCTTTCCAGACATTTCCATCAGACGCCAGAACATTGTCTTCAGATAAAGTTTGACCGAGCCATTGTTAAAAAACTTCGTCAAACCGTTAGCCAGGTTCGCCCGGAGGGGACTGAACTCGGGGCCATGTTTGACAGCCCTTTTATGGAAAGAAACCTCAATCTTTTCAGCTGTATAGAGGAAGCCTACCACCAGTTCATCATGGATCTGGTAGCTCAGCAAATTGCCTCCATCCGACTGACGATTGATCATCAGATCAACCGAAAAATTTACGTAGAAGGTGGACTAGCCAAAAACAGCGTATTCATGAATCTGCTCTCTGAAGCTTTCTATGACAAAACCATTTACAAGGTCAATTTCAGGAATACGGCCTCTATTGGGGCTGCATTAGCAATCAAAGAAGCCTGGACGACAGAAAGCTTTTCAGCAGAGACTTTAGAGCTTGCGGCGATATAATCTACCGAATGGTCGCTTTTGAATAGGTGAAGGGTCAAAAATGTATTAATTTAAAATACATTTTCATTGACCTATTGACCACCTATGACAAAACGTAAACTACTGACAGCCTTGGCTGTTAGCTCCTTCTTTATTAGCATTACGTTTTATGCCTGTAACTCTGAGAGCTCACAGAAGAACTCAGACCTTGTGGATTATAATTTCCAGATCAGGCCTATTCTATCTGATCGCTGTTTTCAATGTCACGGACCCGATGCCAACAAACGCGAGGCAGACTTGCGTCTAGACACTCCCGAAGGTGCCTATGCGGCTTTAAAGGAAAACCCAGAAGCCCATGCCTTGGTGAAAGGTAAACCTCAGCTTTCAGAAGCCTTCTTACGTATGACCACTTCAGACAGTACGCTAAGGATGCCTCCAATTGAGTCAAACCTGAAACTGACTGAAGAGGAAATCAATCTCATTAAAAAGTGGATTGATCAAGGAGCTGAATATAAGCCGCATTGGGCTTTCATTGCTCCGCAAAAAAATGATCTGCCAGAAGCTGATGAAGATTGGGTTAAAAATGAAATAGATCATTTTGCCTATGCTAAAATGAGAGCTCAGGGCCTCAATCCCAATGAAGAGGCCAGCAAAGAGGCTTTACTCAAAAGAGTTACACTTGACCTTACCGGGCTTCTTCCTACTCTGGAAGAACAAGATGCTTTCATAAATGATGAAAGTGAAGACGCCTATGAGAAAGTAGTAGACCGACTTTTGAAGAGTAAACACTACGGAGAAAAAATGGCCCTGCCATGGCTAGACCTGGCCAGATATGCCGACTCACATGGCTACCAGGATGATGGTTTGAGAACTATGTGGCCCTGGCGAGATTGGGTGATTCATGCATTTAATGAAAACTATAGCTACCAAAAGTTTGTCACCTGGCAGCTGGCTGGTGACCAAATTAAAAACTCAAATAAGGAGAGTCTCCTTGCTACGGGCTTTAACAGAAATCATAAGATTACCCAAGAGGGGGGTGTTATAGACGAAGAGTATAGAATAGAATACGTTACAGATAGAACCAATACTTTTGGAAAAGGGCTTTTAGCTTTGACTTTTGAGTGTGCCCACTGTCATGATCATAAGTATGATCCTATATCTCAAAAGGACTATTACAGCACTTTTGCCTTTTTCAATCAGGTACCTGAAAAAGGGCTTTTTGGAACCATAGATGCTTCTTTTGCAGACCCTCCGAATATGAAAATTACAGATGAGGATGTACAAAGCATATTGAAGTTTGTCAATAAGAAAGACAGTGCAGATATGGCGGTCATGGTCATGAAAGATTCCTCTATTACCCGACCGACCTATCTTCTTGAAAGAGGTAATTATGATGCCCATGGAGAAGCCGTTGGTTTCGCTCTACCAGAGAGTATTATGGCTTTTGACACATCAAAATATCCCAAAAACAGATTGGGCTTAAGCCAATGGCTTTTTGATCAAGAAAATCCTCTGACAGCACGAGTATTTGTCAACAGACTATGGGAACAATTCTACGGACAGGGAATTGTAAAAACTACCGGAGATTTCGGAATGCAGGGGGACTTACCTACTCACCCTGAATTACTTGACTGGCTGGCGGTAGACTTCATGGAAAATGACTGGGATATCAAGGCTATGGTTAAGAAAATGGTGATGTCTGCTACATACCGACAGTCCTCTGATATCACAGAAAAGCACCTAAAAACTGACCCCGAGAACCTTTGGCTGGCCAGAACCTCCAGAATTAGAGTGGCTGCCGAACATGTGCGTGATGTGGTGCTACACAGCAGCGGATTGCTCAATCTAGAGATTGGTGGCCCAAGTGTAAAACCATATCAACCAGAGGGTATTTGGGAAGTGGCTACATCGGGAAGAGGGCTTCTGGCAAAATACGTTCAGGATCATGGCGAAGACCTTTACAGAAGAGGGATGTATGTCTTTATCAAAAGGACTGTACCTCCACCTTCGATGCTGATTTTTGACGCCAGCAACAGGGATCAATGTGAGGTGAGACGTTTGAGAACCAATACACCACTACAAGCTCTGAGCATGCTCAATGATCCTACAGTTCAGGAGGCCTCCAGAGTATTGGCTGAAAAGCTAGTAACTCAGAAAAACGACGTAGAAAATAAGCTAGACCTTGCTTTTAGAAAGATTATTTGCCGAACTCCTAAATCAGATGAATTAGAGGTATTGCTTGATTATTACGAGCAAGAGCGAAAGTATTTTAAAGAAAATCCAGACAAAGCAAAAGCTCTCTTAAATATTGGAGAGTACAAAGCTGTAAGTGCTAGGCCCGTATCAGAAACCGCCGCAATGATGCATACCATACAACTGATTTATAACCTTGAAGAAGCTTTAATGAGAATTTAACACCAGATAGTTATGAGTAAAGAATTTCTGGAACATCGACTAAATATTAACCGTCGTCACTTTTTAGCCAAAACAGCCGTGGGGCTGGGAGGAGCAGCTTTAGGATCATTAATGATACCTGAACTTTTCAAAGGTGGCGGTGACACTGCCGGTGACGCTCTGCCTACGGGTATTTCGCATTTTGCACCGAAAGCAAAGCGTATCATTTACCTTTTCCAAAACGGTGCACCAAGTCAGCTGGAGTCTTTTGACTATAAGCCTACCCTAAGTAAAATGCATGGGCAAGATTTGCCGGCCTCTATCAGAGGTAATCAGCGATTGACGGGGATGACTAGTGGGCAGGATAGGTTTCCATTAGTTGGCTCAAAATTTAAGTTTAATCAATACGGTGCTAATGGCACCTGGATTAGTGAGCTTTTCCCTCATACCGCAAAAGTGGTGGATGATCTGTGTATTATAAAGTCAATGCACACAGAGGCTATAAATCATGACCCTGCTTTAACTTTTATGCAGACTGGAGCACAGGTAGGAAACAGACCAAGTATGGGTGCCTGGCTTAGTTATGGGCTAGGCAGCGAAAACGAGAACCTTCCGGCTTTCTGTGTATTACTTTCCCGAGGTAGAGGTAATGGCCAGGGAGTTTACTCCAAACTCTGGACCAATGGTTTTTTAGATTCTACCCACCAGGGTGTTACGTTTAGTAGTGGAGATGATCCTATTCTTTACCTCAATGACCCCGAAGCTTTGGATAAAAAACAGAGAAGAAGGATGCTCGATAAAATGGCCGAGCTTAATCATATGGGTTTTGAACAGAACCAAGACCCTGAAGTTCTGGCTAAAATTCAGCAATATGAAATGGCGTACAGAATGCAAACTGCTGTGCCTGAGCTAACAGACATCACAAAAGAACCAGATTCTATCATTAAAATGTATGGTCCTGACTGTCTGGTACCAGGAAGCTATGCCGCCAATGTACTGCTGGCCAGAAAGCTTTCTGAATCCGGAGTGCGTTTTGTGCAACTCTATCATCAGGGCTGGGATCAGCACGATAACCTGCCAGATCAGATGCCACTACAAGCAGAAGAGACAGACAGAGCTTCAGCTGCTTTAATCACCGACCTTAAGCAAAGAGGTTTACTCGATGAAACCCTAGTCATTTGGGGAGGGGAGTTTGGGCGAACGAACTATTGTCAAGGAAAACTTACGCCTGATAATTATGGCAGAGACCACCACCCAAGAGCGTACAGTATCTGGATGGCCGGGGGAGGTGTAAAGCCAGGGGTAGTCTATGGTGAAACCGATGAGTTTGGTTATAATATTGTAAAAGACCCTGTACATGTGAATGATTTCCATGCCAGTATTTTACATCTGATGGGTCTCGATCACGAAAAATTGACTTATAAACATCTCGGGCGTAGATATCGACTCACTGATGTGGCCGGAAAAGTAATTCCGGGAATTATGGCATAAAGCCTCGGACCTATTGAAAGTAAAGACCACTAGTATAGTATTCCATGAATCAATGGCGTAAAATATTGGAGTACCTGTTAATTTTCCTGACAGGGCTCCTTCTCATCTTATTGATTTTTCAAAACTCATTTGAAATTCCAAATCTATTAAAGCCACTGGGTAGAATGCACCCCCTTGTGCTACATTTACCTATTGGCGTCTTCTTCATATGCTGCCTGGCTTTGATATTTAGAAAAGAATTTCCTGACGAGCTATTTTCCAGAGTTTTTGGTATTCTCACTATCCTCAATGCGTTTTTTGGAGTACTGACAGCACTTTTGGGGCTGTTTCTGAGCATAGAACCCGGATATGATGCGGATGCCCTTTACTGGCATAAATGGTGGGGAGCGGCATTTGCCATTGAGGCTACCTTGCTTTACTTTTTTCATAACAGATTTAGTAATTCCAGACTCATTCTATCCGCCGGCTTGACCTTTGTTATACTTTTAATAACCGGACACTTAGGTGCCGAGATAACCCATGGTGAAAATTTCCTTTTTGAAAGCTGGGCAAAAGAGGAAGAAGAAAGCTTTGATGCCAATAAACCAGTATATACCGCTGCAGTTTTGCCAATTTTGGAGAGCAAATGTTTTGCTTGTCATAATGATCAAAAACAGAAAGGCCGGTTAAACATGAGTAGTATTGAGCTGATGCTCAAAGGAGGCAAAAACGGTCCTCTCTGGGTAGCAGGTGATGCCATAAATAGTCATTTGACAGAACGCATTAAGCTGCCAATGGAAGAGAAAAAACATATGCCACCCAAAGGTAAACCTCAGCTCTCTACTGATGAGATCGCGATATTGGTTAATTGGATACAGGAAGGAGCTGACACCAGTAAAACCACTTTAGAATTGCCAGAGAAAAGTGAGTTAAGGGCTGCGGTAGAAAAGAAGTATTTTTCTGAAAAGGAAAAATCATATGACTTTACAGCGGCAGACGAATCTGTAATAGCAGAGGTTAGTTCGCCTTTTCTAAAAATTGAGCCTTTGGCTTTAAACAGTCCGGCCTTGAGGGCTTCGTTTTTTGTGCGTCAGAAGTTTGAGAATGACAAGCTTCAGCAATTGGGTCAATTGGCGGAGCAAATCGTTTCTTTAAATCTTAACAAGATGCCCGTAACTGATGAAGATCTGGCAAATCTCTCCAAGTTCAAAAACTTAGAAAGCCTATATCTCAATCAAACAGATATCACAGGTGAAGGACTCAAAAACCTCCAAGGCTTGGAAAACTTGAACCATCTTAGCTTAGCTGGTTGCAAGCTGGAGACCAGCTCCATTGATATATTGAAAGAGCTTTCTTTTTTAACCGATTTGTACGTTTGGGACACCGGAATCCCGGCTGAAAAATGGCACTCAGAATTTCAAGGTGTTAATATCCACACGGGGTATGAAGCTGATCCAAATGAGATCATTAAACTAAATACTCCTTTGGTAGAGAACAAGAATAAGGTCTTAAAGAATGGTGAAAAAGTAGTTCTGAAACATACTCTACCGAATGTCAAAATTGTTTACACCACAGATTATACTGAACCAGATACCCTAAGTGGTAATGTTTATCAAGAGCCTATTGTCTTTAAAGATCACGGGCATATAAAAGCTAGAGCCGTCAAAGATGGCTGGTTGGCAAGTGATCTGGTTAGTTTTTCATTCTTCAGCTCTGTTTATAAGGCCCTGTCTTCTAAACTATTAACACAGACCAATAAGCAATATCCTGGCAAAGGAGCTCAAACGGTCATTGACCAAAAAGCAGGTGATATCGATAATTTCAAAGATGGCAGTTGGTTAGGTTTTAAGGAGAATAATGCTGAGATTTTGATTGAACCCGGATCAGAGGCCAAGGGGCTAACATTCTCTTACTTAATAGATGCCGGAAGCTACATTATGCCACCTGTTTCGGTGGAATTATGGGGAGGGAATGCTCCGGAGTCATTGCAAAAAATAGCAAGAAAAACGCCGGATCAACTCAGTGGTTACGTCACAAAGAAAGCTGAAGGCATCAGCTTCGAATTTGAGAAGGACTACAAATACCTGAAAATAATTGCAAAGCCGATTAGAAAGTTACCAAACTGGCACAGAGGTAGAGGAGACAAGGGCTGGGTATTTACAGATGAGATTTACTTATGGTAAAAAAGCGGTATAGGAGCTCTAAAACTCCTATACCGCCTTTGGTTTTTCGTCTTGAAAAGTTTTATGAATTAGGGCTCATTTCTGAGATCGGAATTCTGTTCACATAATTCCAGAAGGCTGAAACGTTCACTATTTTCCATTGACCTTCTACCTTCTCCATGAGCCTTACTTCTTTAGAATGTAAAAAGTATTCCTGGCTTCGGTCACTATTGTATTGGTCCCAGGTGAGGTGAGCCGCCTCGTCACCATAGAATTTTACCCGAAGATTTTTACGTAATACTACCGGGTGACTAGAGCCTGGCTCCTCCGGCTCAGAGGGGTTTTCTTTGATGTATTTCCCGAGATTTTTCTCGATACTCTCCCAGCCCACAGAAGCATCAAAAGTGCCGTCTGAATTGCTCCAGGCTTGATAAGAGTACTCCGTGTGGGTGAATTTGTCTTGCCAGCAGTCGTAGTCACGCCGGAAGAAACACTCGGTTTCTTCTTCAATGACATCCATAATCGCCGCTTTTTCGGCTTCTTCATCAAAGGACGAAGTACAAGATAAGCACAGAAAGAGACAGCCGGCTGCTAAAGTCAGTTTGTTGATATGTGTTTTCATAAGTGAAAGTATTTATTGGTGAAAAGTTTGAAATAATTGCCGGTGTCATGCAGATTATGAATTCCTTTTCAACACATATCTTATGCTTATATTACGAATAAATTCTGACAATTAGACACATTTAATACAATTTTTTCTTTGAATATCACCATATGAATTTAAAGCCAATTCTTTCTCATTGGATAACTACAGATTCAATCCTTAAAATTGAGGAGTTTGGCTCTGGTTTGATTCACAAAACATACCGAGTGAAGACGCTTAATGGTGGTCAATTCATCTTACAGGAAATCAATACAACGGTATTCAAAAAGCCGGAGATCATGTCTGAAAATATAAGGATGGTTTCAGAATACTTATCGCAAAATGCTCCTGACTATATTTTCCCATCAATTATTACTACCAAGGATAAGAATGCTTTTTTAGAGAAAGAAAATAAGTGCTGGAGGCTAAGTAGATTCATCACGAATTCATATTCTTTAGATACGCTATCAAAGCCTGAACAAGCTTACCAAGCAGCAGCAGCCTTTGGCAAATTAAGTAGGCATCTGGAGCATATAGATCTATCGCCTTTCAAAGAAACCATTGACCGCTTTCATAACCTCGGTTTTAGGTTTCAAGAATTCACAAATGCTCTTGAGAATACGACCAAAGAAAGAAAACTAAAAGCAGAACTGCTCATTCAGTTCTATTTTCAACAAAAAGGTATTCTCGAAACCTTTAAGTCTATTCAAAGTAAAAAAATCGGCATCCCCCTCCGCATTCAGCATCATGATACTAAAGTAAATAATGCTCTTTTTGATAAGTATAGTCAAAAAGCAATAACTGTTTGCGACCTGGACACACTTATGCCTGGCTATTTTATTTCTGATCTCGGAGATATGGTGAGGACTTATACCTCCTCTGAGGATGAAAACAGTAAGAATTGGAGCCAAATAAAAGTGAGAGAAGACTACCTCAAAGCTCTGATAGAAGGTTACTTATCTGAAATGGAACAAGTACTAACTCCGGAAGAAAAAGGTCTTATCCCGTATGCCGGTTCATTTATGATTTACATGCAAGGTTTAAGGTTTTTAACTGACTTTCTGAATGGAGACCAATACTATCCCGTCTCTCACTCGCTTCAAAATTTTGACCGGGCTAAAAATCAAAAATTATTACTTGAAGACTATCAAAACAGATTTTCAAGTTCGTTTTTCGAGTCTTTTATAAGTCAATAATCAGCTTTAAATCAAGCACCAATTATTTATCTTTATCTCATAAATATTCAACCTTATGAAAAGTATTCTTGGCTTCTGTTTTTTCCTTTTAAGCACACTGTGCTTTGGGCAAACTCTCGATGGTTCATGGCGTGTAACTGCCATCAATGATCAACCCATTGAAAACGAAGAAACCGTTATGATTTATCAGGAAGGCTATTTCGTTTTTGCGAGCAAAGAAAAGGAGACAAATCACTTTTTAGGTACCGGAGGAGGTACTTACTCCATCGTTAACGGCACTTATACAGAAACCTTTGATTTTCATACCTATGACCCTGAAAAAGTGAGTCAGACTATCCCTTGTGAATTAAATTTTTTGGATGATAATCGTTTATTGTTCTCCTACAAAACTGAACATGGAACTCGTAAGGAAACATGGAAGAGAATAAGCGACGAAGAAAATGACCTAAATGGCACTTGGGTTATCACAGGTAGAAAAAGGGAAGGTGAATTAAGAAATATGACTCCGGGTGATCGCAGAACCATCAAAATTTTAGGCGGTGGCCGATTTCAATGGATAGCCTTCAATAGCATAACCGCCGAACTTAGTGGAACTGGTGGAGGAGTTTACACGGCCGTGGATGGAAAATATGTAGAGAAAATCGAATTCTTCAGTCGCGATGATAGTCGTGTTGGAGCTGAATTATCGTTTGACTACGAGGTCTTCAATGACGAATGGCACCATTCCGGTTTAAGTTCTAAAGGTGCCCCCATCTATGAAATTTGGTCTGATTACCAGCAAGCCTATCTCAACAGACAATAGGGTTCTCTTCTGATTAGACTTATAAAAGAGCCTGAACTCTTTTCTTAATCAACTTTGAGGCGTTTTCTATGGCCTCTTTTACGTTTGTCTCATCATCTACGAGAGACACCACTTGCTGAATACCCATTTCCAGCAATTGGCTCTGGTTTAATTCATTTTTACCGCAAATAGCCTTTACCGGTACTCCTATTTTCTTTCCTAACTCAGCAACCCCGGCAATTAACTTCCCGGATAGTGTTTGAGCATCTAATTTACCTTCTCCGGTGATTACCAAATCCGAACTAATTAGATGATTCTCTAAATCTATAATTTTAAAGATTGTTTGCGTTCCGGGCAGTATTTCAGCATCAAAGAAGGTTTTCATGCCTGCAGGCACACCACCGGCTGCACCAGCACCCTTAAAGCTATGAACTTCTTTACCTAATTGAGATTGAACTACCTCCGCAAAGTTCTGAAGACCTCCATCTAATCGGTTTACCATTTCAGTGTCAGCTCCTTTTTGCGGAGCATAAATAAAGGCAGCACCGTTTGGCCCAAATAACGGATTATCTATATCACAAACCACCTTCATTTTAAACTCCAAAGGAGAGTCCGGCAGTTTTAATGACCTGATTTCAGATAAAGATTCTCCGCCAGCTAGAAGCTCATTGCCCTCAGCATCCAGAAACTTAAAGCCACAAGCCTGCCCGATGCCTATACCAGCATCATTGGTGGCCGAGCCACCTACAAAAAGATAAACCTCCGTACAGCCATTCTTTACGGCATGCTTAATCTGCTGACCTGTCCCGTAAGTTGTCGCTAATTCCGGATCTCGCTGGCTCTCCTTCACCAAATGTAATCCACTGGCAGAGGCCATTTCTATGTAGGCGGTTTCTTCTTTTCTAAGGTACATACCCGTGGTAGTACGCCAGAGAGGATCTTTCACGAACTGCTTAACCTCCTCAGCCCCCAAAACAGTATTGATAGCCTCAAGAGAACCTTCCCCCCCGTCTGCTAAAGGCACTTTCACTAAATCTACATCCGGTAATTTTTCAAGAATTGAGCTTTCCAGGCTTTCGCAAATTTCTTTGGCAGATAATGAGCCTTTGAATGAGTCTGGGGCAAGTACGATTTTTTTCATCTATGATTTGGAGAATTGCTTGAGCAGCACAAAAACAATCGAATTGATAATAGTGGTTCACTAATACCGGCGTACACCGTGAAATATTTTATGCACAAAAAAAAGCCAACCGATAAAATCAACTGGCTTTTAACACATTTTACCAAGATTCACCTTTGGTTAATATGCTCTTATTTATCTTCCGAAATCGTCCTGGACTCTGACGATATCGTCTTCATCAGAAGGATTGTTCTTATCTACATGCTGCCAGATTTCTGCTACTATACCATAGCCATCTGTTCCTACCAAACGATGTCTTTCACCACATTTTAGATTCACTATATCTCCTATGGCCAAGGTCTGTAAGTCTGTTTGTTCATCAGTATCAGAAATTACCACTCCGGCCACACCGCCTATAAGCTTCCATATTTCTGCTCTGCGGTGGTGGTATTGCCAACTCAGGCGTTGGTCTGGTGCTACCACAAGAATTTTAGGACTGAGTTTCTCAAAACCTGCAAAGTCTTCAAGAGAGAGATGAGGAAAGAATTCCTTTATAAAAGCCGGTGCCTGACTTTCGTCTAACACAAAAAAACCTCCCCAAGGTCGATTATGATCTGTGGCCACCACATTGAATTTTTTGCCATCTAAAAATGACTGAACTCCAGAGAAAACTGTACTCCTTTCTTCTTGTCTTCCAAAATCTAAGCTCATTCTTAATTCTGTTGTTTGGTTTGTAGGAATAAATCAAATTTCAAACCAAGAAGCTCATTCAGAAAGCGTTCTCAGTTCTAAAGGCGAAAATAGCTAGTTTTTGAGCTAATTGGCCCGTTTTTACATAGGTTAATTTATTGAGTGGTTCTTATGCTAATTCTTCAAGAATACTCTCTCCGGAAGATTTATCTCCACTGGTCCATTGCCATTTCTCATGAAGTCTGATTCGGCCATCGGGTAGTATTTCAGGAGTAGAATGACAGATACCCGTCATAAATTCCCCTTTAGTATTGATCTGCTGGTAACGCATATCCAGCTCTCCTTTATCATTGACTTTAGCAATTAGACTACCTTTAATTATTTCACCTCCGCTATATTCAGAAGTAACAATACCACCCGCCTGCTGATATATAAATATCGTTTCAGCCGAAGTTTCTCCATTTTCTGTATTTTGAATGGGTCGAAATCGTCGGTTGTTATAATTGATCTTCATTGTGCTATCACTCTAAAATAACCTCTACCTCTCGTTGAGTAGGGAAAATTTGTTGAGTCATCACGTGGGCACCATTATTAACAAATAACTCAATCACCGACTCATCCATATACAAATCCAAATTTTCAAACTCTCCAATTTCCATCGTATCTATACTCGGGAATGAAGAGTTGAAATCAACTTTTCCACTTTTAGTCCTATCAAATTTTAAGACGCCATTCTCCACAATGATACTTGTGTACACTTCGTCTGATTGCTGGAGTTTCAATTTAAAAGGAGTTTGCAGATCGCTCAATTGTACATGAAATACAGGCTCGTCAAAACTCGCTTTTGAAGTTTCTTTGGATAAAATCACCGTCTCTATTTGCTCAGAAACAATTGGCTTGCTCATTAATGTATAGCTTCCATTTATATTCTTAACCCATACCTCTCTAGGGAAAGAAAATCCGCCTCTAAACCCACTTGTGGGAGTATCATTGGCATAGGCCCAATTGGTTGTCCATCCCATAATTATTGGTTTCTCATGAGTCTTCGGAAGAGAATTAAATGGTATAGCAGCGTAAAAATCTTTACCCGCATCTACCTGTAGAACTTCCGACTGCGTTTGAGGACTAAATGTTTTACCATCAAAATCACCAATGAAGTATTGCATGCCTATGTAGCCCGGTGTTTTATGTCCGGATGAAATTAGTAAAGCCCACTTGGTTTCATCAGAACCTTCAATTGGCACCTCAAAAAGCGATGGGCACTCCCATATTTTAGTCGTATCTCCCTGTTTCCCAAACTCACTTAATAAAGACCATTCTTTAAGGTCATTGGACTCATAAAACTGTACCAAGTACTCCTGAGGTTTAACTACTGACATCAGCCAGCTCTCTCTTTGCTCGTTCCAAATTACATTGGGATCACGGAAATCTCTCATCCCTAGATCAAGAACCGGGTTCTTTTCGTAATGTGTCCAGGTACGCCCTTTATCTGTACTGTAGGCTATACTCTGGTATTGCCCTCTCCCCTGACCGCTGCTATCTACATGAACAGTAAAAATAGCGACCATACCTTTGGTAAAACCCTCATCAAAAAATCCGGAGGTGTTTGCACTATCTATCACTGCCGAGCCACTAAAAATCATTGAAGTAGAACCATCTCCATTGTCAAATTCCGGAATGGCAATTGGGAGATGTTCCCAGTTCATCAAATCTTCACTCACCGCGTGTCCCCAACTCATATGCCCCCATTTATCTCCAAAAGGGTTATGTTGATAAAATAAATGATATTCTCCATCGAGATAAACCATTCCGTTCGGATCATTCGTCCAATTTTGTGGGGGAGTGAAATGATGCTGTGGACGGTATGATACTTCCTCAGTTTCTTTTTGACAAGCCATCAAAATGGCCATAAATGGTAATAGGTAAAGTAATTTGTTCATCAACTTATTTATTTGAGGTTTTGCCTTTCAATTGCTTCATCATCCAGGCTCTTTGTTTCTTCATTTGCTCAGGGTATACCCAGTGAGCTGAGTTTAGTGCCAGATACTTCTCTTTTGGAGCTTTGATGCTATTATAGGCTGCGTAAATAGATGTTGGAGGCACCACATTATCATTAAAACCAAATGAGAACCATACAGGGGCAATAATATGACGAGCAAAATTCACGGCATCGTAGTAAGAAATAGTCTCTAAAATCTGCTCGTGGGCACCTTCCTCCCATTTTGCTTTTTCTTTTAAATAATGAGGCCAGCCACCGGCTCGTCCTTCCAGATAGCCAGTCATATCACACATAGCGGGGTGAACAGGTGCTACAGCCGTTACTCGCTCATCTAAACCTGCGGTAACAAGGCTTAAAGCCCCACCTTGTGAACTACCCATCACACCCAAATTCTTTCCATCCCACTGTGGAAGAGAGCACAGGAAATCATTGGCTTTCACACAGCCCAGGTAGACTCTTTTGTAGAAAAATTGCTCTTTATCGTGTACGCCGTTATTCCAATAATGATTATTCCAACCAGCCAATAGGTCATCGTAATTCTTCTGAGGCATTGTCACCGAAATCCCATGAATTCCTATCTCAAGGCTAATCACTCCATCTTCTGCAAACTGCACATCTCCGTAATATGGTCTAATTCCCGCCCCGGGCACCTTCAATACGGCCGGGTACTTTCCTTGCTTTTTTGGTATGCTAAGAATTCCGTACAGGCGAGCTCCGGGCTTCCAGTTCTGCAGACTGACTTCGTAAACATTGACCTTTTCTGTACACCTTTCTGGCAGTAAGACCATCTTGGTATCCATAGGCAGCTTACGGTTTTCAGCAATTGCCTTTGACCAGTAAGACTGAAAATCATAAGGTTCTTTCACAGTGGCCATTATGCTATCTGGAGCAAAGCCGGCCGTAGCCATTGCGGAATACATTTCTCCTTCAATTTTGGCCGATACCTCACAGCGTAAAAAGCCAGGTTTGCTCATCGAACCACCTCTTAACAACACCGAGCCATTCTCCAAAAAAACATCCTGCTCTACCTCAAAAGGCATCTGCTCCTCACCTATTGAATAGTGAACAGTAGTATTTTTGAGAGGTACTTTGTTCTTAAGAACAGTTACCAGAAACTCCGCTTCTTCATTCAGCTGATAAGTCCAGTTTGGCTTATTGGGTGAAACGATAATCTCTACCAAACGCTCATGAGGAGGCGGCTGGGCAATAGAAACGAATTGGGAAAGGAGAAAAAGAATAAAAAAAGACCTTCTCATTGAATTTAGTTGGGGTTCAAAACTCAGCGAAAATAGGAATTATTCTTCTTGAACTTGGGATTGACCTAAAGGAAGTCCTTTAAGCTTTTTTTATCGGTATGTAAATGTCCTCTTCAGACATTGGATTAGCTCTATCGTATTTTGCTCCAAGTACCTCAAAATGAGGTCGACTATCTAAAACATAGCCTGATTTAGGCAACCATTGACTTAATATATAACCTATGGACTCCATAAAACCTTGAGGAGTATTTCCAACATGCGTAAAAACAGCGTAGTCCCCGGAAGGCAAATTGAACGTTTGCATTCTATCGGGTACATTTTCAAAGTCTAATACCTCTACCAAAGCCCATTTTTCAAAGGTAGTTGAAGGTATAATATCGGTCATGACCATACCTTCATCAGCTTTCTGTAAAGAGTAAAAGTCAGTACCTATTCTGTTTTTAATCTCATTTCTTCTTGGCATAAACTGCCCCCAAAGAGCCCCGGGATTATGGTTTTGAAAAGTCATAGGCATCATCATGCCCACCATCTTTTTTTCATCCAAACTGATTATTCTTGCTTCCATATTATAATACTAAATCACAAGTTTCTTCTACGTTAGAAATCTCGGCACCCAGTTTACGATAAAACTCTTTGGCTGGCTCATTCCAATGAGAAACCATCCATTTCACCTTATAACAGCCCTGAGCCCTAGCCAAATCTATCACTTTCTGGATCAGCTGAGAACCGAGCCCCTTCCCTCTGCATTCCGGTTTTAGGTACAAGTCGTCCAGGTGAAGTGCTTTACCACTCCAGGTATGGTAAGCTTCATAATGGGTAACATAACCCACCAACTTCTTCGCATCATTTTCTACGACAAATCCTTTGAGAAGATCGGCTTCATCTTGCATTCTACCTAAGGAGTTTTTTAGGGCCTCAGGTCTTTTTTCAAACTCAGTAAATTCCTTAAATAAAGCAAAGAGCGACTCAAGGTCGCTCTTTGTGATTTCTCGTATATGATATTCTAAATTCATACTTAATGACCACTTTTACCGGCCGACTTCGCCACTTCGGCGTCAAAGTCAATACCTTGTTTTCTCAAGGTACGCTGTGCTACAATACCGAACAAGAATAAGTATGCAAAACAAGCTGCTGCCAGAATATAAGAAGTCTGAATACCTGCAATATCAGAGAACTTACCCTGAATCACCGGCAAAATGGACCCACCTAGAATCATCATAATCAGCAAGGCCGAACCTTGGTTGGTAAACTTACCCAAACCAGCAGTACCTAAAGAGAAGATACTTGGCCATAGGATTGAACAGAAAAGACCACCCGAGATTAAACTAAACAAGGCTACTTTACCTTCCGTCAATACTCCGATCATTGTCATTAATGCACCTAGGGCGGTAAAAATTAACAGAATCAAAACCGGCTTTTCTTTGCTGGCTATAAACGCCAAAACCATTACAACCACACAGAACGCATATGGGTAAAGATCACTCACATCTCCACTATATAGTGAATTAGCAAATAAAACGATGCCAAAGGCACCGAATGGAACCACCCATGTCAGGATCTTCTTCCAAATCGGAGAAGGATTAAAGGCCGGCATGGCCGCAGTCCATCTACCTATCATCATGGAACCCCAGAAAAGCGAAACGTATTTTGAAATTTGAGAAGAATCCAGGTTTTCTGTGGCTTGCAGGTATTCTCCAAGATTTGAACCTACGGTAACTTCTACACCTACATAGACAAAAATACCAGCCATCCCCAGTAGGGCTTGCGGGTAGTCAAATACTGTTTTTTCTTCTCCCGTCAATGGTCCGGCCTTAAGCCCTCTAAACATGGCGTAAATAAGGAATAGCACCATGATAAAGAAACATGTGATAATAGCCGTTTCTATGCTGGCCACTAATGAAGTGATCACAAAAACCGCAATCAAAAATAGAGGTCCAAGAAGAATGGAGTTATTTACTTCTACCTCTTCGTCGTTTTTAACGCGAGGCAGTTTAGATACCCAGAAAAATACTGCTACTATCACGAAAAGTGCTCCTAAAATCAAGTAAGGGATTTTCACATCCTGAATCGAAGCGTTTGCTGCAGCGTCTGCCGAAATAGAACCGAAAATAGCATAACTAACCAATGCTGGACCGATGGTACCACCAAAGTTATTGACCGCTCCTCCCATATTAATTCTCAAAGCACCTGTTTCCGGTGGTCCAAGGGCAATCATAAATGGCTGAGTGGCGGTTTGTTGTAAGCTAAAACCTAAACCTACTATAAACAGACCTCCTAAGAGCATCCCGTAGGACTGCGTTTCTGCAGCAGGATAAAACAGAATAGTACCCACAGCCGAAAGGGCAAGGCCTATGATGATACCGTTTTTGTAACCAATTTTATTAAGGATATCTGTTTTTGTGAACTTGGAGAACACCAGGTAAAGCCATGAACCTACAAAATAGGCAGCATAGAAGGCAAAATCTACCAACTGAGCCTGGGTTTGCGATAGCTCAAATTTCTCTTTGAATAGTGGAATAAGGATACCGTTAGACGCCGCTACGAAACTCCAGAAAAACCACACGGTCATCAGCGTATATAACGCCGACATATTTGTTGATTTCTTTTCAGACATTTGGTTAAGGTTAATATGATTCTTAATGCACAGCAAATTAAGAATCTATTTTTAAAATTTTTTAAAAACTACAGAAAGAATTTTAGAAACTCTTAAATGTCTGAATTTGGCGTCTATTTATGGAAGCAGGTTAGCTATTTACTTTGTACACCAACTATGAATCATTATTTACACAAAAGAAGACTGCTAATAGCACACTTATTTCCAAAAAGAAATTTCTATGTTCATACAGCCCTTCACTTCAAATCTGCATTCAATTAAAAACAAGAAAATTATGAAGTTACTGATTCCAGCCTTGCTCCTACTACTAAATGCATGTGTAACCGGCGAAGTCATCCCACATGAAACGGGAAATGAGTCAAATTCGGTATACTACGAAAATGCCAAATTGGAAATTAATAAAGAAACGGACTTTGGAACCCAGGACCGTTTCAAAATACGAGAGGGGAAAAAGCTGGTCTTTGTACACTTTTATAAATATGAAGACAATCCTCAAATAGCAGATGACGAGTTTCAGTCTATTATGGCATTCGAATTGCCAGCAGATTTTGAGTCTGGCACATATCTCGATAATGAAATTCTAGAACTTGATCCGTTCTATGGATATTCTTGTTATTGTGTCCCTGTTAACGAATATAAAGGCGCAGAGGGCTCTTTAGAAATAACAAAACTCTCAGCTGGTCAATATAGCATTAAAGCAGACTTCGATTTCCTATACGACTTTGACAATGGCACAACTCAAACTGAAATCAGATGGGATGTGAAGTTCGATGAGACGTTTATTGAAAAGAAATGAAGGCCAACATTGAGCCTCCAATAGGCAAAATCTGAGAAGAATTAGTCGTATAGCTAGGTTATCATTGTAAACAAGTCGTGAGTCGACTAATTTAGATAACTAACCGAAAAGCAAAAGAATTATCTTCGCTGATAACTAGATTGCTCTGCATCGCCTAATAAATGAACGCCACGATACTCATTGGAGGTTATTTGGGTTTAATTTTTTTCTTGTGTATCACACAAGTATTTATTTACCTGCTCTATAATAAGAAGTCCTCTCTCTATTATTTCTTTTATACACTTTCTTGTGCAATCGGCCTTTTATTAGAACCAGGATTTGAGGAGCAACAACTGTTTAGCATTCCATTTTCCAGAGAAATTAACTTGCTGGCTCATGTAGCTGTGCCATGGTTCGGTGCTTTGTTTGCCATTAATTACCTGGCAGTTCAACATAAAAAACAACATTACATTTTCTTTACTACCCTACTAAGTGCAGCCCTTATTCTGTACGGTTTTCATTATCCTCAAAACGAACCCTTCACTTACTTTTTACTTGCCGGAGATATCATTGCCATCTTGATATTGGGCTTTTACTTTGTTCATTCTATTATCCATTATTCCCATACAACCTCGAAATTCTTTATCGGTGGTTTTAGCTTCTCATTCCTTTTTTCATTCGACTACTTTTTTCTTGAAAAGCTGAATATCCCATTTCTTCATACAACTGAATTCACCCTGATGCTCGCTGGTGTTTTAGAGGCTATCTTCACAACCTTTGCCATATTCTACACTATCAAGAATGAAAATGCTACGGGAGAAACAGTAAACTATTCTCTTCCAAAAAAAGCCCTGAACAGAAATATTTCTGAGCTGAAAAATCAATACCAATTGTCAGAAAGAGAACTGGAAGTACTTGACCAGATTTTGCTTGGCAAAAGCAATTCTGATATAGGCGAATCTTTGTTTATTTCTCTGCACACAGTGAAATATCACTCAAAAAACCTATACGCCAAACTAGAAGTAAAAAACAGAAATGAGCTTTTTCAGCGATTCTTATAATTCGCCGAAAACCTAAAAAATAGGCCATTTTAAAGGATTCAAGGCTTTACTATACCAAAGTATAGGTTCGTTTATACCAAAGTATAGCCCCTCAGAAGGCATAATTGGCTTCCTTTGTCTAAACCCAAAAAGTAAAATGACTTCTGCTTTCCAGAGACTTGTACTATTAGTCTCGGTCAATTTATTTTTTACCATGAAAAGTAAGGCTCAGGTTGATAGTGACACCACAGTCAAGATAACTGATAGAGTTCACCGATTTGACGAAGAAATTCTATCTCTCATGGCGAGAAATAAGACCGGCTCTACCATTCCTTCAGGAGCAATGCTCGTGAATGGATTGTTGCAAAATGCCATCAACGTACCTGAAAGAAATTCAGAGTTAACGACTGAATTCAAAAGCCCTTCAAATTTATCCTCTCCTAATCTTCCTTGTCCAGACAGTTTGATTGTAACAACATTGGAGAAAATGGAATTCGAGACAGCAGACTATTTAAGCTCGAATGTTTCTGTCACAAAGCAAACCACCTATAGTTCAGAAGGAGCCGTTGATTTGGAACCTGGATTTGACTCGGGCTATAATGAATACTTTGAGGCAAAAATTGAAGGCTGTTCAATGGTAAGCCTGGAATAGTCATCACCTACATAGAGAAAAAAAAGAACTGAAAAATATTAAAGATCCATCTTAAGTTAAGGCTAAATCTCACAACTTTTAACTTCACTTATTCTTACTTGAAAAGTCCTTTATTTTATCCTGTTGTACTACAGGTGAGGCATCCACTTAAACCTTTATTCCGCCGCTTTCTCCAAGTCTGCAATGATGAGTTTTTTCATAGGCATCATGGCGTCGAAAACACGTTTGGTTTGTTCGGGATTTCCAGAGCTGATCAATTCCATAAATCGTTTAGGAACGATTTGCCAGGTTACACCAAACGGATCTTTCAGCCAGCCGCATTGAACTTCTTCACCTCCATTGGCTGTGAGCTTTTCCCAGAAATAATCAGTTTCTTTCTGATCTTCAGTTGAAACTAAAATTGATATGCCTTCATTGAAATCAAACTGATGTACTCCGGGGCCATCCATAGCTATGAATTGAAATCCATCAATCTCTGACCTTGAAAAAAGAACATGACCTTCTGTATTGCCCTGGCCTGGTCCATAATGAGACATTTCTAAGCTTCGACCCTTGTTAAATACTGAGGTATAAAGCTTTACTGCATCGGCCGCCTTTCCATTTTTTTCGTTAACAAAGAGCAAACTCGGAGTAATTTTTTGATTGGTATTCCCCTCTGCCCGAAGGTTTAACTGCCACGAGACCCCAAACCGATCTTCAAGAAATGCATAACGGGCCGTCCATGGATATGAATCCAGCGGCATCATCACCATTCCATCCTCCTTGAGTTTCTCAAATTTTTCATCAATCTCCTCTACCGAATCACACTCTACATAAAATGAAATGGACGCGTTTGGCTTAAACATGGGGCCACCATTTATCCCCATCAAATAATAGCCATCCAGCTCAAAAGTGACTGCGGTTTGAGATTCATTGATAATAATGGAATTCTCAAAAAGCGAGCAATAGAACTTTGCAGCTTCTGAACCGTTATGGTTAAACCATATGGCCGGGTAGATTTTCGGTGATTTCATTTCCTAATTACAAATTTAGCCGATTAAGGGAAATATTGACCGCAGTTTTTCATTTCTAAGCCACAGCCCACCCCAAAGCAGCACCCCGATATATACCGGAAAAAGCAAGTGACTAAAAAGTGGATTATCAACCCTCAAATGTGTAGCGATGGCTCCACCAAGATATCCTGTCAATAAAACGGCTCCCAGCACTGAGGTTTTGGGTATAACATAAAGCAGGGTGGCGATCAGTAAAATTACACCCATTATAAAAATATGATCCTCCTGATAGCCAAGTTCATTTACCGTGGTGGTAATAACCTCCTCTGGCTTCATGAATTTCATCACGATATCCATTACTAAAAAGAGTACCACAAAACCGCTCATAATGCGGCCTACCCATAGCTTTGTTTTAGATTTGTTTTCCATTTTGGTTTGGTTGATTGGCCCTTCAGCAAGCTCAGGAACCGGTTATTTATAAATTGTGGAATTGGAAATCGCAGAAAACCAATTCAAAGTTCATCATTCATCATTAATTGTTCATACCTCCTGGTTCATCGTTCATAGTTCATCGTTAACCATTAACAGTTAACCCTTCTTTTCAGAGCAATTAAACATCCACTGCACCCCAAATTTATCTGTACAGCTTCCGTAATAATCGCCCCAGAACATATCTGCCAGCTCCATAGTGACTACCCCGCCTTCTGAAAGTGCCGTAAATAATCTCAATGTTTCTGCACGTGTATCTGGCATTAAATTGATATGCATATTATTTCCTGTGTTTACCGTAAAACCCATAAACTCAGGAGCATCAGAACCCATTAGTTTAAAACCGCCTGTTATCGGTAGCTCTACATGCATTACACCATTTTTTTGTTCTTCAGTGAGCTCGGGCATACCTTCCTGCGGAGGCATATCTCCAAACCGACTCACAGGGCCTACAAAATCAGAATTAAATACTCCTTTATAGAAGTTAAACGCCTGCTCTGTAGTGTCTTTGAAATTTAAATAAATACTTACTGATGCCATCTTTTTGTTGGTTATGGGTTGAATGTGATCTCTTAATTCTTTTCTGAATACTTCTTAAAATTGTTCAAAATAGCCTGCCAGCCTTGTTGCTGCATTTCCACTGGATTCTCCTGCTCCGGGTCAAACAAGGTGGTCACTTTGGTCTGATCCCCATTTGCCTCAAAAGTAGTAACCGCCACACGGCCGTCTTCCATAGTATATTGGATTCGCTCATTGACTAGCACTTCATCATAAACAGTATTGAAATCAAAGCCAAAACTGCCGTCTTTTGCCTCCATTCTGGCAGAATACTTACCTCCTGGTTTTAAATCTACGCTGGCAGATGGGCAGCACCAGTCGTCACTGGCGAAGTTCCAGTTGACGATATGCTCCGGCCCGTTCCAGTATTCCCATACTTTAGCTACAGGAGCCTTTACCTCAGCCTCTATTTTTATTTTTTGCATCTCTGTTTCTTGAATTAATTTTTACAAATCTCAGATTAAATATCCGAAAAAAATACACGCATATACGACTTCATAAGGGGTGTTTTGCGACAAGAATTGACTACCAGTTTTTATATCTGTGCATTTCGTTTAGTAAAATCTAAAACGCTATCTTTCAAATCATTGTCTTCGAGTATTAAATCCAACATATAAAGGCAGTAACTAACAAACCTTGATACTTCTGACTCAAAATCTAGTACTGAACTGGAATTATAAAAGTTAGTGTAGAATGAACTCCAGCCAATATGCTCATATTTAGAAAGGATAGTCCACTCATGATATGATCTTAAGAATATTTCAACATTTGGGCTGGACTCAAGAAGAAGTTTTACGAGATTCTTTTTAGAAGTTGGACTGTAGTCTTTCGAATTCAAATCTGGATATTCATCAAAAATCCTTTCTAATTCTTGAAGATCGCTAGGGTTATTAATTTTCAAATCCACTCGATATTCTTTACACAATTCTTGAAACTGCCTATTATGAGCAATTTCTTCTTTTAGAAGTCGTAATATTCTTCTATTAATAGAATCCTCATCTGTACCTAGGTACACTGAACTAATTTCAAAAAAATCAGTCAATATATTCCTGTAAAGTAGCCTTAAGGCTAAGTCATTCTCTGAGACTCCGTTTTCAACTAAAAATAAAAGACTTTTAAGTTTGTCCGACACTCTCGAGACAATCAAATATTGGAAGAAAGGATTAGGGATGTCTACAATTGAAAACTCTCTGAATAGAAATTTTTTATTTAAAAAATCAATAATATCGAGCATCAAGGACTTTAATTTATCAAGACGATTTTGTCGCATTTGGAACCTTTGAGATATATTGCGACAATATACCAGAAGGAAATTTAAAATCACCAATGCATATTACCGTTTTTGTACCCGAGCAGGCCGTCATAGAAGCCATTTCACCACCTTACCGACTTTTTACTTCGGCAAATCAGTTTCTGCAATGGCAGGGGAAAGAACCGCTTTTTGAGGTCGAATTCGTTGGTTTGACAAAATCGGTAGCAGCTCAGGATGGTGAATATGAAATCAAAACACATAAGACCATTGACCAGGTCAAAAAGACCGACCTTGTAATTTTGCCGGCCCTTTACGGAGATGTGGCAATGGCTCTGGAGAAAAACAAACCGGCCCTTGACTGGCTTAAATCAATGTACCGCAATGGCTCAGAAATAGCTTCTCTTTGCATAGGTGCCTTCCTTTTGGCAGAAACCGGACTGGCCAATGGCAAAAAATGCTCTACCCACTGGGCTTACTATGACCAGTTTAGAGCCATGTACCCGCAGGTAGAAGTACTTGATGGCACCATCATCTCTGATGAAGACGGCGTATACAGCAGTGGCGGTGCTAATTCCATCTGGAACTTACTCCTTTACCTGCTTGAAAAATATACCGACAGAAACACGGCCATCACAGCGGCCAAGTTTTTTGCAATTGATATTGACCGTTTTGACCAGGGCTATTTTACCATTTTCAATGCCCAGAAAAATCATAAAGACCCTGAAATTCTCAAAGCTCAGGAACTCATTGAGAGCAAATTCAATGAAAAAGTGACCGTTGATGAGCTGGCCGATTATATCGCTGTCAACCGCCGGACTTTTGAACGTCGTTTTAAAAACGCCACTAATAATACGGTAGTCGAATACCTTCAGCGGGTTCGCGTAGAGGCTGCCAAAAGGCAGTTTGAAGCCAGCCGAAAAAACGTGAATGAGGTGATGTATGAGGTAGGCTACTCTGATAACAAGGCCTTCAGAGAAGTGTTTAGAAAAATTACCGGCATTACTCCTGTGGAGTATAGAAGTAAGTATGCGAAGGTGGTGTAGTCTCGACTTCGCTAGACTTGACAGCACTCCACTAGACTGGTCATAAATTGTTTGTCAAACGAAACTTAACAATTGCCACCATGAGCCGAATACACCTACTATTCAGCTCATTTATTTAGTCTTTTTGAGCCGATTATATTTTTAATCGGCTCATATTTTAGTTATTTTTGAGGCGAATAAGCTAAACTTTCGGCTCAAGGTAATGTATAACTGGCAACAAAAAGACTGGCCAAACTTTACTTATCAGGCACATACTGTGGCTGAGGAAGATCTGGAATGGGTAAATCTTACCGGAAAAAGCTCTGGGGTGCTGGATGTAATTACTACCAATGAACGGCAGGAATCTGAAATTTCATTGCTCATAAAAGAGTCAATGAAAAACGCCGAAATAGAAGGAGAATACATCAGCAGAATTGACCTTATTTCCTCTATCAAAAACAGACTAGGTCTTGAAAAGCCGCATCGGGCCATTCGGGATAAAAGATCTGAGGGGATGGGTGAGCTCATAGTTAAAGCACGGGAATCATTCAAAAAACCACTTAGTCAAAAAATGCTTTTTGACTGGCACAAATGGCTTATGAAAGGGAGCTATGGAATTAATGCCGGGCAGTGGCGAAAACACACTGAGCCCATGCAGGTAATTTCTGGAACCATAGGTAGGGAAAAGGTACACTTTGAGGCTCCGCCATCTGAGAATGTTCAGAAAGAAATGAATCAGTTTATCAGTTGGTTTAACCAATCTGAAACAGAAATTAAAAGCCCCATAACACGGTCTGCCCTGGTACATTTATACTTTGAGAGCATTCACCCTTTTGAAGATGGAAACGGGCGTATTGGCAGAATTCTGGCAGAAAAAACCTTATCCCAATACCTGGGAAAACCTGCACTTATGAGCATTTCTGCTGCTATAGAGGCAGACAAAAAGCAATACTATAACGCCTTAAAAAAAGCACAAAAGGGAAATCCCATAGACCACTGGATTAAATACTGGGCTCAGATTATTCTAAAAGCACAGGAAGACTTTTTCCTGGGCATAAAGCTCTCTGTTAAAAAGACCCGCTTTTTTGATATGCATAAAGGCGATCTTAATGCCCGTCAGCTTAAAGTGGTACGTAAGATGATGGAAACCGATGGCGAATTTGAGGGCGGAATGAATGCCCGGAAATATCAAAGCATCACTAAAACCTCTAAAGCCACTGCCACCAGAGACCTTCAGTACCTGGCCGAAAAAGGAATCTTGCAGATCTCTGGCGGTGGAAGAAGCACCCGTTATGATTTGAATTTGGATTGAGAACAGTTCTTAAACGAATGGCACAGGCCCATCACCACTTCCTCAAACCCAGCAATTTCTCACCTAACTCCGTTAATTCTGCGGTGTCATACTTCGTCTGCTCCCAGCTTCTGGGGTCGCCCGGGAAAGCATAGCCTTCTGGTGCAATGCGATTTTTCCAGGAGTTTACCCGCCATTCTTTTAGTGGCTCATTATCTTCCTGGGCGGGCATCATGGATATGTATTGAGCTATCCGCACTTTATCTTCTGACCTATTCGCCCGGATTCCGTGTGGTTCTGAGCTATTGAAAATCAGTAGATCTCCGGCTTCCAATGGCACTTTGACAATTTTATCCTCTAATCCGGTAGTATCTGGTTGAAAATGATTTCTATCTTCTGGCTGGGTCAGTTTCCAGGTATCGTAATTTCTGTAAAGCCAGGGAATACACTGAAAACCTCCCATATTTTCGTCCGTTTGATCTGCCAAAGCCAATACGCCCTGCACCTGCTGAGGCTTAGTCTCCGGGTCATAATCCCAGTGGATAAAGGCCTTGTATTCATGGCCTGGTCGCATCGGGAAATTGAGATTGGCCCTATCGATAGTCACCCAGAGTTTTTCTGTGCCCCAGATATCTACAAAGGCATCGTATACCCTTTGCATCTGACGGTTATTCCATAGATGTTGGTTATTGTAGACCTCTACCATACCCGTGCCAGCCAGTTCTTTCATCTGCATTTCTGCCCGTGGAGCGGTATACCAGGTACTTTTATCGTTTGGGTCTTTGTCTTCAAACTCCCACAGGAAAGCCGCAGTCTCTAATGCCTGTTCTCTGGGCACAGCATTTTTAATGACCACATAACCGTTCTCCCGCCAAAACTTCCATTGTTCTTCTGTAAGTACCCGTAAACTGTCAGCTGTAGCTTCAGTTCTCAGCTTTTGTGTGCTGCTTTTTGCCGTAGAAGGATTCCCCGGAATATCGGTATGCTCATTGACCGGTGCCATTGTGGCCATTGTTCTGTTTTCCATCATAGTAATATTTCTTTATCAAGATTGAATAAGACAAATTTAAGAACACCAATTCACCTGAATTTTCAGAAAAACACACATTTTTTGAACTATATTGACCAATCAATTTATTTCTAACCCAAATAAATGCATTGAAATGAAAATTGAGCTGGAACAGATCAAATCAGAGGACAAATCATTTCAATTGATGTTTAATCCTCGATTGAGTGATCTGTATTACTGGCATTTTCATCCTGAATTGGAACTGGTTTACATTGAAGCCGAGCGGGGGAAACGTCATGTAGGCGATCATATCTCCCACTTTTCAGACTCAGATTTGGTGCTGATTGGCTCCAATATTCCACATCTCAATTTTGATCACGGTATCAAAACCGACTATCGAAAGGTAGTTTTGCATCTTGACAAAGGCTTTGTGAGTGAACAGCTCCTCAAGACTCCTGAACTAAAACACCTGGGCTCACTTTTTGAAAATGCCAAATACGGAATTGCTTTGGACGGTAAAGAGAAAAAGGAAATCGGTCAACGACTTTTTGACCTGGAAAACCTTAACTCTTTTGACCGATACATTGAAATCCTGAAAATTCTGAGTGATTTGAGTCAAATCAACGAAACCGAGTTACTACACACGGAGCCTTACACGCTCCTGATCAATCAAAACGACGAAAACAGAATTCGCTCGATTTACACTTTTATTGACACCCATTTTCAAGAGAAGATTTCATTGGAAGAAATCGCTGAGGCACACCATTTTTCTCGGGAAGGTTTCAGCCGCTATTTCAAAAAACGAACAGGCTCCACTTTCACCGATTTTGTGAATCGGTACCGCATTAGTCAGGCAAAACTCATGATTGAAAATCACTGTTCTATTTCAGATACTTGTTTTGGCTGCGGCTTTGAGAGCCTTTCCTATTTTACCCGTGTTTTCCAGAAAATCACCGGAGAAAACCCCAGTGAATTTCAGCGAAGAATGAGGAGGTAGAACAGGCTAAAAAGGCTACTATTGAACCTCTTTTCCCTTCAAAGAATAGGCTTTTACAGACTCCAGATTCCTCCCAACCAGTAGCCTCCCATTCACCATTCGCATAGCCCGTACTTCTCCTGTTATATTCAGGCCGCTTTGGTACTGCGGCAGGTAGCTGAAATTCCCCTTGCCATCGTTCAGGAAAACCTGGCCATGATTAGCGGCGAGATTGCCCAGTCGCACCCTTGTTTTGAAGTTGTTGCCAGCGGCTATAAGATCCAGATCACCATCTGCATCTATATCTGTGCTTAATAAGGCATAAACCGGTGCAGCCTGAATCTGTACTGGCAGATTCTGCTTCACAAAAGTACCTCCATCATTTCTGTAATAGACCGTTTCCAGTTGACTGGCCTTTAGCACTTCTGGTTCTGCTTCAGGGAAATTCTTTAGAAGCTCTTCGGTGGTAACATTGGCATACGACTCATAGGAGTTAAAGACTTTGCGAAGCGGGAAAAGCTGATCTAGCAACTCATCTCTGCTGTAAAACGGATGACTTTTACCTTGAATATAGCAGCTCAGAATTGGGTCTTTCCGCCCGTTTTTATCAAAATCTGCGGTATATAACTCCAAGGGTTCTTCCGAGGTAGCACAGAGTTGAGAATTAAGGCCCAGATTACCCGCTATGAGATCATCATCTCCATCACCATCAAAATCTGCTACCAGCAGCTGCTGCCACATCCCGGTTTCTGCAGATAGGTTATCTTGTATTTTTTCAAAAGAAGAACCTGTATTCTTATAGACCTGCAGGCCTGTCCACTCGCCGGCAATAATCAGATCCATCTTCCCGTCCTTGTTTACATCTGTAGACACGGCATCCTTAATGAGACCGGCGGTTTCAAAACCCGGAATCTCTACAAAATCAAACCTACCACCGTTATTCTGGTACATTCTTGATGGATTATAAGCAGGATAGGTGCCTGGGAGCACAAAACCGCCCACAAAAACATCCTGATCGCCATCGCCATCAATGTCAATCAGTTCTACGCAGGAGTCGGAAAACAAATGGGGAGGAAAAGCATTATCATCTTTGACAAAATTCCCTTTGCCATCATTTAGATAAAGGCGGTTTTGTAGTAGCAAATCATTGGGTAGATACTCGTATCCGCCACCTACCACGTAGAGGTCCAGATCGCCATCGCCTTCGGCATCAAAAAACACGGCATCTACGTCTGTGCAGAGTTCCCACTGTTTAAGCAGTGCCTCGTTTGTAGCTACAAATTTTCCGTTTGGCAAACTCCTCATGAGCTGACCCGGCTGGCCTTTTCCACCGCCCAGGTAAAAGTCATATAGCCCATCTGCGTTAATATCTCCCACGGCTATGCATGGCCCCTGGTAGGTATGCATCCAGGGTAATAATATCTGTCTGTTAAAATCATTAATGGGTATTTGCTCATGCACCATGTCCTGAAGTGCTTCTTCTGTAAAATAGGGTTTCGGGAAAGTAGATTGATATTGACCAGCCCCCTTCTTATCTATTGACATTGTGCTATTTAGCACCAAATCTTCTATGACCTGATACGTACCATCCGGGTAGATCAATTCCAGCTTTTGCGGAGCAGCCATACCCAAACCAAAGTGCACCGGCCCATCATAACTACTCTGAAAACCATGCACAGCCGTAAATTCACGATACTGCTTTTGATCTCCGGAGGTGAGAATCATTTTTACATTTAACCTCTCTGTTGATTTCCCTTTCAGGTCAATTTTGATGTAGTTTTTTCCCGACTCACTTTCATTAGCGTGATTCTCAAAAATTCCCGCAGGCTCATTGAGGTTATTGGTGATAATCTCCAGATCACCGTCATTATCCAAATCTGCATAGATGGCTCCATTGCCTATGTTTTTCTCTGTAAAACCCCATTCTTCCTGTTTGTTTTCAAACTGCAGCCCATCCACGTTTTTGAAAATGTAATTTGAAGTTCGGGTGGAAGGCATTTTATTGATGATCTCCAGCACGTTATCCTTCCCTTCTGAACGCTGCTCTGAATAGAACTTCACAAAATCGTTATTGGTATAATCTCTCAGATAGCCATTGGTAATGAACATGTCTTTGAGGCCATCATTATCAAAGTCTGCCAGCAGTGGGCTCCAGCTCCAGTCGGTATTTGAAATTCCGGCCAGCTGACCCATCTCTGCAAACCGGCCGTTCCCTTCATTTACATGCAGCATATTACGCATCACCTCTGGGTGGAAACCGTTTTTCAGCATGTTTAAGTAGCCTTCATAATTATCTGGCCCAAAAAGTAGCTTCTGACGGCGATTATCCTCTGGCAGCATATCTGCCGTGAAGATATCTGGCAGGGCATCGTTATTGACATCTGCTACATCATTACCCATACTAAAATAACTGGTGTGATCTACACGCTCGGCTATCTGATCTGTGAAAGTGCCATCGCCGTTATTGATATACAGATAGTCGCCTTCCAGGTAGTCATTAGAAATATAAATATCTATGTAGCCATCCTGATTCAGATCTGCGGTATGTATACCCAGCCCAAAACCAATGGGATTCCCTTTAATACCGGCCTCTTTACTCACATCTGTAAAGCTGCCGTTATCATTTCTCAGAAGCTTATCACCGGCATACGGGTCACGCATAAAATGAATGGCTTCCACATCAAAACGTTTAAAGTCTTTGACATTATGATTCATGATGTAAGCATCCAGATCGCCGTCTTTATCATAGTCAAAAAAGGCTGTTTGCGTAGTAAAGCCATCTTGGTCTAAGCCATATTGAGCCGCTCGGTCTTCAAACTTAAAATTGCCCAGGTTAACGTAAAGTTTATTCTTGCGTAGCTCTGGTCTACCTTCATTTCCTGAAACAGAAACATAGATATCTTTCAGGCCGTCGTCATTTATGTCAATGATACTTACGCCCGTTTTCCATTCCTGATTCCAGGTAATTCCCGAGCCTTCCGTTTTGTCTTCAAACTTAAGTTCACCCAGGTTTTTGTACACCTTATCTGCTCCCATATTGGCAGTAAAATAGAGGTCTACCAGGCCGTCATTATCAAAATCTGCGGCTCCTACCCCACCTCCGTTGTAGAAATACTCGTACAGAAGCACATTTTGCTCATCTGTTTCTTCAATTTGATTCACAAAGTCGACCCCAGAAGCAGACGCAGATATTTTTTGAAATAAGGTTTTCTCTTTGCCACAAGAGGCCAAAAATAGAATCAATAAGGGTAGTAATACTTTTTTCATAATAGCTTTAAAGTACTAATGTAGTTATTCTTACAACAAAAAAGACTCTGATTTCTCAGAGCCTCTTTTCGTTTATTTCTTTTCAATTCCTAGTTTGGAAACATTAGAAGGTATACCCCAATACCAGCGAAGTAACCTATCAATGCCAACCAGGAGATTTTCTTTACATACCAGAAGAAATTGATCTTCTCCATTCCCATGGCTGCCACACCAGCTGCCGAACCGATAATCAAGGCAGAACCTCCGGTACCAGCACAGTAAGCCAATAGCTCCCAGAAACGGTCATCTGTAGGGAAAGTACTTAAATCATACATCCCCATTGAGGCCGCTACCAGCGGTACGTTATCTACAATCGATGATAATAAACCGATCAAAGTCACGATCACTGTTTGGTTGCTGATATTGTCTGATAACCAACCAGCGAGCCCTCTAAGCACACCTTCAGTCTGTAAGGCAGAAACTGCCAAAAGAATACCCAGGAAGAATAACACCGATGGCATATCTACCTTCTCAAGGGCCTTATAAACAGAGTAATTATTTCTAAAATGCTCTTCCTTGTTTTTCAATAAAAGCTCTGTAACTAACCACAAAACACCTAAGGCTAAAAGCATCCCCATGAACGGAGGCAAGTGCGTAACAGTTTTGAAAATAGGCACAGAGATTAAGCCACCGATACCCGTAAAGAAAATGATGTATTTCTCTGCCTGTGTTTGATGGCCTTCACCATTGCTAAACATCTTTTTAGGTAATTCCCCTTTAAGACTTGGCGTAAGAAAAAGGAGTGGTACCAACATACATACTAAACTAGGTACTATTAACGTAGTGATCACATTTGTAGCCGTTATCTGACCACCAATCCAAAGCATCGTGGTAGTAACATCACCCATTGGTGACCAGGCACCACCGGCATTTGCAGCCACAACGATAATACCTACAAAAACCAGTTTCAGTTTCTGATCCTCTATTAGCTTCTTCACAAGTGTAACCATTACAATTGTGGTGGTAAGGTTATCTAAAAGAGCTGATAAAAAGAATGTTAGAATACAGATTATCCAAAGCAATTTAGTTTGGCTTCTGGTGGTAATTCTATCTGTAATGATATCAAAACCGTCATAAGTGTCTATCAATTCTACAATGGTCATAGCACCCATTAGAAAGAATAAGATACTTGCAATTTCACTTAAATGATGAAGCAATTCCTCATTCATGTGATCAGGATCATGGCTCATAAAGGCCACCACAGTCCAGCATAATGCTCCCGTTAAAAGAGCTGAAGAAGACTTGTCAATTGAAATATTGTGTTCAAGAACTATCCCCAAATATCCTACTACAAAAACCAGAACTAAAAGTGCTACCATTAGCTAATTCTTAAATTATGTTTGTTTTAAATCCGCACAAAAATAGAAATCAAAACGTGCCTCACAAACTAATATTTGGCTCTGCTTTCAATAGTGAAAAACAAGTATTGAATAATACTAATGCACCCAATGTCATTTCAAACGAATTCTGCCATTCATCCATTTTTCCTGAATTTAGACAGTCCATATACCCCATTAATTCATTAAATCTGCCGCTTATCCCTTTTCAATGAAGTGCACTCATGAATCTTAACTAATATTGTTTCAAGAAAACGGCAACGCATATGAAGAGAACCCTACTCTCTCTCCTATTTTTATCTGGTATTACTAGCCTTTCGATAAGTGCTCAAACGCAATTATCAGGGGCAGATGATGGTATCGGATATACTCTGGAAGAATGTATAGATTACGCACTAGACCATAATATTGCTTTAAGACAAGCAGAACTGGCTATTGAAAACAGCCTGGTAGGTCTTAACCAATCTAAGGCCAATGTGCTTCCATCTGCCAATGGTCAATTTGGGCTCAACTCCAATTTTGGTAGAAACATTGACCCGTTCTCTAATGATATTGTAACACAAAGTATCTCAACCAACTCCATGGGTGTGGGAGCCAATATGCTTCTGTATAATGGGTATCGCCTTAAGAACACAATTGCAAGAAGTACTTTGGATCTTGAAGCTTCGAGAATGGATCTGGCAGCCCAAAGAAATAATATTTCGTTACAAATAGCCGTAGCATACCTCAATGTCATTTCTTCAAAGGAAATGATAAACGTGGCTGAGAAGAATATTGAAGTGACACGCCTACAGCTGGAGAGAACTCAGAAGATGGTAGAAGCTGGTTCTTTGGCAGAAACAAACCTTTTCAACCTAAATGCCCAGTTAGCCAATGACGAGCTTTCTTTGGTAAATAGTCAAAATCAGTTTGAGACTTCAATTCTTACACTTAAACAAGCCATGAATCTTACTGACAACAGGCGTTTTGATGTTGGAAAAATAAATGTTCCTGAGCCTGATTTGCAGCTTTATCCCGAATCTCCACAGCAGGTTTATGAAGCCGCAATCAACTATTTACCAGAAATAAAAGCCGCTGAAATTCGTGAGGAAATGGCTTTGAAAAATATTCAAATTGCAAAAGCTGTAGGGCTACCCTCAGTATCAGCAAACGTTAGTTGGGGTACTGCCTTCTCCACTGCTGCCAAAAACCTTGTACCGAATGGCTTTGACACTCAAACGGTCTCTGCTACTACGGTTTTTGACGGTCAAACTGTTCCGTTTACCATCGACTTTCAGCAGCCTGCTTTTACACAAGAGAATATTCCTTATTTCAGCCAACTGGGGAATAACCAAAGCATGAATGCCGGTATTAGCATGCAAATCCCGATTTTTAACGGTTTCAATAAGAAGTACCAGATGCAGTCTGCCAAAATCCAGCAAATGCAATCTGAGCTGACCACCGAAAATACTTTACTTGGTATTCGTCAAAATATTGATCAGGCCTACATCAATATGCAAAATGCTGCCAAAGCCTATTCTGCTAACCTGGTTCAAGTAGATGCTTTGCAAAAGGCTTTCGTAGCAGCAGAGTCAAGCTATAATGCCGGTGCTTCAAATTTTGTGGATTATAACCTGGCCAAAACCAATCTGGATCGTGCCCAAGCCAATCTTATTCAAGCTAAGTACGATTATATCTTTAGAATCAAAATATTGGATTTCTACCAAAATAAACCTCTAGAACTCTAAACTATATCTCATGAAAAAGAAATCAAATAAAACCTGGATTATCATAGGAGCTGTGGCTCTGGCCTTTGTAGCCTTCTTGATCTTAGGCAAAAAACTGGGTTGGATTGGTAAGGAAGAAACTGCCAAGGTGGAGTTCACCAAAGTAGAGCGTAAAAACCTGACAGAAACAGTTTCTGCCTCGGGGAAAATCCAACCTGAACTGGAAGTGAAAATTTCACCGGATGTTCCTGGTGAGATCATCGGGCTTTATATTGAAGAGGGTGACTCTGTAAAGAAAGGTCAATTGCTTCTCAAAATTCAGCCTGAGAACTATATCTCGGTAGTAGAAAGATTTAGAGCTGGGGTAAACCAGGCAAAAGCCTCTGCCGAGCAATCTAAATCTCAAATTGCAAGAGCAGAGTCTCAGATGTTAAGATCTGAACTGGATTATAAAAGGCAGCAAAAGCTTCTGGCAGACAAGGTAATTTCTGCCTCTGAGTTTGAAGTAGCGGAAACAAATTACAAGATTGCTAAGCAAGATTTAGAAGCTGCTAAAGCCAATTATTCCGCTGCTGAATACGCTATCAGAAGTGCAGAGGCAAGTCTAAAAGATGCAAGCGAGAACCTGAGAAAAACCAATATCTATGCTCCAATGAGCGGCATAGTTTCTAAACTAGATGTAGAATTAGGTGAGAGGGTTGTTGGTACTTCACAAATGGCAGGTACCGAGATGCTTCGCATAGCCAACCTAAATGATATGGAAGTTCGTGTGAATGTCAATGAAAACGATATTGTACGCGTGCAACGCGGTGATACGGCAATCATTGACGTGGATGCCTACGGTAGCCTAAACAAAGAGTTTAAGGGAATCATCACTCAAATAGCGAATACCGCAAACGGTAGTGGAAATCTAACGGCCAATGCCAACTCCACAGAGGCGGTAACAGAGTTTGAAGTAAGAATCAAAATTCTTCCAAACTCATATCAGGATCTATTGGCCACGAGCAGATATCCGTTTAAGCCAGGTATGACTGCCACTGTAGATATCATCACTGAAAGAAAAGATAATATCCTGACTGTACCTATAGCTGCAGTTACTACCAGAACCGGTAATGAAACAGAAGGAGAAGAAGGACCAGGCAACCCTAACGATATGGGATTAGGAGCCAATGATGATGGACCTGAACAGGCAGAAGAGGAGGTGAAAGAAATTGTTTTTGTCAATGAGGGCGGTAAAGCTAAAGCCAAAGAAGTAACCACAGGAATCACAGATACCCAAGCTGGTTCAATTGAGATTCTAACCGGCCTCTCTGAAGGAGATGAAATCATCTCAGGACCTTATATTGAAGTCTCAAAAAGACTGAAAGATGGCAAAGCCGTAGAAGGCAGAAAAACTGAAGAAGAAGAGTAGAAAGTTGATACAAAATTTTGGATACTAAAGAAAGGAGGCTGCATAGCCTCCTTTCTTTTTATCTTTGTGCAGACTGAAAAAAACACGATGAAAATTACGGTTATAGGAGGAGGAAGCTGGGCTACCGCTATTGTTAAGATTTTATCTGAAAACAGCGGGATTAAGATTAAATGGTGGATGAGAAACCACGAGGCCGTAGATCATATCAGAAAACACCACCATAACCCTAAATACCTCAGTAGTGTTGAGTTTCATCCATCAAAAGTAAAAGCATATCACCAAATCAAAGAGGCCTTCAAAGGCACCAATATGGTGGTACTCGCCGTACCTGCTGCATTTCTTTCTGAAGCATTAGAGGGCCTAACTCCTGATCATTTTGAAGGTAAAGCTGTGATATCTGCCATCAAGGGAATGATTCCCAAGAAGCATCTTCTCATCACCGATTTCATCAAAGAATCTTTCGGAGTTCCTTTGGAAAGGCAAGCAGCCATAGCCGGCCCTTGTCATGCCGAAGAGGTAGCAGCTGAAAAGAACTCCTATTTGACTATTGCCTCACCTGATTTAGGCCTGGCCGAGCAGTTTGCAGCTCTTATGGATTGTAGATACGTTAGGGCTTCGGCCATTACTGACCTATATGGAGTAGAATACGCTGCAGTAATGAAAAATATAGTGGCTTTGGCCTGTGGTATTACGCACGGGCTCGGTGCAGGTGATAACTTTCAGGCGGTGATGGTTTCTAATGCCATGTTGGAGATTAAACGTTTGCTCAATGCCGTATCTCCGGCGGAAAGGGAAGTGAGCTCATCTGCTTATTTAGGTGACTTACTGGTAACTGCGTACTCACAATTCAGTAGAAACAGGGCATTCGGAAATATGATTGGCCGCGGTTACTCCGTCAAATCGGCTCAACTAGAAATGAATATGGTAGCAGAAGGGTACTATGCGGTAAAAAGTATTTTTGAGCTCAATAAAGAATGGCAAATAGAAATGCCAATTACTCGTTTTGCACACGCCGTTTTATACGAAAAAAACTCCCTGAAGAAGGAGTTTAATTCGTTAAGAAAAAATCTGTTTTAAGTCTTATCCGTTTACTCTGAAAGAAAGATTACAAATCACTCCATAGCTAGAGACTTTCCCATCTTTTACATGGGCTTTGATATCTTTTACATAAACTGAATCGATGTTATGGATTGTCTTAGAAGCTTCAGTGACTGCATTTTGTATTGCATCTTCAATACTCTTCTCTGATGAAGAAATCAGCTCTATTACTTTTACTATTGCCATGATTATTGTGTTTAATTGTTGTACTTCCTAAGATATCATTTTTAGGCACATTTCCCAATTAAATGTTTGCTCTGATGGCATCAGCAATCTCTCCCAGTTCTTCCTGACTAAGCTTTAATTTGCTATGAAAATTCATATCTGCCATACTATTCATCGGGATCAGATGCACGTGTGCATGAGGTACTTCCAGCCCTACTACCGCTACGCCAATCCGTTTACAAGGTATAGTTTTCTTCAAAGCAGGCTCTATACTTTTGGCAAAAGCCATTAGCCCCATATAGGTCTCCTCGTCCAGGTCAAATATATAATCGACCTCCTTTTTTGGGATAACCAATGTGTGCCCTTTGGCACAAGGAAACACATCAAGAAAAGCCAAAAAATCATCATTCTCGGCTATCTTATGAGCTGGGATTTCACCTAATACTATTTTTGAGAAGATAGAGGCCATATTACATTCCTATTTCTACGATGTCCACCTCTACAATACCTCCCGGTGTCTGAATTTCAGCTGACTCACCAACTGCTTTACCTAGCAATCCTTTGGCAAATGGAGAGTTGATAGAGATTTTACCTTCCTTAAGATTTGCCTCCTCTTCTGCTACCAAAGTATAAATCATCTGTGCACCATTCTTTTTGTTTTTGATGGTCACTTTATTCATTAAAGACACTTTAGAGTTGTCTATAGCCGACTCGTCAATGACTCTGGCATTTGCCAGCAAATTTTCAAGCTTTGAGATCTCGGTTTCCATTAGTCCCTGAGCATCTTTAGCTGCGTCATATTCCGCATTTTCAGAAAGGTCTCCTTTGTCTCTTGCTTCAGCTATCTGACGTGCAATATCCTGACGTCCTTTGGTCTTCATGTCCTGAAGCTTATTCTTTAGTTTGTCGTACCCTTCCTGTGTGTAATATTGATATTTTGACATATCTGTAAAATGTTAATCTACTGTACTTAAAAAAAATTTCCCTCAGCCTTTAGCAGAGGGTAGAAAAAAAAAGAACGGCGAAAATCGACCGTTCCATTGCATCTTGTATTTAGATAAATGAAACTATCTCATTCTCGATAATGGTCCAGAAATGTTTTGGTTCTCGTTCTCATTTTCAAACTATGAAAACCAAAATTACAAATTAATCTTGTCATCGCAATATCCTAGGAAATAATTAAAGCGGCTTTATTTCATAGCTTTGCAGCAAAATACAAGGGTTTCTGATGAGAATAATTTTTATGGGCACACCAGACTTTGCTGTAGAAAGTCTGAAAACTTTGGTGGAGAATAATTGTGATGTAGTAGCGGTCATTACTGCACCCGATAAGCCAGCTGGCCGTGGTCAAAAGTTACGTGAAACGCCTGTCAAAAAATACGCAGTTAGTCAGAACATACCCGTTCTCCAGCCTCCGAAATTAAGGAACCCTGAGTTTCTGGAAGAACTAAAATCTTTCAACGCAGATTTACAGGTAGTGGTGGCCTTCAGGATGCTTCCTGAAGTGGTCTGGGATATGCCTACCAAAGGCACATTTAATCTTCACGGTTCATTACTACCGCAATACCGTGGTGCTGCACCTATTAACTGGGCCATTATCAATGGCGAAAAAGAGACCGGAGTTACTACTTTTTTCATTGAGAAAGAAATAGATACAGGTCATATCATGTTTAAAGAAACACTTCCAATTCATGAAGATATGGATGCCGGTGAATTGCATGATCAAATGATGGTTTTAGGTGCCAATTTGGTTCTGAAAACTGTTAGAGCCATAGAAGAAGACAACTACCCTCAAATACCACAGAATGAGCTTTTTGAGAGTTCTGAAGAATTAAAACCTGCACCAAAAATCCATAAAGAAACCTGTGAAATTGACTGGTCAAAAAACACGCAGGATATTTATAATTTTATCAGAGGCCTGAGTCCTTACCCCGCAGCCTGGACTAGCCTGAATGGCCTGACTTTGAAAGTTTTCAAAGCCGAAAAAACGGAAGAGCATTTTGATGATGCTATTCTGAAGGAACCTACACAAATAGCCACTGACGGCAAAAACTATCTGGCTTATAAAACGGCTGATGGTTGGCTAAAAATTACTGAATTACAGTTACAAGGCAAGCGTAGAATGGCCGTGGCAGACTTCCTTAGAGGCTATCGGTTTGATTAATGGCTAATTTAGTAAGGCATTGCCTTTGCTAATTGACGAAGGTTCTCATTCCCAAGTCTGGCAGGAGTATCCATTCCGCTGGTGGGTCTGTTACTTACCTCCTCTGTCCAAACCGGCCCTTTTAGTGCTCTATCGTAAATCGTAACGTTGGTGAATGTTCCGTCTCTTGAAGGTATTCCAAAGCCCGGCAAAGAAACATTCACCTCTGTAGAGCCTACGAGTACGGCATCTACATTTAGAATTTCTGCTAATCTCGCAGGGTTGACTCTATTGATATCTGAAATCCTGATTCCGGCAGCGGCTAATTTCTCATTGGTTTGCGTAAAATCCTGGATAACCTTCACAAAATGACCTTTCTCTACTTGCTGAGCCAGATACTTGAAAAACTCTTTTTGCTGATCCAGCCCTGCCAGACGCTGTTGCTCTTGCCAGTAAGCCTCATCGGGTCTCATTCTGCTTCTGGTAGGTCTTGACTTATAAGCCTCGTTAAATTTTACGGTAAAAGGTAAAACGGCCAAAACTTGATGCTCCTCGGCCAGATAAGCATATTCTGAAGCAAACGGAGATTGTGAAACACAACCTGTTAGCAAAACGAACAGGCAGAGTACAGAACTTATTTTAGCGATCATAGTCATTGATTTTAATATCTATTAAACGCAAATGACCCGACTTTATTTAATCTACCAAGCCTGAACGGTTTCAATAAAGTACTTTACCTTATCCGGATCAGTATCAGGATAAACACCATGACCCAGGTTTGCAATATACTTTTGCTTTCCGAAAGACTCCATCATGGCAGAAACATGCTTTTTGATCTCAGGTTTTTCTGCGTATAACACACAAGGATCCAGATTACCTTGAAGTGTTTTACCAGCTATCAATTTCCTGGATTCAGCGATATTCATGTTCCAATCGAGCCCCACTACCTGACAGTCTAACTGACCGATCTCTTCTCTGGCAAAGTAAGCACCTTTAGCAAACACCGTAACCGGCACTTCCTGAATGGCCTCACAAATCTGCCCGATGTACGGAGTGGCAAACTCGCTGTACTGCTGAGGTGATAGTATACCAGCCCAGCTATCAAATACCTGAATCAGGTTAGCTCCGGCAGCTATTTGGGCTTTCAGGTAGGTGATAGTGACGTCAGTAATTTTTTGAAGAAGCGTATGTGCAAGCTCTGGCTGGGTGTACAGCATTTTCTTAGCCTTTGAGAAGGTTTTAGAGCCTTGACCTTCTATCATATAACATAAGATAGTAAATGGTGCCCCGGCAAAACCTATCAATGGCACTCTTCCTTCTAAGCCTTGTTTGGTAAGCTTAATGGCTTCAATTACATAACTGAGTCTGTCCTCTATATCTGTAACGTTCAAAGCCTCAATATCAGCTGCAGTTTTGACAGTTTTAGGAAATAATGGGCCCTTTTTCTCCACCATTTCGTAGGGCAAATCCATCGCCTCTGGCACCACTAAAATATCTGAAAAAATGATGGCGGCATCTACTCCAAGTATGTCTACAGGCTGAATGGTCACTTCAGCAGCCATTTCTGGGCTTTTAGCCAGGTTTATAAAACTGCCTGCCTTGGCTCTTACCTCACGGTATTCTTTGAGAATTCTACCCGCCTGACGCATGGTCCAAACTGGTACACGTTCTACTTTTTCGCCGCGTGCTGCTCTGAGCAGCAAATCATTTTTCAAATTCATGCCGCAAAAATAAGGGTTCTTGGTTCAATTAAGTCTGCTCCTTTACTTTTTATCCACTTCATCAAGAATCTCGACTATTCATATTTGTTAATCCGAAATGCAAAACTGATTTTTGGCAACTAGTTTTTACCTAAACCTATTGAAATTGTGAATTACAGACCTCTCGGAAAAACCGGAATAGAAGTCTCTGAAATCAGCTTGGGCACCTGGCAGGTTGGTGGCAAATGGGGAGATCCTTTTGACTTCAAGAGTGCTGAAAAGATATTGAATACTGCGGTAGATGGTGGTGTCAATTTTATTGATACAGCCGATGTATATGGCAATGAGATTGGCCAGAGTGAAACCGCCGTAGGCAAACTTATCAAAAGCAGATCTGAGAAAATCTACGTAGCCAGTAAGTGTGGGAGACAATTAAACCCACATGTAAATGAGGCCTACCAACCAGCGGTACTCCGCAAATTTGTAGAAGATAGTCTTCAACGTATGGGGCTGGAGACTATTGACCTGATTCAGCTGCACTGCCCTCCCACTGAAGTCTATTACCGACCAGAAATTTTTGAGTTATTTGAAAGGCTCAAAGAAGAAGGTAAAATTCAACACTTAGGCGTAAGCGTAGAGAAGGTGGAAGAAGCCTTGAAGGCCATTGAATTTGAGAATGTAGAGACTGTCCAGATCATTTTCAATATGTTCAGACAGCGACCTTCTGAGTTGTTTTTTGAACAGGCCAAAAAGAAAAATATCGGAATACTGGCCAGGGTGCCTTTAGCGAGTGGCCTTCTGACCGGGAAGTTCTCCAAAGACTCAACTTTCGGCAAAGACGACCACCGTTTCTTCAATAGAAATGGAGAGCTTTTTGACAAAGGAGAAACATTCTCTGGAGTTGATTACCAAACAGGTTTGGATGCTGTAGAGGAACTAAAAGGAATATTGAAAGACCAAAACATGGCCCAAATGGCCTTGAAATGGATTTTGAATCATGATGCTATAAGCTGTGTAATTCCAGGAGCCAGCAGGCCAGATCAGGTAGACTCAAATTTGGCGGCTCTTACAGCAACTAATCTTACACGGGAACAGACCATTGCAATTGATAAGGTTTATGAAAGCAAGATTAAACCTGCTGTTCATCATTTATGGTAAAGAAAATGGAGCCTCACTCAAAGATGATCCAACTTCCATGATTCGTGAATTAAAATATTATCAATAAACTCAAGAGTCTGCTCCTGAGTTTGAAATCTTTTATCTTAATAAAAACAGAAAAAAAGTATGACCTATGTACCTAGTGCATCACGATACGATAACATGACGTACCGAAGATGTGGTAAAAGTGGAATCAGACTACCGGAAATTTCCTTGGGCCTATGGCACAATTTCGGTGGAGTAGATACCTTCGAAAATTACCGAGCTATCTTAAGAACAGCTTTTGACGCTGGTATAACGCACTTTGACCTGGCAAATAACTATGGGCCGCCTCCGGGCTCGGCTGAGGAAAACTTTGGCTTAATTCTGAAAAAAGACTTTGCTGCATACCGTGATGAATTGATCATTTCTTCAAAAGCAGGGTATCATATGTGGCCGGGGCCATACGGCGAATGGGGCTCCAGAAAATACTTGATCAGCAGTTGTGATCAGTCTCTTAATAGAATGGGGCTGGATTATGTAGACATCTTCTACTCACACCGCCCGGACCCGGATACACCAATGGAAGAAACCATGGGTGCACTTGATCAGATTGTTAGATCAGGGAAAGCTTTATATGCTGGTATTAGTAATTATAATGCTGAGCAAACCAAGGAGGCTGTCGCTATTCTTAAAGATTTAGGCACACCTTGTCTTATACACCAGCCAAAATACAGTATGCTGGTTCGTGAGCCGGAAGAAGGCCTTTTAGATGTTTTGGGTGATGAAGGTGTGGGATGTATTCCCTTCTCACCACTGGCACAAGGGTTATTGACAGGTAAATATCTCAATGGTATCCCTGAAGGCTCCAGAGCAGATTTAGAACATGGTTTCCTTCAAAAGGATGAGATAAACGATCACCTGGTGGGTAAACTTAAATCGCTGAACATCCTGGCTGAAAAACGTGGTCAATCTTTGGCTCAAATGGCTATTGCATGGCTTTTGAAAGATGAGAGAATTACCACTGTACTTATCGGGGCTTCTCGAGTTTCGCAGTTAGAAAACTCATTGGGAGCATTGGATAATAAAGAGTTCTCTACAGGTGAGTTATCTGAAATAGAACAAATACTGGCGAGTTAATCGTCTGAGAAACAACAGATTCAAAAGGCCGTTTTTCCTGAAACTATGGGAAAACGGCCTTTGACGTTTATATTAGCCTGCTGAAAACGAATAGCCCCTTTGAAACAAACACTACTTCTAGCCCTACTCTCAATCCCTCTTTTAGTACTATCTCAACCACCAACGGATTCCCTAAAAAGTGTACTGAAGGATTTATCAAAAAGTGACACCAGTAGGATACGTCCCTTGCTAAATCTTGCAAATCACTACTTTAATGATCTCGATGAACTTGACTCAACAATTTTTATTGCAGAGGAAGCTCTTGAAATTTCTTTAGCCCATAATCTACTTGAAAATGCTGCTGAAGCAAATTATTTAATTGGTGGAGCCCATGCCCTGCAGGCCAATTATGAAGTTGCTAGTAAGATACTTTTTGAAGCCTACAGACAAATAGAAAAAACAGACAACAAGCCGGTAAAAGCACTGATCATTAAGGAGATTGGGTATGTGTTTTTATATACTGGCAATCGGGAAAAGGCTATCGAGTGGTTCAATAAAATGTATGATATTTTCATAGAAATAGGAGACCGCCAAAAAGCAGCTTTCACTTTAGGCTCAATAGGAACAGTTTATTATGCCGACAGCAATAATGTAGAGGCCATTAAATACTTTAACCGAGGGCTTAAAATAGCCAAAGAGTTAAAAGATGAACGGGTAGACGCTTTCCTTTTTTCTAATGTGGCTCTTGCTCATTTTTATAACGGAGATCGAAAACTCGGTGAAGAGTATATGCTGAAATCTCTGGCTCTAAATGAAAAAATGGGATCCAGGTATAATATAGCCTTTGACCTGGCAAATCTTACTCACTTTGCAGAAATGCTCGGCAAAATAGATAAAGCAGAGCAGTATGGTTTAAGAGCTCTTCCTCTTCTAAAAGAAATGAACCTAAGAAATCCTTTAAGGGTAGTTTTGACAAACCTGATGGCTGTCTATGAACTGAAAGGCGACTATAAACAAGCCATGAAATACCAAAAGGAATATTATGAGCTAAAAAGTGAAATTGACGCCGAAAACTCAAAGAAAGAGGCAGAGATACAGGAGCTGGAGTATGACGCAGAAAAGGATCAATTAGAGATAGCCAACCTCAATAAAGACATTGAAAATAAACGACTTCAGCAAATCATGCTTTTTGGCGGTATCATCGTGCTGCTGGGGATTGGGCTAGGACTTTGGTATACCAATTCTTCATTGAATAAAAAGAATGCGGTGATTGAAGAGCAAAAAGATGAAATAGAAGAGTTTAATAAAGGTCTGGAGAAGAAAGTAGAAGAAAGAACAGCCGAACTCCAGCAGGCGTATGATGAGATAAAGGAAGCAATGACCAAAGGTCAAACCTTAGAACGTAAGCGAATAGCCTCAGACCTGCACGATAACCTTGGAAGTGTCATTTCTGCCATCAACTTTAGCCTAAGCGGCATTGATAAAAATAGTCTCAATGAAGCTCAACAAGGGATTTATGAGAAGATTGTTCACATGACTGACTCGGCTTACAGCGATCTCCGAAACCTTTCTCATAACTTACTTCCTGAAAGCCTGGAAAAGGAAGGGCTGGTAGTGGCCCTAGAAAAATATGCTGAATCTTTAAACGCAGCTCAGCCGGTCTGGTTTGATTTCACGAGTAATACAAAGGAACGTTTTGGTAAAAAAATAGAGCTGAATATGTACGCCATAGTCATGGAGTGCTGCAATAACATCCTGAAACACGCCAAAGCTACCGAGGCAGAGATCAGTATTCATCAAACCCAAGAGGAGTTAAGCATCTCGGTAAAAGATAACGGCAAGGGTATGACAGCAGAAGAATTTGGGAAAGGAAAGGGACTTCTAAGTATGAAAGAAAGACTGGCTAACATAAATGCCACTCAAGAACTTAATAGCTCAGAGAGTGGCACTTTGATAAAGTTTCAAATACCTACTACTTAGTAAAGATAAAAATCCCCGACACTCCCGCTTTCAACCTCTAGTACAGCCCCTGAAACGGTTTCCAAACCTGCTGACCTTGCTTTCTTTCCTGAGGAAATGACCGCTTTCAGGTGATCTGGAATTATGGCCTTATGACATACATTGGGGACTACACCTAGCGACCAATTATCAAAATTATGCCAGTCTGTATCTACGGCTCCTGTAAAGTGATTGTCGATACGCTCAGTTGGGCACTCTTTAATTATTGGAATACTGCCAGTGTATTGGCATCCAGTACTTCCGAGGGTGTATGAAAAGTAAATCTCATCCTGAGTAGGATCTGTAAATGTTGGCGTAAAATTACCCGTCAGTGCATCATAGTTTCCTGCTGATTGGGTCAAAGCTGTATCCAGATAAAACCCATTATAGGTAGAGAGGTAATAGCCCGTCTCTAATAAAACATTTGATTCTGTCAAACCTTCAGAAATGGGTCCGCCAATTCCAAAAGAAACATCCATATTGTTTCTTTGACTAGAGTTCATACTGGGATACACTTCGCCGAAGGGATCTATAAGTAATCCATTTAAGCCGTATGCAGTAAAGTCACTTCCTGGTCTATTTAATTTCACCATCCCAAAAACGGCCACAATACTCGAGACTTTCTTAATATTTTCTACATCTATGATACTACAGTCAAAATTATTGAGCGGGTTACTTGATGAATCTAGAATGCTGTACAATGAATCCCCTCTCGAATATAGAAGTGAAGAAGACTCCACAATTAGACGGTTATCATTTTCAGTAGACTCAGAAAGATTGAGAATAGATATTCGATTGTTTAGCCCTTTAAACTCTCCTTCTATGGTAAACCCCTTGTTTGATTGAGGCCCTATAATCAGTCCTGTACCGGCCACATTTCTGATATCAAGCAGGCCTTGACTGTAAAATCGATAATTACTGTCTTTGAAAACGCCAAAAGCATTACCTGTCTCGTTTGAGACTTCGCTAATTTCTATAATTCCCTCATTATAGAATGTCTTGTTCGGGTTCATCTCCTGTGTGGTAATGGAAATGCCATTTGAGATATTATTTAACCGAATAATTCCATCTGAGCCATTGGAAAAAACATTCCCCTTAGTACTACGGATATTGATAAGTGTATCATTATCAAATTGATTACTAACCTGAAAAAGACCCCTATTGATAAAACTTGTACCTGAGTAACCATTATACATATCAAGAGCTTTATTAAAAATGGTATCTATGATTATCTCTCCTCCCTGATAGTTCTGAAATGCCATTGAGTCAAGAAGAAAACCGTCATTGATAACATTCGCCTCTATTCTGCCAAAATTTCTAAATACTTCAGAACTCGCAGCATTGCCATAGTTTGGATAAGTTGTTTTTTGAACTAGACTTTCAGCCTTTCTAACCTGAATATTTCCATTATTTATAAACTCACGAGTCCAAAAAAGAGTTGAATTGGGGAAAATTCTTCCATCGGTAAAGTTGATGGTTCCGTTATTGGTAATATGTATGGTTGAAAAAAGTGCAACCCCTTTTGTGGCCGTAACGAGAGAGTCGTTGGTAAACTTTCTCATTTTTCCAAACGATGTAAAATCATTTCCTACAAATCTACCTTTATTCTCTACCACCAATAACTCTTCATCATAGAAGCCATATCTACTTTGATCACTTAAATAAAATACCCCGGTTTCCATGTTTTCAAATTTGATCTGCGGAACATTGAGCACTTTTAGATACTGTGGCCTGACGGCATAGACTATATCATGAAAGTTTAGGTTTCCATAGTTTTTAAAATCACCATCTATCGTAAATCCATCTACCCCATCCTCCAAAGTAACGGAGGCATAATTAGTAAAAGGGCCGTCAATTTCAATGGCTGTTTGCCATGCATAATTCATGGTGAAAGAACCTCCAAAATAGACCCCTTGGGTAGGAATCCCATCGATCATCAAACCCACTCTACCTGTATAATAATAGAGTTCTATATCTCCCCTATTTTCAAAACGCGTGGCATTTCTCAGCGTTATACCTCCATACTGTGCTGTATTAAAGCCTCCTCGATTTATATAGATTTTACCCTCATTTATTAATATTCCTCTATTAATCTCTAGCCCATAGCTGACGGGTACATCTAAGGTCAAAGTCACACCCGCATTAATCGTCAATGTATTGGTAATGGTATAGGGGTTCCCAAAAATTATACTTTTGACGGTGGTACTGCTGCTAATGATCACATTGGTAGAGGCTGTCTGAATCCTAACTTCACTATTGGCAGTTGGCACTTCATCAGTATCCCAGTTAAGCTTATCTTCCCATGAAACACCATCACCTCCTCCATCCCAAATGACAGTCTGTTGACAATAGCTTGGCAGACAAAAAAGCATGGCTAAGAAAAAGAAATAATACTTATTCATTCGTGAGATTGGCATTAAGAAATTTGAGAATAAAGAAATGCAGCTCTCCTTCTGGAGATTTTAGCAGTAAGTTTGTTGGTAAGCCTTACTTCAGTACTACCAAAGCTTTTGCAGTGATCCAGATTCACAATAAAAGACCGGTGAGATCGGATGAAATTGACATCCGCAAAGATGCTTTCACATTGTTTCAGGGTTTTAGCAAGGGTAAACTTAGTACCGCTGGTAAGATGAAAAATGGAGTAGTTTTCATCTCCTTCTATCATTACGATATCCTTCTTCTGAAGTCTCCTTTGTTTAAAGCCCCTGACGTTTTCAAATTTGTATTTCATGACCAGACTGTTTTTCGTTTTTACAAAACTCAGTCCGGCCGGAGCCTTCTACAATCCCCTGATTTTGGTATATTCATACCCTAAACAGGGTATGTTTTTATAAAGCGGTCGACTTTTATTGAATCCAACCTTGTGAAATGGCATAATTGACCAAAGAAGCTGTATTGGTGAGATCAAGCTTGCGGTAAATATTCTTGCGGTGTGTGGCCACTGTTTGCACACTAATATTTAGTATTTCCCCCACTTCAGCATTAGACTTTCCTGAAGCTATTTGCGTAGCAATTTCAATTTCTCTTTGGGTCAAAGGATGAGCCACAGATGATTTGCCGATATAGGCCTTCATGGCATTTGGGCTAAAGAATTTTCCGCCTTCTAATACAGCATGTAAAGCACTCTCAAAAATAACCTTCTTTTCATTCTTGAGTATATAGCCATCAGCACCAAGTGATATGGCTCTATTTACAGAGTTCTCGTCCTCAGACATGGAGAGTACCATAATCTTTTGATCAGGCTTTTTTGCTTTGATTTCTTTCAAAAGCTGAAATCCATCAAGCCCCGGCATCATGAGGTCAGAGATGATAATATCAGGCTGGAGGCGTCCATAGTTTTTCAGTACCTCCTCTCCTTTGGTGGATTTGCCTACCACTTTTATTCCTTCAATATCAGAGAGAAGTGTGGCTAAACCTTCTAAAACCAACTCGTGGTCATCCACTAAAAAAACCCGAATCTGTGATGCACTCATTAAACTAAATAAAAACGTAAATTAGCCCTTGAAAATCATTAAACCCAATTCGAATAAGAAGAATGAAAAAATTAAGCATTTTACTTCTGGCAGCCGCAGCAATAGCCTGTAATACCGAGACTACAACGGTAGAAGAAAACGTGACTGAGGTAACCACTGACCCGCTTTCTGAGCCAGCAGATATCAACCCATTTATTCACCACGTTTATTTTTATCTGAATAATCCTGAAAGTGTAGAAGACAGAGATAAGCTAGTGGAAGGTTTAAATAAACTTGCTGAAGTAGAGACTATTCAGGCCCATTATATTGGTTTCCCGGCATCTACAGACCGTGAGGTAATTGTGAAAGACTATCAAGTAAGCTGGATGTGCTTCTTCAAAAATCTGGAGGAGGAAGAGATGTACCAGAAAGATCCCATTCACCTGAAGTTTATCGAAGACTACGGTCATCTATGGAGTACGGTTAAAGTTTATGATAGTATCGGAGAGTAATTTGTTACAAAGTCTTTATATGAATAAAGCCGCCCTTGGGTGGCTTTTTTTGTGCGTCCCTAGGACAGTCTAGTCAGACAATTCCCTTTTCTTTGAACTACCTATTCAACCCATATAAATTATGAAAATAAAGCTACTCTCTTTGGCTTTTTGCCTGTCTATTGCGGCCTGTGCACAGCAAAAAGAACTGAACACTAAACCCTTTACAAGATGGTGGTGGATGGGAAGTGCTGTCAATGAAGCTGGCATAAAGTATAATCTTGAACAATTTGCCAAAGCAGGCTTAGGCGGCGTAGAAATCACACCTATTTACGGAGTCAAAGGTGAGGATGAGAACTTTTTACCTTTCTTATCTGACAAATACCTGAAGAAACTCAACTACACCACTCATATTGCTGATAGCCTCGGATTAAAAGTAGACATGGTTTTAGGTACCGGCTGGCCTTACGGAGGCCCGCAGGTAGAATCTGAACATGCAGCCACCAAACTACGACATGAGCTTCTAGAAGTTTCAAAGAGCCAGACTATAGATCATGCCATTGAGACGCCATCTTTTGAGCCGCTGGTAGCGGCCATAGCAGTAAATCATACTGGTGAAACCATAAATATTGAGAAGCAAATCGTCAATAATCGATTGAAATGGGAATCTTCAATTGATGGTAAAATTTATTTATTCTTTGCCGGTAAAACCGGGCAAAAAGTAAAACGTGCTGCCCCGGGTGGAGAGGGCTTTACGGTAGATCATTATTCTAAAAATGCTCTTGAAGATTATCTCAAACCATATTCTGAGAAGCTGAATGCTCCTATTAGAGCTATATTTAATGACAGCTATGAAGTATATAGCACCGACTTTACTCCTGACTTCTTACAGCAGTTTGAAACCAAAAGAGGTTACTCAATAAAGCCTTACTTACCTGCTCTGGTAGAAAAAACTGATAGTGAAACTATCAACAGAGTTCGTGCTGACTACAGAAGAACACTCTCAGACTTACTAAAAGAAGAGTTTAATGAAACATGGACCCGCTGGTCAAATAAAAAAGGTTTCCAAACCAAACTACAGGCCCATGGCTCTCCGGGTAACCTCCTCGATTTGTATGCCACAGCAGATATTCCTGAATGTGAAACTTTTGGTTCTATGCCATTTGATATTCCTGGCTTTAGAAGGGAGGCAGAGGACATCAGGGAGGGTGATGCAGATCCGGTGATGCTAAAATTTTCGAGCTCTGCTGCTCATGTGATGGGGAGGCCTCTGGTCTCTTCAGAATCTTTCACATGGCTACGTGATCACTTTAAAACTGCAGTCTCTCAATGTAAACCCGAGCTGGAAGAGCTTCTGTTAAATGGTATCAATCACGTATTTCTACATGGATCTACCTACTCACCTCCTACAGCAGAGTGGCCGGGATGGAAGTTCTATGCTTCCGTGAATTTCAGTCCGCAAATGACCATCTGGAAAGATGCTCCTGCCTTGTTTAATTATATTGAAAACTGTCAGAAATATTTACGAAAAGGTGTCCCTGATAATGAAATTGGGGTTTATTGGCCTATTGAAGACACTTATCATGATTTTCTGAAAGGCCAGCTTTTCTTTCAGTTTAAAATACATTCTCTGGATGAGTGGCTTCTAAACACTCCATTCTACCGAACTAATCAACTATTGATTAAGTCTGGATATCAAGTTGATTTCTTTTCCGATGATTTTATCTCTCAGGCGAAAGTAAATAACGGGCTTCTTGTCTTGCCGGGAGGTAGCTATAAAGCACTTGTAATTCCAGAGACAAAGCATATGCCTTTAGAGACAATGCAAAAATTGGTGGCCTTGAAAAGAGAGGGTGCAAATATCATTTTTGAAAGTACACCTCAGACCGTTCCTGGTAATTTTGACCTTGAAAGTAGAGAGTTAGCGTTAGAAAAGTTAGGTAGACAAATTGAAACAACCAACTCTGAAAATCTCATTGAAAAGCTTAGAGAAGAATCCATCACGCCGGAAGCTTTGAGAAGCTATGATCTCAAATTTATTCGAAGAAAAGATGATGATAAATTCATCTACTATATCGTCAATCATACTGCAAATGATTTCGACGATTGGGTTTCACTCAATGAATTGAGAAGCTCAGCCATTTTTGTCAATCCAAATACAGGCAATAAATCACTAGCTACTTCAAAAGGAATCAAGCTATATCTTCAGCTGAAAGCTGGGGAGAGCATTATTATCGAAACAAACACAAAAGAGCATTTTCAAGGTCATCAATATCTTAAGGAACAGAATGTAAGCTATAATATTGAGGGTCCTTATGAATTGGAGTTCCTGGAAGGCGGTCCGACGCTGCCTCAACCCACCATGCTACCTGAGTTGAATTCATGGACTGAATTGGGTTCAGAAGCTGAAAATTTTTCTGGAACTGCCAAGTATACTGTCCGTTTTGATTCCCCCAATAGTGATGTAAAGAACTGGCTTCTTCAATTGCCCGATGTGAGAGAGAGTGCTAAAATTTACCTTAACGGTAAGGAGGTGGCATGGCTTTGGGCAAATCCTTTTGAAGTCGTTTTAAGTGGGCTTAAAAGCAAGGGCAACCTTTTGGAAATAGAGGTCACGAATCTGGCGGCCAACCGAATTAGAGCGAAAGAAATGCGAGGCGAAGAATGGAAAAACTTTTACGAAATCAATATGGTCAATAAGGACTATCAGAAGTTTGATGCTACCCTCTGGAAGCCGATGCCCTCCGGTTTAATTGGAGATGTATCTCTTCTTCCGCTTGATGTTTTTCATCCTAATCCTAATTAAGTTGTGTAACACTAGTCATAGAACGCAGCAAAATAAAGAGCTTACTTCAAACAAAAATGACTTTTGTCTCTCTTGTTGCTGTCATAATTGTCCTTCACTTTCTTATAGGTATTGGCTATCTTGTCTATAAAATAAGCACCGCCAAACCTTCTGAAGAATTAAAAGAAGATTAGGCTCCTAATCGCCTTTTCATTAGTTGATCTACCAATGCAATGAGCTGTTTGGGCTTAGCTGTCCGCCAATTGCTCAACTGTAGAGTTCCACCCATGTTAAGATAATAATCGAGGCGATATTTCGTCATTTCCTCCTCAATATGCTTACGCTGATTCAGCAAGGCTATCCATCCTTCATCTGTGCCGGCATCTTCTAAATCCTCAAACCATTCTTCATAATAGTCGGTATCTCCACCATGAAACTGGAACAGGTTTTCGGCAATCAAAATATATTTGTTAATCCCATTTCTTAGAAGCTGATCTACCACATTGCGTTTAAAATGCATACTATCGTTATGCAAGGTGTCATTCCACTCACCAAAAAGCTCTATTACACAGGCCCCAAGACCGTAATCTGTATATAAAATCTTGCAATAGAGTGTTTCAGAACCCAAAGGATCCCAGCGTGGATCAATGTAATAGCCGTAGACAGTATCTTCGTAGTAGATGCCATATTCCCGACCAAAAAACGGAGATCTCACATCTCTTTCTGCCCTATAATACTTCTGCCAATTATGATACGGTTCTATCTCATGCATACAGGGTTTATAAATCCATAATTAGTGGTAAAAGTTCAAAAAGCGGTCGGGTTGTAACACGGTTTGGAGCATCAGAGAGCACGGGTACGATGTTTATTCGTCGTAAAGCTGGGTCTAGGTAAAACGGTCGGGTTGAAACCCAACCTTAGTCTATAGAATTGATTCGATGCATCTTAAATTCCTGAGTCAGGGTCAGAGACCCGAAAGATTTAGCCATTGCGGGTTTCATCCCGCTATACTAAGACTAAGCCAACAAAAGGTGAGTGAGTGCCATAGACACGAGGCATCTACGTCGTAAGACAGGTTCTCCGTAAATCGGTCGGGTTGAAACCCGACCTTGGTCAATATAATCGATGCGATGCATCTTAAACTCCTGAGTCAGGGTCAGAGACCCGAAATATCTGTCAATAGCGGGTTTCAACCCGCTACACTAAGACTAAGTCAAACAAGGGAGAGTAAGTGCCATGGGCACGATGCATCTACGTCGTAAAGCAGCTTGTCTGTTAAGCGGTCGGGTTGAAACCCGACCTTGACTCATAGGAACGATGCAATGCATCTAAAAAGCGAGCCTAAGGGTCAGAGACCCAAAATATCTAGCAATCGCGGGTTTAAACCCGCTATACTAAGACCAAGCCAAACAAGGGAGAGTAAGTGCCATGGGCACGATGCAACTACGTCGTAAGACAGGTTCTCCGCAAAGCGGTCGGGTTGAGGCTCGATCTTGGTCTGTAGATTCGATACGTTAGATCTCGATCATTTTAGAAAAGTTAAAAACTTGGCTTCTATAGTTTATTTTAGCATTTCGCTATCTCTATCTAAAACACTATTTCAACTCCTCAAAGAGATATTGCTCATCATACTCTACCTCGAACTTCTCTAAAAATTCTAAGTATTCTTCAGAGAAAGTACGTTTTTGATGATGTCTTTCTTGGTTTTGAATATATCTATAAACAGTATCTACCTGGGATTTGGCATAGGAAAATACCCCATACCCTCTTTGCCATTCAAATCTACCTTTTGTCAATCTTCTGTCATTGATATATTTTGAAGACTTGGCCTTCACTACTTTCATTAAATCTGAAATTGAAACTGCTGGTCTCAAGCTAACAAGACAGTGAACATGATCTTCCACTCCATTCACAATTATTGTTCTGCAACCCGTTTCATTGATTAAGTTACCAATGACACCGAAAACTTCTTTTCTCCAATCTTTATGAAGAAGCCCTTCTCGATATTTAACCACGAAAACAAGTTGAAGGTAAACCTGATGATAAGAATTTGCCATGTGAATCTATTCCAAAGTTGTTGATCTAAGTTACACTTTATGGGAGCTTAAGGCAATGGGTCATCTGTTGTAACTTTATAAGGCAAGTTCGAGGTTAAACGGTCGGGTTGAAACCCGACCTTAATCCATAAGAACGATGCGATGCATCTTAAACGTTTGCCTAAGGGTTAGAGACCCAAAATATCTGGCAATACCGGGTTTCAACCCACTACAACCGAGTACACTAGGCACGATCAATAAGTAAAGAAAACACCCCAAACCAGACCCTACTTCTCATATCCTAACTCACGGCTGGCCCAAGGAATGAAGTGTTGAAAGTTAGGCTGATCTGTATGGCCTCCATCATGCTGTCGCCAGCCGAGCTGACCGTCGAGTAGACTTTCTAAAACAGGAGGCATAGACTCATGGAGGTAGTCGTTGGTAACACCAATATCTTTTGCCCCGAGTAATTTGTAAACCTCTCCTGCTGCCACAGTAGCCATATAACTACCTTTTTGATCCAGCCATAAGGCATCTCCTTTTTCAGGGATTCCATAACTGATAAATAACGGACGAGGTGCACAAAGGGCAATCATACTGTGCGAATCCAGAGGTAAATCACAACCAGTCATCTTTGCAAAATCTGATTTCTCTGCACCATATTTCATGTAATTACCTGCCATCCAGTAATTGGCTCCGCCAGTTAGGTTTTCTACTGCTTCGCCAAAAACTCTTCTGTGTAGTGTGACTCCTCCTTTGCCTGAAGAACCTATCAATCCTACGGCGAATCGTGGTTCAAGAGCCATGGTGACTAAAGCTGCTTTACCGTAGCGAGAGACACCTTCAATTCCCACCTTCTTAGCATCTACCAAAGAGTCCGTTTCCAGATAATCCAAACCTCTGGCAGCTCCCCAAGACCAAGCTCTGAGAGCACCCCAATCTTCTGGCGAACGCGGCTGACCCTTATTCACCAGTCCTATTATGCCCTCAGTAAGACCTTCATGATTATCAGCTTGAACACTTGAGGTTAATAAAGTACAATAACCCCAACCAGCAGCCAAAAGCTGTTCTGTACCCGGTGACTCTCCATTAGCCGGAGGAGAAAAATACCACGGAGTCGATTGTAACCTATCTAGCGGAGCGTAGGCTGGGTATTTGTCCAAGGTCTCCTTGATTGAAGGATCATGCTGAATCATCAATTCCCTGAAAGTTTCATTCAGTTTTGCATAATCCTCATCGTTAGGTTGGGCTGGTGCAGGAAACTTTGGTCTACCAAACATCATTAATACAGGCACAGGCCCTTTCACATTCGTGGGTACCACGAGCATCATCTTAATATTGACATCAACTAAGGGATAAGAACTGTTGTCTACATGGCCTACGAGTTCTTTGGCAATTACCGGCGTCCTACCTACAAACTCCCGATCCACTATTTTTACCTCCCAATTGACATCAGGAACATTTTGAGGGATTTTCCCATAGATTTCCTGCTCTGCAAGGGCTAGTAATTCAGGTCTGCGTTTGCTCCACCATTCTTCGGCCGTATTAATTTCCTGACCATCAACCGATGTTAATAATGGTGGTAATTCAGGACAGGGATTTGCCTTTGATTCGTCATAATTTGCATAGTTGGGCGAATCTGGATTACTACTGGCTCCGGGACGGAGCTCCTGAATGCCCAATTGATCCATCATATGTTTCATGGCCTCCTGGGTTGACATTTTTACCACAGGTGAATATTGCTGAGCAAAAGCAAGATTTGCAATAAGCAACAGACTGAAAAGGCTTGTTAACTTCTTCATTTTCGAATGATGGTTTTAGTCTTGAAATTCTTTAACATGATGTGCTGCTTCAAGCATTGTGGTTGTCCACACTTTGTCTTTGTTCTGTCCAAGGTATTTGACCAATTCTGCATGAGCTTCCTCAGAAACATTCAACGAATGCTCACCTCCCACACCATGAAACAAGAACGTAATCAAGGCATTCTCCTCTTCAGCTTTTTTGACCAAGGCTATTAATTCATCTCCACTTTCTCCGTTGATGCCATAGCTGTACACATTCTTCAAGTTAGTTCGCCCAATGATATTTAACTGACCCTCTACCCCTCTCAAAGCCACAAAATCATCGGCAATAGCGTCCACAAATGAACCTTCCCTAGTTTCAGTGTCACCGCAAGTGTATGCAAACGTTCGTTCTAATTTTCCATCCAAAGCATTGAGAAAAGTGTTAGTCATACTCACCTCATCCACTATACGTTGGGTAGTATATCTACCTAAATCCCGTTCCTCTGTTAACCATGACCTACCTGGCTTACGAGCATCGCAAGGGTGATAAAGTGTGTGATTCCCCAATTCATGACCATAGGAGGCTGCCCTCTTCCAATCTTTAACTCTTTTTGAACTGGCTTCTGAAAATGCTGTCAGATAAAAAGTACCTTGAAGTTCATATTCGTTCAAGGCAGGAATAGCTTTGTCTAAATGAACATTCAATGCATCATCATATGTGAGCACCACTGCTGCTTTTCTTCCCTGCCATAGCTTTTTAGGCTCATCAATTTCCCACTCAAAAGGCACAGCCGGCAGACCAACACCATTAATTAAATTAACGTCAGGATTGTTAGCCCAGGCATATCGAATAAATCGAGGCTGGGAAATACCATCCGCCTTGAGGACTATACTTTCACCGTCAATTTCAACGTCTGCCCACTTGAATTGTTTGTCATATTCAGCTAAGGCAAACTCACGGATTTCCTCTCCGTCTTTGCTTTGCAAAGCACCAGCCACATGATCAAAATGTATAAGAACTTCATCTCCAACTCTCTCTACCTTCGAGACGGTTGGCCCATTGGCTATTATGTCTTTGCCATAAGCGAGTTTCAATGCAGAAAGAGCCATTCTTTCACCCACACTTTTTTTATCATCCGGGTGAATATCATTCCATTCCCCTAGATCAATACCTACAACCATGGCCGTATTTGACACAGATAAAGCCTTTCTCTGAGATTCTCTGAGCTGTGCCCAGTTACTCTCTGTGGGTACAAAAGTGTAATCCATAAAATTGGGTAACTGCACATATATAAATGGTAATTCTCCTTGCTTAAATTGCTCTCGCCAATTGACAACCTGAGCCTTTTGCAAAGCTTCATAGGCAAAAGGTCTACCTGTATTACTTTCACCCTGGTACCATAAAATACCTTTCAAACCATAGTTTTCTGCTGGTGCTACCATTCCATTATACAAGGCCGTAGGTTGGTTTTGGGCTGAAAACCCGTAGCCACCTCCAGAATTTCCTGGATAAAACACTTCACCTATTTTATACGACCAGGTTCCCGTTAAAGAAACAGTATCCTGTACACTGGCAATGTAGTAAGGCTTATCTGGCACAAAGCCACCTTTACCACCATAATTGGTCACCTTCACCACAATGGTATTCTTGCCAGCTTTAAGCACTCCCGGGTCTATTGGATAAATCCTTTGTGGGTATTGATACGTTCTGCCACCTACCTTCTCTCCATTGATATAAACCTCGTCTGCGTCTATGACTCTACCAATAAAGATTTTGGCCTCATCATTGGCCAGGCCTTCAGGTACATCCACTTCTTTTCTATACCATACCGTACCGTTAAGGTCTTTTAAACCTTGGTCTTCCCAATAACCCGGAACTGTAATCTGTCTCCAGTTCTTTGGCTCATAGCTCAATTCAAACCATTTATTCTCACCAGTTAAGCCTCTGTCTACCACAGCTTTTTTTACTGACGGAGCACGTCTGAGAGAACGAACGTATTCTTCATCCTTATTTTGCTGAATTTTCTTGGTGAGCTCCTCAAAATCGGCAAGCCCCTCCTCGCTTGTCCAGGCTTCTATGGGTGTGCCTCCTACACTGGCATTTATAATACCAATCGGCACTTTTTCCTCTTCATAAATTTGCTGGGCAAAAAAGTAAGCTGCCGCAGAAAATTCCCTAACGTTTTCTGGATTAGCCTCTTTCCAAGAACCTCCTTTGAAGTCCTCTAAAGGGCCATTCAACTCAGGAGTGGTAGGTACAAGAAACTGACGAATCTGGGAGTTAGATGCCTCGGCAATGTCTTTGGCATAAGTAACATCATGATGCTGCATCTGATGCACCATATTACTCTGACCTGCAGCTAACCAAACATCTCCAAAAAGTACGTTTTCAAGCCTAATTTCATTCTTACCCTTTAAGACAAACTCAAACGGGCCACCTGCATTATGAGCGGGGAGGGTTATTTCCCAATTGCCACTTTCATCGGCTTTTGTCTTAAATTTTTGTTGATCAAAAGTGAGGATGATTCGTTCTTTCGGTGAAGACCAGCCCCATATTTTGACGGGCTTCTCACGCTGAAGCACCATTCCATCACTGACTAACTTAGGCAATACAATTTGTGCACTGGACTCAAAACCAAAAAGATAGTACAGCATTAGAAGCCATACGCTTAACTTCATTTTCATTTCAATAGGTAGAAGGTTGATATATTAATTGTCAATATAACAATTATAAATGTTGCTTCCGCTATAAAAAGAAAACTATGTCAGTACCGTACTTAACCTCCTCTCTCCTCTTTGAGTAAATCACCTCTTCTTTTTTCCTGGTTGAGACGGTAGTTCAAACTCAACACAAAAGACCTTGCTCTTCTCCATTGAAAAACACTTTCAGAGTAGAACTCTGGTAAATCTGTGATGCTTCTGCGTTTTCGAGTATTGAAAATGTCACGCATAGAAAGCGTGAGAGTACCGTTTCCTTTGAAAACATCCAGCGAACCGGCTGCATCAAAAGACGACATAGAGAGTGTTCTCCCTTGCGTGGTATTCTGCGGAGCATCATAATCATACGTTAATTGTATTTGTGACATATCTCCCGGCGTAAACTTGGTGCTAATCCTTCCGTTCATAGAATATGTGTCGCTGGACAAATCCTGATCTTCGAAGCTTCCGTTTACTCTGGCTCTAAAAAAATTGATGTCACTGGTTACATCAAGCCATTTGAAAGGGTTTGTGGTGTAATTCATTTCCAGACCATAGGCATTTCTCTCTGCCAGATTCACGGGATATCTGATGGTGGTGCCATCATCAGACGGAATAATGATGGTTTCTATTACTCCCGTAGTATGCCTGTAATAGACACTACTTAAGAATGTCCCGTTCTCCGTAAATTTCAAATAGCCTAGCTCGGTAGAATTTGTAAACTCTGGTCGTAATCCCGGGTTACCAATTGAGTTATTCCTTGGGTTATTAAAATTGGAGAAAGGCAAAAGTCTTCTGAAAAAAGGCCTAGATAACCTGCGGCTGTAGCTCGCCTGAATCTGGTTATCTCTATTCATTTCATAAGAAAACGTGGTGCTCGGGAAAAGACTCAGATAGTTTTGATCATTATTGGCACCAGATTTCAATAATCGTGCATCAATATCAGTTAACTCGGTTCTTAGCCCACCCTGTATACTTAGCTTGTCAAACTTGTGACCACCTATCACATAGGCCGCGTAAATATTCTCCTGATAGGCCAGATTATCATCAAAATCTGGTAAGGTTACATACTCACCATTCTGCTGCTCTTCTACTGTAAAAACATTGTCAATGGTTCTTAAAGCGGCTCTTAAACCAGCTTCTACCTTACTGTTTTCATTAAAAGGATGTATATAATCTGCTTGTAGTAATGTATTTACTTCATCTTCAGTATTACTGGAGTATTGCAATAGTGGCGGTTCTGCTCTGCTCCCCACAAACTGCTCATAATCTGCCAGCTCCAGTTCTTTATCAAAAATGTATTTGAAAGTGAAATTGAATTCTCTTTTAGAGTTTTCAAAGGTCTTTTTATAGTTCAAAGTGGACTCAATATTCCTTTCTCCTTCAGTCTCAATAACGTCTCTAAACGTCTGAAGGGTATTGATACCATCAAAGTCCTCGTAGATCACCGTTGAGGTGTTATTGTCCTTTCCTCTACGGAGCAAAACAGAACCTGTTAGGGTATTGAGATCATTGATGATCCAATCGGTACCAAACTGCACATACCCTCCGATTCCTCCTCGTTTTGAGTCCGTATCTACGGTGTAAGATTCTGTTAGGTTACCACCTTCATAAAACTCCTGGGTAGAGAATCCAAAACCAGGTGCACGTCTATAGTCAATCCCAAAATTTGAGAAGAAATTAAAGTCTTTTTTTCTGTAATTCAGATTATAAGAAGCACCGTGATTGTGAGGAACTCCGGCATTTAAGCCAAAAGAACCATTAAAGCCTTTCTTTTGATTTTTCTTCATGATGATATTGATAATTCCAGCCTCGCCTTCAGCCTCATATCTGGCAGAAGGATTGGTTATGACTTCAATTTTATCAATGATATCACCCTGCATTCTCATCAATGCCTCTGTATCTCCCGAGCTCAGAAGTCCTGAAGGTTTTCCGTCAATTAAAATCTGAACACCCGAACTTCCACGAAGAGTTAAATTACCCTCTGGGTCCACATTCACCGAAGGCACTTTATCTAAAATATCAGCGGCCGTATTTCCTCCGTTTGTTAGGTCTTTGCCCACATTAAAAACCCTTTTGTCTAGCTCAAACTCCATTTGGCTTTTCTCGGCTCTTACTTCTACTGCCTCCAATGAAATACTTCCTGAATTCATGGCAATTGAACCTAAGTTCGCAGATTCCTCAAGCGGCTGAAGTAATGGACTGGTGATATTTTTAGAGCTGTATCCTACATATTCCACAGTTCCGTAATAAGATGAGCCTGGATCCAACATTGCTCTAAACACTCCCGAATCATCAGTAAGGCCTGCATAGGCTGTAGAACTATCTGAAGAGAAATAAAAAGCTACCGTAGCAAAAGGAAGAAGCTCCCCTGTTTCCTGATCTTGTAGTGCCCCTGAAACTTCAACTTTCTGAGCCAGAAGAAGTTGAGGGAGAGCTATCAATAGTAAAAGTATTTGCTTCATCATGGTTTTGGTTGAATACCTATACAATGGAATCGATTGAAAATTTGTTCGGTAATCCGATAGACTATCGAGAAATGCGGATATTTATTCGACGATTTAGAATTAATCTGCTTTAGATTCTATTTTACTTCTGATTACCTTTACCGCCCATGTCTACTACAGGTACTACATACCAATCGGAATTTCTAACGATTTCTGAACCTACTGTTTACAAACAGTCTGAGCTGAAATCTGAGGATATGTTGATCAACATCGGTCCTCAGCACCCTTCTACCCATGGCGTTTTGCGTTTGGAGGTGCTTACTGATGGAGAAGTGATCAAAGACGTTATCCCTCATATGGGTTATCTGCATCGCTGTTTCGAAAAACATGCTGAGTCGGTTCCTTTTAATCAGGCTATACCCTTTGTAGATAGACTAGACTACCTGGCAGCCATGAACTCAGAGCATGCATGGGCTATGGGTGTAGAAAAAATGCTGGGCATAGAAAATGACATACCTAAACGTGTAGAGTACATACGTGTTTTGGTAGCAGAGCTCAATAGAATTGCTTCTCACTTTATTGCTATCGGCACCTACGGACTTGATATCGGGGCTGCTACTCCATTTCTTTGGCTTTTCAGAGATAGAGAAACCATCATGAGAATGCTTGAGTGGCTCAGTGGAGCCAGAATGCTCTATAATTATGTCTGGATTGGTGGCCTTTTCTATGATCTTCCGGTAGGCTTTGAAGAGAAATGTGCAGAATTTACCAAGTACCTCAGGCCTAAGCTGGAAGAGCTACAGAATATTCTTATTGATAACCACATCTTCATCAATAGAACAGCCAATGTTGGCGTTTTGCCTTTGCAAATGGCCGTAAATTACGGCTGTACTGGTCCTGTATTAAGAGGCAGTGGGCTCAAATATGACCTAAGACGTGTAGATGGGTATTCTGTCTATCCTGACCTCGACTTTGAGATTCCTGTTGGTGAGGGCAAAGTAGGCACCACAGGTGACTGCTGGGATAGAAACTATGTACGTGTACAGGAATGTTGGGAATCGCTGAAAATTATTGACCAGTGTCTGGAGAAACTCAATAAGGAGCATAAACGCACTCGCGATTTTGATCCTCAGGCTATGGTACCTAAAAAAATCAGGCCAAAGGCTATGGAGTTCTATTGCAGGGCAGAAAATCCAAAAGGAGAACTCGGTTTCTACTTCAAAACCAATGGCAAATCTGATATACCTGAAAGGGTTAAATGTAGAGCATGCTCTTACAATAATCTTTCTGTACTCGGAGAATTATCAAAAGGATGTATGATTGCCGATCTGATGGCCATCATGGGCTCTATCGACGTGGTAATGGGTGAGGTAGATCGCTAAAGCTCCCAAAAGGTAGGATTCTCATGACGTCTGAGGTGTTTCTGGAATTCCATCCAGAATGCCATGATCAAATAAATCAAAATTGGAGATCCCAAGGTAAAAAACGAAGCATAAATAAAATATAGGCGTATGCTGCTAGCCGAAAAGTTTAGCCTTTCGCCTATCTCTGAACACACCCCGAAAAGTCTGCTCTCAACCAAATATTTAACCTTCTGCATAGTCTTAAAATCGTGTGTTTTGATTTTAGCTTAACAAACGAATGTAAGCGTTTTCCACTGTTTTGTCAATAGATATGGGGTTAAGTTTGTTTTAACTTCAACATTTTCACCCTCAAACTCTTTAGGTAATTATACCCTATTTCTCGGGTACAAGTTACTTTATCAAACCTGTAAACCACTGAAAATCAAACCAATGCTTACTTACACTATTAACCATTGCAAAATTACTGCCAACGATTCTCTAACTTGATGTTTTCAATAGTCATTCAAATCAATTTTAAACATGGAACAAAAAGTCATCTTTAACGGGAACGAAGGAGAATTTATCACGGCAGAAGAAGCCTCTAAAAAACAAGGGCGTTATCTTGCAGAGCAAGAAAAACTAGGGAAAAAGGACCCGGTTAGAGCTCAATTTTACGGAAAGGAGTTTTTAATGAAGTTTCTTGAAAAGAAAGAAGCTGTAGGAATACGTTTTTATATGGGACAAACTGAGGAAGGAGAGCCTTCACTTGTACTGGTAGCAACTGATAAATATGGAAATAACCTTGTAGAGGATAGAAGTGGACTTAAAGATATGCCTTCTTCAGGAGACCACGGCTCTAACGGCCCTGACTGCCCTAAATACTGCTAAATAAAAGCCTGTGTTTGATAGATTTATAGAATTGGCGGGAAAGTACCCGATTTTAATACCAGAGAGTTTTTGTGTACTTGTTCCTTTTTTTGTGGGACTGATTCGCTGGAAACATTTTTATGTTTACCTCAAAGTGATCTGGTTGGTCTTTCTCGCCTATGCTTTAACTGATTTAGTCATATGGGAAAAAGCCTTGAGGCGAGAAAACAATTACTTCTGGATAAACCTTCAGGAAATAATCATTGCCTGGCTGCTCATTATTTCATTCAACTTTTTAAAAGAAAATCCACCAAAAAAAATCGTGTATGGATTGCTGGCTATTTCAGCAATTGCAGCTTTTTTTGACTTTAATTTTTCAGAGTATTCGTCATGGATTAAAGTGGTACACCGAGTCATGTTTATCGGACTCTGCTTTCACTTTTTTTTCAAGTTATTAGAAGAACTCAAAGTCAGCAATATTCTAAGATACCCCGCTTTTTGGATAAATTCGGGACTGATGTTGATGGCATGCGGCACCGCACTTATCTTTGTTTTTGAGGAGATTACGATTTCATATTCTTCAGCAAACGATACCGTTTATGAGTATTATACTTTGCTGAATTTCTCTTTAAAAATAATCTTTACCCTACTAGCCGCTTATGGTTTTTGGGTCTCAAAAGTTAGCAGCCATGAATAATTTTGAAGCATTTGCTATTTTCATTGCTATCATCATTTTGATGTTTATGGCAGTTGGCCTTATTGCTTTTATTGTCTTTTACCAAAAGAAGCAATTTAGGCTACAGATAAGGCAACAACAAGAACTCCAGGAAATAGAGGCCCGAACCCAAAAACGACTGCTCAAAAACTCTCTTGAAGTTCAGGAGGCCGAGAGAGATCGTATTTCAAAAGACCTTCATGACGATATTGGTGGACTCCTTTCTGCCTCAAAGTTGAGTATCCAATTGCTCGGCAGAAGTCTCAAAAAAAATCCGGAATACTTAGAAGGACTAAACAACTCAAAAGAGCTTGTAACAGAGGCACTGTCTCAAGTTAGAAGCCTCTCAAAAGACCTTACACCAAGAACTCTTAAAAAATTTGGCTTAAGCGATGCCCTCTTTGAATTTACAGAGAAGATGAGTAGAGCCAGTTCTACTGAAATTCATCTGGAAGTTTCAGGCTTAGATTCTCTAGAGCGACTGGACGAAGGGATTGAGCTTACTATTTACAGAGTGGTACAAGAGCTCATCAATAATGCACTTAAACATGCCAAGGCCAGCGAAATCAATGTTCAAATAGAACGAACCGAGAATGAACTAAATCTGAAATACCTTGATGATGGAATAGGTTTTGATTTCGAAGCCAAGTCTGCTGATCTTAAGTCTGGTTTAGGTTTGGGCAACATCATTTCAAGAGTAAACGTAGTAAACGGTACCTGTGATTTCTTTTCAAAACCACAAAAAGGAACCCGTGTAGACATTAAACTTCCACTAAAAAATAATAGCCATGAATAAGATAAAAATTGCAGTAGTAGACGATCACAATCTCTTTAGAGCAGGTTTGGTACAGATATTAAACCAATCTGAGGAATTAGAGGTGGTTCTGGAGGCCGAAAATGGTCAGGACTTTCTTCAAAAGCTGGAAGGCACCGATGTGGATGTAGTGCTTCTGGATGTGGATATGCCAGAGATGAACGGCATTGAAGTCACAGAAAAACTTAGAGAGAACGAAAGGCAGGAACCTAAAATCATCATCCTTTCAATGCATGATGAAGATCAATTTATTCTTCACCTGCTGGAAACTGGGGCAAACGGATATCTTTTGAAAGACACGGACCCGGACGAACTGGAAGAGGCCATCAACAAAGTATACAAAAAGGGAATCTATTTTACTGAATTTGTAAGCCGTGTGATGCTGAATAAAGCCACCATAAAAACTCGTCAACGATCCGGTAAATTTTTCAATTATAAAACAGACCTGTCTGAACGAGAACTTGAGGTTTTGAGACTAATTTGTGAGGGTTTTACTACTGCTGAAATTGCAGATAAAATATTCTTAAGCCCAAGAACCGTGGATGGTCACAGAACCCGTATCATGGAAAAACTCGGTGTGCATAATACGGCGAGTCTGGTTGCTTTTGCTATCAAAAACAGTCTTATCTAGGTAAAACAGCGGTCGCCTCTACTTCCACCAGATAGGCGTCATTGATCATTGTAGGCACAGCAATAAATGTATTGGCTGGTTTTACTTCGCCGAAGAACTCTTTATGAGCTTTGCCTACTTTTTCCCAATCATCGAGGTTACGAAGGTAAACTCTGGTTCGTATGACGTCAGTTACCTCGGCATTGAGTGATTCTAAGGCATTCTGAATACGCATAAAAATAAAGCGAGCCTGAAGATAAGGATCTCCTTCTCCAACAATTTCACCACTGTTTGTTACTGAAACCGTACCACTCACTTCCACGATATTGCCGATTTTTACAGCTCTGGAATACCCCACTTCTTCTTCCCATCTGGTACCTGAAAATAGATTTTGTCGCATGATTTATAGGTTAAGTAGTACACCCAAAAGAAGGCCAAACAAGATAACTATATACGAAGGTACCTTGGTGGTTATCAACACAATAAATGTAACGAAAACTGTCCAAACCGACAGCATATTATCAGACATGGGTTCAAAAAGGCTAATACCTGCCGCTATCGTTAGCCCAGTACTTGAAGCATTGATTCCTTCAAGAGAAGCTCTTACTGCCCGATATTGCTTCAGCTGATTCCAGAACCTTACCACAAAGAAAATCATCAGTATACCGGGCAGAAAAATACCTAAGGCGGCTATACCAGCACCTAAAAACTGTCCACTTACTCCCCATTCTCGCATCGATAATGAACCCACAAAAGAAGCTATGGAGAATGTAGGTCCCGGCACTAGTTCACTAATGGCTATCCCAGAGAGAAATTCGTCTGAACTCAAATAATGTTTAAATTCCACAAACTCATTATAAAGTAGTGGTTTCATGATATGCCCACCACCAAAAGCCAGACTACCGTTACGATAGAAGTTTTCAAATAATCGTACGGGATAGTTTTGTGTAAACGAACCTACAGCTATGGCAACAATAAATACTCCGGCCCACAATAGAAAATTACCCCAATCAATATGCAGTGGATATTTCTCCAACTTCTCTTGTTTATCGTATTTAAAAGCGGCGATTATACCTCCCAGCAAAATCACTAAAGGCGTGATATACGGAGACCTGTATAAAAAGGCCAAACCAGCACCCGCCACCATGAGCATCCAGCTCGTTTTAGTTTTTATTACTTTTCTACCAATGATATAAGCAGCATAAAAAACAAACGAGACCCCCATTGGTTTTATAAATCGAGTAATTTGAAGCAGATAATCACTATCAATAAATGTTACCGCCAGGGCCGCACATGCCATAATCAATGTGGCCGGCAGTATCCAAACCAATAAAGTCAGGTAGGCTAAAAGCGGGCCACCAAGCTTAAAGCCTATGGCAGTTAAAGTTTGCGTAGAAGTGGGCCCCGGGAGTATCTGACATAAAGCCTGAAGTTCCATTAGTTCGGCCTCAGTGAGGTATCCACGCTTGATCACAAACCTCTTGATAAACATGGTCAAATGCACATTAGGCCCACCAAAGCCTGTTATAGCAATGGCCAGCACATCTTTAAGAAAGATGAAATAGCGTATCTGACGGGTTTTCTTCAAAAGGTTAATATTGAAAGAACAATCTAACAAAAAAAAGGATCGACCCGCTTAAGGTCAATCCTCTTTTCGACAGATCATAAGATTCTATCTATTTAGCTTGAACTACTTCTAAAGTCACATCAGACCAGGTTTTACCCATATGAAGTTCCTTACAAGCTTCGTGAATACCTTCAAGAGCAGCATTACCGCTGAAGTCTGAAATAATATCAATCGTTCCACTGACTACAGTGGTAGTATCTGTTTCAACTACGTCAAAATCGAAAGTTTTCTCTACTCCATTCATGGAAAGTGTAACAGGAATTTTACCTTCTGCAGCAGCTCCGTATGAACCAGTAATTAAAGAATCAGAAAGGTTGCCGAAAAAGAATTGCTTTATTTTCATGTCTCTATCTGGCACACCAGTATTTACGGAGTATGTGTTGATTGTAAACGAGTTACCATCAATACTAATATCATCAAATGAGCCAGGCACTCCTACTTTCTCAGGTGTCTTAAATGCCGTCCAGGTTAGTTTTGTACTTTCTGTATCAAAAGAATATGCCGTGGCTTCGGCTGCTTCTGTAGTGCTTTCTTCTGATTCTGAGGAGCTACTACACGAGCTCATCATTACTGCCACACCTAAAGCTAAAAGTAAGTTTTTCATAAAGTTTAATTGTTTATTTTTTTAGTCCTAATTCTCTTAATCGTTCATCTAAAAATTCACCTGCCGTCATATCCACATATTTCTTCGGATTCTCCGCCGTCACACAAGACTCCAGACAAGTTAGATCCATATCTGCTCTCGGGTGCATAAAAAACGGAATACTGAATCTAGAGGTTTTCATTTTCTCTACAGGAGGATTGACAACTCGGTGAATCGTAGACTTTAACTTATGATTTGTCAGTCTATCCAGCATATCTCCTACATTGATCACGATCTGGTCTGGCAGTGCCGTAACAGAAATCCATTCGCCATCTGCTCTCAGCACCTGTAAGCCATCAGCCGAAGCTCCCATTAGTAAGGTTATGAGGTTAATATCACCATGAGCTGCAGCTCTTACTGCACCTTCTTCTAATAGTTCGGGATTTTCAATCGGGAAATAATGCAATGCTCGCAGAATGCTATCTCCTTGGTAAACTTTCTCCTCAAAATAATCCTCAGGTAGATTTAAGTAAAGAGCAATGGCTTTCAGCAATGTCCTTCCTGTATTCTCAAATGTCTTGAAAGTTTCTGTGGTATATTTCTCAAAATCAGGCACCTCCGCAGGAAAGATATTATCAGGCATATCTTCTCGGGGATTGAGCTGACCTATATGATAAAACTCTTTTAAGTCAGGTTTTTTAAAACCTTTTGCTGTCTCTTTATTCTTTCCAATGTAGCCTCTTTGACCAGCTAACTCGGGAAACTCGTACTTCGTTTTGAGCTCATCATCCTGGTAAAAGAATTTTTGCACAGCATCATACAGCTTCTCTCTAAGCTCATCTGACAGTCCATGATTTTTGACAGCCACAAAACCAATATTGGTAAAAGCAGCCCCTATTTCATTCACAAACTTTTGCTTCAGCTCTGGATTTCCGCTGGTAAAATCAGCTAAATCCACCGAAGGAATGCTATCTAAAAGCTCTTGTTCTTTCATAAATCAAATACTTAAATCACCCAAAAATAAGGGTTTCGTTGGTACTTCTATAATACTTTTATCACCGCAGTCGGTGACTTACTGCATATTTGAGATAGTTCTACTCATTATGCTTCTACCCAGGGTTATTTCATCGGTATATTCTAAATCACCCCCTATTGGTATTCCTCTGGCTATAGTGCTTATCGTTATCTCAAACTCTGCCAGCTTCTTTTGAATATAAAAAGCAGTAGTATCACCCTCCATGGTAGGTGGCAAAGCCAAAATAACCTCTTTTACCTCGCCTCCCTTTTCCCTGATTCTTCTAATCAGACTTTCAATGGTCAAATCTGCTGGTCCTATACCAGCAATGGGCGATATTACTCCTCCCAAAACATGATAATGACCTTTATACTGAGCCGTATTTTCAATTGCCAATACATCACGGGTATCCTGCACTACGCAAATCTGCGTTTCGTCTCTATTGACAGAAGTACAAATTTGACAATACTCTGCATCAGATATATTATGACACTGCCTGCAATACTGCGTCTTGGTACGCAAGTCTATCAGAGCCTTGGAGAGCATCTCTGTTTTACTCTGATCAGTTTTAAGTAAATGCAGAGCTAATCGCAAAGCGGACTTCTTACCTATTCCAGGCAATTTAGAAATCTCGTTTACAGCTTCTTCTATGAGTTTTGAGGGGTAATTCAATGGAAAGCGTTTTGATCAGACTTTAGCTTATTTCATCATAACCTCTGCTGAGATTCCTCTTCGGCAGATTTCGTTTCTTTTGGCAACTAAATCTTCATAGTCACCATTCTTTACTCCACATTTCCCTTTTAAATGGATAATCCAGGCACATTGCTCGGCCTGCTCGGGAGCATGATCACACACATCCACCAGTGTATCTATGACATGGTCAAATGTATTTACATCGTCATTAAAGACCACCAAACTCCAGAGTTTGACATTCTCAATAACCTCCTCCACCACATCCTGTATTTCTATCTCAGGTTCTTCCTGTGTATTCATCATCAATACATTTTTCATTTTACAAATTTATCAAAAAAAGCCGTTCAGGTAAATCATTATCTTTGAGCCAAAAATTTGAAAAGCTTATGTCAGCAGGTCTGGCCATTACTATCCTTGTCGTCTATTTCCTGGTTTTAGTTTTTATCTCAATCAGAACCTCTAAAGGGGCTGACACCAATAGCTTCTTTACGGCAGACAAACAAGTGCCGTGGTATTTGGTGGCCTTCGGGATGATCGGGACCTCACTATCGGGCGTTACCTTTATTTCAGTACCCGGTGCAGTAGGTACAAAAGACTTCTCATACTTTCAGATGGTACTGGGCTACACCCTTGGCTATTTCTTTATAGCTACGGTTTTAATGCCTCTTTACTATAGACTGAACCTCATCTCGATTTACACCTATCTCGATAAACGTTTTGGATTCTGGTCTTACAAAACCGGTTCAGCGTTTTTCTTACTCAGTAGAACATTGGGCTCCGCTGTAAGACTTTATATAGCCGCTATGGTGTTGCAGATCGCCATCTATGATCCCATTGGGGTACCCTTCTGGCTATCTGTTCTCATCACCATTGCCCTCATTTGGGTTTATACTTTCAAAGGAGGGATAAAGACTATCGTTATCACAGACACGCTTCAAACCACATTTTTGATCACGGCTGTAGCTCTGACTATCTTCTTGATTTCAAAAGAAATGGGGCTTGACTTTTCAGGTATTATAAGTACCGTAGGAGAAAGCTCCTACTCTGATATATTTTTCTTTGAAGGGGGCTGGGCAGACTCTCAAAACTTCTTTAAACAGTTCTTATCCGGTGCTTTCATTGCTATTGTAATGACTGGTCTTGATCAGGATCTGATGCAAAAAAACCTGACGTGTAAGAATATTGGCGAAGCACAAAAAAACATGCTTTGGTTTACCATAGTCCTGGTGATTGTAAATCTTATGTTTCTAAGCCTGGGAGCTCTCATGTACATCTATGCTCAGAAAGAAGGGATAGACATCCCAGCCAAAACAGATGACTTATACCCAATGATGGCTTTAAAGCATTTTGGTTCTTTTGAATTGGGCACGGGAGGAGTATTGGTAGCCGTTACATTTTTGATAGGTATTACTGCTGCTACTTATGCCAGTTCAGATTCCGCATTGACGGCCCTAACCACAGCTTTTTGTGTAGACTTCCTGAACTTTGATAAGCGTGAAGAAAAAGAGAGAAAGCGTTTGAAAAACATCACACACATTTCATTTTCGCTGATCTTTTTCGTGGTTATTCTCATTTTCCATTCGCTAAACAGTACAGATGTTATTTCTGCTACTTTCCAGATCGCGAGTTACACCTATGGTCCTCTTCTTGGGCTCTTTGCCTATGGTATTTATACTAAGCGAGGCGTTTATGATAAAGCAGTGCCATATATATGCATAGCTGCACCTATTCTGACGTACTTTGCAGTGTACCTGATTGAGAATTACACTTCCTATAAATTTGGATTTGAGAACCTTCTGCTAAATGGACTTCTGACCATCATTGGCTTGATGATCTTTAAAGATTCTAAAACTTCATCAGCCGCTTTGTGATGAGCTGCTGATTTGAAATAATCTTCAAAAGATAGCTTCCTGATGGGAGTTTGGAGATATCAATTTTTGGGGTGGCTTGTTTGACCGTGTCAAATTGCCATGTGGACAGCACTTGACCGGATGTGCTCCATAATTCAAGTTGTGAACTATCTGATCTTAAACTACTTGGTATAGCTACAGAAACAGACTCTGAGGAAGGATTCGGATAAATCAAGACAGGTAAAGTCTCTTCTTTGGCCAGAACTGAAAACTCATTAAGATTATTTACGGTCCAGCCCATTTCATGCAGCATGGTTAGCATAATACCTCCAGGTTTATGCAATGCCTCTGAGCTATTGACCGTAGGAGACATTAGGGAATATCGTGTTCCAGCAGGATATTGATCTTCATCAAGATGCGAGATACTTCTCCCCTCCTTATAATTGAATGGAGCATGAAGTTTAGGCGGGTTATCTGAGAAATTTGTGTTAGAAACTCGAAAATAAATTTCATTGCTCAGCAATTCATCTTTCAATTCATCAGAAGGGTTCTCAAAAGCATTGGTATCCTGAAGACGTACATTTTGAGCATTTTGCACAAAAAGATCATATATATAAGGATAGCCACTTTGTCCCCATTGACCTTCATTGGCTGTATCATCTAGCTTCAAGGAAGAAGAAAATCCCAAACCATGGGCTATTTCATGTAGAACTACGGTAGCCAGATCAAACTTCCCTTCAAAAACAGAACCGTCAGTAGCATACGACCAGCTGATATTATCATTCATCGTGATATTGATATCATAATCACCACCATTCAGATCCCGGCCTCCCAAAGCCTCAGCCAGGGCCACCACATACCAGACATCGTTATAAGGAGCACCCGAAAAGTTTCTGAAAATTTGTGTAGCACCTGAATAAGCCAGGGTATTACCCGGTAAACTCTCCCAACTTGCTATTATTCTGATAGGCTGAGGAGACACCAAAATACTCTCCCAAATACTGGCCGCATATTCAAAGGCAGCCTTTGCAGCCGTTGGGAAGTTTTCATAAGTCACTTCTAATGAACTAGTGGCTCCTGTTTTTAATTTATTTTGAGAGAATGCCTGAGTACTTATTAAAACATCAGAATGATCAGCCAAACATACAATCTGAGCCGCAGAGGCACTTTGTTGGGACCAAACCTGACCAACACTTATCAGCAATAAAATGATGAAGAATCCTACCTTTCTCGTCATATCAATTTCTACGGTGAAACACCTCAAAAAGATGCTCTAACCTTTACTTTTTGACACAATAGCTAATTCATGGATACAAAAAAGATGATTTATCTTCAAAAGAAGACATAGTAATGCAGTAATTTAAATTCACTATCGTAGGTTTGTATCCAATGGCTCAAAACTACTTCTTTATATTGCTATTTGTGATCGGGGCATTCCTTATGCTCACGGTCATTTTGGCAATTGCCAAATTCTTAAGACCCAACAAGCCCAACCAGGAAAAAGGTAGTTCATATGAATCTGGAGAAGAAGCTGAAGGTGATGCTATCATCAGTTTCAATATCCGTTTTTATATCATAGCTATTATTTTCCTACTGTTTGAGGTAGAGCTGGTATTTCTATTTCCATGGGCCACTGTTTTTGGTAATGCCGAGCTTATTGCAGAGACCAACGGAAGCTGGGCATGGTATGCAATAGCAGAGATGTTTATTTTCATTGGTGTACTGGCACTTGGGCTGGTTTATGCCTGGAGAGAAGGTCATCTCGACTGGATCAAACCAGAACAGGAAGCCACCAATTTTGAACCGAAAATACCTTTAGAAGCTTATCAAAAGATAAACGAGAAGTATTCATGAGTTTTGAGTCATTAGAAAAAAGTGAGCATATCAAAGATGGTGGCGGTGAAGTAATCCTCACTAATCTGGATGAACTTGCCAACTGGGCCAGGGCTAATTCACTATGGCCATTAGGATTTGGACTGGCCTGCTGTGCTATTGAAATGATGGCATCGATGGCTTCTAATTATGACCTCGAACGCTTCGGTATTTTCCCAAGAAACTCGCCGAGACAAGCAGACCTGATGATTGTTTCAGGAACTGTGACGTTTAAAATGGCCGATAGAATTAAAAGACTCTATGAGCAAATGGCTGACCCGAAATATGTGATTTCTATGGGAAGCTGCTCTAACTGTGGAGGCCCGTACTGGGAGCACGGCTATCATGTAGTAAAAGGGGTGGATCGGGTTATACCGGTAGATGTCTATGTACCCGGCTGCCCGCCTAGGCCAGAGGCTTTAATTGGTGGTATTTTAAAACTACAAGAGAAGATAAAAACAAAAGAGAGCTTAAAATCCATCAAGGCTTAAACTCTCTTTTATTCAAGGCAAGCTCAGGTTTGAGCATTACATAAAGCCTAAAAGCTTAGCGTATTTCATCATTGCCCCAGGGTTTGAGACTTTAAGCTTTCCGAACATCATTGCCGTCATTGGGTTCATATCACCCGAGGCTATTTTTACAAAGTTCTCGGGACTAGCCTTCAGTGTTACTTCAGACTCACCATTAAGACCATCAGATAATTCTGCTACACCATCTTTAACAGTAATGGTATATTGCTCATCTTCAAGGTCGAAATGTAGGGCTGTGTTTAAATCTTTATTTTCTTCTGCGTCCACCTTTGGTGGTACGGTCTCTAAAAATTCTCTTGCTGTCATTTGAGGTAATAATTAAGTGAACTGGTTTTGTCTACCTATTTAATTGCATTATAGACAAAAAAGTTTGTTTGTTTCGTACAGACCAACTGTTTAGCTCACTTATTAAGCTTATTTTTGCTAAAATCTGGTCAAAGAAAATTTTTAAATTTTATCCGTTACTTTTCATAAAAGCTGTGTCATAAATGAGCACTCAAGAAATTGGCAGTATTAAAGACGAAGAACTTGTAAGGCTTTATGTAAGCACTCAACGAAACCTCTATTTTGAGGAGATTTATGAACGATATTCTGAAAAGGTCTATCGGAAATGCCTTTCTTTTATAAAAGATCAGGCCAAAGCAGAGGATTTTGCTCATGACATTTTCCTTAAAGTGATCACCAAAATAGGGACGTTTAAAGAAAATGCCCGTTTTAGCACCTGGCTGTATTCCATCACCTACAATTACTGTATGGATATGCTCAGGAAAAATAAAAAACTCAAAGAAGACGCCATTGACGAACCAATGGAGTTTGAAGAAGAAGTAGTAGATCATGAGCTTCTGAGCATGAAAAAAGAAGGTTTACAGAAGAGTCTTGAGCAGATTTCCTCGGATGAGAAAGCCATGCTACTCATGAAGTATCAAGACAATTTCAGCATCAAGGAAATTGCAGATACTTTTGAGATTTCTGAAAGTGCAACCAAGATGAGGTTAATGAGAACCAAGGAAAAAATGAAAAAGCTGTACTCAGAGCATGTCATTTTAATTACTCTTCTGGTGCTCAAAATTTTACTCTTATTCAAAAGATAATGGCTGAAAATAATTTCGATTTAAACAAGAATGAAAAGTTTCAGAATGCCGACAAACTCAAAAAGGAGTTGGTATCTGAGATTGACATTATTAGAGATACCATGGTCATGGCCAATATGTTTATGGGTGAACCCATGAGAATAGCAATGAAACTATTAGAAGAATTACAAACCTCAAAACCGTCAGACAAGAATGAATAAGCTACCAAATCTCAAAGACATCCTAATTCAGACTTTTGAGAATCTGATTACCAACTTTAGCTCGTTTACTTCTAACTTTATTGGAGCAGCGGTCATATTATTAGTCGGTTGGCTTACAGCCAAAATTGCGAGTACAGTACTCAAAAATGTATTTGCACGAATTGGTATTGATAAAATAGGTGATAAGATCAATGATATTGACGCCATTAAGAAATTCAATCTGGATATTAAGCTAAGTGCTGTAGTTTCTAAGATTGTTTACTTCTTCATCTTCTTGTTCTTCCTTATTACAGCCGCAGATACCTTAGGTGTGCCAGCTATCTCCAATATGTTTGCGATGGTGGTAGAGTTTATCCCTAAAGTACTGGCAGCGGCCATCATGATTTTAGTAGGATTACTATTGGCAGATGCCGTAAAGAACTTTGTGGTAGGCCTGTGTGAGTCTTTCAATATTGCCTCTGGTAAATTGATCGGTTTGGCAGTGTTCTTCTTTTTGCTCGTAATTGTTGTCATTGCGGCCTTAGGACAAGCCGGAATAAATACCGCACTTCTAGAAAGCAGTTTCAATATTCTTATTGCAGGTATTATCCTATCCTTCTCTATCGGTTATGGTTTTGCCTCCAAAGAGATTCTTTTGAATATCATCAGTTCTTTCTATTCAAAAAACAGATATGAAGAGGGCCAAATCCTGGAAATAGACCAGGTAAAAGGTGAGGTTACCAAAGTTGACAATACCTCTATTACTCTAAAAAGTGGTGAAACAGAAACCATTTTCCCACTTCGTGTTCTTCAATCAGAAAAAATAATAGTACATAAATCTTAGAAAACCCCAATTAGAAAATTCATCATGAGAAAACTATTTTCCATTGTATTCTTAAGCGTTATCGCTTTCCAGGCATCTGCACAAGAAGTGGTTTTAAAAAACCTAGAAGATTCACTTAGAGTCGGATGGTGGGATAGAAACACACAGCTTGCCGTTAACTTCTCACAAGCTTCATTTAATGACAGCTGGCAGGGAGGAGGAGTAAATAACTTTGCCCTGGGTTTCTTATTTAACAACCTAGCTGTGAAGCATAAAGGCAAAGGTGTATGGACAAACGACATCCAGTTTCAATATGGCTTTTTAAGAAATAAAGGACTTGATCTGAGAAAAAGTGTTGACCGACTTTTTGCAGAAACCAAGTACGCCAGTTCTCTTTCTCCAAAAGTAAACTGGTTTGTAGGTGCTAATCTTTTAAGCCAGTTTGGTCCAGGCTATAATTTCAGTGACGACGGGAGCAGAGGTAACATTATCTCTAGTATTTTCGCCCCTGCTTTCTTATCTGAGGGTGTTGGCATTGAATATAAGCCGGTTGATTATTTCACACTTTCTTTGGGAGGTGCTACCATCAGACAAACAATTGTAGGTAACAGTACAGTATTCGAAAACACCCAGCAAGAAGTCACACTAAAAGACGGTACTGAAACTGTAGCTTCATACGGTGTTTTGGATGGTAAGAAACTTCTAAATGAATTAGGTATTCAAGCCGTAGCGGCCTTTGACAAGAATTTAACCGAAGGCTTAAACCTGAAATGGAGATACCAGGCTTTCAAAGCTTACGCAACCGAAAATAAGCCCATTGACCATAACATTAACTTAATAGCTACCTCAAAAATTGGTAAGTATTTTAATGTTAACTTTACTTTGATTGGTATTTATGATAGCGATCAGGTACAAAAATTCCAGCTTAGCCAAGGGCTATCTGCAGGATTCTCATTAGCACTCTAAACTTTTTATTAACCCATAAACTTAAAACCCCATGTTTAAAGAATTCAAAGAGTTCATCATGACTGGCAATGTTATCGACCTTGCCGTAGCCGTAATCCTTGCCGGAGCCATTGGTCTTGTGGTAAGCGGATTTGTTGCAGACGTAGCAATGCCAATAGTTGGCCATTTTGCTGGCGGACTAGACTTCGCTGACCTGAAAGTAGTATTAGATGAGGCTGTAGTAGCTGCTGATGGTACTATCGAAAAACCAGAGAACGCTATCCGTTATGGTAAGTGGATTAACAGCATCATTAACCTGATCACCGTTGGTTTAGTTTTATTCATCATCGTGAAGGCTTATAACAAAACGAAGAAGCCTGAGCCGGTAGTAGAAGAAGCTCCAAAAGGACCTAGCGAGATCGATTTATTAACAGAAATCAGAGACGCTTTGAAGAAGTAATTTTCTAATTTTCGTATAGAAGTCAAAAAGGGAGATTCAAGACGAATCTCCCTTTTTTTATGTTACGGTTCCCAATTTTCTTAAAAATATGTTTCATACACCATCCAGAAGGTGTATTTTTGATTATGCTAAAAACTTTGCCATTCAATAAGTTTTTAAGCTGTATTTGCTTTTCCTAATAACAAATGTGCGATGACTGGGTTTAAATTAAAAGACCACCTGCAGGGTGACCCGCAGATATGGTTGATCACAATTCTCCTATCTTTTTTTGGGATCGCTGCGGTATATAGCTCGGTATCTGCACTGGCTTACAGAAGCTCTGGCACATCAGAAATGATTATGTTCAGGCATGCATTTTTTGTCATTGTAGGTCTTTTCATAACCTACGTTATTCATCGTTTCAATTTCCTGAACATTGCTCCCTTTGCTAAGATACTCTTATGGGTTTCGCCATTAGTTTTAGGCTATACTCTTTTTATGGGACATGAAGTGGGTGGTGCCAAAAGATGGATTTCTTTTGGAGCATTTACCTTCCAGACATCTGACTTGGTTAGACTGGTATTAATCACCAACCTGGCAGCCATGCTTGCCAAAAAGCAGAATGCCATGGATAAGTTTAAACACCTGATGCCAATAGTGATCTGGTGTGGTGTGATCTGCTTTATGCTGGCTATTTCCAGTTTCTCCACTTCCGTAATTCTGGGACTAACCTGCTTTATGATCATGATAATCGGCAGGGTACCTCGCAAATGGATTTTCAGACTTAGTGCATCTGTGTTATTTGGACTTTTGCTAGCTTTTGGGATTGGTTTATTTACTAAGGTGGTCTTCGATAAGGACTTCGGTAGAACAGAAACCATCATCAACAGAACAGAGTCATTTATCAATAAAGACCTCGACGGCAATCGCCTTATAGGAGGTCATATCGGTAGTGTCAGCTTACAGCAAGATCAGGCCATTACCGCTGTGGCTCGTGGAGGTATTTTCGGTGTAGGTCCTGGCAAAAGTGCCATCAAGCATAGAATGGCAGAAGCCTATTCTGATTTTATCTACGCCATTATCATTGAAGAATATGGATTGATTGGCGGCCTGGCCATTATGGTTTTATACCTCTGGTTACTGGCTCGTGGTCTAAAGAACATTGCCAATACTACACAGGCCTTTGGCGGTCTTTTGAGTATTGGGTTAACTCTGAGTATTGTTTTTCAAGCCTTGGCTCATATGTTTATAAACGTTGGCCTAGGCCCAGTTACCGGCCAAACATTGCCATTAATCAGTAAAGGGGGAACATCAATTCTTTTCACCTTTATAGCGATCGGAATTGTACTTTCTGTCTCAAAAAATCAACAATACGAAACCATTTCTAACAAGGCCAGATGAGCAAGCAAGTGAACGTCATAATCAGTGGTGGTGGTACCGGAGGGCATATTTTCCCTGCTGTAGCAATAGCCAATGAAATAAAAGCTCAGCTTCCGGAGGCTAATATCCTTTTTGTGGGTGCCCAAGGCAAAATGGAAATGGAAAAAGTACCAAAAGCAGGTTATGAGATTATTGGTTTACCCATTGCCGGCATTAACCGGTCAAACATGGTGGCCAACCTTTCTTTTCCGATTAAGCTTTTCAAAAGTCTTTGGCTTGCCAGAAAAACAGTAAGGAACTTCAAGCCAGACATTGCGATTGGAGTAGGTGGCTATGCCAGTGGCCCTACACTTCTGATGGCCAACTTCATGAGTGTGAAGTCCCTGATACAGGAGCAAAACTCCTATGCCGGCATCACTAACAAATATTTGGCAAAAAAAGCTGAGAAGATTTGTGTAGCCTACCCTGAAATGGGCAGCTTTTTCCCTGAAAACAAAATAGTTTTCACTGGAAATCCTGTACGTAAAGACATCGTAGACATTGAAGTCAATAAAGAGGATTCTCTTGAAGCATTTGGTTTAGGTCAAAAGCCGACAATATTGGTGATTGGCGGTAGCCAAGGTGCCAGAAGTATCAATAAGGCCATCCAAAATGACCTTCAAAAAATAAAAGACAGTGAGGCTCAGCTAATCTGGCAAACAGGAAAAAGCTTTGCTGATGAAGCCAAACAATCGGCAGCAGACATAGGATACACGGACTGTTATATTTCAGACTTTATCTATGAAATGGATAAGGCCTATACCGCAGCAGATATTGTAATTTCCAGAGCTGGTGCTCTTTCAGTTTCTGAGCTTTGCCTTACGGCTAAACCTTCAGTACTGGTGCCTTTTCCTGCTGCAGCAGAAGATCACCAAACGAAGAATGCCATGAGCCTGGTCAATAAACAGGCGGCACTAATGGTAGAAGATAGCCTGGCTCAGGAATCTCTGGTGGACAAGAGTATTGAGCTACTTCAGAATAAAGAGTTACAACAAAACTTAACACAAAACATTAAAGAATTTGCCAAGCCATTGGCAGCCAAAGAAATAGTCAAAGAAGTAAGAAGCATCATAGGAGTATGAAAATATTTTTCTCTGAAAATACCGTCGATTACAGCAGCTATACTTTCTCATATGCCATCTATGCCATGAGAGAAGGAGCCGAGGACCTTACTCCTATTTATGATCAAGGATTCTTACCCTATACTGGCAACATCAATCTCCAAAAAGAGCTTTTTTATCTGGCTAGAAGCTTACGTGTAGATCTTGAGAGATTTGTTGATAGTTCTGAAAATCGCAGGGTCTGTCGTCAAATAGAGCCCTTGAATGTTCAATTAGAGGTTATTGAGAAAAGCTCATTCGACCTTGAAAATGCAGAGTTTAAACACTTTTGTGAAGGATATATAACAGAAAGAATTGGCACAGACAATATGAGTCTGGACCGCTGGCAGTACATTTTAGATAGTAGTATAGGCACCCATATCCTGAAATTCTATAATGAAGAAAAGGTTCTCGGGTATATTCTGGCTTCTATCAATGAAGAAATGTTTCATTATTGGTTTGCCTTCTTTGATACGGAGTATATGAAAAGCCACTCTTTGGGTAAATACATGATGTGGAAAGCTATTGACTGGTCAAAAGAAAATAAGCTGAAACACGTTTATTTGGGCACAGCCTATAAACCAGCGGCACTCTATAAAATCAGAGATCACAAAGGCCTTGAATACTGGGATGGCAGTCAATGGAGCATCGATATTAAGAGGCTAAAAGAGCTTTGTAAAACTGATCTTGAGCCTAAAAATGCCGATCATTTTAAGCTTAATGAAGATCCAAACGAATTTTTAAATCAATTGTCCTAATGAATATTCCGAAATCAAAAATCAAAGATTACAGTCTGGCCTTTATTGGTCTGGCCGTTGTGATTTCATTGATCGCATTTGTGGATGACAAAGCGAGCGTGAGACGCTGCAAGAATATTGACATTGAGCTAATTGATAATAATGATCAGTATTATATCTCGACGGAAGATATAGAGAAGCACGTTACCAGAAATGGAAATGAGCCACTAAGAGGTATGCTTTTAGCAGATATTGACCTAAGCACCCTTGAGAAAAGAGTGAAAGAAATCAGGCAGATTGAGCATTGTGAAGCCTACGGAGACTTAAAGGGAAATATCCATATTAAGGCCAAGCCTTACATCCCATATGCTCGGGTAATTTCAAGTAATGGTAAAGATCAGTACATAGATGAGGAAGGAAGATATTTCCCACTTTCTAAACTCCATACGGAGCGAGTACTCTTACTCACCGGATCATATTTTAATAAACAACCAGACCTTACCAGTGAAGATGAGCACCTGATGAAACTGGTGCATACCATCAGAAATGATGATTTCTGGAATGCACAGATGGCTCAGTTAGACATGGACAGAAGTGGCAATATCAAATTTGTACCTGTGCTGGGAGATCATATCATTGAGTTTGGTGCACCCACCAACATTGAAGCAAAACTGAACAAACTAAAAGTATACTATAAGCAGATTATGCCGGTAAAAGGCTGGGACAAGTTCTCAACCGTAAAAATCCAGTATAAGAACCAAGTAGTATGCGAATAATAACGTGTGAATCCTGATAAATCCGTAGGAAAATGAAAGAAAGCAAAGAACCAATTTATTCCGTAGGCCTTGATATCGGCAACTCAAAAGTGTGTGCCGTGGCCGGCAAAAAAGATCTGAATGGCAAGATCACCATTCTGGACTATGCCGAAGCTCAGTATAATTCAGACTATGAATCTATGCTGAAGGGCTCTGCCAAAAACAAAGAGAACGTAACTCTTACCGTAGAAAGGGTTCTTCAGGAGCTTTCTATCAAAACTAATCTGGAGATTGTATTGACCAATACCAATTTCTCAAACGAGCAGATTAGCGTCAAAAGTATTAAGCAGGACGTCACCAAAGACGGAAGCAAGTTTGTAGTCAAAAACTACGAGCTTGAAGAATTGATAAACAATACTAAAAAGCAGCTAAAAAAAGACAGCAATAAGGAAAACCTCCACCTGATGCCTACCGATTTCTTCATTGATGAAATGAAAGTAGGTAAATATCCTAAAGGTGCTACCGGCAATAAACTTACCTGTGTTTTCAATGCCATCAATGCTCCAAAAAACCGTTATGAAGAGCACCTTCAGACATTTGAGCGTCTAAACTACGAAATGGTAGAAGGCAGCAAGAACAGCTTCGATGTGATGATTGACAGGCTGGTTTATAGTGGAATGGCAGATGCTCTTTCGTGTATTTCTATTGAAGATAGACAAGCAGGGATCTTATTGGTGAATATCGGGGCACACCTGACAGAAGTAAGCATTTTTAAAGACTACGGTTTACGCTATACCAATGTTTTGCCAATCGGTTCTGAAGCCATCATAAAGGATATTGCTCAGGCGTTTAACGTTACAGATCTACAGGCAGAAAGGCTCATGAGGGCTTCTGGTGAAAAGCCAAGCAATGAGATTGAGATCAATGAAGTACTGGAAATAGAAGGTAAAAATGGTTTGCCTACCCGTCAGTTTTTGCAAAAAGCTGTGGCTATGGTCATAGAAAGTAGATTAAAGGAGATAGCTGCACTTATTGCTTCTGATGTGATTGATAGTGGTTATGCCAGACTTTTGGCTAATGGACTTATGCTTACGGGCGGGATTGCCAGATTAGGCCTAACCAAACTTACTTTCACCAAGACTTTCTCGCCGCTGGCAATCAGAATTGCTGATAGTACTGTGAATATTGATATTAACACCAAACTAGAGCTGGCTCAACCAAAATACTCTACGGCCATAGGCGTGATGCTGGCCTCAATGAAACCTTTAGATGAGCGGTTGCCCCTCAATAAGGTAGTTCGTGAAAAGCGTAAAATGTCATTAGGCTTTTTCTCAAACCTGCCTCTAGTGAATACAATTCGTGAAATTTTAGATGAGCCGGATCTCAGAAGAGCTTACGGTGAATAAATGCTTCCTAAATAAACCATAAAACTATGTTATACCAGCAGGATTACGACCTCGACTTTGAATCTGAAATGCCAAACATCATAAAGGTGATTGGTGTGGGTGGAGCCGGTGGAAACGCCGTAAAAACCCTACACAAAATGGGGATTGCCGATGTAGATATTTTGGCTGCTAATACCGACCTCCAGGTACTGAAAGATTTGCCACTCGGTATCTCACGCCTTCAGCTAGGTGCAGAGCTTACCAAAGGGCTTGGAGCCGGAGCTATCCCTAAAGTAGGAGAACAGGCAGCACTGGAGAGTGAAGATGCCATTCATAAGTTGTTTCAGGCTCCTACTGAGATGGTTTTTATTACCGCTGGTATGGGTGGTGGTACAGGTACAGGTGCTGCTCCGGTGATAGCCCGTATAGCCAAAGAGAAAGATATGCTAACGGTAGGTGTGGTTACCGACCCGTTTAGCTGGGAAGGCTCTGAGAAAATTGAGCAAGCCATGGAAGGTATAGAACGCATGAAGGAATTCTGTGATACGGTTCTTATAGTAAAAAACGACCGTCTGGAGAATCTCTTTCATGATATGGATATTCAGGAGGCTTTTGAAAGAGCCGATGGCATCCTGGCAAATGGTGTCAAAAGCATTGCAGAGCTGATTACCAGACCGGGTATCATCAATCTGGATTACGCCGATGTAAAAACGGTATTGAAAAATGCCGGACAAGCCGTTATGGGCTCTGCAGAAGCTTCTGGTGTAGACAGAGCCAAGGTAGCCGTAGAAGAAGCCCTGAAGTCTCCGTTGCTACATAGCAATAGCATCAAAGGCTCGAAAAGACTCTTGGTCTCTATTTCTTACTCAAACGAAAAACCTGAGTATAAAATTAAGATGAGTGATCAGGCCATGATCATGAAATTTATCGAAAGCCAGATCAAAACCAAGGCTAAGATTGTGAAACATGGATACTCTATTGATACCTCACTGGAAGATAAAATCAGAGTAACGATAGTAGCAGCCGGCATTACGGAGTTTGGTGCTGAAAACCATAAGCCACAAAAGGAAAGCTCACCTGAGCTTGATTTTGAGAAACATGAGGATAGCCCTTTTGCCTCTTTTAATATGCCTGGCATAGCTAGCCCTGCCTCGGCTCCTGCCAAAAAGAAAAAAACGAAACCAGCTGAAGAAAGCCAGTTCGGGCTTTTTGAAGCCGAGGAGAAGCTTCGTGAAACTGCGGTAACTTTTGCTAAAGATGACTCGGTAAAAGAGGATATAGAAAATACCCCGGCCTATATGCGTTATGGTATTGAAATCGGTGATGTAGATGATATTCCTGAAGAAAACAGGCTTGTAAATAAGGTGTAAATTACTGACTATAAGCAAACTTTATAATTAAATGGACCTCATATTTGAGGTCCATTTTTTTTGTTAAAATAATTAGCAAAGAAGTCTCAATATTGTAGCAAACACCACTTCCACCCTACCTTTGACTAAAAACACCGAAGGCCTAATCTGCCTGAATGGTGGAGTGAACTATACAATATAAGACAATGAGCAGGACGATTCTTCACATGGATCTGGACACCTTTTTTATCTCTGTAGAAAGGAAAAAAGACAGCAGCTTAATGAACAGACCAGTGCTGGTAGGTGGCACAGGAAACCGCGGGGTGGTCTCCGCTGCCAGCTATGAAGCCAGACGATTTAATGTATTCTCTGGTATGTCAATGAAAATGGCCCGAATGCTATGCCCTGAGGCCATAGTGATCAAAGGAAATGCCGGCGTTTATGCCGATGAATCCAGAATAGTCACCGAGATTATCAAAGAACGTGTCCCCATTTTAGAGAAGGCTAGTGTAGATGAGTTTTATGCAGACCTCAGCGGAATGGACAAGCACTTCGGCTGCTTTCAGTATGCTTCAGAGATACGGCAAGCCGTCAAAAAAGAAACAGGCTTACCGATATCACTCGGGCTGTCTATCAATAAAACGGTATCTAAAGTAGCCACAGGCAAAGCTAAACCCGATAACCAGATCAATGTAACTGTAGGCACAGAAAAGCCCTTTCTGGCTCCTCTGGCTATCAAAAGAATACCCATGGTGGGTGAGCGTACTTATCATACGCTGTGTAACCTGGGTATTAAGTGGGTAAGAAACGTACAGGAGCTACCGATGGAAATGATGAGCTCTGTACTCGGTAAAAACGGTCAAACGCTATGGGAGAAGGCCAATGCCATAGATAACAGCCCGGTTATAGAATACCACGAACGCAAATCTATTTCTAATGAGCGTACATTTGGCAAAGACACCACAGATGTTAGTCAGCTAAAAACCACCATTGAGGCCATGGCAGAGCAGCTTACCTATCAGCTACGCTCAGGCGGTAAAATAGCGGGATGTATCAGTGTCAAAATCAGGTATTCTGACTTTAATACCTATTCAAAACAGACCCGAATAGCCTACTCTTCTGCAGATCACATCATGATACCAAAGGTACTGGAGCTTTTTGAGAGCTTATATAACAGAAGATTACTGGTGAGGCTGGTGGGTGTCAAGTTTAGCGAGATCATCAATGGCAGCTACCAGCTCAGTATTTTTGAAAACGTAGAAAAAACAGCCCAGCTATACATGGGTATGGATAAGATCAGGAATAAATTCGGGGCACGTAGTGTTATGAGAGCTTCTACTTTCGGGGCCAGGTCTATCGGTGGCATAGCCAACCCTTTCAACGGTGAGCCCCCTATCCTATTGGCTCACAGAACACAGTAAAAGGCATAAAAAAAGCGGCTCTTTGCAGAGCCGCTTTCTATTTATCTATACTTTCAATTAAGCTTCTTTCTTGATTACTCCATCAGCAATGTTCTGAGGAACAAAGTCATAATGAGAGAACGTAAGGTTAGCTGTAGCACGACCAGAAGAGATAGTTCTCAAGTCTGTTACATAACCGAATAGTTCAGAAAGAGGTACATCAGCCTTAATCACCTGAGAACCTTGCTTGGTATCCATACCTTTCATGATACCACGACGACGGTTCAAGTCACCTGTGATAGGACCAGTATACTCATCAGGAGTAAGAATCTCAACAGCCATGATAGGCTCCATAAGCTTAGCACCTGCTTCTTTACCGAAGTTACGGAATGCCATACGAGCAGCCATCTCAAAAGAGAATGAATCTGAATCGACATCGTGGAATGAACCGTGGAAAAGACGAATCTTCAATGAATCTACAGGGAAACCAGCCAAAGGACCAGTGTTCATAGCTTCTCTAAATCCTTTTTCTACAGATGGGATGAATTCACGAGGAATAGCACCACCCACGATATTGTTCACAAACTGAAGACCAGTTTCTGCTTCTTTTCCTTCTTCAGGCTCATCACGTGGCCCGATTTCAAATACGATATCGGCAAATTTACCACGACCACCAGACTGCTTCTTATAAACCTCTCTACCTTCGATAGTCTTAGTAAGAGCTTCTTTGTAAGCCACCTGAGGAGCACCTTGGTTTACTTCTACCTTAAACTCACGACGCATACGATCAATGATAATATCAAGGTGAAGCTCACCCATACCTCTGATGATCGTCTGGCCAGTTTCTTCGTTAGATTCTACCTGTAGTGTTGGATCCTCTTCGATCAATTTCGCGATAGCGTTACCAAATTTATCCTGGTCAGCAGTTTTCTTAGGCTCAATAGCGTAACCAATTACAGGATCTGGGAAGATCATTGATTCAAGAACGATAGGGTTCTTTTCATCAGATAGAGTGTCACCAGTTTTGATATCTTTAAAACCAACAACAGCTCCGATATCACCGGCGTGTAGAGCGTCAATTTGGTTTTGCTTATTAGCGTGCATCTGGAAAATACGAGATATACGCTCTTTGTTACCAGAACGGTTATTCAATACGTATGAACCAGAAGGAAGCATACCTGAATATGAACGGATGAAACAAAGACGACCTACGAATGGGTCAGTAGCAATCTTAAATGCCAAAGCTGAGAATGGCTGAGAAGGATCTGCTTCTCTGTAGATAGCATCACCAGTTTCAGGGTTAGTACCTTTGATCGCTTTTCTATCTAAAGGTGAAGGAAGAAGCTCCATCACGTAGTCAAGCATGGTCTGTACACCTTTGTTTTTAAAGGCAGAACCACAAAGCATTGGTACAATCTCAAGGTTGATAGTAGCTACACGAAGAGCTGCGATGATCTCTTCAGCAGAGATAGAATCCGGATCTTCGAAGAATTTCTCCATCAATGACTCATCAACAGAAGCTACAGATTCAAGAAGCTGCTCTCTCCAGTGCATTACTTCGTCTTCCATATCTGCAGGGATATCAATCTCCGTGAAAGTCATCCCCATATCTTCTTCATTCCAAACGATGGCTTTGTTATAAACAAGGTCTACCACCCCTTTGAAAGTATCTTCAGAACCAATCGGTAATTGAAGAGGTACTGCGTTAGAACCAAGCATTTCTTTAACCTGGCTACATACGTTAAGGAAATCAGCACCCTGACGGTCCATTTTGTTTACAAAACCAAGACGAGCTACATTATAGTTATTCGCAAGTCTCCAGTTAGTTTCTGACTGTGGCTCCACACCATCTACCGCAGAAAACAAGAAAACCAAACCATCCAATACTCTCAATGATCTGTTCACCTCAACAGTAAAGTCAACGTGACCAGGAGTATCGATGATGTTCATGTGGTACTTATCACCTTTGTAATTCCAGTTTAGAGTAGTGGCAGCAGAAGTAATAGTAATACCTCTTTCCTGCTCCTGCTCCATCCAGTCCATTGTAGCAGCACCATCATGCACCTCACCAATTTTGTGGCTAACACCACCATAGTAAAGGATACGTTCTGTAGTGGTAGTTTTACCGGCATCAATGTGGGCGGCAATACCAATGTTTCTTGTAAATTTTAAATCGCGAGCCATTTAATAATATGTTTAAACTTTTTTGACTTAAATAAGGCCTTGAAAACCAACACTTTTCAGACTGTCCTCAGCCATACATTTACCAATTGATTTTCGGGGTGCAAAAGTAATCATTTTTTTGAAGTTTTACACCTTTAGCCTTACACTTAATGATTTGATCATCAAAGCACACCAAAAAACCGCCCAGAAAACCATAGAATAAGATTCTGCCCCTCAAAAAAATCACCTTAAAACATTTGTTAATTTTGCACTTGTTAACACTAAAGTTAAACCCTTTCATCATGGCTCAAAAAACTGCAGAAATAGACGATAAACAAATCAATATAGAACTCTCAGAGGAAGTTGCTGAAGGCGTATATGCCAACTTGGCAATGATAGCCCATAGCAATTCTGAGTTTGTTCTTGACTTTATAAGACTAATGCCCGGTGTGCCTAAGGCAAAAGTAAAATCCAGAGTTATTCTCACCCCTGAGCACGCCAAAAGATTACTACAGGCTTTGGAAGACAATATTGCCAAATACGAAAACAATTTTGGCGATATCAGAGAACACGCTGAGCCTACGCCATTCCCAATGAATTTTGGTGGCCCAATGGGAGAAGCTTAATCAACAAACTCAGGAATTGGCTTAAATATTGACAGAGATAATTTATAGGTCATTATCTTCGTTCCTGATACGTATGAAACACCTCTTCAGACTAGTTTTTGTTTTTTCAGGCATATGGGCTTTTTCAGCCGATGCTCAGGAAAGACAGCAACTAAGCTCCGCTATTAATACTGAATATAATGAGATCCACCCGGTGATAGCACCAGATGGAGAAGCCCTTTATTTTATAAGAGTAAGTCATCCTTCTAATAATTATGGTAAAGAAGGCAGCAATGACGTTTGGTATTCTCAATTCAGGTCAGATGGTCGGTGGTCTATTGCCCGCAAAATGCCCAACACCATCAATAAGGGCCGTTATAATGATCTTTTTAGTATTACCCCAGATGGCAATACCATCCTAATCAGAGGGGTTTATAATAATGGTAGAAAGATCAATGATGAAGTAGGTATTTCAAAATGCACCAAGACCAGAACAGGCTGGACCCAACCCCAAAAGCTAGACATTCCCAGACTTAGCTCTATGTGTAAGGGTCAATACCTTTCTGCTTTTTTGACCAATAATGGTAAGGTGCTACTTTTCTCATTCTCCGAAAAAAAGAACAGCAGGGATGATGACCTTTACATCAGTTTTCAGAGCAAAGACGGCAAATGGTCAAAACCAGAATCTCTGGGGGCTGACATCAATACCAAAAACACCGAAACCACGCCCTTTCTGGCTTCAGATAATTACACACTCTATTTTGCCTCCGATAGAAAAGGAGGTGAAGGTGGTGTAGATATATGGGTAACCAAAAGGCAAGACAGAAGCTGGAAAAAGTGGTCTAAACCCATTAACCTCGGTGAGAAAATCAACACTGAAAAAGACGACTATTATTATTCTATCACAGCCTCTGGTGAGTATGCTTACATGAGCACGCGTGATAAGTCGGTCGGCAAGGGCGACATCGTACGCTTCAGATTAAGAAATCTTGAAGAAGAAACGGAAGCCGTTGCGGCTTTGCAAACAGCCAGAAATGAAGAAGGGCAGAAGACCTCGAATGCATCAAAAAAAGAAGATGAAGAAGAAAGCCTGGTAGATCTCACGGCCTCTAACCCTGTAGTTATGTTGAGTGGGAAAGTAATTGACCTTAAAACCAAAAGGCCGATTGAGGCTCGCATCATTTATGAAACCTTCCCTGATGGAGAAGAGATTGGCGTTGCCAATACAAACCCGGTCACGGGTGAGTATAAAATAGTGCTTCCTTACGGTCAACGCTACACTATAAGGGCGGAGGCAAATGATTTTATTGCCATAGGCAAAACCATCGACCTCATGCAGGCCGGAGAGTTCAAAGAAATAAAGGGCGAAAATCTTGAGCTGGCTCCAATTCAAACCGGTGTTTCGGTAACACTTAGTAATATCTTCTTCAAATTTGCCAGTGCAGAGCTTGAAGAGGAATCCTTCCCTGAATTAAACAGATTAGCAGATGCTCTTATCCAAAACCGAAATATGGCAATTGAGGTACAGGGGCATACTGATAACGTGGGACCAGCTGAAGTTAACCTGAGGCTTTCACAACAACGTGCTGATGCCGTACGAAACTACCTGACGGGCAAAGGTGTACCTCTGGAAAAAGTAACAAGTGTGGGACTTGGAGAATCCAGACCTGTAGCCTCAAACGAGACCACCGAAGGACAAGCTAAAAACCGCAGGGTGGAGTTCATGATTACTAAAAACTAAGGCGTATTTATTACTTTTGCAGCCACAAAGAATATCATATCGGCAGAAATGCCCTGCATAAAAAACAACAAGATCTAAGATGACAAAAGCAAATATGGTGACCGATAAAGGTACAATGGTCATTGAATTTTATGATAATGACGCCCCACTGGCGGTAGAGAACTTTATCAAACTTTCAAAAGAAGGTTATTATGATGGTGTAACCTTTCACCGTGTTATTCCTGATTTCGTGATTCAGGGTGGTGACCCAACCGGAACAGGCGGAGGAGGCCCCGGATACACCATTCCATGTGAACTAGACGGTGATAACCAATACCATGATCGTGGAGTGTTATCAATGGCTCATAGAGGTAGAGATACAGGCGGAAGCCAGTTTTTCATCTGTCATAGCAGAACTAACACTGCTCACCTGGATAGAAACCACACTTGTTTTGGTAAAGTAGTGGAAGGTCTTGATGTGATTGATGACATCAGACAAGGTGATGTTATTCAGAAAATTGAGGTTCTGGAAGAAGCTTAAAACATATTTTTTTGAGGAGAAAGGGAGGCCTTGGTCTCCCTTTTTTCGTTATGTATAGATACGGCAACTTGCTTTGGCAAGCAAATTGATATTTTTACAACGTTCACTAATTTTTTGTGTCTACTTCTTGTTACGTAGTACATCTAAAAAAACGCACCGATTTCCATGAAAAGGTCAATTCAGATTTTATCAGTCTTATTACTGCTTAGTCAGTTCTCTATAGCCCAGATTCTAACCCCTACCACCTGGGAATTTAAGCCCGCTAAAAGCGAGGTAAAAGTAGGTGATGTAGTGGAACTGGAATTCCATGCTACCATTCAAAAAGACTGGTATTTATACTCTTCAGATTTTGACCCTAACCTTGGCCCCATCGTTACAGAAGTAGAATTCACCCCTAATGATAGCTATCAGTTGGTAGGCGGCTTAGTACCGATATCTCCTAAAAAGAAATACGACGATCTCTGGGGTGGAGACATTACATACTTTACCAAAAAGGGAAAGTTTATCCAAAAGGTAAAGATTCTTAAGCCAGCTGCTCAGATTAAGGGTGAAATAAGTTTTCAATCATGTACTGATGTAGATGGAAGATGTGTTAATGGTGATCAGAACTTTACATTCAATGTCAAAGGAATTGCCGCCTCTGCGGTAGCTACACCAGAAGCTGCAATCAAAACTACTCAATCAGAGGCCGCCTCCATAGAAAAAGACGGTACCAGGACCGCTTTAGCAGAAGAAGATGACAAAACCGAAGCGGCGATAGAAACGCTTCCACAAGTCACTAATGAAAACGAAGAGACCACACTCACTGAAAATACTGGCGTAGTGAATAGCGACACTCCCGTGGCTGCCAATAGCGAAGAAGCAACCAGTCTGTGGAAGTTCCTTTTACTGGCCTTAGGTGCAGGTTTTGCCAGCATTTTTATGCCCTGTATTTACCCAATCATGCCGATGACAGTGAGCTTTTTCACAAAGCAGGAAAACGGAAAATCGAAGGCTTTTTTCTATGGTATCAGCATCATGGCCATTTTTGCGGTGATGGGTCTGGTAACGATGGCTTTTGGAGCACCTTTTCTGAATTTCATCAGTACTCACTGGATTCCCAACCTGATCTTCTTCATCATTTTCATCATTTTCGGGATTTCCCTACTTGGTGCATTTGAGATTGTTTTACCCCATGGGGCGGTCAATAAAATAGACCGTATGTCTGACAGAGGAGGTATGATCGGTATCTTTTTTATGGCACTCACTTTAGTGGTAGTTTCGTTCTCCTGTACTGTCCCTTTTGTCGGTTCATTACTAATACTCTCAGCTCAGGGAGAAGTGCTAAGACCGCTCTATGGAATGTTGGCTTTCGGGCTGCCGTTTGCTGCTGTATTCACCTCTCTAGCGATGTTTCCACAGTGGTTAAAGAATCTACCAAAGTCTGGCGGCTGGCTTAATGAGCTAAAGGCTGTTTTTGGTTTTCTGGAGTTTGCCCTTGCACTTAAATTTTTAAGCAATATAGACCTGGCCTACCACTGGAATCTCATCCATAGAAACATATTTATTCTGGTTTGGGTGGTTATCGCCATTCTTATTGGTTTGTATATTCTTGGCTTCCTACGTCTGCCTAAAGATTCTAAAGTAGAAAAATTGAGTTTTGCTCGTATTGCCTATTCTTTGGTATTCTTTGCCTTGGCCGCATATATGATTCCGGGAGTAACCAATAAATCGCTTTCTTTACTATCAGGGATTTTACCTCCGATGCCTACCACTCAGGTAAGTGGCACTATTAAGCCTCTGGCCAATGAAAAAATGAAAGCTTTGCCACATGGCTTACAAGGCTTTAAAGATTACCATGATGCACTCGCTTACTCTGGAGAAGTAGGAAAGCCAGTGCTGATTGATTTTACAGGTTATGCCTGTGCAAACTGCCGTAAAATGGAAGAGTTTGTTTGGCCAAAAGAAGGTGTCCTTCAGCGGCTTTCAGAAGACTTCGTCATTGCTTCTTTATATGTTGATGACAAAGCCGATTTGCCTATAGAAAAACATTACGTTTCTTCTTACGATAACGAGAAGAAAACCACGGTAGGAGCTAAAAATATGGATTTGGAGATCACCAAGTTCAATAACAATGCTCAGCCATATTATGCCGTCGTTAATGCTGAAGGTGAGCCGCTGCTAGACCCTATCGGTTACTCGTCTGAAGAGGAATTCATTGATTTCCTGGATAAAGGCAAAAGCCTGCATCAATAAGCTGAATTAACCATCCTCTGCCTGGTAACGGGCATCTGGCAGGTAATCCAGTCTATTCATATCCGTAACCTCAAGGCTGAGAAAATCAAACTCAGCCACCACCTTACCGGTAAGCCTGTAGACGCCTTTGCCTCTGAAAGGGAATTTAGCTGCTACAGGCGGAAAATGCACAGTATCTATCCAGTGGCCGGCCCGATCTAGAAAAGTACCAAACTTCATAATGGTTCCTTTGGCTGTTTTGGTATTCTTTACGGTCACCATATAGCCGTAAATGGTGATATTTTTGTTCACAAAATTGACCATATCTGCCGCCAACAGCTCATTCTCTGGTGGTGTTTCTAAAAGAGCGAATGGGTCGCACAGCGGAAAACCCAGCAGCTCTATCTGATCAAAAGTATCCTCCATCTCAGAAGACACCATTTTAGGCAATTCAAAACTCTTGGTCTTTACCTTAAAAAGCGGATTTTGAATAGACCTTGCCGGCTCGCGGTTGAGTTTATAGAGGGCTTTCCAGAGTAGCTCTCGCTTATTGACTCCTGAAAAGTTAAAACTCCCGATGCGTAGCAAAATTTCTACCTGATCGGGGCCGATACTTACACGCTCCAGAAAATCTTCAAGACTCTTAAAGTCTCCATTTTCCTCACGCTCTTTCACGATTGAAATCATGAGGCTGGTATCCATGCCATGTAAATGCTGAAAACCCAGGTAAATATCGCGGCCTTTGATGATGGTCTCTCGCCTGCTGATATTGATATGCGGAGCATGAATACGCCCACCATTCATACGAGCCTCATGTATGTAGGTTTCTACTCTGTAAAATCCACCTCCGTTATTGAGCACCGCTACCATATACTCCAGCGGAAAATACGTTTTCAGGTACAAACTCTGATAACTCTCTACCGCATATGATGCCGAATGCCCCTTTGCAAAAGCATACCCGGCAAAACTCTCTGTCTGAGCCCACACCTCATGAATCATGCTCTCCTCTATTCCCCGCTGCCGACAATTGCTGATAAACTTCTGTTTTACTTTGGCAAACTCCTCACGAGAACGGTATTTACCACTCATTCCTCGCCTAAGCTGATCTGCCTCACCCAGCGATAAACCCGCAAAATAATGAGCTACTTTAATCACATCTTCCTGGTATACCATCACACCATAGGTTTCAGGCATGATATCCAGCATCACCTTATGGGCTTTTTCTTTGATACGCTCCGGGTGCCTGTGCCTAAGAATATACTCTCGCATCATCCCACTTTTTGAGACGCCGGGTCTGATGATAGAGCTGGCCGCTACCAGTCCCAGATAATTATCTACTCTTAGTTTGCGAAGCAACATCCGCATGGCCGGTGACTCCACATAAAAGCAACCAATACACTGAGCCAGGCTTATCTGCTCATTAATCTTTGGGTCTTTAAAAAAGCTCTTTACATCTCTGATGTCTATCGGCGGCAGGTCTGGCCGGTTATATGCAATAATCCCGAGGGTATCTTTTATTTTACCCAAACCTCTCTGCCCCAGAATATCATATTTAAACAAGCCCACATCTTCGGCAATCTCCATATCAAACTGTACCGTAGGAAAGCCCTTCGGTGGCATATCCATAGCCGAAAAATAGTAGAGGGGCTTCTCAGAAATCACAATCCCGCTGGAGTGAACACTCAGGTGATTTGGCATCCCCATGATGAGACCGGCATATTTCAGAATAAGTGACTGAATATGATCTGGCGTTTTCTCAGGTATTTTAGCATTACTCAGAGCATCTATTTCGCTTTTGGGTAGTCCAAAGACCTTCCCCAGTTCGCGTACCGCTCCGCTGTATTGAAAAGTATTATAGGTAGCCAGCAGAGCCGCCCTCATCCCTCGCCCAAAACATTCAAAAATATGACGCGTCACATCATCTCTATCTCTGGATGAAAAATCGATATCAAAGTCGGGAGGATTGGCCCTGTAGAGGTTCATAAATCGCTCAAAATACAGATCAAGCTCTATGGGGTCTACATCTGTAATCCCCAGCAAATAAGCCACTATACTATTGGCACCACTACCACGGCCTACATGATAATAGCCATTGCCTTTGGCATACTCCACGATGTTCCAATTGACCAGAAAAAAAGCAACATAATCTTTACTCTCAATGATATCGAGTTCTTTAGCCACCCTTTTCAGGATAGTTCTGGTGATTACATCATAACGTTTACGCAAACCCTCCTTACACAACCGCCTTATCAGCCTCCTATCTTGCTCTCTGTTTCCATGATAACTGAGCAGATTTTGATGAGGCCTATCCTCACTAAAGTCAAAATAAATAGAACACTTCTGAAGCAACGCATGCGTATTCTCAGTTATGATAGGGTGATTTCTCAAAGCTTCTTCTATTTGCCCCGGCTCCAGAAATACTTCAGTTTTTTTGCCAAAAGCCTCTGGCGGAAGCCGACTCAGCAAATCGTTTCGGTCAATAGCACGGAGTAAACGATGCACATTATAATCTTGCTGATGTCTGAAACTCACCGAATGTAAAAACACCATTTTGTGCTCATAAGAAGCCCATTTGCTGCGGTGCAAATACTCCAGATCGTCGAGATCGACGCCAATAAACTCATGCTCGGCAAAAGCTGTTTTATTAAGCTCATTGACCTTGGTCAAAGGATAAATCACAAAACAATGCTGGAATACTGGTGGCTCAGTGGGCAACTCCTTTTTAGATAAAGAATGCTTCGTCAAAAACTCATTAAGCTCAGCAAAGCCATCATTATTCCTGGCAATGCCTACATAGAGCTGCTCTGCTCCAATTCTGAAGTCAATACCGATTACCGGCCTGATGTTATACTTGGCTGATTGCCGTACAAAAGACATACAGCCCGATGTATTATTGATGTCGGTAAGAACAAGTACCTGCTGCCCATACTTCTGCCCGAGCAGGAGCAATTCCTTCTCAGAAAAAGTACCATAACGTAAGCTAAAATACGTGTGACAATTCAGATACAAGACCTTTCGTTTTTAAAGATCTCAAAGGTAAATTCCGCTAATATTTTGATCAAATATTGCTAACATCTACACCATAAAATACAAAAGTCACTTCCCCGAAAACCATTTAAATGCAAATCATGTAAATAGTATAGATCAATGAGCACCAAATGGTAAAATCTAGATTGTATTTGGGTCTATTTAGTATTCTGTTTTTTCTGCTTTCATGTGGAGAGAACGAGCTACCTGAAAGTTGTGACAACTGCGGATTCCAATGCCTCACAGGAGAAGAAAAAAAGCTTATTAATAATGGCTGCCTTTGGTATGACGACTGCTCTTTTAATTATTACCGAAACTCAAACATCGATCTTTCAGGAGAATCCTCTATTCAAGATGGAGATAAAAACGTCTTTGAATTTAAAACCATGGATACCGAAGTGGCGGGCATACGACCAGAGATCAAAAACACACTTCTTTTTGAGACAGACCCGCTAGACAAAACATTTTGGGTAAATGGTAACGACTTTAAAAAACTTAATGTCCATTTTAAAAGAACATGCACCTGCGGAAATGTAGAGCTTTCTCCAGCCAAATCTGGCTGTATAGCCGGTGAAGAACAAGCACCCGGAGTTTGGTTTATGTTTGGTAAAGCCATAGTCACCACCCCAAACGGTGACGAAGAAGTAGCTTTTGAAGCCCGATTTAATCGAGTGAATTAAGTCAGCCATTTAAGTAATAAAGGCTCATGACTAAATAAAACTAAACCTCTAGAGCCTAAATAAAGGCGTCATATCACTACAAGATTGTGTAATGATATTCTGTTTGTAGATGTAATCAAAGAACAACCTTTACTATCACTTTTAATAATCAGGTTGACACTGTCAAGCGATTCAACCCTCAAGGTTTTAAACACAAAAAAGCCCCGTATTTCTACAAGGCTTTGTAATAAAATGATGGGGGGACGCCTAGTCCAGCTAGCTACTCTCCCTCAGTCAGTAGTTCGTGAACCATCCTTATAATAAAATACAAGTACATGCTATTACTATTCTTTGCTTAAGCAACAACTCCAAACACAAGGTCTTAAACGCAAAAAAGCCTCGTATTTCTACGAGGCTTTATAATAAAATTGTGGCATCTACCTACTCTCCCGGGTTTGATCCAAGTACCATCGGCGGTGCGGGGCTTAACTACTCTGTTCGGAATGGGAAGAGGTGAACACCCGCCCTATTAACACCAACAAGGTCTTAATTTGGCTATCGGCTTTCAGCGTTGTGCTTTCGGCCAGTACCAATAAATATCTTGACATTAATGTGTCTTCTGATCCCTGAGCTTGTCGAAGGGAAGGCACATTGTGATGAAGAAAAACTTTGAAGTGAAATTAAAAATATGAAGAGCTTTCGGTTCATTAGTACTACTCGGCTGCATACATTACTGCACTTTCACCTGTAGCCTATCTACGTCATCATCTATAACGTTCCTCTATGGAAGTCTCATCTTGAGGTGGGTTTCACACTTAGATGCTTTCAGCGTTTATCCCGTCCATACGTAGCTACTCTGCCGTGCCCTTGGCAAGACAACAGATACACCAGCGGTATGTCCAATTCGGTCCTCTCGTACTAAAATCAGAGCCTCTCAAACTTCCTACGCCCACCACAGATAGGGACCGAACTGTCTCACGACGTTCTGAACCCAGCTCGCGTGCCACTTTAATGGGCGAACAGCCCAACCCTTGGGACCTTCTCCAGCCCCAGGATGTGACGAGCCGACATCGAGGTGCCAAACCTCCCCGTCGATATGAGCTCTTGGGGGAGATCAGCCTGTTATCCCCGGAGTACCTTTTATCCTTTGAGCGATGGCCCTTCCATACAGAACCACCGGATCACTATATCCGTCTTTCGACCCTGATCGACTTGTAGGTCTCTCAGTCAAGCTCCCTTTTGCTATTGCACTCAACGCACGGTTACCAAGCGTGCTGAGGGAACCTTTGAAAGCCTCCGTTACACTTTTGGAGGCGACCACCCCAGTCAAACTACCCACCAAGCAATGTCCCCCTTCGAGGGGTTAGGAACCAGATAATTAAAGGGTGGTATTTCAACAACGACTAACCGACGCCTGGCGACGCCGGATCACAGTCTCCCACCTATCCTACACATCAAGTACCCAGTCCCAATGCTAAGCTATAGTAAAGGTTCACGGGGTCTTTCCGTCCCGTGGCGGGTAGACGGCATCTTCACCGTCACTACAATTTCGCCGAGCTCATGGCTGAGACAGTGCCCAGATCGTTACACCATTCGTGCAGGTCGGAACTTACCCGACAAGGAATTTCGCTACCTTAGGACCGTTATAGTTACGGCCGCCGTTTACTGGGGCTTCGATTCAGACCTTCGCTTACGCTAAGCCCCCCTCTTAACCTTCCAGCACCGGGCAGGTGTCAGGCCATATACGTCGACATTAATCTTCGCATAGCCATGTGTTTTTGCTAAACAGTCGCCTGGGCCATTTCTCTGCGGCCATCATTGCTGATGGCTCCCCTTATCCCGAAGTTACAGGGTTAATTTGCCTAATTCCTTAGCCATGAATCACTCGAGCACCTTAGGCTTCTCGCCTCGACTACCTGTGTCGGTTTACGGTACGGTCTGTATTCATCTGAAGCTTAACGGCTTTTCTTGGAACCTTCTCCCCTCGCTCGCTTTAGCCTAAGCCGCCGCTCAACGCACTATTCCGTCAGTACGTGCAAAGCTTGAAAATCCGTCCCCGTGTCGCAATAAATACAGGTCAATGAATATTAACATTGTTCCCATCGGCCTCTGCTCTCGCATTATCCTTAGGATCCGACTAACCCTCCGTTGATTAGCATAGCGGAGGAAACCTTAGTCTTTCGGTGTGAATGTTTCTCACATTCATTATCGCTACTTATTCCTACATTTGCTTTTCTCATCGCTCCAACATTAGTTACCTAACACCTTCACTGCCATGAGAATGCTCCCCTACCACTGTAGTAAACTACAATTCTAAGCTTCGGTACTATACTTTATGCCCGTTTATTATCGATGCCCGCCCCGCTCGACCAGTGAGCTGTTACGCACTCTTTAAATGATTGCTGCTTCCAAGCAAACATCCTGGCTGTCTCTGCAGTCAGACTTCCTTTGTTCAACTTAGTATAGATTTAGAGACCTTAGCTGTAGATCTGGGTTCTTTCCCTCTTGGACTCGGACCTTAGCACCCGAGCCCTCACTGCCAGGTATATCTTATCGCATTCGGAGTTCATCTGAATTTGGTAGGATGTGACTCCCCCGCATCCAATTGGTAGCTCTACCTCGATAAGACTAAACCCTGACGCTGTTCCTAAAAACATTTCGGGGAGTACGAGCTATTTCCTAGTTTGATTAGCCTTTCACCCCTACCCACAGTTCATCCGAAAACTTTTCAACGTTTACCGGTTCGGTCCTCCAATTGGTCTTACCCAACCTTCAACCTGACCATGGGTAGATCACTAGGTTTCGCGTCTATAGCACCCGACTTAACGCTCTGTTAAAACTCGCTTTCGCTTCGGCTTCGTACCTTAAGTACTTAACCTGGCCGGATACCATAACTCGTAGGATCATTATGCAAAAGGCACGCCGTCACCACATAAAGTGGCTCCGACCGCTTGTAAGCGTACGGTTTCAGGTTCATTTCACCCGGGTATTCCCCGTGCTTTTCACCTTTCCCTCACGGTACTAGTTCTCTATCGGTGTCTCAGGAGTATTTAGCCTTGGCTGATGGTGCAGCCGAATTCAGAGGGGGTTTCACCGGCCCCCACCTACTCAGGATACTGCTCGTCATGTCTCTGTTTACCTTTACGCGGCTCTCACGCTCTATGGCTGACTTTCCCAAGTCATTCAAGTTTAAAGACAATCCTAAATGCAGTCCTATAACCCCACTAATGCCGTAACATCAATGGTTTGGGCTTCTCCGCGTTCGCTCGCCACTACTTGCGGAATCACTGTTGTTTTCTTCTCCTAAAGGTACTTAGATGTTTCAGTTCCCTTCGTTCACCTCTATACTTAGTATAGATTCTCATCCTTCAGATGAGAGGGTTGCCCCATTCGGAAATCAACGGATCAATACATATGTGCTGTTCCCCGTTGCTTATCGCAGCTTATCACGTCCTTCTTCGCCTCTGAGACCCCAGGCATCCGCCGTACGCCCTTACGTAGCTCTTCTTAATAATTCTCTCTTCTCAGTCTTTCTTACATCATGTCAATGAACTCTTATTCTCAGCTTATACCTACAGCCTTTCGGCATTCAGTAACAATCGTCCTTTACTACGATCACCAAGATTTGACAACAATAACTACTTTACGTTATCGTCATTTTTACCAGAGAAACTCTTTTCTCTAATAGTTGTGGAGGATATCGGAGTCGAACCGATGACCCCCTGCGTGCAAGGCAGGTGCTCTAGCCAGCTGAGCTAATCCCCCTTCTAAGTCGGCAGTTTCCAAGTCTCAATTCGCAATATTCTCTCTTGCGTTATGAAAGTGGGCCTGCCTGGACTCGAACCAGGGACCTTTACATTATCAGTGTAACGCTCTAACCACCTGAGCTACAGGCCCGGTCTTGCCTCTTAAAATGTCGACTCATTGAATATATAGACGGTACCTCTTGATACATCTCTGTATCTATTGATAATTGACATGAAATCAATCATCGTCGTAAGAACTTTCTCTCTTTTTCTTCTGATCTAAATCAGAATATCTCTAAAAAGGAGGTGTTCCAGCCACACCTTCCGGTACGGCTACCTTGTTACGACTTAGCCCCAGTTACTGGTTCTACCCTAACGAAGTCTTTAATCTTCCGCTTCAGGTCTACCCAACTTCCATGGCTTGACGGGCGGTGTGTACAAGGTCCGGGAACGTATTCACCGCATCATGGCTGATATGCGATTACTAGCGATTCCAGCTTCATAGGGTCGAGTTGCAGACCCCAATCCGAACTGTGACAAACTTTTTGTGATTGGCTTACTATTACTAGCTCGCTACACTCTGTATCTGCCATTGTAGCACGTGTGTCGCCCTAGGCGTAAGGGCCATGATGACCTGACGTCGTCCCCTCCTTCCTCTCTACTTGCGTAGGCAGTCTAGTCTGAGTCCCCATCCGAAATGCTGGCAACAGACTATAGGGGTTGCGTTCGTTGCGGGACTTAACCCAACACCTCACGGCACGAACTGACGACGGCCATGCAGCACCTTGTTTCGCGTCATTGCTGACTGATCTATCTCTAGAACATTCGCTCACATTCTAGCCTAGGTAAGGTTCCTCGCGTATCATCGAATTAAACCACATGCTCCACCGCTTGTGCGGACCCCCGTCAATTCCTTTGAGTTTCACCGTTGCCGGCGTACTCCCCAGGTGGATTACTTATCGGTTTCCCTTGGTCACTGACTGTGTATCGCCAACAACTAGTAATCATCGTTTACGGCGTGGACTACCAGGGTATCTAATCCTGTTCGCTCCCCACGCTTTCGTGCATCAGCGTCAGTTTATCTGCAGCAAGCTGCCTTCGCAATAGGTGTTCCTTCTGGTATCTATGCATTTCACCGCTACACCAGAAATTCCGCCTGCCTTCTGATAACTCAAGCTCTTCAGTATCGATGGCATGTAAAACAGTTGAGCTGCTACCTTTAACCACCGACTTAAAAAGCCGCCTACGCACCCTTTAAACCCAATAAATCCGGATAACGCTCGCCACCTACGTATTACCGCGGCTGCTGGCACGTAGTTAGCCGTGGCTTATTCCTATGGTACCGTCAATGTGCTTCGCAAAGCCCTTTTCTTCCCATATAAAAGCAGTTTACAACCCAGAGGGCCGTCTTCCTGCACGCGGCATGGCTGGATCAGGCTCTCGCCCATTGTCCAATATTCCCTACTGCTGCCTCCCGTAGGAGTCTGGTCCGTATCTCAGTACCAGTGTGGGGGTTACTCCTCTCAGAGCCCCTAAAGATCGTCGCCTTGGTGAGCCATTACCTCACCAACTAGCTAATCTTACGCATGCCCATCTCTATCCAATAAATCTTTTAATAAAACCAGATGCCTGATCTTATATTATGCGGTATTAATCCAAATTTCTCTGGGCTATCCCCCTGATAAAGGTAGGTTGCATACGCGTTACGCACCCGTTCGCCGGTCTCAAAGTATTGCAAGCAATTCTTCTACCCCTCGACTTGCATGTATTAAGCCTGCCGCTAGCGTTCATCCTGAGCCAGGATCAAACTCTCCATAGTAAATAACTATATCAAAAAGTCCTTGACTCGAGGTCCGTCTATATATCAATAAGTCTATGAACTTTACCCCCAAACTTTCAACGTCTAAGGCTCGTGACTGATGATGTTTTTATCGTTTGTCGTCAGTCGTTATTTCCAAACGGGCTGCAAAGATGAAAGATTAATTTTTAACTACCAAATAAATCTTGAAAAAAGTTTAAATCTTTTTTCTTCATCTCAACATGTTTTTGAACTAAACCCCGCTTCATTTCCGAATTGGGAGTGCAAAGATAGCAGAAAGATTTTCTAATGCACAAGCCCCATTTTAAAGATTTTTTGAGCTCAAACCATAACTATCTTATAATCAGTAAAACATTGATTAAACTTTTTTAGACAAGGCAATACCTTCTTTAAATAGTGCAATAATTAAGGTATTGAGAAAAGATTGCAGCATAGCGAAAACCCACTTCAAATTATTTTACAAAATCATAAAAAAAACCTCCGGCAAGATTACCGAAGGTCTTATTCTAAATTATGAGGAAATCAAAAATTAGTCTTTTACTCTTTGAATAAATTGAGCTCCCGCCTCAGCCGGAGAATTTGATTCCTGAATAGCTCTTATAAAAGCAGACCCTATAATGGCTCCATTGGCAAATCGGCTGGCATCATCAAAAGTCGCTTTATCTTTTATACCAAACCCGATTAGTCTAGGGTTCTTAAGTTTCATCTCATCAACTTTATTGAAGTACGCTCTCATCTCATCAGTAATACCTGAGGTAGAACCTGTGGTGCTTGCTGATGAAACCATATAGATAAAGCCCGAAGAATTTTCATCAATCCTTCTTATCCGCTCTTCTGAGGTCTGCGGTGTTATAAGGAATATATTGAAGAGACCATATTTATCAAAGGTCGGTTTAAACTCCAGGAGGTATTCGTCCATCGGTAGATTTGGCAAAATGAGACCATCGACACCTACCTCTTCACATTTTTCACAAAACTCTTCGAGACCGAATTGAATAAGCGGATTTACATCTCCCATTAATATCACAGGGATATTGACCTCTTTTCTCATCTCGGCCAATTGCTCAAAGAGCAACTTTACCGTCATACCGTTTTCTAAAGCTTTGGTATTTGCCTTCTGAATAGTTTCACCATCGGCTACAGGATCTGAGAAGGGGATTCCCACCTCTGCTATATCTGCTCCTGCCGATTCTACAGCTTTTAGTAGTGATAGCGTATCATTCAAATGAGGGAAACCCGCCGTGAAATATATATTGAGTATGTTTTCAGACTTCTCTTGAAAGAGCTTTTCCAGTCTATTCATAAATATTCTGATGTATTATTAGAGCTTTGAATATTATTCTGCCCAGTAATCAAGAACTGTTACTTTATCTAAATGGGGGCCCAGAACCTCTCCGAATGCTTTATGAGCCGGATGTGGCAAATAAGCGTCTCTACCTTCTTCGTTTTCAAACGAGAGTAAAAAGCAATGGGTCAATCCTTGATTTAAACCTTCGGGACTGTTATTGACACCCCACTCGAAGTCCTTTATCTCAGGGATCTCGTTTGGTAAATTGACAAAGGCATCAACTACACGCTGAATATCATCCTCTGTACTCTCATCTTTAAACTTAAACATAACTACATGACGCAGCATAGGCCCGGTTACCTCTTCTACCACAACTTCTTCATTGTCTTTCATTTCGTTTGACCCAGTATTATCACAAGCGGTTATTGCAATAGCAAAAGCTGCCCAGATCCATAGTTTCTTCATTATTATTTCAATTTACAGGTACTTCTTATAGGTAGCGAGATCTTTATCTCCCCTACCCGATAAACTTATGACTACGGTTTCATTGGCACCAGCTTTCAGATAATCTAAGGCAGCCAACGCATGAGATGACTCAATGGCAGGAATAATCCCCTCTAGTTTCGACAATTTCATGCCCGCCTCTATGGCCTCGTCATCAGTAATGCCAAAGAACTTTGCCCTGCCAGACTCCCATAGATGTGCATGCATAGGTCCTATGCCCGGGTAATCTAAACCAGCAGAAATAGAATGCGGCTCTATCACCTGGCCATCCAGCGTCTGCATCATTAAACTTTTACTGCCGTGCAAAACACCGGGCTTCCCAAGAAATGTGGTCGCGGCAGACTTATCTGTTTTCACACCATGACCAGCTGCTTCAGCAGCAATAATTTTGACGGAAGGCTCATCTAAATAATGAAAATAGGTACCAGCGGCATTTGAGCCCCCTCCTACACAGGCTATAAGGTAGTCTGGGTTTTCTGAGCCTGTCTTTTCAAACAATTGACTTCTTATTTCTTCAGAAATCACCGACTGAAACCTGGCCACCATATCAGGATATGGATGTGGCCCCACTACCGAGCCTATTATATAGTGTGTGTCCACAGGATTATTTATCCAGTGTCTCATGGCTTCGTTAGTGGCATCTTTCAGGGTTCTTGAACCACTTTTAGCCGGTATTACAGTAGCACCAAGCATTTTCATTCTGGCTACATTGGGGGCTTGACGTTCAATATCAATCTCTCCCATATACACAATACACTCAATACCCATAAGAGCACATACCGTAGCAGTAGCTACACCATGCTGTCCAGCACCTGTTTCTGCCACAATCTTGTTTTTGCCCAATCTTTTGGCCAGTAATATCTGGCCAATGGTATTATTTACCTTATGGGCACCAGTATGACAAAGGTCTTCTCTTTTGAGATATACAGTAGTCTTGTATTCTTCTGATAAACGTTCAGCTAAATACAAAGGAGTAGGTCTACCCACATAGTCTTTGAGCAGCTGATCAAACTCACTTTGAAAATCTTCAGTGTAAATAATATCCAGGTACTTTTGGCGAAGCTCCTCTACATTAGGGTAAAGCATTTCGGGAATCCAAGCCCCTCCAAAATTTCCGTAATAACCTCTCTCGTCAACAGCGAAAGCCGAATTCTCTATTTGCAGCATTAATTCACATCGATTTGAATCCTCCGTAAAAATAGTCAATAGCGGTTAAACCAACTTTAGAACTGACTTAAAACAATTCTAACTCCTTTTTTAATTGAGCCAGCTGCTCAACATTCTTGTAGGCTGGGGTAACTTCAAACTTACTATTGACATCTATCCCTTTTAGATGGGGCAATTTCAATTCTTTAACCTCATGGATGTTATTGAGGTCTAATCCACCAGCCAATAAGAATGGCGTTTGAAGTCTGTAATTTTCTAAAAGGGACCAGTCAAATGAAATACCATGCCCACCATGACCTCCACTGGCTTTTGTATCAAACAAAAAGTAATCGACAATTCCTTCAAAAGACTTTAACTCATTAAAATCAAAAGATGGGTCTACACCAAAGGCTTTAAATACTCCGAAACCAGCTGATTTAACCTTTTGACAATAAGAAGCATCTTCTTGGCCATGTAGCTGAACATAATCAAGATGATATGTTTTGGCAATTTCTAGTACTTCTTCAAAAGGCTGATTGACAAAAACACCTACCTTTTTGGTATTGGAAGGAAAGTTTTTGAGTAGTTCAATACTTAACAGATCACTTACAAAGCGTTTAGAACCATTGAAAAAAATAAAGCCCATGAAGTCAGGTTTGAGTTTTAACACCTCTTTGATGTTTTGCTCATCCCTCATTCCACAGACTTTCCACAAGAACTTCATAAATCAGGCTTTTGCTTCAGCAATATAACCTGCTAAAGCCTCAGGCGGGTTCGGTGTTTTCATAAAAGATTCACCAATCAGGAATCCTTGATAGCCTACTTCTCTCAAGTTTTTAATTACCGAAGGGTCATTAATACAACTCTCAGAAATTTTCACCTTATCTGTAGGAATTAAATCAGTGAGCTCTAATGATGGTTTTACACTGCTTTCATTAAAGTTTTTGAGATTTCTATTATTTACACCAATAATATCTACATACTCTAAAGGGCTTTTCTTTAGCTCTTCTTCATTATGAATCTCCAGTAAAACCTCCATTCCTAATTGATGGGCTTTGGCTCCCAATTCATTAATCTTATCAGCCTCCAATGAAGCGGCTATCAATAAAATGGCATCTGCTCCCCAGGCTTTTGCCTCACACACCTGGTAGGCGTCTATCATGAAATCTTTTCTCAGTAGCGGCAATTCCGGATTCTTAGCACGAGCCTTTAGCAAATCTTCTTTAGAACCTCCGAAGAAAGTTTGATCGGTAAGTACACTTACCCCTGCAGCACCTGCCTGAGCATACCCGAAAGTCACATCTTCCACATTTACTTTAGCATTTATTTCGCCTTTGGAAGGAGACTTTCTCTTAAACTCAGCAATGATCCCGGAAGAACCCTCTGCTTTTAAAGCAGATTTCAAAGAATTGCATTTACGGTCAAAATGCTTAGAGTTTTTCAATTCCTCTACCGGAGTGATGGTTTTAGCTCTAAAAACCTCTTCTTTCTTATGCTGATTAATCTTTTCTAGAATTGTCATTCACTCTTATTAAAAAATGAGCCGCAATTTGAAGGCTTTTTTGATTGGAAGCAAACTTCTTTATCTACAAAAGAAAAAGGCCGGCTTGCGTTTGCAAACCGGCCTCCCTTTAATATCTGGTCTTTGAATTACTTCGAAGACTTAGGATTTACCTTACCATTGATTCTCAGAATAACAGTTGAGTTTTCAGCATTGCTGGTAACAGTAATGGTTTTCTTGAAAGCTCCAGGGCGTCCAGAAGTGTTGTATCCTACTTTAATTTCACTTGTAGCACCCGGCATTATTGGGTCTTTGCTCCATTCAGGAGTAGTACATCCACAAGAAGCCATTGCTCTTGAAATGACTACAGGTGCAGAACCTGTGTTGGTTACTTTAAAAGTATAAGTAGCCACTGGTCCTTCTTCTAATGTTCCGAAGTCGTGAGATTCTGTTTCAAACTTTAATACTCCTTGAGCGTATGATGCTGCCGCAAAGAACAATACCGTTACAACGGTGAATAATACTTTTTTCATTTTTAGTCTTGTTTTTAGTTCTTGAACAATTAATTACAAACTAGCAAAACAAAGAAACAACCAAAAATAGGCCGATACAAATTCTTAACAGGTTCTTAACAATGAAAATCGGCCTTAAATGGCCTTCTGAGGGTGATTGAACAGATGAAAATAAACTGGTATCTTTGCAAAAGAATACGACCCTACTGAAAGCATTTACTGTTAACCTGATCATATGAGTGATAACGCAACCAAAGCTTCCCTGAATACAGAATTTATAATTGATACCGAGGAGATTCTGGCCGATTACCGCTTGGCCATTGAAAGTAGAGAGGTCAGCCTTATGGGCCGTAAAGACGTTTTTATGGGTAGAGCCAAATTCGGGATTTTCGGAGATGGCAAAGAAGTAGCCCAAATAGCACTATCAAAAGTTTTCAGAAAGGGCGATTTTAGATCAGGATACTACAGAGACCAAACTATGGTAGCGGCACTAGGTGGCCTGACCTGGACTCAGTTATTTTCACAACTCTACGCTCATGCAGATATCAACTACGATATTTTCTCGGGTGGTAGATCAATGAATGCCCACTACGGGAATGCATGGGTTGATAAAGATGGAAACTGGCTTAATCAGACAGAGCTTTATAATCATGTGATGGATGTTTCATCCACCGCTGGTCAAATCCCTAGAAGTGTTGGGTTGGCTTTTGCCTCTAAACTCTATCGCCAAAATCCCCAATTAAAGTCTTTTGATAAGTTCTCTATTAATGGTAATGAAGTTTGCTTCTCGACCATAGGTGACGCTTCTACCTCACAGGGGATGTTTTTTGAGGCCATAAATGCTGCCGGAGTACTTCAGGTGCCAGTTATCTTTTCCGTATGGGATGACGGTTACGGTATTTCTGTTCCTACAGAATTCCAAACTACAAAAGGAAGCATCTCTGAAGCCTTAGCTGGATTCCAGAGAACCCCAAACAAACCAGGGCTAGAGATAATCAAAGTAGAGGGCTGGAATTATGTAGAGCTCATAAAGGCTTATCAAAAAGCCGCCAGATTATCAAGAGATGAGCATATCCCATGTTTAGTTCACGTATATGACATAACGCAACCTCAGGGTCACTCTGCCAGCGGCTCTCATGAAAGATATAAATCAAAAGAGAGACTGAAATGGGAGGATGAAATGGACTGCAATGTTCAGTTTAGAAAATGGATTATTGAAGAGAAAATAGCAGATGCTGGTACTCTGGATGAAATAGAGGAAGAGGCTAAAGAAACAGCTAAAAAAGCAAGACATGAGGCTTGGGAAGCATATAAAGCATTCATTAATAAAGATGTTTATGAAGTAGTAGCTTATATAGATGAAGCTCTGAAACTACATCCAAAGCGTAAGGTCTCTTTGCTTCGCTACAAAAAAGAACTCAAAGGCTCTGCAGCGATAAGAAAAGATGCCACCAAAGTGGCCAAGAAACTTGTTCGTGAACTGGCAAAAGAAAAAAGCCCCGTAATCAAAAAGCTAAAGGCTTTTCTAGCGAAAATTGAGAAGGACACAGAATTACAGTATCATAAACACCTTTATAGTGAATTTGATAATTCACCCTTAAAAGTAAAAGAAGTCAAAGCCGCCTTTGCTGATAAGCCTGAGATTTTAAGTGGGTATCAAATCATTAATAAGTATTTTGATCAACTCCTTGATAAAGACCCAAGAGTTTTTGCAATCGGCGAAGATGTAGGTCAGATTGGTGATGTAAATCAAGGTTTCGCCGGCTTACAGGCGAAGCATGGAAAACTAAAGGTAGACGACACAGGAATTAGAGAAGCTACTATTATAGGTCAGGGGATCGGTGCGGCTATGAGAGGCTTAAAGCCAATTGTAGAGGTTCAGTATTTTGACTACATCTATTATTGCCTCGCTTCCTTAACAGATGATCTTGCTTGCTTGAGGTACAGAACTTTTGGTCAGCAGCAAGCTCCCCTTATTGTAAGGACCAGAGGTCATAGACTTGAAGGAATCTGGCACTCAGGCTCACCAATGGCAGTGATGATCCACTCTTTACGTGGTATGCATATTATTTGCCCTCGAAACTTTGTACAGGCGGCAGGTCTTTATAATACTTTACTAAATGGTGAAGATCCTGCTTTGATGATAGAGCCCCTGAATTCTTATAGGCTGAAAGAAAAGCTACCGACCAATCTCTCTGAAATGACCGTTCCTTTAGGTCAACCCGAAATATTGAAAGAAGGCTCAGATATTACCATTGTTACTTATGGAAGCATGTGTAATATCGTAATGGCAGCGGCATCTGAACTTGCCGAATATGGTATAAACGCCGAAGTTATAGATGTGCAAACTCTCCTTCCGTTTGACCTTTCTGGTACCATTTTGAAGTCGTTAAAGACAACTAACAGAATTATCTTCGCTGATGAAGATATGCCGGGTGGTGCTACAGCATTTATGATGCAGCAAGTACTGGATGAACAGGAAGGCTACCATTTTTTAGACAGTAAACCAGTAACAGTTACGGCAAAAGAACATAGACCTCCATACGGTTCTGATGGTGATTACTTCAGCAAACCAAATGCAGATGATATTGTAGATGCCGCCTATCAAATAATGAGAGAAGCAAAGCCAACAAAATATCCAGATCTCTAAATTGTAACAAAATCAAACCATAAAAAAGCCTCTTTGGGATTCCAAAGAGGCTTTTTTCAATATCTCTTACTGATTTATCTCAAGATAAATTCGATTCTTGTACCGGTTCTCTTACCATCTGCATTAGTATAGTAAGTAGAAGAATCTTCATCACCGAAACCATCATAAGAAACTCTTGACTTAGTCAAACATTTCTTTTGAAGGAAATAAGTGTAAAGTGCACAAGCTCTAAGCTTAGCCAGTCTTACGTTTGAAGAAGTAGCCGCACCATCATTATATGCATTAACGTGGATAGAAGCATCTGGACATCTTGAAAGAAGGTCACAAACTCTCTGAAGAGCTTTGTATGATGTAGGACGAATTTTGTTCGTTCCACTGTAAAACTCTACTTGCTGAGCAGCATAATTAAGTTCATCTAACTCAGCAGCTGAGATTTCACATCCACTCTCAGTTTTATAACCCATGAATGGAGCTTCACCATTTACATAACCTTCAGGACAGCCATCGTTAGAAACCAGGCCAGGAATATCCGGACAAAGGTCTTCGTTATCAGGTACACCGTCACCGTCAGAATCAGGACAGCCGTTATCTGAATCACCAGCTACATTTAAACAGTCATCTTCTGTATCTGCTACACCGTCGCCATCTGAATCAGGGCAACCTTGAGTAGACGCAGGACCTGGAGTGTTAGGACATTTGTCGTCTTGATCAGCAATGCCATCACCGTCAGTATCAGGACAGCCATCTAGTTCTACCACACCAGCAAGGTCTGGACACTTATCATCTTTGTCAGCAACTCCGTCGCCATCAGAATCAGGACAACCATTAAGAGCAGCCAAACCATATAATGTAGGACACTCATCATCTTTATCAGCGATACCGTCACCGTCTGCATCAGGACAACCGTTTAATGAAGCCAAACCAGCTAACGTAGGACAGTCATCCATTTGATCGGGCACACCATCACCATCAGTATCAGGACAACCCTGGAATTTTCTTAAACCTGGAGTATTTACACAGGCATCACACTTATCCACCGTTCCATCTTTATCAGAATCTTTATCACCGAATCTGTAAGAACCAGTAATTAAACCAAGGAAATACCCATCGTTTCTTTGATCATTACCCGCCATACTAATACCATCTAAATAATCAGATAGAGAATAACGATAACCTCCTTCTACACCTAAAGCAAAACGCTCAGCTACATTCCATTTCACACCAAGGCCAAAAGGAATTACAGCTGCCCATTTTTGTAGATTATTTCTATCTGCCTCTAAGTCACGAGGCAAAGGAGGAAATGCAGTTCCTGGCTGTACCTCCACGGTAGGATTTGTATAAGTAGCACCAATACCACCAAATAAATACGGAGCTAATGTTTTTCTGGTCAAACCATCACAGGTGAACTTTCTTTCTTTAAACGGATAGATCTCACCAAGCAATGAAGCCTCAACTAAAGGTGTTTTAAATTTGAACCCTCTGTAATCCCAGTATCCATCAGGAGCAGAGAAGTCATCACCAGCTAGTGTACCCACAAGAATTTGCGGACGTAGTGAGAAATAGTCGCTAAGATGTCTTCTGGCAAACACCCCGGATACTAAACCGTTACCTGCTGCATAAGGCATGCTACAGTGAACATCTCCGAAATATTGCGTTAAGCCGAGTGGAATCCCAATTTCCCATGGGAAGGGCTTACAGACTTTACAAGTGTCTTGTTGTGCTTTTACACTATAGCTCGCCAGCGAAAATAATGCAATAAGGGCGAATAAAGCTTTCTTCATGTGTTAAAATGGTATTGTTAAAGATATTCCTCTTTAATAGTTTATGAACAAATCTCCGTGAATTCATTCTCGGAGTAAATTACGCAAATTTTGAGTTATTGATAACAAAGCCCTCTCCTTTTTTTGTAGTTTATTTGACAGACATATTGTTATAGTACAATCTCTCATTGAGCTACTCAAATTTGTTTGACTCGGTTATAGTCGAAACGTAACAACAAAATGTTATTCCGAACCAATTTCTGTGGACTTTGTACAACATTGAGATCAAAGGGGGTCTAAAATCCCCAGTTTTCTACAAAAGATTTAAACAAAGTGTAGAATTTTGAGGCATTTGACTACTAATCAATCTTTAGTGCTTAAATTCGATTTGAATCAGCTGTTAATCATATGCTTAAAAGAGTTATAACACTCAGCCTAATAAGTTTTTTACTACTTCCTTCTTTTGTTAATAAGAAATCTAAAACCCGGGCAGTTTTTAAGTCCATAGACAAAAACGTAAATACCAGAAGTACAGCCTATAACTCCTTAAAGCAAGCAACTGAAAATATTGGTCACCGCCTTACAGGCTCGGCAAATGGTCAAAAAGCCGAAGAAATGGCCTACAACATGCTAAAAGGTCTTGACCTCAAAGAAGTTAGCTACCAATCTTTTGAAGTTAATTCATGGAGTAGAGGCAAGCTTGATTTAGCCATAGTACCGGCCAACAGTGATAATTATCGTGACATTGATGCGGTTTCATTAGGGCATTCGCCTAAGGCGTCAAATGTGGTGGCACACATTGTAGATTGTGGTGATGGTCTGGAATCTGACTTTGAAGAGGTAGGAGAGAATCTTAAGGGAAACATTGCACTATTTAATGTAGATGTCAGAAATGAAGAGAATAAAGGCAAAAAGAACCTCCACCGATCAGAAAAAACAGCCTTGGCCATAAAGAACGGTGCATCAGCAGTCATTCTAGTAAATCGGGTAAAGGGAAATGTTTTACTCACAGGGACAGCTTCAGTTACAGGCGAGCTAATTGACATTCCTGCAGTATGTGTCTCTTATGAAAGTGGACGAGCCATCAGAAAATGGATAAGAGATGAGAAGAATATTATGGCAGAAATTGATATGCTCAACTTTTTCAAACCTGTGAAGGCAAGAAATGTGAAAGCCACCTATGATAGAAAATCAAAACTCTCTAATGAAAAAATAGTAGTCGGGGCTCATCTGGATTCCTGGGATCTGGCCCAAGGAGCAGTGGATAACGGGCTTGGAGCATTTACGGTCTTAGATATCGCAAGAGTTTTCTCAGAACTTAAACTGAAAACCAAACGTCCTATAGAATTTGTACTTTTCATGGGTGAAGAGCAAGGCCTTTTGGGCTCTAAAGAATACGTAAAGAAAGCAAAAGAGAACGGAGAAATTGACCGAATCTCATTAATGGTAAACCTTGACATGTTAAATAACTGTCATGGATTCAATGCCTTTGGTAATGAAAGTCTCAAAAAAGAAATTGATGAGGTCGGCACTGAAATCCAAAGTATTTTTGACAATTATCCTAATCAAAACAGCAATAAAGCGGGGCTTCATTCAGACCATGAGTTCTTTATGCTTTCAGGTATACCCGTATGTTTGCCGTCTGGCAAATTAAGTAAAGAGGCCCTCGATTGTTACCATGCAGACTGTGATGAATTTGCTTTGATTAACCAACAAGAGCTGGAAAATAATGTCAAATACACTTCAATGATGTTGTATGCTTTAGCAAATGCCGATCACCTTCCGGCAGCATTAAACTCAAGTGAAACCAGAGATTTTTTGGTGGCTCAAAACCTGAAAGAAGAACTGGTTTTAGGCAAAAAGTGGAACTGGGACTAAGCTCATGATTGGTATTTTGAAAATCAATCTGCTATTTTGCCCTGCACAATAAACCCCTCAATTAAATGCTCGCAACTACCTTCGGAGCCGCAGTTTATGGCGTAGATGCTACCCTAATTACCGTAGAAATCAGTTTGATAAAAGGAGCCGGAACCAGTGTGGTAGGCTTACCAGATAATGCTGTTAAGGAGAGTTTACAACGAATAGACGCCGCTCTAAAAAACGAAGGATACACCCAAGACCGTAAAAAAACGGTCATAAACCTGGCACCTGCAGATATTAGAAAAGAAGGTTCTTCATATGACCTGCCGATAGCACTTTGCCTGATTACAATAGCCTGTGGAGTTACCTATGCTAAAGATATTTCTGAATATGTCATTCTGGGTGAACTGGCACTAGATGGAACACTTCGACCAATCAAAGGGGTGCTTCCTATAGCCATAGAAGCCCGAAAACAGGGAAAGAAAGGATTTATACTTCCGCCGGAAAATGCTAGTGAAGCATCTATAGTTAACAATATTGATATTATAGGTGTTGAGACACTTGATGATGCAGTGCAATTCTTATGCGGAAAAAAGGAAATCAAACCACTGGTGACCGACACACGCGACATCTTTTACCATACCATCAATAGTTACGAAGCCGACTTTTCTCATGTGCAGGGTCAGGAAAATATCAAAAGGGCACTGGAGATAGCTGCCGCGGGTGGGCATAATGCCATTATGATTGGTCCTCCGGGTGCAGGAAAAACGATGTTGGCAAAACGCCTACCCTCCATTCTTCCACCTTTAACACTAATGGAAGCTTTAGAAACCACCAAAATTCATTCTGTGGCAGGCAAGTTAGGAGAGAAAGCCTCTCTCATCTCCAGAAGACCGTTTAGAAACCCTCACCACACTATTTCTGACGCAGCTCTGGTAGGAGGTGGAAGCTTCCCACAGCCCGGTGAAATTTCTCTTGCTCATAACGGGGTATTATTTCTGGATGAACTTCCTGAATTTAAACGGACCGTATTAGAGGTCATGCGTCAGCCACTGGAGGAGCGAAAGGTGAGTATTTCCAGAACTCGCCTCTCGGTAGAGTTCCCTTCGAGTTTTATGCTGATTGCGAGTATGAACCCATGCCCTTGTGGGTATTATAATCACCCTGAAAAAGAATGTACCTGCCCACCTGGTGCAGTAGAGAAGTATCTCAATAAAGTCTCAGGCCCCTTACTTGACCGGATTGACCTGCATGTAGAGGTAACACCGGTGAGTTTTGATCAGATCTCTTCTACTCGAAAAAACGAAAGTTCTGAAGAGATAAGAAAGAGAGTAGTAGCCGCTAGAGAGCTTCAGATTGATCGTTTTAAAGAATATCCTGATATCCACTCCAATGCAATGATGCCGCCAGAAATGGTGAAGGAAATCTGTCAGATCAATGAAGCAGGTAAAGCCCTTCTCAAAAAAGCTATGGAACGCCTGGGTCTCTCTGCACGTGCTTATGACCGTATCTTAAAGGTAAGCCGCACCATCGCCGATCTAGCCGGCACCGAAGAAATCAGAAATGAACAACTGGCCGAGGCTATTCAATATCGTAGTTTGGATCGGGAGAATTGGGCAGGGTGATTCTATATATTTAGAATATACTTTCTCTCATTTATCCGTAACCTCGCGTCATTCTTTAGGACTGATGTTGTTCATTGTTATATCAAGCCAAAAGATGGGGTAACTCATGCCCTATTATTTTGTTCAGAATCAGGGTTTTATTTTCAAAACATTTCGCTTACCTTTGCACTCCCTTTTTGGGGACGTATAAATAAAGTAATCATTTTTAACAATTTACAATGCCTACTATACAGCAATTAGTAAGAAAAGGAAGAGAGCAGCTTAAATACAAGAGCAAATCTCCGGCATTGGATTCTTGCCCACAGCGTCGTGGGGTTTGTACTCGCGTTTATACGACTACACCTAAGAAGCCAAACTCGGCTCTTAGAAAAGTAGCTCGTGTACGTTTGACAAACCAAAAAGAAGTGAACGCTTACATTCCGGGTGAAGGACATAACCTACAGGAGCACTCGATCGTATTGATCAGAGGTGGTAGAGTGAAAGACCTTCCGGGTGTACGTTATCACATCGTGCGTGGTGCATTGGATACCGCTGGTGTAGCTAACCGTATGCAAGGCCGTTCTAAGTATGGTGCTAAGAGACCTAAAGCAGCTGCTAAGTAATTCCCATTGTTATAGATTTTATAGGAGATAACTCTCCATTTAAGATATATACAGGGAAGTAATGTTACTCCCAGGAGTAATGTGAATTAGTTTTTAAAACGAAACCTCATTAAAAAAACAACAAGATGAGAAAAAGAAAACCACCGAAGCGTTACGTACTACCTGATCCTAAATTCAGAGATACTACTGTAACGAAATTCGTGAACAATCTGATGCTTCAAGGTAAAAAGAGCCTTGCATACAGCATCTTCTACGGTGCTTTAGACTTAGTAGAAAAACGTACCGAAGAAAATGGTCTTGAGACCTGGAAAAAAGCTTTAAATAACGTTAGCCCTTCTGTAGAAGTAAAAAGCCGTCGTGTAGGTGGTGCTACTTTTCAGGTGCCTATCGAAGTTCGTGCTGAAAGACGTCAGTCTCTTGGTATGAAATGGTTAATCCTTTATGCTCGTAAACGTGGTGAAAAAACCATAACTGAGCGTCTTGCAGGAGAGATCATCGCCGCTTCTAAAGGTGAAGGTGCTGCTGTTAAGAAAAAAGATGATACCCACAGAATGGCAGATGCTAACAAGGCATTCTCTCACTTCAGAGTGTAAGATTATCATTCTAAAGATTAAGCCTTTTCGGGAAACCGGAAAGGCTTTTTTTATACCCTAATAACTCCCTTCTTAATAAGCCTACCCTCGAGGTCTTATACAACTCAAGACAAATTCAATAGCTTGATAAATAAGCCTCAAAATAAAGAAGCACTAGGCAGGTGTTTGAATCAGGAACAAGCAATTGCATTTACGTCAAATAAAAAAACACGACCCATGTCAGAATCGTGTTTAAATAAGATGTTTTTGAACTAAATTATATACTAGCTCGGCAATGGTGCACCTACAGCCACACTACAGTCGTGACCTGGCTGACCATGTGCAGGATTAATCTTCACATTCGCACTTGCTGCTTGAGGAAGCGGTGCACCTACAGCCACACTACAGTCGTGACCTGGCTGACCATGAGCAGGATTTAATTTGACATTAGGATCTACATTAAAATTAGGCTGAGTTACAGGCTGACTAGCTGTTGCTGGCACATTAACAGATTGAGAAGTAGGAACAGGAGCCTGAACAGAAGCCAACGGAGCCCCTACAGGAATACTACAGTCATGCCCCGGCATTCCATGTGCTGGGTTCAAGCCAGAAGACGCGGTAGTAAACGTATTTCTTTTAACACCCATGTTCATAAGATTACCCAATTTGGTTGGAGGGTGTTTTATCGTACTTGCAGAGGTCTTTTGAATTTGAACGGGTGCGGCATTAACTACTGCCGGAGACTCCGAAACAGAAGCCTCAGTTTCTGCGTTTGACGAAACAGGAACATTTATAGGGGAGGCATTGACGCTCATGTCTGATGCAGATTCAGATGAAGAATCACATGCAATCAAAAATGGAACGGCAGCAAGACTTAAAACAATAGATTTTGGCGATATCATTATTAGGAAATTTACGTTTCTAATGAATAGTCAAGAATAAAGCCAAAATGTTGTCTTTCAGCTTAAAAAATGAGTGAAGGATTAGAAAGGCACATATACCACCTTCTTTGTTTCAAAGAACTCCTCTTCAAAAAAGCTTGATAGATCCGTCAGTTGATAAGGCCTCTTAGCTTCATTCATTTCCTCATCTAAGTCTCCTCCTTTAAGGTATAAAATACCATTATCAATGGTGTTGATTGACCTCGTTTCAAACTTTTGATGTATCCATTGAATGAACGGCTTCATTCTGGTAACAGCCCTACTTACCACAAAATCATATTTACCTTTTACCTTTTCAGCTCTTTCATGCTGAGAGGTTAGGTTTGTCAAGCCTATTGCCGTAGCCACTTCATTCACAACTTTGATCTTTTTCCCTATGGAATCAACCAAATGAAACTGGCACTCAGGAAAAAGTATGGCTAAAGGAATACCAGGAAAACCTCCTCCAGTACCTACATCAAGTATTTTGGAGCCATCAGCAAACTGATGAACCTTGGCAATTCCCAAACTATGCAGTACATGGCGTTCATAAAGCGTATCAATATCCTTCCTGGAAATGACATTGATTTGTGCATTCCACTCAGCGTATAAACCTTGTAGTTTACCAAATTGCTCTTTTTGGTTTTCAGTAAGATCAGGAAAGTATTTTAAAAGTATGTCCATGCTATCTCCACTTAATTTTTTTAGGATTTGACACCATTGTCATGATCCCAAAAATGATCAGGTATACAAAATAAAGGAAATCTAGAAACATGAGTTTCCATGAGTTGACCGTTCTGGCAAGTTTCACATTACATAAATGAAGTATTAACCATCTCAAAAACCACCAAAACATAAACACTCCCGTAACCACCCTCATCCAATTGGTAAATGGTTTATATTGTTCAAACCCATAAGGTTCAAGCCATTCATTGCTTACTCTCAACCACTCAGGAAGCTGAAACCATTCTGGTTCAGCCAAAAAAACAGGCACCAAAAAAAGCCATGAAAACAAAAAACTCATCCATAAAAAACCAATGGTCATTTTGTCTCTGAACTTGTATCTTTTACCTACAGATAGATGTCTTCTTTTTTGAGTAATCCACGAATCCATGCTTAGTTTCGGCTCTGAATACATATGAGTTTCCTCAGCCACCGCAATAGCCGTATTCTTCTTATCGGCCATTTCATTCACAAGCAGATCATCATCACCACTAAGCAATCCCAAGTGTTTGGTAAAACCATTCACAGCCCAGAAGTTATCTCTTTTATACATGAGATTTCTGCCTACACCCATAAACGGTACTCTTACTTTAGCAAAAGACAAATATTGAATCGCCGTTTGTAATGTCTCATAGCGTATAAAGGCATTTAAGATACCTTCATATTTGTAATAAGGAGAAAACCCGAGCACTACGCTGGCATCATTTTGCGTTTGACGCACCATTGTCTTTACCCATTGATCGGAGTTTGGTCTACAGTCGGCATCAGTGAGCAGCACGTATTCTTTAGTAGCTTTTTTTATGCCCATTGTTACAGCATATTTTTTTGCCGTAAAATGCTCTGGCAAAGCCTTTACATGCACAAAATTGACATGCTTAAACTCTCCTTCATTGGTTCTTAAATAATCATAAGACCCATCAGAAGATCTATCATCAACAATGATTACCTCAAAATCTGGATAATCCTGAGTATCAAGTGATGGCAAAAGCTCTTTTAAATTATGTAGCTCATTCCAGGCTGCCACTATAATGGAGACTCCCGGCCATGACTCTGGATCTTCTTCATGGTCTTTATGCCTGATCAAGGCCGTAAAAACAAAAAGAAGGTAGATTAGCTGTATAAATATAGCCGCTCCGAAAACGGCTGGAATTATATAATTCCAAATCACAAATAGTGGTGTTTAAATATTGTTCAAATATACGTATTCATTGAAACTTAAATTTTATGAAGGAATATTTAAGCATAATTTTGCACAATGAAATTCGAACTGAGTACAAAAGATCAGGAATCGGCAGCTAGGGCTGGTAAAATCACTACAGATCACGGCGAAATACTGACACCTATTTTTATGCCTGTAGGTACAGCAGGTACTGTAAAGGGTGTTCATCAGCGTGAGCTCAAAAAAGATATTGAAGCTCAGATTATTTTGGGCAATACCTATCACCTGTACCTCAGACCTGGTCTGGATATAATCAAAGGAGCAGGAGGGCTTCATAAATTCAACGGATGGGACAGACCAATCCTGACCGATAGCGGCGGATACCAGGTTTTCTCCTTAAAAGAAATAAGGAAAATATCAGAAGAAGGCGTTCATTTCAATTCACATATTGACGGGTCAAAACATTTGTTTACTCCGGAAAACGTCATGGATATTCAGAGAGTTATAGGTGCCGACATCATCATGGCTTTTGATGAGTGCCCGCCCTACCCTTGCGACTATGAATATGCCGAGAACTCGATGCACCTTACACATAGATGGCTTAAGAGATGTATCAAACGCTTCGACGAAACAGAAGGGAACTACGGCTACTCGCAGGCGTTATTCCCTATTGTTCAGGGAAGCGTTTATAAAGACCTTAGAAAAGCATCTGCCGAATTTATTGCGGAGCAAAATCAGGCTGGTAATGCCATCGGAGGTCTCTCTGTAGGAGAACCCGCCGAAGACATGTATGAAATGCTGGAGGTGGTCAATGGTATTTTACCTGAAGAAAAGCCAAGGTATCTGATGGGTGTAGGTACGCCTGCCAATATCCTTGAAGCCATCGCTCTTGGCACAGATATGTTCGACTGCGTAATGCCGACTCGGAATGCACGAAACGGAATGCTTTTTACCACCGAAGGTATCATCAATATTCGGAACAAAAAGTGGGAAGATGATTATTCAGTAATTGATACAGGATTAAAAAATGAGGTCAGTAACTTCTATTCAAAAGCATACTTAAAACACCTCATCAAATGTAATGAACTCCTGGGGGCACAAATTGCCAGCATTCACAATCTCGCCTTTTACCTATGGTTAGTCGGTCAGGCTCGTGAGCATATTTTAGCTGGAGATTTTACACCTTGGAAGAATAAAATGACTAAAAAACTGATGCAGAGACTCTAAGGCAGTGAGGCAGAAAAAAACTGCAATAATTTTGAAATTTTTTCTGCCAAATGTTTGCCATATATCAGTCGGTCATATACTTTTGCAACTCGATTTCAGGTCGAGGAAATAATCCTCCTTAGCTCAGTTGGTTAGAGCATCTGACTGTTAATCAGAGGGTCCTTGGTTCGAGCCCAAGAGGAGGAGCTGAAAATGAGAGAGTTACCGTAGGTAGCTCTCTTTTTTTATGCTCTATTTGGCATAAAAAAAGCCGACCTAAAGGCCGACTTTCAATTTTGGTATTATGGAAAGCTATTTATTAGATGCGTATTGACTAGAACCCAACTCGTAATAGAGATGATTTCTTTCATTAATTTTCTCCAGAGAGCTTTTAAAATACTTGGGACTATAAAAGCCCGTCAGTTTCGTTACTTCTCTACCTCGGTAATCTGCTACTAAAACGGTTGGGAATACTTCAACGCCAAAACGTTCTACGATCTCCATACCATCGTAAGAATCAATATCCACACGATAAACCATGAAGTTGTCTTCTAAGTAGGCAGCTAAATCTGAGTCTCCAAAAGTTTCATTATCCATCTTTTTACATGGACCACACCATGAGGCCCAGAAATCAATGAGAACAGGTTTGTGAAGCTTTTGAGCCTTTCTTAGAAAATCATCATAAGAACCCTGATAAAATTCTACCTCTTTGGCTTTTTGCTGAGACCATGCAGTACTCATAAAGAGTACCCCGATCATAAGGATGGAGAGTAATTTTTTCATTTTTTAGCACGTGTTATTAGGTAACTAGTGTTAATCAACTAGCGTGCCAAAGTTATTGAATTGATCTAACAGATCGAAATATTTGAAGATAATAAGCTCATCATAAATTATTTACTACAGCCGAAAAGGAATTTTGTAAATTGAAATTTGAGGTATTCTACCTCAGAAAAAAAATCAAAGCTCAAGCAACCCTACCCCACGTATTTTGCATCTTACTATTGAAAACGGCCATTTATGACGAAGATTTTATCACTGTTTGAACACGAGTACGATCTCGCAAAAGCCATCAAGCAGGGAGATAGAAAAGCTCAAACTCACCTCTACGACCGCTATTCAGGGTTAATGCTTGCTATATGCATACGTTACCTGAATGATAAAATGCTAGCCGAAGATGTGATGCTTCAAGGCTTTATGAAAATCTTCAATAAAATAGGTCAGTTTAACTTCAATGGGAGTTTTGAAGGCTGGATGAAAAGAATCATGGTGAATGAGGCCTTAATGAAACTTCGATCTGTAAAGAGCATTGAAGTAGATATGGATGAAGTTTCGGCTTCAAATTTCAAGACGGAGGAAAGCTCCACACTTGAACAGGAAGACCTGATGAAAATCGTACAAAGTTTACCTACAGGCTACAGGACTGTCTTTAACCTATATGCAATTGAAGGGTTTAGCCATGCAGAAATAGCCGAAAAGCTTGGCATTTCTGAAGGTACCTCAAAATCGCAGTTAAGTAGAGCCCGTGCTCTCTTACAAGAGAAACTGGCCGGACAGGAAAAAATATTAAGACGAACTACAAAATGACATCGATAAGTAAAATGAAAAAACATCCTATTGATGAACTGTTTCAACAAAACCTCCAGGATTTCGAAGTTAAACCTTCAGAAAATCTAAGAGATAAGTTTTTACAATCACTAGAAGAAGAACCGAAAAAGAAAGGCGGATTCATTATATGGAGACCTTACTTTGCTGCCGCTGCCTCCATCCTATTATTACTGGGTATTGGCTGGACAGTTTTTAACCTTGGTATTGAAAATCCGAAAACTAACGGTGAGATGGCTCAGCAGTCGACAGCTCCAGACATGGAGGCCAAAGAAGATAGCCCTTCTGCCATAGTAGAACCACTTCAACAAGAGGCTCCGATAGCCGCAGTTCCTAAAGAATCCTCAAAGGTCAGAAACTCTACGAAGAGTGAAACTTCAACAGTTTCAATTGCAGAACCTGAAGTAGCTACCTTAAAGCCGACAAAAGCTCTTCCAGAAATCTCTATCACCGGAGCTACGGAAATTGATGAGCGAATCCCTGATGAGCTAACCCTTGCTCTTGAATCTTCGGTAACGAAAGAAAAAGAGTTGATGGCCGAGGCCAATGAAGAATCAAAAGAAGGCTTATTTACCAAATCTGCTGGCGAAACCATCATCATCGTTACCTCTGATTTTGAAAGAGAAGAAAAAATATTATTACCCGAAATAAATGCCGATTCACAATTGAGCCTGGCCGAAGTCACCGAACTTGGGGAAGAGAGAATGATAGAAAACGGCACCTTTATTTCTAAAGTGGTAACCGAATTCAAACATTTAAAACATGGAGAAAAAGTAACCTTTCAGCAAATCGACGAGCACATAGACCAAACATACAGTGAAGATACTTTCATTGGCCATGAAGCCAGAGAGTTCCGTCAACGAGTCAATTGGTTAAAGGAGAGGTTATCAAAGTAATTGAATAAAAAAACCACAAAAGCTATCACAATGAAAAGACTTTTTACGACCGCAATGATGATTTTGATTGGCATTGCTGCCAAAGCAGAAATCAAAAGAGACACCACTATTATTGAGTTTTCTGATGCAAAAGTCAATAAACACATTACAGTTATAAGTACTGGCGATAAAGAAATTGATCTGCCTGTTTCTCTTGACCTTAATAGCGTTTTAAAAGAATTAGGAATAGATACCACTGAAAGGGAAAGAGCTTTTGTATTGATCGGCAAAGATCAAAACAAGAAAGACACCCTATTGATGGTATCTCAAAATGGCCAGCGAATAGAGATCATTACTAAAAAACCACTCCTCAAAAACTATAACGACTCCACTATAACAGACAAACCTGAACCCGTGTACAATTCAGAGAACAAAGAAAGCGAAGAAGATGATCAATGGGACAACCAAAATCAATGGCAAGGAAGTAATCATGTCAAGAAAAAAGATCGGTCAAGGTTCTTCTCCAAAAGTGATTTCGGGTTATACCTCGGTCTCAACAATTTTCTCAGCAACTCCAATTCAAGCTTCCCGGAACTTCGTACCTGGAGGTCTAGATATGTAGCTCTATCCTTTAGAAAGAATGCTACATTAATAAAAGGAAGACAAGTAGACCTTGCTTTAAGCTATGGTCCGGAGATAGCGTGGTACAATTTTATGTTTGAGAACAATTATACAGCAGTCTATCAAGGTGAACAGGTTTCTTTTCCTGAAGCAGATTTCAATACCTCAAAATCAAAACTGGTCATGCCGTATTTAAACTTACCAGTCATGCTGAACTTTGGATTCAAAGAGGCCAAATTTAAAATGGGTCTTGGAGGGTATGTAGGTTATCGTATTGGTGGTTACACAAAAACAAAGGACACCAATGGCAATAAGGAGAAAATAAAAAGCACCTACGGCTTTACCAACGTACCTTATGGTCTTACCGCCGAACTCGGCAAGAAGAATGGACTTACCCTATTCTTTAGATATGACCTTACGAACACTTTTAAGTCTAATCAATCGAATGCTACTGACTTACAAGCCTTTAGTGCAGGAATAAGAATATAATTTAGAGTACTATATAAGTGTATTAAATGGCGGCTGAATCAGTCGCCATTTTTCTTATACAAAAAAGATGTAGTTTTTTTTGAGGGGAATTTTGCCAAAACAAAAAAACGCCATACTTTTGCAACTCCTTTTTCGGGGGGAGTAGTTCTTTGAACAGACAAACTGAGTTAATTGGGGGTGTACCAGAGTGGCCAAATGGGGCAGACTGTAAATCTGCTGGCTTACGCCTACGGTGGTTCGAATCCATCCGCCCCCACTTATAAATTAGCATGAATGCGGGCGTAGCTCAGTTGGTAGAGCGACAGCCTTCCAAGCTGTAGGTCGCGGGTTCGAACCTCGTCGCCCGCTCATTTAAGCCTTCGTAGCTCAGGGGTAGAGCACTTCCTTGGTAAGGAAGAGGTCGGCAGTTCAAATCTGCTCGAAGGCTCTGCTTAAACTCAGTTCAAAGAAATTCTGAGTAATTTGCAATGCAAACTCAGATCCTTGAAGAGTTTTTACTTTTAGAAATTTTATACAATTTAATTTTATAAGAATATGGCAAAAGAAAGTTTTGACCGTAGTAAACCCCACGTAAACATTGGTACTATCGGTCACGTTGATCACGGAAAGACAACATTGACTGCTGCGATTACAACTGTTCTTTCGAACAAAGGTCTTGCAGAATTGAAAGACTTCTCGTCTATCGATAACGCACCAGAAGAGAAAGAGCGTGGTATCACCATCAATACTTCTCACGTGGAGTATCAAACAGACAACCGTCACTATGCTCACGTAGACTGTCCGGGTCACGCCGACTACGTTAAGAACATGGTAACTGGTGCTGCTCAGATGGACGGTGCAATTCTTGTAGTTGCCGCTACTGATGGTCCTATGCCTCAGACGCGTGAGCACATCCTTCTTGCTCGTCAGGTTGGTGTACCTCAGCTAGTTGTTTTCATGAACAAAGTTGATATGGTTGATGATCCTGAACTACTTGAACTAGTAGAAATGGAAATCCGTGAACTATTATCATTCTATAAATTCGATGGCGATAACATCCCTGTAATTCAAGGTTCTGCACTTGGTGGCTTGAACGGCGAAGACAAGTGGGTTAAGACTATCGAAGAATTAATGGATGCAGTTGATAACTTCATTCCTCTTCCAGAAAGAGCTACTGATAAGCCATTCCTTATGCCGGTAGAAGACGTATTCTCGATCACTGGTCGTGGTACTGTTGCTACTGGTCGTATCGAAACTGGTGTAATCAACTCTGGCGAACCTGTTGACATCCTTGGTATGGGTGCTGAAAACCTTAAGTCTACTGTTACTGGTGTGGAAATGTTCCGTAAGATCCTTGATAGAGGTGAAGCTGGTGATAACGTAGGTCTTCTTCTTAGAGGTATTGAGAAATCAGATATCAAGCGTGGTATGGTAATCTGTAAGCCTGGTTCTGTGAAGCCTCACAGCAAGTTCAAGGCAGAGGTTTACGTACTATCAAAAGAAGAAGGTGGTCGTCACACTCCATTCTTTAACAAGTACCGTCCTCAGTTCTACCTAAGAACTACTGACGTTACAGGTGAAATCATGCTACCTGAAAATGTAGAAATGGTTATGCCAGGTGATAACGTAACAATTGAAGTAACTCTTATAAACGCTGTAGCGATGGACAAAGGTCTTCGTTTCGCGATCAGAGAAGGTGGCCGTACAGTAGGTGCAGGTCAGGTTACTGAAATCATTGAATAATACATTCAATTATATAGAGAAAGCACTCCTTAAACGGAGTGCTTTTTTTTTGCCCTATTAATTAAGTAAGTAGTAGATTTCTTGAATAATGAAGACCAAGCAAAACGCTGCCATCATATTTATTTTCATAACGGTTTTAATCGATGTGATTGGTATTGGAATTGTTATTCCCATCATACCTGCACTTATTAAAGAGTTGACAGGTGGTACTACAAGTGAGGCCAGTCAGTATGCATTATGGTTGGTACTACTCTACTCAGTAATGCAATTCCTCTTTTCTCCAATAATAGGAGGTTTGAGTGATCAATATGGCAGAAGAAAAGTTCTATTATTCACACTTCTGGGTTTTGCAATTGACTCACTATTTCAAGCTCTATCACCTACCATTGCCTGGTTATTTTTAGGAAGAGCTATCTCCGGAATAATGGGAGCAAGCTTTACTACCGCTAATGCCTACATAGCAGATATTAGTCCTGCCGAAAAGCGAGCTCAAAACTTTGGAATGATTGGTGCAGCCTTTGGTTTGGGCTTTATAATAGGCCCATCTATAGGTGGACTATTAGGTTCATATGGTCCAAGAGTGCCATTTTTTGCCTCAGCAGCCCTTTCTATAATTAACTGGCTGTATGGTTATATTGTTTTACCTGAGTCATTGCCAATAGAAAAAAGAAGGAAATTCGACTGGAAAAGAGCTAACCCTTTTGCTTCATTAAAGAATTTAGGTCGCTACCCAATGGTATTAAGTTTAGTGGCTTCTTTATTTCTCGTATATATCGCTGGTTATGCTCCTCAGGCCGTTTGGTCATTTTATACGATAGAAAAATTCGGTTGGTCTGAATTGCAAATAGGGTTCTCTCTAGGCTTTGTTGGTCTCATGATCGCCATAGTACAAGGGGGCTTAATGCGTGTCATAATTCCTAAAATTGGGCAATCGAAAGCCCTTTTTCTAGGTTTACTCATTAATGTCATTGGTCAAGCTGCATTCTCATTGGCCGCAGAGGGATGGATGATGTATGTGATCATGATACCATTTGCTCTAAGTGGTTTGGCTAACCCAGCTTTCCAAGGAATCATTTCAAACGAGGTTTCAGACACCGAACAAGGCGAACTACAAGGAGCACTTACCTCAGTAGTATCATTAGCAGCTATTATAGGCCAGCCATTAATGTTATGGCTTTTCAGAGTCTTTACAAAACCCGAAAACAAGGTTTATTTGCCAGGTGCACCCTTTTTGGTAGGTTCAGTTCTATGTTTGCTGAGTTTTATATTTACTTATCGGCTAATTTCTCATAAAAAGTAAAAGCTGTTTGTGAATAATAATATTATGAGTATTTTTGCAGCCCTGAATGCTCCTAAAGAGGAGTTTCTTTTTTTTATACACGGGCATAGTTCAATGGTAGAATAGCGGTCTCCAAAACCGTTGATCAGGGTTCGAATCCTTGTGCCCGTGCTTTTAATCTATTATCATGGATAAATTAAGAACATTTATAAAAGAGTCTTGGCACGAGATTACTAAAGAAGTAACCTGGCCAAAATTCAGCGAATTACAATCTAGTGCTACATTAGTATTAGTAGCATCTGTAATTTTTGCATTAGTTGTAGGAGCTATCGACTTTTTGATTGACAATGGTCTTAAGCTTCTCTATTCATCTTTCTAAGATATGAGCGAACTTAATTGGTACGTAATCAGAGCGGTTTCTGGTCAGGAGAAAAAGATCAAAAACTATATTGAGAATGAAGCGGCGAGAGAAAACCTCACCGATTTTATTCCTCAAGTTCTGATTCCATCTGAAAAGATAATCGAAGTAAGAAACGGTAAAAAGCGTGTACGTGAGAAGAACTATCTTCCGGGTTACATGCTACTTCAGGCTGACCTTAATAATGGTGAGGTAATGCACATGGTGAAAAGCTTGCCAGGTGTAATTGGCTTTTTGAGAAAAGACGGAAACTCATCTATTGAACCTGAGCCACTTCGTCAATCTGAAATCAATAGATTCCTTGGAGTTCAAAACGAAGAAGAGGAAGAAACTATTGACTCAAACATCACTTTTGCGGTTGGAGAATCTGTCAAAGTAATTGACGGACCTTTCTCTACTTTTGAAGGTAGCGTGGAAGAGGTATTTGAAGACAAGAAAAAACTAAATGTAAGTGTAAAGATTTTTGGAAGAAGTACTCCGGTAGAGCTAAGTTATCTACAAGTAGAGAAGCTTTCATAAGTCATCTCACATACCAACATTGAAAAGCCTGATCAACCGATCGGGCTTTTTTGTACCCGATTAATTTTCAGACAGTTATTGTCAAATTGAATTTATTCCCTTACCTTTGCACTCCATTTGAGAAAACCCTGTTTTCTTCTATGGCGTAGAGTCAGTTTATATCTTGTCAGGTTACTTTCATAAGTTCCTGTTAGGCTTCCCCTGAGAATAGGCTGATTTTATGGAGAAACGAATGAGCAATTAAAGCCTGAAATAGCTGATTGTGACTAAGTTATTGCAGATTAGTTGTGGTTCGTCATTTCGTATTTCTCATCTTTAAATTAGTATAAAAAATGGCGAAAGAAATCGCAGGATACTTAAAATTGCAGGCTAAGGGTGGTCAAGCCAACCCAGCACCTCCGATTGGTCCTGCCCTTGGTTCAAAGGGTATTAATATCATGGAGTTCTGTAAGCAGTTTAATGCCAGAACACAGGATAAAATGGGGCAAGTGGTTCCAGTATTGGTTACATACTATACTGACAAATCATTTGACTTCGTAATTAAAACCCCTCCTACTGCCGTACTATTAAAGGATGCAGCTAAAGTCAAAAAAGGCTCAGATCAGCCGAATCGTGCAAAAGTTGGTTCTGTAACATGGGATCAAGTGAAGACGATTGCTGAAACTAAAATGCCTGACTTAAACTGCTTCACCATTGAGTCTGCTATGAAAATGGTAGCTGGTAGTGCCGCAAATATGGGTCTTAGAATCAAAGGCGACAGACCTTTCTAAAATTTTAATAATTAACAATGGGAGCCATGTGAATACATGGCGTTTGTACCAACAATTTTCTTATGGCTAAAATAAGTAAAAAAAGAAAAGAGGCCCTTTCTAAGTTCGATGTAACTAAGGCGTATTCTTTGACAGAAGCTGCTTCTATTTTGAAAGAGATTTCATACACGAAGTTTGACGCATCTGTTGATTTAGATATCCGTCTTGGTGTTGACCCTCGTAAAGCTGACCAAATGGTAAGAGGTGTAGTAGCCCTTCCTAATGGTACAGGTAAAGATGTGAAGGTTCTTGTGCTTTGTACTCCAGATAAGGAGGAAGAAGCTAAGGCTGCCGGAGCTGACCACGTAGGTCTTGACGAGTACATCTCTAAAATCGAAAAAGGATGGACTGACATTGACGTGATTATCACTATGCCTGCTGTAATGGCCAAGTTAGGTCGTTTGGGTAGAGTACTAGGACCAAGAGGTCTTATGCCAAACCCTAAAGCTGGTACTGTAACACCTAATGTAGGTGATGCGGTTAAAGAAGTGAAAGCTGGTAAAATCGACTTTAAAGTTGATAAAACCGGTATCATTCACGCTGGTATAGGTAAAGTATCTTTCTCTCCTGAACAGATCGTAGGTAATGCAAATGAATTGTTACAAACAATCATGAAGCTTAAGCCATCTTCTGCAAAAGGAACATATGTGAAAGGTATCACCTTGTCAAGTACAATGAGTCCTGGAATTAAGATTGATGAAACCTCTATAAACGGATAGTAATCATGAACAAAGAACAAAAGGGAGCTATCATTGGAGAGTTAGCTGAAAAGTTTGCCAATAATCCGTATTTCTATATTACAGATGCCAGCGGCATGTCTGTAGCCACTACAAACAAGCTTAGAAGGCTTTGTTTTGACAGAGGTATAGAATACAAAGTGGTAAAAAACTCTCTGATCGAGAAAGCTCTTGATCAACTAGAAGCTGATTACACGCCATTCACAGAGTCTGTATTGAAAGGTTTTTCAGGCATCATGTTTCACCCGGAATCCGGGAAGGATGCAGCTAAACTGATCAAAGACTTCCTGAAAGAGAACGAAGGTTCAATTAAGCTTAAAGGTGCATCTATTGAGAGTGAACTGTTTATCGGTCACGATCAATTAGATACTCTTGCTAAACTGAAATCTAAGACTGAGCTAATAGGCGAGGTAATCACGTTACTTCAATCTCCTGCTAAGACCGTACTTGGTGGTCTTCAGAGTGGTGGTAACAAACTGGCTGGAATCCTTAAAACTCTATCAGAGAAAGAGGCAGCCTAATTTTAAACAAAGTATAAACTATTTAAAAAATTATAACAATGGCAGATTTAAAAGATTTTGCTGAACAATTAGTTAACCTTACTGTTAAAGAAGTAAATGAGTTAGCAGACATCCTTAAAGAAGAATATGGTATCGAGCCTGCAGCTGGTGGTGCTGTAATGATGGCTGGTCCTGCTGGTGGTGGCGAAGCTGCTGCTGCTGAAGAAAAAACTTCTTTTGATGTAATCCTTAAGTCAGCTGGCGGAAGCAAGCTTCAAGTTGTTAAACTTGTTAAAGATCTTGCTGGTCTTGGACTTAAAGATGCTAAAGAGCTAGTTGATAGTGCTCCTAAGCCAGTTAAAGAAGGTGTAGCTAAAGATGAAGCTGAAGCTCTTAAGAAGCAGCTTGAAGAAGCTGGTGCTGAAGTAGAACTTGCTTAATTTATAAGCACCTCAAAACATCAGACTCGGTCCGATTTTCTCCGGAAAATCGGTCGAGTCTTTTGCTGTAAATAGCAGCACCGATACTAATCACACATAACTAAAAGATTTTCAGAACTTTAACGTTCTGTAACTACAAAAATTAAAGCCCGATACACTGCTGTTTTTCGTGGGACAGCTGCACAGGGGCTTGATTTGGCTTCACCTCGAGTTTTTTGGATTATCTGCTAGCAGCAGATAAGCTCAAGTAATTTAAATTATTCACTTTTAAACGATTTAAAGCCTTGAATTTGACAGAAACCGGAAGGAAGACTTTTGCCAGTGTTCATCCCGCTTTAGAATATCCGGACTTCCTGGATATTCAGCTTCAATCATTCCAGGAGTTTTTCCAAATCGATACACCCGCTGAAAGCCGTAGAGCTGAAGGCCTTTACAAGGTGTTTATGGATAACTTCCCGATTGCTGATTCGCGTGAGAACTTCGTTCTAGAATTCGTTGACTACACAGTTGACCCACCAAAATACTCTATTGATGAGTGTATAGACAGAGGATTAACTTACTCTGTTCCTTTAAAAGCAAAGCTAAGATTGCTTTGTAATGATGAAGATAATGAGGACTTCGAGACCATGGAGCAGGAAGTATTCCTAGGGAATATTCCTTACATGACGGAAAGAGGTTCTTTTGTGATTAATGGTGCTGAGCGTGTAATCGTTTCTCAGCTACACAGATCACCAGGTGTGTTCTTCTCTATGAGTAAGCACACCAACGGTACCAAACTTTACTCTGCCAGAGTAATCCCTATGAAGGGTTCATGGATTGAATTCTCCACTGACGTTAATAACGTCATGTACGCGTACATTGACCGTAAGAAGAAATTCCCGGTTACAACGCTTTTGAGATCAATCGGTTTTGGTACAGATAAAGACATCCTAAATCTTTTTGAACTTTCTGAAGAAGTTAAGGCTACTAAGAAAGATCTTAAAAAAGTAGTAGGCAGAAAGCTTGCTGCTCGTGTTTTGAAAACATGGACTGAGGATTTCGTGGATGAAGATACTGGAGAAGTAGTATCTATCGACAGAAACGAAGTTATCATGGAGCGTGACTCTGTGATTACTGAAGAAGATATCGAGCTAATTCTTGATACTGATTCTAAGTCGATCATCCTTCACAGAGAAGATGCTAACCTTGCGGATTATAATATCATTTATAATACGCTTCAGAAGGATAGCTCAAACTCAGAAAAAGAAGCAGTAGAGCAGATCTACCGTCAACTAAGAAATACAGAAGCTCCTGATGAAGCTACAGCCCGTGAAATTATTCAAGGTCTATTCTTCTCAGAAAAGCGTTATGATCTTGGTGAAGTAGGTAGATACAGAGTTAATACTAAACTAAAGCTTGACACTGAGCTTTCTAAGAGAGTATTGACCACTGAAGATATCATCAGAATTGTAAAATATCTGATTACGCTAATCAATGCCAAAACTGTAGTTGATGATATCGATCACCTTTCAAACAGACGTGTAAGAACTGTAGGTGAACAGCTATCTAGCCAGTTTGGTGTAGGTTTAGCTCGTATGGCTCGTACCATCAAAGAAAGAATGAACGTTCGTGATAATGAAGACTTCAAGCCTGTTGATCTAATCAACGCTCGTACGCTTTCTTCTGTGATCAATTCATTCTTCGGTACTAACCAGCTTTCTCAGTTCATGGATCAAACTAACCCACTTGCTGAGATTACGCACAAGCGTAGAATGTCAGCTTTAGGGCCAGGTGGTCTTTCAAGAGAAAGAGCAGGTTTCGAGGTACGTGACGTTCACTATACGCACTACGGTCGTCTTTGTACGATTGAAACTCCGGAAGGTCCGAACATTGGACTAATTTCTTCTCTTTGTACCTATGCTAAGGTAAACTCAATGGGCTTCATTGAGACACCTTACATGAAAATTGAAGAAGGTAAACTTTCTGGTGAAGTAGAATACTTAACAGCAGAATCTGAAGATGGTAAGAACATTGCCATGGCTACGCCTGATGTAAAAGAAGACGGTGCCTTTACTACAGATTCACTGAAATGTCGTTTTGAGGGTGACTTCCCATTGAAGAACCCAACAGAAATTGATTACATGGATATTGCCCCTAACCAGATTGTATCTGTAGCGGCATCTATTATTCCATTCCTTGAACATGATGATGCCAACCGTGCATTGATGGGATCAAACATGCAGCGTCAGGCAGTACCATTATTACGTCCTGAAGCACCAATTGTAGGTACAGGTCTTGAAAGCAGAATTGCACGAGACTCTCGTACAATGATTGTAGCTGAAGGTACAGGTACTATTGACTACGTAGATGCAGACAGAATTCTGGTTAACTATGACTGGAACGATGAGGACGTAATGGTGAATTTCAACACCAGTCAGAAAGAATACTCTCTGATTAAGTTCCGCCGTACAAACCAGGATACTTGTATTAACCTAAGACCTATCGTAAGCAAAGGTGATAGAGTTAAAAAAGGTCAGGTACTGGTAGAAGGTTATGCTACACAAGGTGGTGAACTGGCATTAGGTAGAAACATGATGGTTGCCTTCATGCCTTGGCAAGGGTATAACTTTGAGGATGCTATTGTAATCTCTGAAAGAGTAGTTAGAGATGACATCTTTACTTCAATTCACATTGAAGAGTTTGACCTTGAGGTTAGAGATACAAAACGCGGTCAGGAAGAATTAACTGCGGAGATACCTAACGTATCTGAAGATGCAGTGAAAAACCTTGATGAAAATGGTATCGTTCGTACCGGTACATTTATCAAAGAAGGTGATATTTTGATTGGTAAGATTACACCAAAAGGAGAGTCTGATCCTACTCCAGAAGAAAAACTTCTTCGTGCAATCTTCGGTGATAAAGCTGGTGATGTAAAAGATGCTTCTAAGAAAGCTTCTCCATCATTGAGAGGTATGGTGATTGACACCAAACTATTCTCAAGACCAAATAAAGAAGAGAGAGCAAAACACAAAGAAGAAGTGAAGCTTCTATTGAAAGCTCACAGTAAAAATCTTTCTGAATTGAAAGAAATCATGATTGACAAAATGGTCAATATTCTTTCAGGAAAGACTTCTCAAGGTGTGAAACATAAATTTGGCGATGAGCTTATCTCTAAAGGAGTGAAGTTCAATAAGTCAAACATCACAAATAATCTATTCCCTGAGAAAAACCCTTATGTAGATGAGAGTACATACAGCGTACCAGAAGAGTCTAACTTATTGGGTGATATCCTTCTGGAAGGATGGACCAAGGATGAGCATGCCAATCAACTGCTGATCAGACTTGTGAAAAACTACCTAAGCAAGCGAAGTGAAATCATGGGTGAATTTAAGCGTGAGCGTTTCGTGCTTGAAGTTGGTGATGAACTTCCCGCTGGTATCGTTAAACTTGCCAAAGTATACATCGCTAAAAAGCGTAAGCTGAAAGTAGGTGATAAGATGGCCGGTCGTCACGGTAACAAAGGGGTAGTTGCTAAGATTGTTCGTGATGAAGATATGCCATTCCTGGAAGATGGTTCTACTGTAGATATCGTACTTAACCCACTGGGTGTACCGTCTCGTATGAACATCGGTCAGCTGTATGAAACTGTTCTAGGTTGGGCTGGTAGAAAACTCGGAAGAAGATACGCAACGCCAATCTTTGACGGGGCTTCTGCTGATGAGGTTACGGCTGAACTTAATGAAGCTGGTTTACCTGAATTTGGTAGAACAGAACTTTATAATGGTCTTACAGGTGAGAAATTTGACCAAAAAGTAACAGTAGGTATCATCTACATGCTGAAACTAGGTCACTTAGTAGACGATAAAATGCACGCAAGGTCTATCGGGCCATACTCATTAATTACGCAGCAGCCACTTGGTGGTAAAGCCCAATTCGGTGGTCAGCGTTTCGGTGAGATGGAGGTATGGGCTCTGGAAGCATTCGGAGCATCGCACATCCTTCGTGAGATTTTGACAGTAAAATCTGATGATGTAATTGGTCGTGCGAAAGCTTACGAAGCAATTGTGAAAGGAGAGAACCTACCAAAGCCGAATATCCCGGAATCATTCAATGTACTTGTACATGAATTGAGAGGTTTGGCTCTTGAAATCACCTTGAAATAATTTTTGAATCATTTTCATTAAAACATACAGAAAATGTCTTTAAAGAAAAATAAAAAACTTAGCAGCGACTTTAACAGCATAACCATAAGTCTTGCTTCTCCAGAATCTATTTTGGAGAGCTCTTTTGGTGAGGTAACGCAGCCGGAAACCATCAATTACAGAACCTATAAGCCTGAAATGGGTGGATTATTCTGTGAGCGTACTTTCGGGCCTACGAAAGACTGGGAATGTCACTGTGGAAAATATAAACGTATTCGCTATAAAGGTATCATCTGTGACCGTTGTGGTGTAGAAGTTACCGAAAAGAAAGTACGTAGAGAGCGTATGGGGCACATTGAACTTGTGGTTCCTGTAGCTCATATCTGGTATTTTAAGAGTCTTCCAAACAAGATCGGTTACCTACTTGGTCTTTCATCGAAGAAACTTGACCAAATTATTTACTACGAGCGTTACGTAGTAATTCAGCCGGGTATTAAAGAAGAAGACGGATTGGCCTATATGGACTATCTGACTGAAGAAGAATATCTGGATACAGTTGATAAGCTTCCAAGAGAAAACCAAATGCTCCCTGATGATGATCCTCAGAAGTTCATCGCAAAAATGGGTGCAGATGCACTTGAGATGCTATTGGCCAGACTTAACCTGGACGAACTTTCTTATCAACTACGTCACCAGGCAGCTACTGATACTTCTCAGCAAAGAAAAGCGGAAGCTTTGAAAAGACTGAGAATTGTAGAGGCTTTCCGTGATGCTAATACTAGAATTGAGAACCGTCCTGAATGGATGGTGATCAAGATGGTACCGGTCATTCCACCGGAGCTTCGTCCACTAGTTCCTTTGGATGGTGGTCGTTTCGCTACTTCTGACTTGAACGATCTTTACAGACGTGTAATCATCAGAAATAACCGTCTCAAAAGACTTCTTGAAATTAAGGCACCAGAGGTGATCTTGAGAAACGAGAAGCGTATGCTTCAGGAAGCTGTAGATTCACTTTTTGATAACTCAAGAAAAGTAAATGCAGTAAGATCTGATGGAAACCGTGCTCTGAAATCACTTTCAGATATGCTGAAAGGTAAGCAAGGTCGTTTCCGTCAAAACCTTCTTGGTAAGCGTGTTGACTACTCTGGTCGTTCGGTAATTGTAGTAGGTCCTGAGCTTAAGCTTCATGAATGTGGTCTTCCTAAGGGAATGGCTGCTGAGCTTTTCAAACCTTTCATTATCCGTAAGCTTATTGAAAGAGGTATAGTAAAAACGGTGAAATCAGCGAAGAAAATCGTTGATAGAAAAGATGCAGTAGTTTGGGATATCCTTGAAAATGTATTGAAAGGACACCCTGTATTGCTAAACCGTGCTCCTACCCTTCACAGACTAGGTATTCAGGCGTTCCAGCCGAAACTGGTAGAAGGTAAGGCTATTCAACTTCACCCATTAGTATGTACAGCATTTAACGCTGACTTTGATGGTGACCAGATGGCGGTACACGTTCCTCTAGGTCATGAAGCTGTGATGGAGGCATCTGTATTAATGCTATCTTCTCATAACATCCTAAACCCTGCGAACGGTGCTCCTATTACTGTACCATCCCAGGATATGGTGCTTGGTCTTTACTATGTAACTAAAGGTAAGAGATCAACAGAAAATGAGAAGATCGCTGGTGAAGGAATGACTTTCTTCTCTCCAGACGAAGTCATCATTGCTCTTAATGAAGGTGTGATTTCAAAGCATGCTTACATTAACTGTAAAGTCAAAGTCAAAAATGAGGCTGGTGAGCTTGAAGATAAAATCATTGAAACTGTAGCTGGTAGAATTCTTTTCAACCAATACGTTCCTGAAGAAGTTGGGTACATCAATGAGCTTTTAACGAAGAAAAAACTTCAAACCATTATCGGTCAGGTTATCAAAGAGGTAAGTTTTGCTCGTACGGCTGCTTTCCTTGATGAAATCAAAACCTTAGGTTTCCAATCAGCCTATACTGGTGGACTTTCTATTGGTCTTGGTGACATCATGATTCCTGAAGAAAAGCAGGATCTGATTGAGAATGCTCGTGGTGAAGTAGAAGAAGTCCAAAGTAACTACATGTTTGGTATCATTACCGAGCGTGAGCGTTATAACCAAATTATTGATATCTGGACTCGTGTAAACACGAGATTGAGAGAAACACTACTTGATCAGCTAGAAAATGATGATCAAGGTTTCAACTCAGTATATATGATGATGCACTCAGGAGCCCGTGGTTCTAAGGAGCAGATTCGTCAGCTAGGTGGTATGAGAGGTCTGATGGCTAAGCCACAGAAAAATATCGCTGGTTCTGTTGGTGAGATTATCGAGAACCCAATTCTTTCTAACTTTAAAGAAGGTCTTGACGTTCTTGAGTACTTTATCTCAACACACGGTGCACGTAAAGGTCTTGCAGATACCGCTCTTAAAACTGCGGATGCTGGTTACCTTACTCGTCGTCTACATGATGTGGCTCAGGATGTTGTCGTTAGAGAAACTGACTGTGAAACTTTAAGAGGAATCACAGTAACAGCACTAAAAGAAAACGAGGATATCATTGAACCTCTTTCTGAAAGAATCCTTGGTAGAACTGCCGTAAGTGACGTGGTTGATCATGTTACTAAAGAAGTTCTTGCGAAAGCTGGTGAGGAAATCACTGAGGAAATAGCAGAGACAATTGATAACTCGTCTGTTGATTCTGTAGAGATTCGTTCTGCTCTGACTTGTGAAGCCAAGAAAGGTGTGTGTGCAAAATGTTATGGTAGAAACCTATCAACCAACAGAATGGTAGAAGTAGGTGAAGCTGTAGGTGTAATTGCATCGCAATCAATTGGTGAACCTGGTACTCAGTTAACGCTTCGTACATTCCACACAGGGGGTACGGCCATGAACGTTTCTGTTGATGCCAATATCAAGGCGAAATTTGGCGGTATAGCCAGCTTTGATCAGGTAAGAACAATCGATACTACCGATAAAGAAGGTAATCCTATTACAACAGTATTAGGACGTAGAGGTGAAGTGAGAATTGTAGATCCTGAAACAAATCAGATCTTAATTACTAACATCATCCCTTACGGTGCTACTCTTCATATCAAAGACGGTCAAACTCTTGAAAAAGGAGACATGATCTGTCAGTGGGATCAGTTTAACGCCGTGATTATCTCTGAAATGGATGGTACTATTGAGTATGACGCCATTGAAGAAGGTATCACCTTCCGTGAAGAGTCTGATGAACAAACAGGTTTCAAAGACAAGGTAATTACAGATACAAAAGATAAAACGAAAAACCCTGCAGTAGTAATCAAGGGTAAGAAAGACGATGAAAAATCGTACAACTTACCGGTAGGTGCTCGTTTGATGGTAGAAGATGGTCAGAAAGTAAAAGCTGGTCATGTACTTGCTAAGATACCTCGTGCCGTGAATATGAACGCCGATATTACTGGTGGTCTACCACGTGTAACTGAGCTATTTGAAGCACGTAACCCATCTAACCCGGCAGTGGTTTCTGAAATCGACGGTGTGGTATCATACGGTGGTATCAAACGTGGTAACAGAGAAGTATTTGTTGAAGCCAAAGACGGTACTAAGATGAAGTACATGGTTTCTCTTTCTAAACTTATATTAGTTCAGGAAGGTGACTATACTAAAGCCGGAGAGCCACTATCTGATGGTGCTATCACTCCTGCTGATATTCTTAGAATCAAAGGACCAACCGCTGTACAGGAATATCTTGTAGATGAAACTCAGGCTGTATATCGTCAGCAGGGTGTAAAACTTTCTGATAAGCACATTGAGGTGATTGTTCGCCAAATGATGCAGAAGGTAGATATCCTGGATGCTGGAGATACTAACTTCCTGGAGATGCAAGCTGTAGATAAGTGGAAGTTCCGCGAAGAGAACGATCGTATCATGGATATGAAAGTTGTAGTAGAAGAAGGAGGCTCAGAAAACTACAAACCTGGTCAAATGCTCACTAACCGTGAGTTCAGAGACGAGAATGGTAGATTGAAGAGAGAAGACCTTAAACAGATGGAAGTTCGCGATGCGAAACCAGCAGTTTCTCAGATCATCCTTCAAGGTATTACAACGGCATCATTGGGTACTGAATCAGTATTCTCTGCTGCGTCATTCCAGGAGACAACCAAAGTACTTTCTCAAGCTTCAGTTCAAGGTAAAGAAGATACCCTTGAAGGTCTGAAAGAGAATGTAATTGTGGGTCACTTGATACCGGCGGGTACTGGACGTAGAGATTATCAAAACATCATGGTAGCATCGAAAAAAGAAGTAGAAGCTGCTCAGGAGAGGATCCTGATTGAGAATCGAAAACGTGAATACGTAGATTAATTGATAGCCCCTGTCGCTGACAGGGGCTATTTTTTTGTCCAATTCATCGACTAACTACCGATTATTGTAGATTTTTTTATAAATTAGCACAAGTGTTCAAATGACACTTATAAAGTTTTGGATTAATTTATCACCTATTGGTGAGATAATCATAGGTTAAAGTATTTTCGTCTTGGAAAGGCATTTGGGAATCCCGGATGTCTTTTTTTTTTATGCCCTAAAGTCAACCGTTTTACCTCAGAAATGACGCAGATATGTCCGAAAGAGCTTATTTTTGGACTTTAGTAATATAAATTAACACAGTGACTTTAATCAAATCTATCTCAGGAATCAGAGGCACTATTGGCGGAAAACCGGGTGACACACTTAGCCCAATAGATGTTGTACGTTTTACTTCAGCTTACGGCACGTTTATCAAAAAAAGAAACCCTGATCAGAAGACGATCGTTATTGGTCGCGACGCCAGAATTTCTGGCGAAATGATTTCAGGATTAGTGAGCAATACGTTCATTTCCATGGGATTTGATGTTATTGATCTCGGACTTTCTACCACACCAACAGTAGAAGTGGCTGTTCCGAAAGAAAATGCTGCGGGAGGTATAATTCTAACTGCAAGTCATAACCCTATTCAATGGAACGCCTTAAAACTCCTCAATGAAAAAGGAGAGTTCATATCCGGAGACGATGGTAAGGAAATTTTATCACTTGCCGAAAATGAAGATTTTGAATTTTCTGATGTTAAGAAGTTAGGAACCATACAGAAAGATGAATCACACCTTCAAAAGCATATAGACGATATCATTGCCTTGGAACTAGTGGATAAAGATGCCATTGCCAAAGCTAATTTCTCCGTGATTGTAGACGGTATCAACTCTTCAGGTGCTATTGCAATTCCAGCTCTTCTAAAAAGCTTAGGATTAAGCAAAATAAAAGTATTGAATGAAGAGCCCAATGGTCATTTTGCCCATAATCCAGAGCCCTTAGCGAAGCACTTAACACAAATATCAAGTGAAATAGAAAAAGGAAACTACGACCTGGGAATTGTCGTGGATCCAGATGTAGACCGTTTGGCGTTTGTAAATGAAGATGGTGAACTCTTTGGTGAAGAGTATACTTTAGTGGCTGTAGCAGACTACATTCTATCAAAAACAGAAAAGGGTGCTAAAACTGTTTCTAACTTGTCCTCAACACTCGCTTTGAAAGATGTTACAGAGAAACATGGCGGAGAATACTTCGCATCAGCTGTAGGCGAAGTAAACGTGGTCAATAAGATGAAAGAGGTAGGTGCAGTTATCGGTGGTGAAGGTAATGGTGGTATCATATACCCTGAATTACACTATGGAAGAGATGCCTTAGTAGGTGTCGCTCTGTTCCTGTCTCATTTAGCTCATTTTAAGAAGCCTATTGGCTTTTTAAGAAAGACCTACCCCAATTACTTCATTGCTAAGAAAAAGATTGACCTGGCCCCTGAAATGGACGTGGATGCTATCTTAGAAGAGATTAAGAAAAAATATCAAAAGCATCCAATTGATGTTCAGGACGGTGTTAAGATCTTGTTTGATAAAGAATGGGTTCAATTGAGAAAGTCAAATACCGAACCTATTGTAAGGATTTACGCGGAATCAGAGTTTGAAACCACTGCTGATAATCTTGCCGACAAGATCATTTCCGATATCAAGGAAATAGTAAGTAAACTATAATTAGGACTTCTGAGAAGTGCCGTAAATATTCTGGAGACGGCTTTGAAGTGAAAGCTTCTTAGCCAACTCTTTTTTACCCGCTCTATACCAAAAGAAAAATAGACCAGCTACCAAAAGATAAGGGGTCAAAAGGAGATAAAGAATTCCAAAGTTAAGTCCTGTACCAATTACTCCCCTACCCTCACTAAGATTACTGCCCACAGTAGCTCTACACATTGCACATTGAGCCATCACTTCACCAGACTGAAGAAGAAGCAAAACCACAACAACAACTACTATTTTTAGAATATTCTTAAGCATAATAAGGAGAAATCATTAAGTATGCGATGACGCCAGTAATGGAAACGTATAGCCAAATCGGATAGGCATACTTTACAAGTTTTACATGTTTGACAAATTCACCAATCACTGCAAAATAAAAAGCCCTCAGCACTAATGGTAATACAATCAGGGATAACAAAATATGGCTTATCAGTACGAAATAGTACACGTAACGAATTACCCCTTCTCCACCAAAACTGGTAGATGGATTTGTCAAATGATAGATAACGTAAGAAATTAAGAATAAACCACCCAAACCAAAAGCAGCAGTCATAACCTTACGATGAGCCTCTCTATTCTTATTCTTAATAAAGTAGAGACCTAAGATCAAAAATACAGAAGTCAGAGAATTGATGATAGCATTCAACCCGGGTAAGACTCTGGTCCATTCTCCTAAATCTGGTTTTGTCCTTATACCAAGAAGAACAGCTACTGCCACAGGCACTACTACTGAAATAATATTTATGGTTCTTAAAGAAGTCTTAACCTCACTCATAATTCTATTCTACTTATTCTACGTCTTGTTGATCGTACAAAACCTTTATTTCAAGGCTTAGTCTTTCCATGTCTGCTTTATTAGTAGCATCATATATTCCCCGGATGTAGTTATTCTTATCCAGGAGCAGAGCTTTGTCAGAGTGAATAAAGGCTTCATCAATGTCAGTAATATCAGGATTATACTCTGATGCATCTGAAACCGGAAGCTTAAATCCTTTGATAGCTAAGTCATAAATATAAGCCTTTTTACCCGTCAAAAAGTTCCAGTTTGAGCCGTCAAATTGCCTCGAATATTCTTTTAAAACTGAGACCTTATCATACTCAGGATCAATACTTATAGACATAAATGAAATGGTACTATCTGAAGCAAACTGCTCATTTACACGAGCAATATTTTGATTCATTATTGGGCAGATAGTCCCACATCTGCTAAAGAAGAAATTAGCCACTTTTATCTGGTCTTTCAGGTCTTTAAAGATTACAACTGAACTGTCTTGATTGACCAACTCAAAATCAGGTACCTGATGAAAAACCGTATCTCCTTCTATAACTTTAGGTTTTCCTGTCTCATCTAATTCAGGAAAGTAATAAGGAAGATCAAATTTATTATCCCCGAAAACATTAAGAAAAATAAAGACAAAAGCCGGAAGTACTAATACAGCTACTAGTATTCCGGCTTTCAAAAATTTATTGGACATACGTCTATCTAATAGTGCCTAAGTATCCACCTTCAAACAGGACAAGTGCTACCAGGAACCATATTACAAATATGACTGGTAAGACGATTGACCAGATCAGAGACTTCACTTCTTCTTTAAGGTGCATAAATGTACCTACAATGTAGAATGACTTAACAAAAGTCAAAAGGATGAAAGTCCCAATCTTAAACCATTTCCCGAACGAAGTATCTGAAGAAACAGTAAATGCTATTACGAACTCAATGGCGGTAACGAAAAGTAAGATCCAGAAAACCTTCCACAACTCTCTAGTTTGCGGTTTCGCTTTTTCGCCTGTTGTATTTTCTATATGTGCTGCCATATCTCTAGTTTAAATCTTTTATCAATTATACAAGGTAGAAGAAGGTAAATACGAATACCCACACTAAATCTACAAAGTGCCAGTATAATCCTACTTTCTCAATCATTTCATAGTGTCCTCTTTTTTCATAAACACCATTTACTGTGTTATAAAATACAAGCACATTCAGAACCACACCAGAAAGAACGTGTGTACCGTGGAAACCTGTTATAAAGAAAAAGAAGTCCGCAAAGGCAGCCGGTCCATACTCATTATACACAAGGTTAGCTCCACCTGCACCAGTGCCGTGGATAAAGTGTGACCATTCCCAAGCCTGAGAACCCAGGAAGGTAAAACCGCCAAGGATAGTCCAAAGCATCCACTTTTCTACATCAGCTTTATCTCTTCTGTGACCAGCTTCTACAGCCAGTACCATTGTAACTGAGCTAAAAATGAGAATGAAGGTCATTATACCTACAAACACCAACGGTGCACTTACACCATGAAGAAAAGGTACAGCTTCAAAGACGAATTCTGGTGTTGGCCACCATTCTGATGAAGCAGTAAAATCATGAATTGATGCCCCTGGATTAGCGTCCTGAAAACTAGGAAAACTAAATCTTACCAGACCGTATGAAATCAATAAAGCAGAGAAGGTAAACGTATCTGATAAAAGGAAAATCCACATCATCAATTTACCGTAACCAACTTTCATTGGTTGAATCCCACCTTTCCAGATCAAATGGTCAGGAGTAGAAGAGGTATGTGTTGTTGCCATAGGTAATTAAAATTCGAAATCGAGGCAAATTTAAACATCTTTTACAGAAATGCCTTGGTTTCGGGTTGATGGTTAAAAATTTATCTGAAATACAATAAAAACACAAAAAGATAGATCCACAGAATGTCTAAAAAATGCCAATACGTAGAGCAAACTTCAATTTTGACCAAACTTTTAGAATGAATATTCATTTTAAAAGCGGCAATTAAAGATGTAATTAGAACAACTAATCCGGTAATAAGGTGAAACCCATGTAAACCTGTCAAAATGTAAAGGAAGGATCCAGAAGGGTTTCCTTTCAAATAGATACCAGTTTCCTGGAGCTCTTGCCAGCCAATGTACTGCATCACTAAAAAAGCAATACCAAAACCAAAGGTGATCGTGATAAACATCTTCAATTTTGAAAAGGCATCAGCTCTGGCAGCCCTTTGAGCCAAAAACATAAATACACTACTCACCAGTAATACCAAGGTACTCCAGTAAAAAATTGGCGGCATCTCAAATTCCGTCCAGTTTCCTTCAGCCCTTCTTACTAAGTAGGCTGAGGTTTGCGATGCAAAAAGCATCACGATGGTAATTATAAAAAGCCAGGTAATAAACTTCCATTTATTAATGCTTAATACAGGCTTTACATTCTCGCTTAAATTATTCTCCGCAGTCATCACAGTTTATCAATTAAATAAGCAATTTGAACAAAAGGTAAATACACGAATGATCCGAACATCAATTGCAAAGCAGCCTTTTTATCTACTTTCCGCATTAAATGAAATGTTTGAATCAAAAACAAGGTACCCAGTAGCATGGCAAACATTGCAGAATGCAGCCCTGTCATTTCTAAATAAAAAGGCACCCAACATAGTGGTAATAAAACCACCGTATACATCATAATTTGAATAGCCGAATTTAAATCTCTCCCTCCTTTTGATGGTAACAGCTTAAATCCTGCTTTCTTATAATCGTCATCCAATACCCAGGCAATGGCCCAAAAATGAGGAAACTGCCAAAAGAATTGAATTGCAAAAAGAATTCCCGGTTCTAAGCCAAAACTATTGGTAGCAGCCAACCAACCAATCATTGGAGGAAAAGCTCCTGGAATGGCACCAACTGCTACCGCGATTGGTCCAACTCTTTTCAAAGGAGTATAAACAAATCCATAGAGGACAAAGGAAAGAGCCGATATCAACAAAGCTTTCATATTAAAAAGCCCTCCGAGAATCAGAAATGCTATCAAAAGACTTATCGCACCGAAAATAATCGCTTCTTTAACAGACAGTCTACCAGAAGGTAAAGGTCTACCTTCAGTTCTAGACATGTCCTTATCCAAATCCTTCTCAATGATTTGATTTACAATGTTTGCAGCTGCGGTAGTTAAGAAAGCCGCAAAACCAAACAAGCAAAGCATCTTATAATCAAGCTGTCCTTGATTACCCATAATAAATCCAACAACACTCGAAAAAACGACAGTCATAGAAAGCCTAAACTTTGTTAAATCAAAGTACGCTCTCACTTTCTCTTTAAATGTTATCTCTTTTATCGCTACTTCCATTCCTAACTTATCTTCACTCTTGTTATTAAAATTAAACCAAACTGAACACCAAGTATTAAAGTACCAAGTGTTAAATGTATTGGTTGTGCCAAAGCCGGCATCTTAACTAAACCTAGTATTAAACCAATAACAAATTCTGATAATACTATGATCCACATCCACTTTGAAAGTCGTAATGCAAACCCATTGAAAAGGTTTATATTTTTAAGATACAACCAGCTATTGCCTATTAATACTATTATTGCCAATAGAATATGTACATAATACATACCGTCTAACCTTTCTATCCAAGTATCTCTAAGCACTCCGGAAAAGTTGAGCTGGTCAATTTGCTCTCTAATTTGAGTACCTATCAATAATTGAACAAAACTCAAGATTAATAACAACTTCAATACAAACTGAAGATGTTTTGGTATCTCCATTCCATGCGTTTTTCCGTCTAAACTATACGCTTTGTATAAAGCCATGATCAGGAAGAAAACTACTAAAAGTGCTCCTAACATATGAATAGTGACCATGACCGGGCTAAGCTCCATAGAAACCACCTTAGAACCTAACCAACCTTCAAATGCCACAAAAAAGAAAGCCATGAACGAATAAAACACAACAGTTTTAGATGACTTCCAATAGTCCTTAATAGCAAAGATCAACGTTCCAAAAATCAAGAACCCGATCAACACTCCCATTAAACGGTTTATGTATTCTGTCCACGTCTTAAAGGCATTAAATTCAACCTCTCCTTTTAACTTTTCACCAAATAATTGAGCGTAATTATCCGGGAGCTGTGACTCGTGAGTAGGCGGAATCCATGTACCAAAACATTTAGGCCAGTCTGGGCAGCCCATTCCCGAGCCGGTAGCTCTAACTACACCACCTACCAGAATTAAAAAGAAAACCGCACTTATTGTGACAAAAGCTAGCCTTTTATACATAGCTCAAAAAAAAGTACGAAGCATGATGACCACTTACGTTAATCCACACTTCGTACTTCATTTATACTAAACTTTATTTTCCTTAATCAGGAATATTATAGTTGTACTCAATACTATCAATCTCTTTCTCCTCATTAATCTGCTCATTTTCTTCCGGTAAATTTGACTCAGGAGTAGCAGAGAACGGAACGTTTTGAGGAATAAAGTCTACCTCGGAGCCTGGCTTACTGTAATCGTAAGGCCATCTATACACTGTCGGAATTTCACCTGGCCAGTTACCATGAACAGCTTCAATTGGAGTAGTCCACTCAAGTGTATTTGATCTCCACGGATTAGCTGATGCCTTCTTACCCCAGAAAATTGAATACACAAAGTTGAAAACGAAGATTAACTGAGCACTGAATGTTAAAATGGCAGCTACGGAAATGAAGGCATTTAAATCAGCGTATGTATTGAATGCTTCAAAACCTGACCACTGATAATAACGTCTTGGGAAACCTGCTATACCTATGTAGTGCATAGGGAAAAAGACAAGGTAAACACCCACGAAAGTAGCCCAGAAGTGAACATAGCCTAAGGTTCTGTTCATCATTTTACCAAACATCTTAGGGAACCAGTGATACACACCAGCTATCATCCCAAAGAATGCTGCAGATCCCATTACTAAGTGGAAGTGAGCTACCACAAAGTAAGTATCGTGCAATTGAATATCTAAAGCAGAGTTACCAAGAATAATACCTGTTAGACCACCTGATACGAAGAATGAGACTAAACCAATTGCAAACAACATCGCCGGAGTGAAAACAATATTACCTTTCCACAATGTTGTGATGTAGTTAAATGCCTTTACTGCTGATGGTACTGCAATAATCAAGGTCAATAACATAAATACTGAACCCAAGAATGGATTCATACCCGTCATGAACATGTGGTGTGCCCATACAATAAATGCAAGGAACATAATACCTGCCATTGAGAAGATCATCGCTTTGTAACCAAAGATTGGTTTTCTAGAGTTAGTAGCAATAATCTCGGACGTTAAACCTAAAGCAGGAAGAATTACAATGTAAACCTCTGGGTGACCCAAGAACCAGAACAAGTGTTGGAATAATATTGGGCTACCACCTTGATTAGGTAAAGCCTGTCCGTTAATGTAGATATCAGATAGGTAGAAACTTGTACCAAAACTTCTGTCAAATATCAACAACAAAGCTGCTGAAAGCAGTACTGGGAACGAAAGAATACCTAATATGGCAGTAAACGTAAATGCCCATATAGTCAATGGCATTTTGTCAAACGTCATACCCTTAGTTCTAAGGTTAATAACTGTTGACACATAGTTTACACCACCAAGTAGTGATGAAACAATGAAGAAAGCCATTGATACTAACCATAAAGTCATACCCAGACCAGAACCAGGATTAGCTTCTGCCAGTGCACTTAAAGGTGGATAAATTACCCAGCCACCTCCTGCGGGACCAGTCTCAATAAATATAGACCAGAACATGATGATACTTGATAGAGCAAAGAACCAATAGGATAACATATTCATGAATCCTGAGGCCATATCTCTGGCACCAATCTGTAATGGAATAAGGAAATTAGAAAAAGTTCCACTTAAACCAGCTGTAAGTACAAAGAATACCATGATGGTACCGTGCATGGTTACAAGTGCTAAGTAGAAGTTAGCATCTAATTTACCTGACTCATTAACCCACTGACCTAAGAAAGGCTTTAACCAGGTCATATCCATATCAGGGAAACCTAGTTGAAGACGGAAAACTAGGGACATTAATCCACCGATAATGGCCCAAAATATACCTGTGATCAGATATTGCTTAGCAATAATCTTATGATCTTCTGAAAAAATATAAGTTCGAATGAAACCCAGATCATGGTGCTCATCGTGAGCGTGATCTGAATGTGCTGCTGCTACCGTTGACATATATCTATTTCTTTTCGAGATTTTCTAAATTATTCTACCTCAGATACTTCTTCTGTAACCATTGCTACATCCGTGTCATCTGACTCCACATATTTTAAGGCTCTTGCCTTAAGATTCTCAGGTACTTTTTCTATAAAACCTGGATTTAAAGTTAGGAATGGCGTTTGTTCCTTCTTCCACCTCTCATAATCCTCCGGTTCATCTACTACTAATAATAACTTCATACCGAAGTGGCTTCGTCCACAAATTTCAGTACAAGCTATTTCATAATTGAAATCAGGATTCCCGGTTTCTGCTCTCATGTCTTCTGTAGACTTGTCAGCCACAAACCAGAATTTAGTAGGCATACCTGGCACAGCATCCATTTTTACTCTCATGTGAGGAATAAAAACAGAGTGTAAAACGTCTCTAGCTCTAATCTTTAACAATACAGGCTTTCCTTTCGGAATATGCATTTCTGTACCGTTTGTAAAATCATCAAATGAAAGAGGGTCAGAGTAATCAATACCAAAATTGTTACCTGCCGCATCGTCCATTAATCTGTAATCATAGTCACCCAATTGATTATCATCAACACCAGGGTATCTAACCGCCCATGCAAATTGACGTCCCATAATCTCAACAACTTCAGCATCTTCCGGTGCATCATCCATCACTTTATTCCAAACTCTTAAACCTGAGAATACCAGACCTGCCATTACAAGTGCAGGAATAACTGTCCAGATTACCTCAAGTTTGTTATTGTGAGGATAGAAAGTTGCTTTTCTATTTTTGTTGTATTTGTACTTCAAGGAGAAGTAGAACAATAAGGAGTTAACAACGAAAAACGCGATTGTAATAACAATCATCGATACCCAAAACCAATAATCAGTTTCTCTTCCATGAGGAGAAGAAGCCTCTGGCAGGAAGTACTTTTTAGCATCTAAAAAAGACCAGACAACTCCAACAACGCTTAACAACCAAAAAACGATTAGGCCAAGAGCATTCCAATCATTTGCCTTATCAACTGCAAATTCATTTTCCTCTTCTTTTACGCCCTTTACGGTTTTGATTAAAGTTTGTGTTTTACCAATAACAAGAATGGTCAACACAATGAACAAAATGGCTAAAATTCCAACAATAAGTGTCATCTCTTCTTAAACTTTGAACTCTTTAGGAATATACCTGAATTAAATATCGTGATGTAAACTTTCTTCTAAGAATGGGTGATTCTTGGCATATAGATTAGCCTTACTCAGCTGTGAATTAACTACATAAGCAAATGCAGCAACAAATACAGCAGTAGTTCCCCATTCGATTAAACCAATTCCGCCTTGATCCTTGGCGATACCCGGCATCATCATCTGATAGAAATCAAACCAATGACCCGCAAGAATGGCCCAGCATGAAAGCTTTAGTAAAGTATAATTACGTTTAGAACCACGTGCCATTAAAACAAGTAAAGGGAATACGAAGTTCAGTATTAACATGATTATGAACGGAGCAAAGTAGCGTCCACCATAACCATTAATTCTCTCTCTAAAATAGATTGTTTCTTCCGGTAGGTTTGCATAGAAAATCAAAAGGTATTGATCAAACCAAACGTAAGTCCAGAAGATAGAAAATCCGAAGATTAACTTACCCAGATCCTGAATAGATGAATCATTCACTCCAGATAGATAACCTTTAGATTTTAAGGTTAAAACTACCAACATAATTGCTGCCAGACCAGATACGTGCCAACTAGCCAAGTGATACCAACCAAACATAGTACTAAACCAGTGTGTATCGATAGCCATAGACAAATCCCAGGCTACGGTAGAACTAGTTACTGCAAAGAAAATAAGGAAGAATTTCGCATAAGTTCTACTCTTAGTGTAGTACTCAAGGTCACCATGAGCATCTTCTAGTAGTGAATACTTTCTAATTTGTTTGTAAAGAATGTACCAAACCACAAAGTAAGCCACTAATCTAACTATATAGAAAGGCATATTTAACCACCACTCTTTACTAGCAATAATTTTGTCATAGTGATGACTGGCAGGGTCCATGATGCCTTCGTGAGTCCAGTGCATGATCATATGTCTGGTAGAAGGAACCAAAAACAGAATCATTATGATTGCAGCAGGAATAATCATAAACGCAGGGAAAGCCTCCGGAACTCTTTTAAAAGAAGCATACCAACCAGCTTTAGCTACATAATTATAAGAAATGAAGAATACTCCAATAACTGATATACCCAAGAAGTAAACAGAATTCATCCATATATTAGCAATAATTCTGTAGATCAAAGTGGCTCCAGATCCGTGTTCTTCACCGTGCTCACCATGTCCTTCTGAACTTTCCACACCGTGAGACGCCTCTGCATGTGCATCATGTGCCACGGCCGACTCCACACCATGTGCAGTAGCTTCTGTTACGGCATGAGAATCATGAGATCCACCAATTCCTTCTGGTCCCCACCAACCGGCATTGATTAAAAAAGCTCCGATTCCAATTAATACTAGGCCTACTACCCCTACAAGAATGAACTTTTTCTTAAGTTCTGGGGAGAATTCATACGTCTCTTCTACTGAAGGTATTTCGTGCTTATGAGCCATCTCTTTATTCTTATATCTATTCCCGGTAAAGGATTTATTATTCTAATTTTTAGCTTCCTAGTTGAAGTCTTTGTACATAATGTACAATCTTCCATCTCTCCTCAGGTAATACCTGTGCAGCATGAGGCCACATTCTACCCTTACCATGTGTAATCACATGATAAATATGACCACCACTAATAGAGTTTAAAGCATCTGAAGAGTAATTAGGAACACCTTTATAAATAGCAGCCACTTTTCCATCACCAGCACCTTTGGTACCATGACAATGCTGACAGTTTCTTTGATAAAGTACTTTACCTTCATCTTCAGCCTGTTCAGACCATGGAATAGGATTCGTTAAGTTTTCTGCAGCCCATTCAAGACTATCAGGATGAGTATCATAAATCATCAAATCCGTTACAACAGAACCATCATCCTGAAGAAAACTTGTATTATAGTTTCTTCTTGAAACTGTTCCCTCTACGGGCTCACGCATGTTCATACCATGAGGGTTCACTCCATTTTCTCTCCACTGTGTTTGAGCTTCATAGGCTCTGGAGTTATACATATTTGGAGCATACTCCCAGCCAGTTTTATTTGGATCATTACATCCAATAAGAAGAAGCCCAATAGCTAATGCTGAAAAAAGCGAAAGTCTAATTCTTAAAATATTCATTTCTTCTAATTAAATCTCTTTGAAGTTTACTTCCGAAGCACCACTGCTTTTCAAAACATCTGCAATATCACCCTCAGAAACTGTGTTTTTAGCAAGTTCGATAGCCATCACAAACTTATCATCCGTGATTCTTTCATCGAAGATTACAGGCTTAGCAAGAGGACTTAATTTCTCCATTCCGAAGAAAACGAAGCCCATACCGTAAGCTGCCAGAAGTACCGTCAATTCAAATACAATCGGGATATTCGTTGGGAAAGGAATAAAGTTCTTACCACCAATATTCATCGGCCAGTCCCACCCTAGAGTCCAGAAGGTCAAAAGGAAGGCAAGAGTTGTACCTGTAATACCAAACATAAATGCAGGAACCCCCATACGAGCTCTTGGATATCCCAAAGCCTGATCTAAACCGTGTACAGGGAAAGGTGTATAAACCTCATGGATGTTTACTCCTTTTTCTCTGACATCTGAGACCGCATGCAATACCTCGTCTTCATCGTCGTAGACTCCCAATATGTATTTTTTATGTGCCATTATTGACTTATAAATTAACTTTCTTAATTCTTACTTATCCGTCTTCTCAGATGATGATTTTAATACTGTCTTAACCTCAGCCATGTTAATAACAGGCAAGAATTTGGCAAACAATAAGAAACACACGAAGAAGAAACCAAAGGTGAATAAATAGTCACCAATATCACCCATACGAGGAGTAAAGTACGTCCAGCTTGATGGTAGATAATCTCTATGAAGAGACGTTACAATAATTACAAATCTCTCAAACCACATTCCTATGTTTACGACTACCGCAATAACAAAGGACACTACAATGTTTTCTCTTAGCTTCTTAAACCAGAAAATCTGAGGAGAAAGAACGTTACAAGTCATCATCGCAGCATAAGACCACCATAGCGGACCAGTTGCTCTATTGATGAATGCATAACTTTCATACTGTACACCAGAGTACGCTGCAATAAAGAACTCCGTGATGTAGGCCACACCGACAATTGAACCAGTTACAGTAATGATTTTATTCATTAATGAGATATGCTCAATAGTAATGTAGTCTTCCAATTTGTACACTACCCTTACGATCAGCATAAGATTTTGCACCATCGCAAAACCAGAGAAAATCGCACCCGCCACGAAATAAGGAGGGAAGATGGTCGTGTGCCAACCCGGTATTACTGAAGTGGCAAAGTCAAACGATACAATAGTGTGTACTGAAAGTACTAGTGGAGTAGATAAACCTGCAAGAATCAAAGATACATCTTCATATCTCGCCCAAGCTCTGGCACCACCTGTCCAGCCCATAGAAAGGGCACCGTAAATTGTTTTACGAACACCTGTCGCTCTATCTCTAATCGTGGCTAAATCAGGAATCATACCGATAAACCAGAATAGAAGGGATACAGATAAATATGTTGAAATCGCGAAAACGTCCCAAACAAGAGGTGAGTTAAAGTTAACCCACAATGAACCAAAAGTGTTAGGAATTGGAAGTGCCCAGTAAGCCAACCAAGGACGTCCCATGTGAAGGAAAATAAAGGTACCTGCACAAAGAACCGCAAAGATAGTCATGGCCTCTGCAGCTCTGTTAATTGATGTTCTCCACTTTTGACGGAATAACAGAAGAATCGCAGATATTAGTGTACCGGCGTGACCAATACCTACCCACCATACGAAGTTGGTGATATCCCAAGCCCAACCTACTGTTTTATTAAGACCCCAGTTTCCCAGACCGTTCCACCACGTCTGAAAAACCCAGTAACCTCCATAGGCCAATACAATAAGGGCTATGGTAAATACCACTTTCCATTCTTTGGTAACTGGTCCTTCTACCTGCTTACTAATGTCTTCAGTTACATCATGGTAGGTTTTACCACCAGTAACTAAATGCTCTCTTATGGGCGAAACTACTTGCATAATTGCTACGCTTTTAGCCTTTTATGTTTAGTTTAAATTCTGTTATTAACCGTGTTGTTCTTCAGTATGATGCTCTTCAGTCTCATGAGCCGGCTCTTCGTGATGAGCTTCTGCCGCATGAATGTGAGCAGCTTTTGAATCCTCAAGATCTTTGTTTCTGATTTTCGTCAGGTAACTAATCTGAGGCTGAACATTAATCTCTTCTAATACATGGAATGCTCTTCCTTCTTTCTCTCTGGCAAGAGTTTTAGAGATTCTTGATTCAGGATCCAGCATATCTCCAAAGACGATAGCTCCTGTAGGACAAGACTGAGAACATGCTACTTCTATTTCTCCATCTACCGGACGACGCTTCTCTTTCTTCGCTTGGAGCTTACCAGCTTGAATTCTTTGAACACACATAGAACATTTCTCAATAACCCCTCTTGAACGTACTGTTACGTCAGGATTAAGAACCATTCTACCTAGCTCATTATTCATGTGATAATCGAACTGCTCGTTCTCATAGTATTTCCACCAGTTGAAACGACGCACTTTATAAGGACAGTTGTTTGCACAATATCTTGTACCCACACATCTGTTATAAGTCATTTGGTTCAAGCCCTCAGAACTGTGTGTAGTCGCTAGTACCGGACAAACTGTCTCACATGGTGCATTGCTACAGTGCTGACACATCATTGGCTGAATCACCACTTCCGGATTCTCAGAAGCGTGCTCCATTTTCTCTAAATGACTCGGATTGATGCTATACTCTGTATCAGCATCTGTGCTGTAGTATCTGTCAAGACGAATCCAGTGCATCTCACGAGCTCTGACTACCTCTTTCTTACCTACTACAGGAATATTATTTTCAGCCTGACAAGAAACTAGACAAGAAGCACAGCCCGTACAGGTATTCAGATCTATGACCATACCCCAACTGTGGTTTTTCTTCTCGTGACCGTTCCAAAGACTGATTGTGTAAGGCTTAACCGCTCCTTCAGATGTTTCAATCATCGGCTCAAAACGACCTGCCTTATTATTCTTCACATATTCGCTTAGAATAGACTCTTGAACTACTGCCTGACGTCCCATCACAGTTTCGTGTGTTTGGGTTTGTGCTAGTGTGTAGCCAGACTTTGTCTTTTCTAAAGATGCTCCTCCAACCCAATTCACATTACTCATGAATGGATTTGCATTGGCACCTACATTTCCAGCCTTACCTGCAGCAGTTCTACCGTAACCCATAGCTACAGACACCGTATTATGTGCTTGACCTGGCTGGATTAAGATTGGTAGTTCAATTTCATATCCATTGGCTGAAAGTTTAGCCCAGTCACCTTTTTCGAAGCCTAGCTCATTCGCTGTTTTTTGAGAAATTGCTAACGTATTTTCCCAAGTAACCTTTGAAATTGGATCTGGTAATTCCTGTAACCAAGGGTTGTTAGCCTGTCTACCTGTACCAATAGCAATTGATTCAAAAACAGACACTTCTAAACCGCCGTCTTTAATAGAGCTGATTGCAGCGGCTGCAGAACCTAAATCACTTGAAAGAGATGGTTCCTCTGAAGCCGATACACCTGTTTCATATACTCCATCATGAAGAGCAGAAACCCAAGACTTACCTGAAAGAATTGAAGACTTCCAGTTAGACTTTAAATATTTATGATAATCAGCGTCTAAACCTGCCCAAGAAAGAAGGCTTGATTGAGGCTGACGCGTATTATAAATCAAAGAGATAGTTGGTTGCTGCAAAGCATATGATCCTGAAATAGGCTCAGCATCATTCCATGACTCCAGATAATGAGGAGCAGGAGCAATGTACTTACATTCAGCAGCTGTTTCATCTGCTCTATCAGCAAATGAAACCGATGTTTTCACCTTGGCGATAGCCTCGGCAAGCTGAGCTCCTTTAGGATGTGTATAAACAGGATTGGTATCCATGAATATCACAGCGTCCACTTTACCAGAAGTAAGGTCTGATACAAAAGTATTCAGCTCAGCTGAGGTTCCTTTTCTAGTATTATAAGTTTTACTAAAGCTAATAGTAGAACCATATGAACCTAGAAGGCTATTGATACCATTAACCAGAACCTGAATATTTTTATCGTTAGATCCACTAACCACTAGAGACTTTCCAGCGGCAGCTTTTAGATCTTTAGCACACTTATCTAATAATTCACTTTTGAATGAAGAGTTACCAATCGCACTACCTGAAAGTTTATTATATAATGCCACCAGGAATGCTCCTTCTTCTGAAGGCTTAATCATTCCTCTGTAATCTGCAGCAGCACCGGTTGTTGTTAGACCTGTTTCAAACTGGTAATGACGAGACATCGTATGCTTTCCGTCTTTACCACTTTCTAGCCTACGACCTTTGGCCCATTGAGTAGAGAACTCGTCTGCCGAAAGCCATGTGCCCAGGAAATCACAATTAACACCTAGAATTACATCCGCATTATCGAATCTATAGCTTGGAATGGCTGCTTTACCAAAAGATTCGGCGTTCGCATCAACCATACCTGTAAGACCATTCGCATCATATGTTACGTGAACAGCTGATGGGTACTTAGCCTTAAAGTCAGCTATTACCTTGTTTGTAGTTGGTGAGAATACGCTCGAACTTACAATTCTAATATTGTTGGCTGATGAAAGACCTGCTACAACTTCTTTGTCAAGATCTTCCCAGCTAATATCTTCTCCACCTTTTTGGGGTCCTTTAAGCTTTTCGTTATCATAAAGGGATAATACAGAAGCATGAACTCTGGCACTTACACCTCCATTGGAAATCTTTGAAAGCTTGTTCCCTTCAATCTTTATTGGTCTACCTTCTACAGTTTTCACTAAAACCGGAGAAAACTCACCGCCTTCAGCATAAGTAGTAGCAAAAAAGTTAGGAACACCAGGCTCAACAGATTCAGGCTTATTAAGATAAGGAATAGTTTTCCTTACAGGAGCATCACATGCAGCCAAAGAAACCGCAGTAACACCAAAACCTAACATTTTAAGGAAATCTCTTCTGTGAGTTCCACCATCAAGATCTTCAAGGTTGAATTCTCTTTCGGCGTTCTTCACTACCTCAATATCATTCCTATACTCCTCAATTCCTTTCCAATACTTTTTAGTAGTATTTTCCATTCGTATTATATTTTCCCTAAAGGATTTTACTTTGAATTCTTATTAATAATGGCATCTGGCACATTCCAGACCTCCTATATCTTCCACTTTCATTGATTCTGTAGACGCTGCGTTGTGAGCTTCAAGAAGAGCATCGTAATACTCATTCCCTTTTGCATTCACATCAGTTTGTCTGTGACAATCAATACACCATCCCATCGTCAATGAATGTCTTTGCTGAACAACCTCCATCTGAGGAATTTCACCATGACAGTTTTCACAATCAAGACCTGCTACAGCCGTATGCTGAGAGTGGTTAAAGTATGCTAAGTCAGGCAAATTGTGAACTCGCACCCACTCAATTGGCTGATCATTCTCAATAGCCGTATAAATTTTCTGAATGTTTGGAGAACCCTGCTTAATAGCATTATGACAGTTCATACAAATACTCGCCGACGGTATTCCAGCTTGCTTACCTTTATACACCCCTGTATGACAGTACGCACAATTGATTTCCATTTCACCTGCGTGCAGCTTGTGAGAGAATGGAATCGGCTGAGTAGGTGCATACCCTTGATGAACGCCAATACTGTATAAGCCATCAAAAGTGGCCTTGGCTCCAAATAGCAAGAAAAGTACAATTATGGCGTTTCTAACTGTAGAGTTTTGAACTACAGAACGAAGGCCATCAGATAATCTCTCTCCAATACCTCTTGTATCTACCGGCTCTCCATCACCTTTATTTAACTGTGTCAATAAATTCAAGACAGCTAGAAGGGCAAGCAACACAAGACCCATGATCACTAACAAAGCAATCAGGATTACGTTAAACACCTTACCATTTCCGGAGTCAGAAGCTGCAACAGCTCCAGAGGCACCAGCGTCAGCCGCAGCTGTAGGTGCGGCCTCGTTAGCCTGCTTTACATAGGCTAGAATGGCAGTAATCTCTTCATCACCGAAACTCTGAAAAGCGGTCATCTGTACTTTATTATACTTTTCGTATAACTCTACAGCATAATCATCTCCACTGGCAATAACGGCAGCAGGATTCTGAATCCAGGCCTTCAGCCATTCATAATCTCTTCTTTCCTCAATACCCTTCAGACCAGGACCAACAACCACTGCTGCGTCATAAGCATGACACTGTGCACAGTTATTTTTGAAAAGTTTTTCACCTGCTACAGGGTCTCCATCAGCAGAACTTTGACCAAAGGCTAGATTGAATGTCGATAAAGCAAAAAGTAATAGAAGAAAAGGTCTTATATGCGATTTGTACATATCTCTATATATGAATAGATACTTTTTTGAGTTGCAAATCTAGCCACGGAATAAATTGCATCAAAAAAGAACTATGGTTTTTTCCATGACTCTAGCTTATTTAGAATTATTTCAAATAAACTCTTAAGTAGCTCATTTCCAATAACTTAAAACAAAAAATACCACCTGATAATCTACTGTCTAAGTAGGGAATCAAATGGTATTTAATAAAGATGGAACTTAGACAAGAATTTCTAAATCCCAAATTATTTGATGAGGTCTCGAGCGGATTCGAACCGCTGTACATGGTTTTGCAGACCACTGCCTAGCCACTCGGCCACGAGACCTTTTTAACTTCAGAAAGTGCCTGAGGTCGGCCGCTTTCGGGGAGCAAAACTACAATTGTAGTGCCAATTGCCAAAAGCTTTCTGAAGAAATTTAAGAAAGACCGAAAAACGTTATTTCGGCCTTTCTTTTTACTTTGTTTTGAAGACCTAAAAGGTTTTCAAAATTATTTTTTAGGAGACTCCATTTCTGCTTTAAGAGCAGCAAGAGCATCAAGATCACCTAAAGTTGACTTCTCAACCGGCTGAGTTGAAGCCTTAGCAGCTGCTTTACCACCTTTCTTCTTCTTAGGTGCTTCTTCTACTGCAGAACCATCCCATGTTTTTGTATGAGAAAGAACAATCTTTCTTTCATCCTTATTGAATTCAGTTACAACGAAAGCAAGCTTCTCACCTACCTCTGCTAATGAACCGTCTTCTTTGGCTAGTTGCTTAGCAGCAGCAGTACCTTCGATACCGTATGGTAACTCAAGTGTAGCTACTTTATCAGCTTTACCAAGGATGGTACACTCATGACTTGTGCCGACTGCAAATGTATCTTCAAATGCATCCCATGGATTTTCTTCCATGTGCTTGTGGCTAAGTGCAAGTCTTCTGTTTTCACCGTCTAGTTCAAGAACTACTACTTCAAGCTCATCACCGATTTTAACAAAATCAGATGGGTGCTTGATTTTCTTCGTCCAAGAAAGGTCAGAAACGTGTACAAGACCATCGATACCTTCTTCTAACTCAAGGAATAGACCAAAGTTAGTCAGGTTACGTACTGTTCCTTTGTGTTTTGTACCCACAGCATACTTGCTTAATAGATCCTGCTTAGTCCACGGATCTTCAGTAAGTTGCTTGATACCAAGAGACATTTTTCTCTCTTCTTTGTCCATTGTAAGTACTACAGCTTCGATTTCATCACCAATCTGAAGGAAATCAGATGGGTTACGTAGATGCTGAGACCAAGACATTTCAGAAACGTGGATCAATCCTTCTACACCTGGAGTGATTTCAAGGAATGCACCGTAATCTGCGATGTTTACAATTTTACCCTTCACCTTAGAGTTCACTTCAAGGTCAGCGGCTAGTGAATCCCACGGATGAGCTTCAAGCTGCTTCATACCAAGTGAAATACGTTTCTTGTCTTCGTCGAAGTCAAGAACCACCACATTGATCTTATCATCAAGGTTAAGGATTTCATTCGGGTGATTAACACGTCCCCAGCTGATATCAGTAATGTGAAGTAGACCATCCACACCACCAAGGTCGATGAACACACCGAAGTTTGTGATATTTTTAACAACACCCTCAAGTACCTGACCTTTCTCAAGGTTAGTAAGGATTTGCTGACGTTGTTTCTCAAGATCTTTCTCAATCAAGACTTTGTGAGATACTACCACGTTATCGTTTGAGTGGTTGATTTTAACCACCTTCACTTCCATTTCTTTGTTAACGAAAACATCGAAATCGCGGATAGGCTTCACATCAATCTGAGAGCCAGGCAAGAAGGCTTCGATACCGTGGATATCCACGATCAAACCACCTTTAGTACGACGTTTAACGAAAGCTGTAAGAATAGTATCTTCTTCGAATGCTTTCTCGATGTTACTCCATGCAGTAAGAATTCTCGCTTTCTTACGTGAGATAACTAATTGACCAAGTGCATCTTCCTGCTTCTCGATGAATACTTCAACAGTATCACCTACTTTAAGGTCAGGTAGATCACGGAATTCAGATCTGGATACAATACCATCTGACTTAAAGCCAATGTTTAATAGCACTTCACGATCTGAAACACCTACAACTGTAGCGTTAACTACATCTTTTTCTTCGATGGTAGTTAGCGTTTCTTCATAAGCTTTTGCAAGCTCTTCTTTTTCTGCAGCAGAATAACCTCCGCCGATACCTTTTTTTGAGACTCTCTCCCAGTCAAATTCAGGGAATTCTTGTTTTGTCATAAATATTTGATAAGCAGCCCTTTAATACATCCAGTAGCCGAGCTTGTGCTAAAGGAAATTTGTGAAACATTTTACACCCTTCCTAAAAAGGACTGCAAAAGTAGTGAAAAGGCCAGTATTTAACAAATTGCGAAATAAACTTTAGGCTGAAACCGAACGAGATAGGTACGGTGCCCAAACTTTAGCTGCTGAGCCTGAATAATCGCGGAGAAAAGTGACGAAGGTAGGTTTGAAAGGCTTGACTGTCAAAGGCATCATTGCTTCTTCCGGAGTACAGTCTCCTTTTCTGCCATTGCATCGCTTACAAGCGGCCACCAGATTGTCCCAGTTTGTTTTACCTCCACGAGACTTTGGTAGCACATGATCAAGGGTAAGCTCTCTGCGAGTACCGCAGTAAACACATTTATTACCATCTCTTTTGAAAATATTCTGTCTGTTTAGCACCACACCTTTGTAGGGCACATTGACATACTGATGTAATTTAATCACAGATGGCAGAGGGTAGGAAGAGGAAACTGTTCTGAGCTTGGCTCTATCGTCGTCTTTGAGGAGTTCTGCTTTTTTGAGATAAACAAGAACAAAAGCTTTGGGAACTGTACAAACACTTATGGCTGTATAATCAGCATTTAGAACCAAGACTTTCCGACCCATAGATTGATTAAGCTTTAACTAAACTGGTCGAATATACCGATTATTAGCTAAAAAGAGCAAAATCAGATAGATTAACTAATCGTTAAAATTGCCTTTTCTCTTGTCTTTCTATGTCCTTGGCTTTTATACTTTCACGTTTATCGTAGAGCTTCTTCCCTTTTGCCAAAGCAATATTAATCTTAGCCAGGCCCTTTTCATTTACATAGATTCTGGTAGGGATAATAGTGAGTCCTACATCCTTCATCTTGGCTTCCAGCTTTCTTAATTCCTTTTTCTCAAGCAAAAGTTTACGCTCCCTTAGCGGATCATGGTTATAATGCGTACCATAATCATACGGTGAGATATTTAGGTTTTTGATAAACAGCTCCCCATTTGTAAAGTAACAATAGGCATCTGAGATATTGACCTTCCCCATTCTGATAGACTTGATCTCAGTTCCCTTCAATACCACACCTGCAGTGTAGGTGTCAATAAAATGATACTCAAAAGAAGCCTTTCGGTTCTTTATCTCAATATTTTTAGAAATCTTACTTGACATGCAATTGCAAAGCTATTGAATAATTAACGAAGCAAAATAGTACTTCGCCCAAATGAGCAGACGTGCTGTAAAATTAAAAATCCCTGCCTCAAATTAGTGACAGGGATTCCGACTTACGTGCTTTCCTAATAATCCATGTGTAGCCACTTTCGTGACGTCAACTGCGGATTAAATCTTTATGAACTTTTACGGTTCAAATATCTTTTAGTGTGTGGTGCAAGGAGGACAAATGTATGTACTCCCGTTTAAATATGCAATGTTTTGTCTATTACAAGTAAAACATTTTTGATAGCGAAACAAAACTAATCCGTGTTTAATTCCGTTACGATCACCATAGTTACGAATACTGTGCCAAAGTAAGGGGCCATAATTTCAGGATATTTTTCACCCCTTATTTCTCATTGACTATAAGAACATTAGCATAGCCAATAGATAATTTTATATAGTTAAAATGTATTTTTGGCACGCCAAAAACCAATTACCAAATAAGAAAACTAACACGAATTGTTAAACACCCCATTAATATCAACTTCTAAGAAGAAAGAAAAATGTGTCTTGGTAGGTCTCATCACTAAAGATCAAAATAGAGATAAAACCAAAGAATATCTGGATGAGCTGGCTTTTCTGGCCACCACAGCCGGACTTATTACCAAAAAGACGTTTACTCAAAGCCTTCCTACACCTGATACCAGAACTTTTGTAGGCAAGGGAAAACTGGAAGAAATAAGTACCTGGATTAAGATTAATCCGGTAGATGCTATAATTTTCGATGATGATCTTTCGCCTTCTCAAGTAAGAAACCTGGAAGGTAGTTTTAAGGACATTAAAGTGCTGGATCGTAGCCTACTGATCCTCAATATTTTTTCTCAAAGAGCCAAAACCGATCAGGCCAAAAAGCAGGTAGAGCTTGCTCAATACCAATATCTATTTCCGAGGTTAACACGTATGTGGACTCACCTGAGTAAACAAAAAGGTGGTGTAGGTATGCGTGGTCCAGGTGAAAAGGAATTGGAGACTGATAAGCGTATCGTGAGAGATCGAATCTCTTTCCTGAAAAAGAAGCTGGAGAAGATTGACAAACAATCGATGACCAGAAGAAAGGAAAGAAACCGCTTAGTGAGGGTGGCTTTGGTAGGTTATACCAATGTAGGAAAGTCTACCTTAATGCGAGTCCTGGCCAAGGCAGATGTTTTTGCAGAAAACAAGCTCTTTGCCACCATTGACTCCACAGTAAGGAAGCTTGTACTCGGTAATATCCCGTTTCTATTGACCGATACGGTAGGTTTCATCAGAAAACTACCTACTACCCTCATCGAGTCATTTAAGTCTACTTTAGATGAAATCAGAGAGGCTGATATTCTACTTCACGTGGTGGACATATCACACGCTTCTTTTGAGGAGCATATTGACGTAGTGAATCAAACGCTTGCTGATATTGATGCTTATGATAAACCGACCGTTCTTATTTTTAATAAACTGGATAAGTATGAGCCGGAATCAGAAGAAGGGCTAGATGACCATTTAGCTACCGAAGCTGACTTAGAACAAAACCTGGCAAGACTGAAATCTAGTTACCTCAGCAAGAATACCAATAACGTGGTTTTCTTATCTGCCACAGAAAAAGAGAATATCAGCGAATTGCGAGATATTCTAGTCAAGCTATTAAGTGAAAAGCACTTTGCCATTTATCCAAATTGGGATCCAAAGCAAAATCCTCTATACGACTGGCAGGGAGATTACAACTGGGAAGAACAGGGAGAGTAAAAGCGTTACTACTTTCTGTCTGGCAACGTACCCAAATAGAGTAACAGATTGTTAATCTCCTTCCGGCATTTGCTATCAAAAGTGTTGTTAACTTTGAATAGGTCATCAAAACACCTATTCAAAGAAACACTCTTATGAAAACTAACAGACGAGAATTTATTAAAAATGCTTCTTCACTCGCAGCCTTAAGCTTGTTGCCTGGAGTATCCATTCCAAATCTTGAATCTTTATTGAAAAAGAGGCCGGCTGTCAGAATTATCCTAGCCTCTGATTCCCATTACGGTCAACCCAAAACAGATTTCAAAGGCATGGCCCAAACTTTTGTACAAAAGGCGAATGCTTTTGCCAAGGTCCATGATTGCGATTATTGTATTTTGAACGGTGACCTTATTCATGACGAACCAACCTGGCTTCCCGAAGCCAAATCTGTTTATGACGATTTAGACATCCCCTTCTTCGTTACAAAAGGAAATCACGATAGGGTTTCTGATGAAGTTTGGGAACAAACCTGGGGCATACCAACCAATACCAGTTTTACTGTAAAAAAGAATGGGTTTATACTGGCGAATACTTCCAATGAGAACGGAGATTATCACTCGCCAGACTTAAACTGGTTAAAACAAGAACTGGACGCATTTGTGAGTTTGAAAAATGTCTTTCTGGTCATTCATATTCCACAAGCTAAATGGACAGCCAACGGCATAGAAACTCCTGAATTCTTTGAGCTTTTATCAAACTATTCGAACGTCAAAGCAGTGTTTCATGGGCATGAACATGATCAGGATGGCGTACGAAATCATGAAGGAATTTCTTATGTTTTTGATTCTCATATTGGCGGCAGCTGGGGAACAGAATACAGAGGATTCAGGGTGCTAGAAGTTAGTAAAGGTGGGGACGTTTACACCTATATGATGAATCCTGATTTAGAAATTAGTAGAGACGAACTATAAAGGATTTAACATCGAATTTATAAATTGGGGGTCAATCCTTAACCTATGAAATACTTAACTCTTTTCATTTTTATGACCGCTTTAGCTGGTAATGCATTTTCACAAGGAGTACCTCCTGCACCTGAGCTCGAATATATCTGCGAACTAAGGGTAAAACTTGACCCTCCTTTAACAGTAGGCCAAACTCCCAGAGGTCTCAGAAGAATTATTCCGATAATAGGAGGAACTGTGGAAGGACCTGAGATCAAAGGTGAGATTATCGGCGGTGGTGCAGACTGGCAATTTATCAGAGAAGATGGCGTAGCAGAATTGGAAGCCCATTACCAGTTTAAAACAGATGATGGGGTGATCATTTATGTTAAGAATGACGCCATGAGAGTCGCCAGCCCTGAAGTGGCTGCCAAAATTGCCAAAGGCATTCCGGTAGAGGCATCTGAATACTACTTCAAGGGAAGACCAAAACTAGAGGCACCAGAAGGCAAGTACCATTGGATGAACAATACGATGTTCATTTGTCAAGGCGTTAAAAACCCTCTTGATGTCTCTATTTTTATTTGGAGAGTGAAATAATAAAGCCTTCGCAGTTTTGACGAAAGCTTTATTAAATCATCAGCTTATCTGTTCTGAACTTCAAAAGTATAAGTACCGGCAGAAAGAGGAATCAAAAACTCTTCGCCGTGTCTTTTCACACCCTGTGAGCTAAGAAGCTTACCATTTTCTGTGATATCTGAAATCTTTGCGGCTTTCAAATGTAAAACTGCAGAAGTATTGGCGGGAACTTCAAAGTTATAGGTGGTATTCTCCTCTGTCAATTGCCATTCGCTTTTGATCTTACCATAAATAGAGTCATAATGGCCTTTAGCATGTGTTATCCTTTTTAGAGGATCTGGCCTAGGCTGAAGTACAAACGACTTAAATGCAGTGCTAGCAGGGTCTCTCTGAATACCCAGCGAATAATTATACATCCATGAAGCCACTGCCCCAAAGGAATAATGATTGAAGGAGTTCATACTATTATTGCCTCCAAAACCATTCTCCACTGTATAGCTATTTAGCCTTTCCCAAATAGATGTAGCCCCATTTACCACAGAATATAACCACGAAGGATACTGCTCATTGACCAATAAACTATACGCCAAATCGTCTCTGCCGTTTTCTGAAAGGGCTTCGCCAATAGAAGCCGTACCAATAAAACCTGTCATTAATGAGTTAGAAGGTCTTTCTATACCGAGATCATCCACGTTTTTTCTGGTGATGGCATCGGCTAAATGCTCAATGGCAAATTGATTATTTTCCAAATTAAACACTCCCTGAGCCAAAGGAATGGCGTATGATGCCTGCGTGTCCATCAATTGACCTTTGTCTGTAGAGTTTCTACCATTGGCTTCTCCGGGAGGTCCCATAAAGCCGGTTCTTATTCCTGACTTCACAGTTCTTTTAGACTCAGCATCTACAAAGATAGTATTAAAGGCATCTTTTATCTGCTGACTTCTATTCAGGTATTTTTGAGCATCATCCAGCTCACCCAGAGCCGTAGCCATATGACTCATAATTTCCAGATCATAGGCGAAATAGGACATCCAGAAAAGCGTATTATCATTCTTATTCCCTTCAGGACTAAGCCAGTCGCCTAAGGGGCCTTCATTAAGTATCCCCTCTTCATTTATCTTCGTTTCCAAGAATGACATATAAGCCTGCATAGCCTCATAATGCTCTTTGAGCAATTGAATATCACCATATTGCTGGTAAGTTTCCCAGGCTACGGTGACACCCGCACTTCCCCAAAGGGTACCTCCAAAACCTCCTCCTACAGGAGCTACATCTGTGAATCTGCCGCTTTCAGGCTGAAGATCTCGCATGGCTAACATATGCTTTCTCAAGAACATATTAGCATCTGCTAAATAGGTAGAAGCACGAGCAAAAACCGAGATATCGCCACTCCAGCCCATACGCTCATTTCGCTGAGGACAGTCTGTAGGGATCGAAAGGAAATTACTTCTCAATGACCAAGTGATGTTCTCCCACAGCTTATTCACCAATGGATTATTCGTTTCATAAGCAGAAGAAAGGTTTTCTACAGATGAAATGACTAAACCCTGAACTGCTTCCAGAGGTAAAGGTTTTTCAATGCCGGTGATCTCAATAAAGCGATATCCATGAAAGGTAAATCGAGGCTCTATGACTTCATTCCCACCTTTTAGGATGTACTGATCCTGAGCGAGGGCGGCTCTGATGTTTTCCATCATTACCATACCTTCATTACCAGCATATTCAGGTAAATTAGGATAAAGGACCTCTGCAAATCTCATATTGATAACTTCTCCTTTTTGTCCGCCCGGGAGAGTAATTCTTGGTACTCCAACCATGTTTTGCCCCATATCATAGACATAAACACCTGGCCTCGGCTCAGTCATTCCTATTGAAGTGAGAGTTTTGACATGCTTAACTCCTTCACCGTATTGACCTATCAGGCTATAATCATCATAAAGGAATTGCTCTTTTTGCCCAAAGGGCTTTGAAAACTCTCCCATATAGGCATTTCCATCCAAAGGCACTTCAACGGCACTTTTCCATGAAGTGTCATCATAAGACGCATTTGACCATCCAGAAACAGCAGCTTCTTTGGCAGCATCATATACTTCTCCCTGAAAAAATGATCCTACCCGAATAGGTCCGTCGGTAAAGATTTTCCAATCACGATCATTGGTAGTAATGACCTGCTGACTTCCATCTTCATAGGTAATGACCATTTTGGCCAATAAAGACTGACGATCTCCAAAGAAATTCCAGCTCTCACCAGAATAGGTAATGTTTCCACTCCACCATCCTTCAGCTAACCAGGCTCCAAAAGCATTTTCATCACCAGACTTTAGCATTTCTGTCACATCAAAAGTCTGATACATATGATGTTTATTATACTGTGTTAGTCCCGGGTTAAAATAATCCTCTGAAACTCTTTTACCATTTAGATAAAGATCATAAATACCTCTGGCAGTGGCGTAAACTCTAGCTTTTTTGATGCCCGATCGTTTAGTATTGAACTCAGTTCTGAGCATTGGAGTGGCGTTTTGAGATGGGTTTGCCAAGGCAATAGTTCCGCCTTTGACCTGATAGACTCCGTTTTTCACCTTTAAATCTTTCAATAGTGCCTTCCCTTTTTCCGGGGCATCTTTGAATAAGGTATTTTCAGGATACCTAAAGTTTTTTACTTCAATATTCGAGAAACAGGCTTTTTGATTTTCTCTGGTTTTAACTCCTATATCAGCCAACATCGGGAAACTGATAAAGTTATTTCCTTTCCCTACTGGGTTAAGATTTAAACCAGGCATACCGTAAGGCCCCTGAGGCTTCATGGAAGAATCTTCTAATTTATGCTCAGCAGACTTTCCATCTATATAAAACTCAAACACACCGAAATTACACTCAGCGTAAACCGTATGCTTTTCATATTTATTACTCTCAGATAAAAGAGCCTTAGGGATGCTAATGCTTTTTAATGGCACTCCATCTACATCAGATTTATCATAGCCAACTCTATAGATATTCAGTTTTGCATTTTCACCAGATTGTAACGGAGCAATATCTAGCTCAAGCTCTACATAACTTTGATTGGGGGCGTTTTCAACTCCCATTAGGTTTAGATCTTTATTGGCCAATCGACTATCATTACCTCCAAAAATAAAGGAGGCCTTTGTAGAGCCACTTTTCTGGTCGAGCTGAACATCATAATTGATTTTATATACCGAAAGGTAATGTGTGTAAAAATTAAGATCATCATCTCCCCCACCTATCCATTGGGCACCTGACCAAGCCGACTCTGAAGGATTCATGAGTCCGGTTTCAAACCAGGAAGAAGCACTACTCTCAGTGCCATCATTACCCCAAACGGTAAGATTCCAGGTGTAAGTAGTGGTAGGTTTTAAGTCATTCCCTTCATATTGAATAGCATGAGCCAGACAAGAACTCACCTTGCCGGAGTTCCATACTTCTGCACCACTCTCATCTGATAATTTGAGCTGATAGGCCTCCTGGGCCAGACCTCTCTGGTTTGTGGATGCCTCCATTTGCCAGGAGAATTGGGGGATTTCCAAGTCTGTTCCTAAAGGAGTGGTTTCGTAATTTACTTGTAAGTTTTGCAGTGTAAACTGAGCAAAAAGAGAACTTGAAAAGAGACTGAAAACAGTCAGTAAGGCCAGTATTTTCTTATACATTAGGTTAAGGTTGAATGAGTGGTAAATTTAGTTTTTGCAGGGCAATAAGCTGACATAGACTATCCCGATTAAGAAAGGATTTGTCGAAAAAGAGGGCAATTGCCTTTAGCAACAAAAAAAAGATTTAATACTTTCACCTTTCAACCTTAGAATACATGCAAAAACTTACCTTATTCTTATCTACACTTTTCCTGAGTTTTAGTCTTACTGCTCAGCAAGTCATCAAGCTTCCATTTGAGGAAATACCAAATGTGACCTACGAAAAAGCCGAGATGCAATACCATTCAAAAGGATGGGATACAGAAGTGGTTACCAATGTTTCTGAACCATCTCTATTGGTTTATGAACCCCCAAAAGAGAAAAAAAATGGCACCTCAGTAATTATAGCCCCCGGAGGCGGCTTATATGCTTTAAGTATGAATAGCGAGGGCATAGATGTAGCTAAATGGCTTAATGAAAAGGGTATAACGGCATTTGTTTTGAAATACCGCTTGGTACCTACAGGGGAAGACGGATCCTCTCAGTTTGGCAGAGAGTACTTTCTTGATCCTTCTGGAACATTAGACAAGGTAGGTGAAGTATTACCCTATTCTGTAAATGATGGACTGGAGGCTGTGAAATATGTGAGAGGTCATGCAGAGCAATATGGTTTAGACCCTGCTAAAATTGGTTTTATGGGTTTCTCTGCCGGTGGTGCCGTAACAATGGGAGTATCCTATGGATATGACAAGGCAAGCCGACCTGACTTTCTGGTACCCGTTTATGCCTGGACTACCGCAATGCCCGTGAGAACTGCACCGAAAGATGCCCCGCCGATGATGCTGGTCTGTGCCACGAATGATGGGCTCGGCCTTGCTGCCGGAAGCATTGATATTTATAACGCGTGGTTTAAAGCCGGCCATAATGTAGAACTACATATGTATAGCAAAGGAGACCACGGCTTTGGCCTACGCCAAAAGGGATTACCTTCTGACACATGGATAGAACGCTGCTATGAATGGATGCGAGTAGAAAACCTCACGAAATGATGAAGCCTTTTACGGTTATTTTTGTGATCATCCTAAGTTTAGTTTCGATTGATTCTAAAGCTCAGGAAGATAATTACAGCTACGGTAGAAATGCCGTTTCTTTTGCCATTATGGGAAGTACGCCCATTTTGGGTTTCACGTATGAACGCGTCTTTAATCCGAAATGGGAGGGTGAACTAGGCATTGGCTGGCTAAGCGGAAATATTGGTATAAAGTATTTTCCTTTTGAAATGAAAACCAGTAAGCTCTTGCCTCATATTGACCTCAATGCCTCCTTTTCTCCTCTTTATGAAGATTGTTTTCTCTGTTTTGGCGGAAAAGGATACCTCGGATATCTGCCTGTAGGACTAAGTTATTTTGGCAAAAAAGGGTTAAATCTTGGTATAGACGCCGGGCCGGCCAGCACTTTCCAAGATCCTCCTTTTCTGTATGCAGGGTTAAGAATAGGTAAGAGGTTTTAGACTACATATCCGGAAGGTTTTTCTCCATCATTTTACCAATAAATCGTGTAGCGAAAGCCGGGTAAAGTCGATATAGAAAATCAAGCAGGGCAGCATCTTTCCCCACCTTTACACGGTACTTATTCCTTTCCATTCCTTTGAGAATGACTTCTGCAGCTTTGGGTGCAGGCATTGCCAGCTTATTTGCCTTATCATTTGTTGGCCTCTCCAATTTCAAACCAGAATTTTGGGTGATATTGGTGTTTACGGCACCAGGGTGAACAACGGTAACATTCACGTTGGTATTTCTCAGTTCGGCATATAGTCCTTCTGTAAAAATTTTAACGGCCGCCTTAGAAGCTCCATAGATAGTCTGCTTGGGAAAAGGTATGAAACCTCCCATGCTGGAAATATTCACAATATGGGCTTCCGGCCGATTTAGAAACTCAGGCAAAAATGCCTTGGTCATGTAATACGTTCCGTAAAAGTTCACATCCATTACTCGCTTCACCAGATCATCGGTAAGGTCATTGACAGCAACGAATGGCTGAATGATACCTGCATTATTGATAAGACCATCCACCGCACCAAAATGACTTTTAACCATTACAGGCAATTGAGCTACTTTTTCTTTGTCGGTAATATTCAGTTCTACTGCCAGGAACTTTGAGCCCGCTTCACTCGCCAGAGCTTTTGTCTCCTCTAAACTGTCTAGTTTCAGATCTATTCCCGCTACCGAAGCCCCTCTGCTTAACAATAACAAAGAAAGTTCTCTGCCCATACCGCTACCGGCTCCAGTAACTACAATTACTTTACCTTCTATCTTCATTGGTTATCTTTTTTAAATTCTGTGCTAATTGAATGTCAGAAAAACTATTCCTCTAGCTGGCATCATGAAATCACCTTTAGGTACTTTCAATCCAATAATTTCCGGAATCTCATTCTCTGCTGTAAGCTCCAGTACCTTTCCGTTGAGTTTAACAATTTTAGTCTCCAGTTCATCGGCGGTTAACTCATACTTTAATGCATTAGAAGGCAGATTGATTACCTTTTCAGTTTCATTGGTATTCACTAATAAAACCGCTTTACCAGAAGAAATTCCTTTTAAATTATGGACAAACATATCTAGACCTTCTGCCAGTTTCTCCCCCTGAAATACCTGTGTCCCCATAAGTTTTGACCACAAGTGTGCTGCCCAATAATTAGGTCTGGGATTGTGTGTATCATGATCCAGGAGTGCATATTCACTTCGGGTGAGTGTATTATGCATAACTACTTTTACATTTCTCTCAGATAACCTACCCAACTGCTCCAGATAACGGAAGGTATCAAGAAAAGTGGCAGCCCATGGGTTACCGCCACAAGCTGATTCCCCGGTTTCTGAAAGCCAAATAGGAGCCTCAGGTTGATATTTATTTCTGGCATTTTCGTAGAAATCTAATCCTCTTTCTGTTCTGGAAAGCCATTCTTCTGAGAGAGCATCCTCTGGTTTCATAGGGCCGAAACATCTTTTTGAAACCGTGCCATAATAATGGTAACTAAAGATATCAAAAGTAGGCCGATTCTCATGATCAAGTAACTCATCAATTGACAGATCAAGTCCAGAAGGCAAAATACCTTCGCCGGTAGAACCCGGACCCATAATTTTAACCTCGGGAGCCTCCAGTTTCATGAAGTTCTTGAACTCACTGAATTCTCTGGCGAAGTCTTCTCCATTGAAACCTTTAGGTGCATTTCCGTGGTTTGCGTGTGATGGCTCATTGAAAAATGCCGCTGCGTAAATCTGCCCACCAGTTTCCTTGGTAAACGAAAGCAGCTTTTTGATTTGATCTGTTTGATACGCCCCATTCTTATCCCTCATGCCATCACTAATGGGAAACGAAGTGACTATTTTAGCCCCAACAGCCTCAGAGAAGTTTATTACTCCTTTCCATTGCTGTGCCGTTAGAACATTCGCAAAGCCCTCTGGTGCTTCTGAGGAGCCTGAGCCGCTGTCATCAAAGTAAACGTCATTGGCCCAAGTGCCACTCACTCTCATATAAACTGGCCCTAATCCTCTGGCGAGATTGATCAGCTTCTGATTGCTTAAATCAATTGGTTCTATCTTCCATTTTAAGGCTGCAAATCCTTTTTTATCAGTATTCTTTAAAATAGAATCCATTTTACCGTAAGGTACCCAGAAATCACCGCCAATTACCTCACACATTTCTACATTATATGACTGAAATCGCTCTTCTACCGTTGCGATGACATTCTTGTCTTTGAGTACACTTTTCTTCAGAGTAATACTTTCTGAATTCTGAGAATAGGCGGTAATCGCACAGAGTAGGATGACGGTAAATAGGCTAATTATCTTCTTCATATCTGGTATTTCTTCAAGGGTAATTGATTTAAGGTAGAACCGTTATAATCATTCTTTTGTAGGAAGTAAGCTTTGGCTTGCCGGTGTCTGAGGCCTCAAAAACAATATGGATCGTCTGTGGCTCGTCCACTTTAGGAGCTTTAAATGTCAATGAAAGATCCTCTGTCTGTAATAGAGGGACAAAGCCATCATATGTACCCGCTTCTTCAAACTGCCACCAATGTGATTTATAGCGAGGAAAACGATCATTGGCCGTGGCGGCAAAATCTTCTTTGGAACCTCCATGCTGTAGGTAAATAGGTCCATATTTCTTCCACAAATCATCGATATCTAATGGGTCCGGATCCTCAACTGCAGCCGATAAACTTACCATTTCTCCAGACTTTACTGTCAGGTTTTCGGCGTTTCCAAGTTGAATTATAGGAGGATGATTAGCCTCTTTATATTCAGACACCTCACACCATTTTAGCCTGGCCTGATAATCGTTATTGACCTGTTCTACCCAGCGGGTATAGGAACCTTTATTGGCATCACGATACACATTTTTGAAACCATCCACTTTATAAAAATGACCACCCCAGCCTCCAAAAGTGGGATCTTCAAAAGACCGAAGTCCATTGGGAATAGTATAAAAGAAAGAGGGAGAATCGCCTTCACTGATGTACGTCTGTGGGTAAAGTTTTCCCAAATGCCCTTTTCCGTTTGTCAGATTCTCTGTTACAAAAGCCGTGGAATTGTTCTGACTGCCGTAATCCCAGGTTCCGCTGAAATGGTAAGAAATGAGCATGGTGACCTCAGGGTGAAATTGCTCAATATAAGCCCCCGCTCCATCCTGATACCAGATATTATACATGACCGCCTTTTTTACTGCCTTTTCATACTGATCGGGATATAGTCGCTTTAGTTTTTCAAAAGCTTTGGCTGCCGTATTTCCACCCCCCCAGGCCTGAATGAAGACCGGGCCAGGTTTAGAGTCCAACAAAACTTCTACGATCTTATCCGACCCAGGTGTATCTGGCCATTGAGATGGGTCAATCTGAGGTTTCATTCCGGGAACACGCATTGGTGACCGGTTGTCTACAACAATGTGTGAAGAATCCTCATCACCAACATAGCATAATGCCCGAAGCTCTGCAGCTGTGGGGTAATTTTTCGCATGTTTAGTTAGGTTCGGGAAGTCTTTTTCGTAGGCATCCAATTGGTTTTCAAGCCAGGGTTCCACGCTGTGGCCATTTCTTTGATACACCGAATTTGACTCAATAATGGCTTCAATATCAAATTCATTGGCATACAATAAGAAGCGAATCATAGAGCTTTGGTCGTCTACTTCGCCATCGGTCATGACAATGATTCTTGGTCTTGTTTCCTGAGAAAAGCATTCCCGGCCTAGTACTATTCCGACGAGCAAAAAAAGGTACTTCATTTTATTCTAATTTAATTTTTCATTCCAGCACTAATTAATGCCTCTATTTGCGGTAAAATTTGAATTTCCAGTTTATCGCCTCGCTGTTTAAAAGTTTTCAGCTCTTGGCTTAAGATCTTTTTCTCTTCTTTAGACAAATTGGTTTTCAAAGCACTCAGTCCAATCTGCGTTACTTTTGATAGACGATCAGCATAGCTGGCAAACTCCTGAATTTTCGGAGCATTATTGAGTAATTGTGGTATTTCAATTGCCGCCAGATTCCATTTCTGTAGTTGATTGAGCACTTTCACTTTTGAAAGATCATCTCTGGTTTGAAGGTACTCTTCTACGTTTGTCTTAAAAACCCAGGCTTCTTCATAATCACAGGCCACAAGATCTTCGATGGCCACAAGTGGGACGCTCTGGTATTTTTTGCTTTCAGTCGCTACAAACTGAGTAAGCAATCTTCCATAACCTCTTGCAGGAGCCAGTGCTGTTAAGACCTTCAAAGCTGCCGAGATATCTTGTCCGTTAGCTAGGGCAGATAACATTCTCTCAGAATTCAATCTGTGATTAAGGCCATTTTCTTCTAATTTATCTTCCACAATGAATAGCCTGCGATACATCTCATCAGCATCATAGACAGACTCCGGAGACCACAGACGCTCAGCCACAGCGGCTGTTCTGGGCCAGGCTCTGGTTTCAAAGCTATTTTCATCTACCAGCTCAGACCACAGAGCGGCCTCGCCACCTAATATGTTCGGGTGGACTTCTTTTGGGATATTGGGGTTGTAATAATGTGCCTTTGCCTCTAGAAAATAATCCAGGTAAAAGCCCTTTGAAATCAAAACCTTGTTTCCTTTTTGGGCTATTTCCAAGGCATTTAGCCTGTTGGCACCTATGGCTCCCCATTGTTGTACGATAACCTCTTTTGATAAATCAGCATTATAAAGTTCTTCCCAGCCAATGGTTGTTTTATGGTGCTTGCTCAAAATTTCATGCATCCTTTCCACAAAATAGGCCTGAAGTTCTTCAGCATTTTCAAAGCCTTTCTGCTTCATAAAGGCAGCTATTTCCGGATTTTCAAGCCAGGCAAGTCCGTTATTTTCATCAGCACCAATATGCATGTACGGCGAAGGAAACAAGGAACTAATTTCTTCAATAAACTGATCCAGAAATTGAAAAGTAGATTCTTTACTAGGGTCTAAAGTAGGTAAAGCCGAGTTCATAATCACCTGCATGGCCTCCTGCATAGAGGCTCCTTCTTTCACTTTATATCGGTGGCCGGGCTCATAAGGACCAGGAGCACTGGCCAGCTCTGGGTAGCCCGCAAACCAACTGGTGCTATGCCCGGGCAGATCAAATTCAGGGTAGACCATAATTCCTCTTTCTTTGGCATAGGTCACCAAATCCTTTATCTCCTCCTGAGTATAGAATTGCCCTTTTGATCCTTTTTCATGAAGTCTTGGAAACACTTTTGATTCTACCCGAAACCCTTCATCATCAGTTAGGTGAAGATGTAACACATTAAGCTTTACCCCCGCCATAGCATCGATATTCCTTTTCAGAATATCCATTGGTATAAAATGACGGGAGACATCAAGCATCATACCTCGCCAGCCAAAACGAGGGGCATCTTTGATTTCAAGGGCAGGAAAGTAAAAGCCTACTGAATCTGCTGCTACTAATTGAAGCAGTGATTCTAAACCAAATAGGGCTCCGGCTGTTGTAGGGGCAGAAAGATGTACTCCATTGTCAGTGATACTTATTTGATACGATTCATCTATTCCAATATCTGCTTCTACTTTCTCATTTACATCAATTTGCATTAATGCAGCCGACTGAACCTGATTTAATACAACTTTCTCCTGCTTAAAATAGGCCAGTGTTTTTCGGTTAAGTTTATACAAAAAGCGATTGGCGGCTTCCTCTAAAATATCATCACCTTTTTGGCCCGTCAGATTAACCGTAAATTCTGAGTTTATCCTTAATTGACCAGCGTGAATATCAACGCTCTTTGGCCAGGGCATCAATGTCAAATTCTCGGAGGTATGCTGAGCAGAAACTTTATAAAAAGTAAGTAAGGAGAATATCAAAAAGTACTTTTTCATCAGATAGCTATTTAACGATTACCCTTACCCGATCTAAATTCTGAATCTTCGCAAAAGGCGAATCCGCATTACCGGTTCTATTCGCTTCTACTCGAACAGTCACGAAATAGGTTCCAGGTTTATCAAAGACATGGCTTTTCTTGATCACCAGCTTTTCTTTAAATTTCTTTAGGGTAGTTGTCTCTGGATAATAATTCTCGCTTTCATCAAAATCCCAATCTAACTTTACAACCTTACCCATGCCTGCTGGTACCTCTATTACAGCTTGAATTTTTACTTTTTCTCTGGCTTTTACCTCAACCTTTTTCTTTCCACCTACCGTAAGTGATACTGTCTGCTGAATGCCTTTTCGCTCCTGAGCTAACTTTGGGGTAATTACCTGTCCATCCACGATATCATACCGAGTGCTTGCGGCAGGACTTTCCCCTTTTTCTACCCACCCAGAAAGATCTCTCAAAGCCTGTTGCAATACCCCGTTATAACTGATAGCTCTGGTGGGGTCGCCTAATTGATCCTGCTGATCTCCATGCAAAGCATGCTCTGTATACCAAAGCCTGAAATTTTCATCGGCTTTATCACCTAAATGTTCCTTGACTCGTGATCTGTACCAGTCACACTGCCATGGGAAAGCCTCCCTGTCCATTAAAGAGCCAAGAAGAATCATTTTGCCTTCAAACTTCCCCGTAGGCAAAGAACCGGCAGCTCCCATGGTAAACATAGGCCCAAGTAACATGGGTCTTTGCGGATATAGAGGCATTCCATCAGCATCTCTGAATTGATCCCAAACTTTGTATTCAGACCCCGGCACCTGATGCCTGTGATACGACTGTACCGCCAGAAAATTTGAGTTGTCTACCCTCACCTCATCACCTGGTTTAATTTTTGCCAAAATCTGTGCAGCATTGGTGGGTGCCAGCACCACTTTATTGCCCGTAATGGTTTCTACCTGCAGTCTTTGCCCCTTGGCTTCTCCACTATTGATGAATAGATCTCCACCCAAAAAGTCTATTTCAGGTAACTGATCTGATATTTCAAAAGCAACGGGTACTCCGGCTCCACTTCCACCAGCGGCTTTCCAAGCCAAATCTGCACTACCACGATCTGCCTCAGAAATTGGTTCTTTTATTCCCAGTTTCACAGCCTCATCAATGGCAATAGGCTTTAACACTTTGGAGTCTTTTTGTAAACGAGCTCCCTCAAAAGACTCTGGATGATCATGACCCAGATAGCCGGGTTTATTCCAGAAATCCTGAGTAAAATAGGCGTTATCTGCCATCACCACGCCATTGTACAACACCAGGAAACCATGAATACCCATGTTTTTGTAATCATACCAGGAATGTGGAGGGAATCCCATTTTGGTCACTTCCTCTAAAGCCGATTTTTCCTCAGTGTTTAATCCTGCATACATATCACCACTTCCTCCGGCATCTAACCCATCATTGATCTGATCGAACTTATCTTTCAAGATTCTCATGGCCTGCATTCTTACCGTAAAGACATTTGGTATAGCCATGGGAGAACCCAAAACGTAAGGAACTACTCCATCCCATACTCCTGAGGTGTTTTCAAAACCACCAATGGTTCTGTAAGCTCCTCCGCTTCCACCGAAGGCATAACCAAAAGGTCTGCCACCGCCAAAGATTTCCTGAGCCACTATTCTTGAAAACTGTGCTGAAGCGGCATTCGCCCTGTAGGCACCGATTGTAGCGTCATTGGCCATCGGATTTGAAAAGTCTGTGGCACCGCCACCGTTGGTCTCAATAAAATAAGCTCCGCTTTCATTGGAAAAGCCAATCACATTTCGCTCGCCTGTGCTTGACTGAGAAATGTTTTCATTTTCGGGAAATGGGGTAATGTATTGAAAGAACCTTCCCTCATACTTTTCCTTTGAAGGAAAATAGAAAGAAAATCGGGTACCTGTACCCTCAAAACCGCCATGTACGAATCGATGTGGAGATGGCAACAATCGCTGCTCGTCGATGTCTATGTAGGGCTTGGTTAATAGAGGGTCTGTAGTCTCAAATTTTTCAGAAAGAACTGAGCTTAGATTAACCAAACTTTTCTGAGCAATGACTGAAAAAGACATTATCAAAAAAGCAAACAAGATGATTTTACTTTTCATGTAATCCAAAATTGAGTTTGTATAACTTTTCTAAGGCAAAGTTAAACAATTTTTTATTGTATACTTTTATATACATTAAAATATATTTCAAATAATAATTACTTTTGAATCTATAATTCATTGCTTCATTTTAACTCCCGGACAAACTCAATTGAATATTCTAGAAAATAAAAACTTTATAGACCAGGTCAGTATTGACTGTGTGATCTTTGGTTTTGATGAGAATCAACTTAAAGTCTTAATCCCAAAAATCAATTTTAAGGGTGATTTCTATGCCCTGCCCAGCGGTTTCATTTATCAGGAGGAAGATATTGAAATAGCTGCCCGACGAATTCTGGAAGAAAGAACCGGCCTTAAAGAAATTTACATGGAGCAGTTTAAGGTTTTTGGCAAAGCCAACCGTAAGCGGCAGGAGTTTATGGATGAGCTGATTTCTAAGAATTACATTGACAATTTTGAGGAGGTTAAAAAGAACCCGGGTTATGCCTGGTTTACCAATCGATTCATTTCCATTGGCTATTACGCTCTTGTGAATATCAAGAAGGTAAAACCACGTCTCTCGGCTATTGATCATTCATTTCAATGGTACGATATCCGTAACACTCCAGAGTTAATCATGGATCATCCTGAGGTTCTCAAAGAAGCTTTAAAAGCACTCAAAGAGGATATTGAAAGTAAAGCGAATGCCTTTCACCTTTTGCCAGAGAAGTTTACCATGCGAGAAGTGCAGGATGTTTATGAAACCATTTATGAGAAGGAGATCGTAAGAACAAACTTCCAAAAGAAGATTCTTTCTTTAGACGTGCTGGAGAGGCTGGAAAAGAAGTTTACAGGGGCGAAGAATAAGGCTCCTTACCTGTACAGAATGAAATAAAAAAAGAGCCCCTAAATCAGAGACTCCTTTCCGAATTACTTATTGTTCAAAACTTTATTCTCTACTTACTTTTACATCAAACATGCCCATGAGCTTACCACTCAGGTTATCGGCATCATCTTGCTTCAGATCTACACTTAAATCGAATCCTCCCATTTTAAAGGCAATAGAAAGTTTTCCATCCACCTCTTCTACTTTATCTAAAGTTGTTGGGTCTCCGCCTTCTTTTGGAGTGATATAACCACTCAGGCCATCATCTCCATCTTCAATAGTCAAGGTCATTTCTGCGTCTCCCTGAGGGGTACCCAGTATTTGCATGTTCCAACCTCCCACGAAAGGGTTTCCCTTCACACGCTCAGAGATCACGTCAAACATGCCCATCATTTTACCACCTAGTCTATCATTACCTTCCTTCTCCAGTTTCACGTTGAGGTCGTAATTCATCATTTTAAAATAGATGGTTACTGCCGTTTCTTCTTCCTCTACTTTATCTAGAGGCACAGCTTCTACTCCTTCCATATCAGGGGTAATGGTACCAGATAGTTGACCATCTTTTCTTACCAGCTCCAGTAGCATATTGGCGTCACCCTGAGGGGTTCCGATAATGCTTGTTTGCCATTTGCCGGCAAAGAAGTCGTCATAAGTGGTAGGTGCGTCTGCTCCTACTTTCTCTCCTTCCTTTAGCATTTTAACTTCTGTACCCATCCAAACCATCATAGAGTTTGCTCCGGCATTAGGATTGGAGAAGGTAATGTATAAATCCTGAGTATTTGCCAATAAATCTGAAGGTACGTTTATAGGGGCTGATACCGTGTTAGGAGCAAAACCTCCGGCATCAGACGGCTCTACAAACGGTGTCTGACCAATAATTTTACCTTTCAAAGATCCCACTCTCAGACGTATAGTTCCACCCTGAGCATTCAACTGTGCTTTTGGAGCGGTCACCATGAAATCAAAGGAGGCAATACCGTTTAAGTCAACATTTTTAAGAATCACATAAGCACCATCTTTAGCCGGTATAGCCAGCTTATTGCCACTGAAAGACATCTTATTTACGTCTTCGTAGACATCAAAACTATGAGGACCAATCTTGGTATTTCTCAGGACAAACGACTGCTCAGATCTCAAAGGAGGCATACCCATAGCACCTTTATCTTCATAGGATGCTCTGACGATATACACACCTTCTCCTTTATCAGAACTTCTCACTTTAGCAGCATAGGTACCACTGACTGGAAGTGTGCTTTTAGGCTTACTCTCTGAAATATTCAAGATATAATTCACCATTTCAGAAGCCTGCTCTGTGCTTAACTGCGGGTGAGCAGCCATAGCTGTTTCTCCCCAGTTACCTCCGCCTGGAATGGAATGGAATGGAATGGAATGGAATGGAATGGAATGGAATGGAATGGAATGGAATGGAATGGAATGGAATGGAACCATTTCAGAAGCCCATTGATAATCTTCTGACTCAACTTAGTTACCGCATCTTTGTCTCCTTTATAGCGAGCCGCCACTTCGGTATAGCTCGGCCCGATAGACTTAGAATCTTTTTTGTGGCAGGCCATACAGTCGCTACCGTCGATCAGTTTTTTCCCTTTGGCATACGCAGCAGTAGCATCAGCCCCTCTGTGTCCTCTGGCTATTTCTACGATGTCAAAACCTTGAGGTAAATAATCGATATTCACTGCAACCTCCTCCGGTGAAATACCATTGCCCAGAGAACCGTCTTCTTTGTCAGTTACTTTGATATCGTAATTGAATGTCCTGTTTGGTACAAAGAAGGTTTTATTGCTCTCAGGCATTTGTAAACTCAATACCGGCGGTTCATTACCTACTGAAACCTGAGTAGACTGCGTTACTACTTCACCCTGTCCATCATCCACGGTTAGCGTCACATCATAAATGCCTAGTTCTGTCAATGTCACTTCAGTGGTTTCCCCTTTCAAGGCAGTAGCATAAGAACCATCAGAGGCTATTTGCCAGGTATAGGTAAGTTCGTCTCCGTCTGCGTCTTTTGTACCTTCAGCAGATAATTGAAGTTTAAACGGAGCAGCTCCACCTTCCTGATTTTTATTCATTACCACCTGAGGCTTACGATTCCCTCCGTTGTATTCTATTCTAATCAGGCGGGCGTCATCGTTGGCCGAGAACCATCCACTTCCATATTCCAGCATGTACAGATCACCATTACTGGCAAATTCCATATCCATTGGGTTTGAGAACTTGTAGCTAGGCATAAATGGCTCCATAGATTTATATTTACCATTTTCATCAAAACTTACTGCCATAATCCAGCCTCTCATCCATTCATAGATGAAATGTTTGCCATCATAATATTCAGGGAAAGCACCTTCGGCACCTTCAAACATATCTGTATAGTAAACCGGGCCAGACATTGGGTTACACCCACCTGCTCCCATTAGCGGAAACTCTTCACTTGGAGAGTAAGTATACCACATCATGGCAGCCTGTGCTTCCGGCAATTTGATAAGTCCTGTATTATTCGGAGAAGTGTTCATAGGCATTTCCCAATTCCACTTTTCCAATGACTTATTGTTTACAAAATCAAATCTATTATAGGCAGAATTATCACCCACAAAATGAGGCCAACCATAATTACCGGCCGTAAACGCCTGCCCAAATTCACAAGTCCCTGCAGGACCGCGATCAGGGTTTGGCTCGTTAGCATCAGGACCTACATCACCCCAATACAGTGCACCTGTTTTCTTATCTACAGCAATTCTATAAGGATTTCTATGCCCCATAGTGAAGATTTCCGGTCTTGTTTTTTCCTGACCTTTGGCAAACAAATTACCCTCAGGTATGGTATACGAACCGTCTGGCTGAGGTGTAATTCTCAAAATCTTTCCTCTCAGGTCATTGGTATTGGCAGATGACTTCTGAGCATCCCATGGGCTTCTGCCAGGTCTTTCATCACTCGGGCTGTAGCCATCTGACGCGTGCGGATTGGTATTATCTCCGGTAGAAAGGAAAAGGTTACCATTACCATCCCAGTCGATAGATCCTCCAGTGTGGCAGCATTGCTCACGTTGTGTCTCTACTTTCAGCATTTCTATTTCAGAGGAAAGGTCTAATTCATCGCCTTTCATAGTAAATCTGGAAAGTACATTATAAGAACCCTTCAAAGAAGAGTAATACATGTAAACCCACTGGTTCTTCTCAAAATTGGGATCTTTACTCAAACCCAGAAGCCCGTCTTCGGCTACTGATTCATTACCTTCACTATCCACATATTTTAAGCTCACAGGAAGCTCAGCTATGGTCTTCAGTTCTTTGGTTTCATCATTGTATAATCTCACCTGACCTTTACGCTGAACAAACAGAACTCTTTTATCATCAAGAACCGCCAGCTCTACCGGCTCGTCAAGTTTGTCCTTGAGCACTACCTTAGTAAATCTGTTTTCCTCTGGCCTTGATTTTGAAAAATCAATTTGAGTAGGCTCTTCTCCACCTGTAGCATACTGGATTCCCGCCCAAAGATGATTCAGAAATAAAGGTTCCAGGAAAGTCTCATCTGTATGGCCCATAGCCGTATAGAATGAACGACCTCCCTCAAATTCCTGATACCAGCTCATTGGGTGATCATCACCATTGGTACCTCCTATGTAAGATTTCTCATCAATTTTGAGAACCACATTGATCTTATTGGAGATGTTTTTAAAACTGTAGAACTCATCTGTTCTTTCAAAGGAATTTGGCATTCCTGCGGTCAACTCATTTCTTTCTGTTACGAAAAAACGACCTTTCTGCACATTACTAGGTGTAGATGGGTGATCCTGAAACCAGGCACCGGCCAGTCTGTTATACCATGGCCATTCGTACTCGGTATCTGTGGCGGCATGAATCCCTACATAACCACCACCAGCCTGAATGTATCTTTCGAATGCATCCTGCTGTTCGGCATTTAAAATATCACCGGTGGTATTCAGGAAAATGACAGCATTGAAATTCTGTAGATTTCTCTCTGTCATAATAGAAGCATCTTCTGATAGCGTTACGGAGAACCCTTTGTCTGCTCCCATTTTCTGTATAGCTGCCTGACCCGCCTCGATAGAAGCATGCCTGAAAGCCTCAGTTTTACTAAAGACAAGCACATTGAGCTTATCTTGAGCCATACTCATCGAGGAGGTCATCAGACCAACTGCAAAGAGCATTAATATTAGGTTAATCTTTCTCATAGATAGGTTTAATGTAATTTTGGAAGAACAAAAATAACTAAATTATTTTATTGTCTATTTTTTAGACATTAAAAATTAATATAATTTTATCGCAGGAAAGTCCAAGATGCTTTTCTGTAAGAATAAACTAACTAATGGATATCAAAGGATTTATACCACAGCTCTCTATTGACTGTGTCATCTTTGGCTATAAAAACAAGGAGCTAAAAGTTTTGGTGAGTAAACTCAGCTTACCCAAAGAACTCTTCTCTTTGCCTGGTGGGTTTATTTCTCAGGATGAGGATATTGATCAGGCCGCTTTGAGAATCCTGAAAGAAAGAACCTCTCTGAAAGATATTTATCTGGAGCAGTTTAAAGTTTTTGGTGCGGCCGGAAGGAAAAATAACGCTATTCTAGACTTCATAGAAGAATACAAAGAGCCTGTGCTGTTAGGCGAGATGGAGCTGGATTACGACTGGTTCTTCAAAAGGTTCGTTACGATTGGCTACTACGCCCTCGTAGATATTAATAAAGTAAAGCCCCAGAAAACCATTTTAGACGATCACGTCGATTGGTACCCAATAGATGATCTTCCACCATTTTTTATGGATCATACGCAGATAGTAGAAGATGCCCTGGTAGAGCTTAGACGTAATCTGGACGATAAGCTTATCGGTTTCAATTTACTACCTGAAACTTTTACAATGAGAGAGCTGCAAGAGCTTTATGAGGCTGTTTACGATAAACCATTTGCCAGAAACAATTTCCAGAAAAGGATGCTCAGCCTGGGAGTGCTGGAGCGGCTGGAGAAGAAGTTTACAGGAGCAGCGAATAAGGCTCCGTATTTGTATCGCTTTATTTCATAAAAAAAGCCGGAAACTACTCCCCGGCTTTTTATAATCACTTTACTCGAAGTACTATTTTGACCCTTCCCAGGCTTCTACAGCTGGTTTTAGCATCTCAGGAGTGGTGCCCCACACTTTCCCTTCTTTTGCCATAGGCATAAAACTGTCAATGTAAGCCTGACTTATTTCTTCACTATCTCCATACTCCTCGCGTAACTCATCTAAACGGGTGTGGAGTGAAGCTCTAATTTCAGCAAAGGCCGGATCATCATATACATTATTCTGCTCTAAAGGATCTTTTTTACGATCTATCAGCTCCCAATAATCCCTGTGGAAATAATATCTGATGAGTTTGTAATCCTTGGTAACCACCGCGTAATGTCTGTTTACATTATGCTCTGAAGGATGCTCATAATAATGGTAATAGACAGCATCTCTATTCCAGTTATCAAGGTCACCGGTTAGCACAGGCACCATACTTTTCCCTTGCATGTCTTCTGGCTGTGCAGCACCGGCTACATCAAGAAAAGTCTGAGCAAAATCAAGATTCTGTACCAGCTCATCAGATGTAGTGCCTGCCGCTACATGATCTGGCCAAGAAACCAGTAAAGGAGTTCTAAAGCTTTCATCATAAACAAAACGCTTATCAAACCACCCATGCTCACCAAGGTAGAATCCTTGATCAGATGTGTATACAATGATGGTATTTTCCATCAGGTCATTCTCCTCTAAATAATCCAGAAGTCTGCCCACATTTTCATCCACTGATTTAATGGTGCCCAGGTAATCCTGCATGTAACATTGATATTTCCACTTGGTCAGATCCTCTTTGGTCATGGTGGGATACATCTTCTTCAGATCCTCGCTTCTTTGCTTGTAGAATTTGTCAAAGTTGGCCTTTTGAGAAGAATCTAACCTGCCATACATCATCTCAAAGCCTCTTTCGTCAAAAGTGCCAAATGGAGGTAAATCAAGTTCATCCATTACTTCAGGGTACACTTTAAGGTCACGCCCCCAGCCCAGGCTACCGTTTATATTCATTTCTGCATCAGCAGCAGCCGGCATACCTTCATGATCATCAAACAGAGTTTCAGGCTCCGGGAAGCTTTTCCCTAAATATTCTTCCATATGTCGCTCTGCCATATACCAGCTTCTATGTGGTGCTTTGTGCAGATACATCAGCATGAAAGGGTCTGCTTCATTGCGGTCATTCTGAAGCCAGTCCAAAGTCATATCTGTAATAATGTCTGTTACATAACCTTTGACCTGAATTTCGCCCTCATCTTTCGTAATAAAATCAGGGTTATAATAGCTGCCCTGTCCCGGCAATATTTTGAATTGATCAAAGCCTTTTGGGTTATTGCCAAAATGTAATTTACCAAACATGGCTGTTTGATAACCTGCCTCCTGAAGAAGCTGAGGGAATGTCACATTTGTAGTGTCAAATGGGCTGACATTGTCAATTTTACCATTGATATGCGAATGCTTACCTGTCAAAATTGTTGCTCTGGAAGGAGCACAGATAGAATTTGTAACACTGGCATTGGTAAATAGCATTCCGTTATTTGCTATTCGGTCAATATTCGGTGTTTCTATCAGTTTATTATCGTAAGCAGAAATGGCCTGATAAGCGTGATCATCAGACATGATAAAGACGATGTTTGGTCGTTCATTTTTTGACGACTCTTCACATGAAAATAGACAGAAACTAAAGACTGCCAGCAAGACTACAGGCCATTTTGGAGGGTTGAATTGTTTCATTAAAAGTATAGGTTAGTAAAAGGTTTTAAGTATTTGAAGTTGCATAATAGCTTAAAAAGCATAAAAAAACACCCTAAATCGATGATTAGGGTGTTTCTGTTTAATGTTTATCAAAAACAATAGATCACTTCTCTTCTATATCTTCAGAAACCTCAACTTCCTCCTCCTCAGTTTCTACTCCAATTCGTTTAGCTGAAGAATCAAACATACCGGCCAATGAGCCAGATAGATTATTCTCGTCTTCTTTTTCAAGGACCAAGTTCAAATCATAACCTTGTGCATAGAAAAACACCTCAATAGCATCACCATCTTCTTCAATGTCTGTTATTTCTATTTCTTCTCCGCCTTCTTCCATTGGCAAAAACACCCCTGATAAAAGATCATCTTCCCTTTCGAGGCTTAAAATCATAGTAACATCACCGTTCGGCGTTCCTTCTATGAGCACCTCCCATTCACCAACAAAGTAATCTGTTTCTGCCTGTACTCTTTCGGCCTCTACATCAAACATGTTCATGAGGGTTCCTTCCAGATTATTCTCATCTACCTTTTCTAAAACCAGGGTAAGATCATAGCCCTCGGCTGAGAAATCAAATTCTACAGACTCATCGCCTTCGTCTACCCGTGTCATATCTATGACGCTACCGTCTTCATTTATCAGACTTCCAGTAAGCTCGTCGTTTTCTCTTGTGAAATCTGCGGTCATTTCCAGGTCACCCTGAGGTGTTCCATAGATGACCATTTTCCAGGAGCCATCAAAAAATCCAGCCTGATCTTGCCCCATTGCTGTCAGCATGGAGAAACTCAAAAGTGTTAGTAAAAGGTAATTTAGTTTTTTCATCGTATTAAAATAGGGATAAGTTAGTTGTTCATTCCAGCAGCGAAACCAGAGGCTTCAACAGCCTGATAAAGCTACACATATTTCCAATGTCTACAAACAAGGCACTCTAGACTGCGTTCTTTCTCAAATCATTTCTTCGTCTGTAGGTTTTGCTATATTTAGACATGATTTTAAGTGAGATTATTAAGGCTCTTAAAACTCATATTACAACTCAAACCAATAAAAGCTATGTCTAAAAAGTCTTCAAGAAGAAGTTTCTTACAAAAAATAGGAGCCACCTCTCTGGTGTCTGCCGCAGCCCCTTTATCCTCATTTGCTTTCAAAGAAAGAGCAGAAGAACGAATGCTCTTTTATGATAGAGATATTGCCAATACAGATAAAATTCGTCTTGGTGTCATCGGTTTCGGTGTGCAGGGGCATATTGACCTGGCTACGGCTTTAAAAGTACCGGGAGTAGAGCTTGCCGGCATCTGCGATCTGTATCCCGGACGACTTGAAAACGCTAAAGAACTATACGGTAAGGATTTGTATGTTACCCGCAACTACATGGACCTTCTGGATAAGCCTGATATTGACGCCGTCATCATTGCCACTACTGATATATGGCATGCAAAGATGGCTATTGACGCCATGAACAAAGGCAAACACGTGTACTGTGAAAAACCTATGGTCTATAAAGTGAGTGAGGGAAAAGGCATTATTGACACACAGAAAAAGACAGGAAAAGTACTTCAAGTTGGTAGTCAAAGAGTAAGTAGTATTGGCTATGCCAAAGCGAAAGAATTGCTGGAAGCCGGTGAAATAGGAGACCTGAACATGGTGAACGCCGTTTATGACAGACAAAGCTCCATCGGGTCATGGGAATACACAATTCCGGATGACGCCAGCCCGGAAACTCTTGCCTGGGACAAATACATTGAGGTCATCGATAAGATACCTTACGACCCTAAGAAGTTTTTCTGGTGGAGAGCATATAAAGAAGTAGGAACAGGAGTGGCAGGTGATCTCTTCATACACCTATTGAGTGGTACACATTTTATTACAAACTCCCTGGGACCAGAAACCATTTACAGCACCGGCCAACTGAGCTATTGGAAAGATGGCAGAGACATGCCCGATGTTATGTCTGGTGTGATGCAATACCCGGACTCACCGCAACATCCGGCCTTTCAGATGACACTTCAGGTGAACTTTATTAGTGGTACCGGAGGCCAGCATGCTCTTACATTTGTAGGCTCAGAGGGTGTAATTGATATCAAAGGCAATAATTTAAGCCTCAGTCATAGCATTATGCCGGAAGCCCCGGGCTTTGGCGGCTATGATTCTGTATTCACATTTGAAAAAGGACTGCGGGATAAAATGCAACGTGATTATGATTCTAAATGGACCAAAGAGCAACGCACCCGACCTGTAAAAGAGGATATCATATTTAATGTGCCAAAGGGATATAGCGACCATCTGGATCACTTCACAAATTTCTTTGACGCAGTACGGACCGGTAAAGAGGTCATTGAAGATGCCACTTTCGGACTAAGAGCCGCTGCTCCTTCTTTGGGGTGCAACCAAAGCTATTTTGAAAAGAAAATAGTAAAGTGGGATCCCGTTAAGATGAAAATGAAATAAATCCCAGTTATTCACTATCAATCATTTTTTAATCAAAATCGAATTCAAAGTAGGCCCAGCTGATCCATTTCATAAAATATTCTAAGTTTTTCAGTAGATTATCTTATTCTATTCAGTATTATTGTCTTCAAAATAGACAATAACCTATGACCAGTAGACGAAATTTTCTGAAAACAACAGGAGTAGCAAGCCTGGCAGCATTAAGCCCAATGCAGCAAGTCATGGCCATGCTAAAGAAAGACAATCAGTTGGGTATTCAATTATTCTCGATCCCAAAGATGCTTTCTGAGGATTTCTTAAATGGTATTAAGCTACTGGAGAAACAAGGTTATAAAGAACTCGAGCTATTTGGACCTTTCCCTTTTAGTGCAGAGAGCAATAAAAAAAGCTGGGAGCAGGCGGGCAAAATGCTGGGCTTTTCAGGTTCTGGATATTTTGGTAGATCTGCCAAAGAGGTCAAGCAAATACTGGAAGATCATGGCATGAGTTCTCCAGGTACTCATACCGACCTAGATACGCTGGAGAATCATATGGAATCCTTAGGAGAAGCTGCTGCTATTCTAGGGCATAAATATGTCACGTTACCTGCTATTCCAGATGACCGTCGTCAGACAATTGATGACTATAAAAGAATGGCTGATACCTTTAATACCATTGGCGAAAACGCCAAAAAGAATGGTGTTAAACTGGGCTATCATAACCACGGATACGGCATAAAACCTTGGGAAGGTGGTGTAGTGCCACTTCAAATATTACTGGAAAATACAGACCCTGATTTGGTGTTTTTTGAAATGGACATTTTCTGGACCACCTGTGGTGGAGCAGACCCAATAGCCTATCTCAATAAATACCCCAACAGATACAAAATGCTCCACCTGAAAGACATGAAAGAAAAGAAGGAGTTTTCTGGAGATGGCGGAAGTATGCAGCAATGGATGCCGATGTTCCCGCTGATGGCTTCAGCAGGTGATGGTGTTTTAGATCTGGTAGGAATTGTCAATAAAGCCAAAGAGGTGGGTGTAGAACACTTCTTTGTAGAACAAGATATGGTGGCCGATCCGGAGGTGGCTCTGGATAGGAGTGCAAGATTTTTATACCCTAAATTATAACCTATGTATCGAGGCGGCTTAGGCCGCCTCTTTCTTTAGAGGATAAACTCTTCTAATAGATCATGAAAGTAATTATTGCTGGTGCCGGTATTGGCGGACTTACCGCTGCTCTTTGTCTTCATGAAAAAGGTATTGAAGTAGAAGTCTTTGAGTCTGTCAAAGAAATTAAACCATTAGGAGTAGGCATAAACACTTTGCCTCATTGTATACGGGTATTGACCAATCTCGGTCTTCAGGAGAAAATTGCCCAATGGGCAGTGGAAACCAGTGACCTTGTATACTTTAACCGTTATGGGCAGCAGTTTTGGTCAGAGCCAAGAGGGAAAAATGCAGGTTATAAATGGCCACAGTTTTCGCTACATCGAGGAAAACTACAGATGCTACTTTTTGATGAATGCGTTCTCAGATTGGGAGAAAAAGCTATTCATACCAATGCACATTTAGAAAGTTTTGAACAGGACTCAACTGGAGTTACTGCCCGATTTATTGATAAAAATACCGGTGAGATCAGGTATACCACCAAAGGAGATGTATTGATCGGTGCCGATGGTATCAATTCAGAAGTGAGAGCCCAATTATACCCCAATGAAGGCCCGCCGCTATATTCAGAAAATGTACTTTACCGAGGCACTACTTTCATGCAGCCTTTTCTCAATGGCAGATCTATGGCCATGATTGGCAGTCTGAAACAGAAAATGGTAGCTTACCCCATTAGCCAACCAGATAAAGATGGATTAGTTCAAATGAATTGGGTTGCTAATATAAAAGAGGGAAAGTCAACGCTGAAAGAACGCGACTGGAACAGACAGGCCGACCAACAGAGGCTTGTAAAGAAGTATAAAGAGTGGCAGTTTGACTGGTTAGATGTCAAAACAATGGTAGAAAAAGCTGATGCCGTTTACGAGTTCCCGATGTCTGACAGAGATCCATTGGAAAAATGGACATTTGGAAAAGTTTCGCTTCTAGGTGATGCAGCACATCCGATGTATCCTATTGGTTCAAACGGTGCTTCTCAAGCTATTTTAGATGCAGAATATCTGGCAGAAAGCTTAAGCCAGGCATCTTCAATAGAAGAGGCACTTCTCAGCTATGAAAATGAAAGAAGGCCAGCTACAGGAAAGGTGGTTCTTCAGAATCGTAAAAAAGGACCTGATCAAATCATGGATATGATGGAAGAGTGGTTTCCTCAAGGATTTGAACCTAATGAAATACCTCACGACAAACTCAAAGAGGTTATGGATAACTACAGAAAAGTTGCGGGTTTTGACAAAGAAACCCTAAACGCAAAGAAATAAGAACACTTCAATTCAGAATAAATACCAAATAAAAAAAGGCAGCCCGATTGGGGCTGCCTTTCATTTTTATAGCCAATACTATTATTCGGCTATCTCTTCCAGCTCTTTTAGCTCCTGAATAGTTTTGAGCGACTCTTTGAGCGTTTTCAGGTGCGAGTGAAGTAATAGTCTCACTTTTACCTCAATTAGGTCTTCGTTTTCCAACATTGACTCATAGGCTCCAATAATGATGTTTTCTCCAAACTCACAACTGGATAGTAAAGCTTCTCTGTCTTTAGATGTGAGAGCTGTTTTAATGTCAATCCACATTTTGTGAATACCTGAAAGTATAGAATTATCATTATCTGATATTTCCCCTCCTCTAGAGGCTAGTACCAAGTCTAATTCTGCCTTTGCCTCTTTACTGAACTCTGCCAGATGATTAAAGAGTTTCTCTAAACCATAATCAGCAGCCTGTGTTTCTGATGCTACTTTATGATATCCTTCTATTCTATCTGCATGCAATTCTGCTAATGTCTGTAGTCCGTTTAATTTTTCTTGCTTTTTCATAATACTAAGTTGTTTTATTTACCGATGTAGTTAAAAAGTCTATTCCAGACACAAAAAGGCCATTTTAGGGTTAAAAGATGTGGAATTTGGAAGAAACCGTATTGGAATTTCCACACTATTCTTGTCTAACTAAAGCCAATAAATATGTAGACAATGAGGAGTGGGGTGTGGTAAGTGTAGATATATTTCCACACTTTCTCAGGATACAGGGCGGAATACCTTTTTTTATACAGGGTTCATTAGAAATAAATTAGTGTATTATGAATTCTATCCTTAAAACCACCGAAGCCACTCTAGTAGCAGGCCTAAAAGCCAAAAAAAGTGACAGCTATGATCATCTTGTTAAGAATTACAGCTACGCTTTACAAGCTATTATTGGAGGTTACCTGAAAAATGAGCAAGACCAAGAGGACTTACTTCAGGAGGTATGGATGAAAATCTGGAGAAGCATTCATAAATATGACGATCAAAAAGCGGGACTATATTGTTGGATGGCAACTATCGCCAGAAACCTGTGTATAGATACGCTCAGAAAGTTTAAAACCAGAAAGACTCAAGACAAAAGAGATATTGACCTGTGTGAGAATACCTCTTTCTACTCTGTAGACCAAAAAGAAGAGCATATTGGAATTGAAGAATTACTTGACGATATGAAAGATAAGGAATTGCCAGTGGCAAAATTATTCTTCTTTGAAGGCTATACTCATAATGAGATTTCTGAAGAACTGAATATTCCGGTAGGTACGTCAAAATCAAGACTTAGAAGCGGAATTAAAAACATTAGAAAATATACTCCTGAGCTTACCATGCCAGGACTAAGAGCATAAGTTATTAACGGTTAAGTTGGTTTAGATTAAGCAGAAAAGGTCACGATCTTATGGTCGTGACCTTTCTTTTTGCTCATTCTGATACCTATCAAACTTGCTCCAATATCTTTTGAAGAAACATCAGAATTTCTACGCCTCTGTTTTTATTTCTAACCCTGGTATAAAATCAAAGAAGTCATTGTTGCTCATTTAGCTTAGCTCAGGAAATAATCTAACTTTTTATACGCGTACTATTTCTCAAAAGGATGGCCAAAATAGCAGCCTTCATATAAACCAGATATCACTGAACTCTGCTGAACTATGAATTGCTTTTATACTATCAAATACTTCTATAACGAATTCTTATCCAATTGAAAACACATAGCTGAGCTTACCTTATGGTTATTAAGGACATAGTACAATAAAGGCTTTGATGGTTTATTTTATACATAAAAAGGCCACGATCTTATGATCGTGGCCTTCATTTTTTCTCTACTTCTTAAATTACCTGGCTGGCTCCAATCTCATTTCATTTGAAGGAATCACCAGAACATCTACTCTTCTGTTTCTATCTCTACCTGAAGTGTAGAAATTAAAGAAATCAGGATATTTCTCACCGTATGATTCTACAAATAATCTATCTTTCTCAACTCCCATATTTCTCATATGGTTAGCTACTACAGCAGCTCTCATATAACCCAAGTTATCATTGAATTCCGTAGAACCAATGGCGTCTGTTCTACCAAATACCACTGCATAAGTGTTAGGGTTTTCCTTTAAATTAAATATCAAATCCTGAACGGAAGATTTCATTTCGTCTGACATATGATACTGGCCAGAGTTGTACATTTGACCTCGGTCAAAAGAAATTAAAACACCCTGCCCCATCTGTAAAACGGTAGCTTGATTCTTAAGATTTGCCGAGATTTCTTCCCCTAGCAGATCCATCTCATTGGTGAGCTCCCAGTCTTTATAACCTTCGGCAGAATATTTCAATACCGTATCCGCTAATGGATAATTGAGCATCTCAAGTTCTTCTGTACTCAACATGCCGTCGTATTTAACTGTATTTTTTGAGGTACTACATGCAAAAAGCGTCGCTGTAGCGGCTGTAATTAATAATGCTGTTTTTAACTTTTTCATATTTCTTAATGTTTAATTCTACATTAAAAAGTGCAAAAAAGCCATGCCTGGCCTCTTTTGGGCCTATTCCGTGGTTTCTATTCTACAAGCTGTGGTATAAGTTCAATAGCCGAGAAGTTTACCAAAATCTTAAAAATTCGGGTAACCTAAGCTTTCGCCGTCTCAATCCGGCATTATGATAATTGAACTCTTTCATCTCGTAATAGTTCTTTGAACGATCAGGTAGGGACGAATCAAAGTAATGGATAATATAGATCATCCAGCCAATAATAAATAGAATAGTAAGTATAGTTGTAGCCATAATTTGTGTTGTTTCTACCACCTGTAGAAAAACATAATTCCCGGCATTTAACACCACACTTTATGAAGACTATGAGGAACTTACACCCCAATTTCTACAAATAGAAAGAAATTTCTACAATCAAAAAGTCAACAACCATCTACCCCTCAGGCTGTTACACCCACGATCCTTATCGGAATGAATCTTTAATTCATTAGTGCAATGAAGAAAACACTACCATTTTGAGAGAGATGAAAAGCATGTTAAAAAAAGAAAAGTTACCGGGAATACTCATTGCGGTTTCGCTTATAGTCCTGGTCATGATTTACCTGAAATCAATACTCATACCTCTCATTATTGCCCTGCTGTTATCTGTGGCAGTAGCACCGGTAGTTACATTTTTAAAAGACAAGGGCTGGAGCAGAACTTTGGCCAGCCTGGTAGGTATAGCCATTGTGGCTTTAGTCTTCTCTATTTTGTCTTACATGATTATGTCTGAGCTTGGTAATATTACCGATCGCCAAGATGAGATCATGGATAAAATGTCACATTATAATAATATGCTCATTGAGAAATTCAGAGGCTCGCGTTTTGGTGAAAGTCTAATCAGTACCTACAAGAAAGAAATAACCACTGAAGAATATCTGGGTCAATTATTCGAGAACTCCTCAAGTTCACTTCAGGCCTCATTTGATTTAATCGTCAATATTGCTTTGATACCCATTTATATGTTCTTCTTTCTGGTGTATTCTGACTTCTTTATTTTTTCTATCAGAAGGATATTCAAGGGTTTTGATACCAGTGAATACATAGAACTCATTGATGGCTCAAAAAAAGCCATCCAAAACTACTTTCAGGGATTTATCAAAGTCACACTCATCCTGGCCGTACTCAATTGCTTAGGGCTCTTTGTTCTGGGTATTGAGAATGCTCTATTCTATGGAGTTTTTGCGGCATTACTTAGTGTCATTCCCTACATCGGTGTGTTTATAGGTTCATTATTGCCAGCCTTCATGGCTTTGATTACCAAAGACTCTGCCTGGTACGCCGTTGGTGTTATTGGCTGGATGTCCATCGTTCAGTTTTTAGAAGGTAACCTGATCACACCAAATGTGGTAGGAGATAAATTAAAAATAAACCCATTCATGGTACTGATATTCCTGCTGGTGGCAGGGAAAATCTGGGGTGTTCCAGGTCTGATGGTGGCTATACCTATAGCTGCGGTCTTTAAACAGATCTGTGAACATGTACCGTTTTTATCGCCACTAAGCTCACTGATGAGCAGCTTTCCTGAAGAACCCGGGAGAGAAAATAATAAGCGTCTTGTGCTGAACAAGACTTCATCATAAAACAATACAATTATGAATAATGCACAAAATGAAAAACAGCTGATTCCAATCAAAAAAATCATCATCTATACCGTAATAATAGGTTTGATTTTAATGGGCATAGCCTTGGCCACGGGAGTCTTTACCGTTGGCACAGATTATGACGACACCCGTTTTGGGAAAGTAGAAAACTCCATAGAAAATACAGACGAGTAATTACCGCCTACATTCATGAAATAGAAACGGGCAAGGCTATTAAAAACCTTGCCCATTTTTTTGTTAGGATAAGAGCATAAAAAAAAGAGAGCTTAGTGTGCTCTCTTTTTTAACCTATTCTATTAACCCCTTAACCGTTAAATTCTTATTTGTGTAGACATTCTATTTAGCTGTTGGAATTTCTCACGGATTTCCTCAGTATTTTTGTAGTTCCTGTTTCTTAACTCCGGCTTTCTAAAAGCAGCCTTTACAAGTACTGCAACAGTGGTTACAAGTACCAGGCATCCAAAAATGATCATCCAACTCATAAGCTTTTCATAATTTGTGTTGTGCTTATGAATTAAAAAGTGATTCCCGCCGGAGAATCAGACAAAACGGTGTAGAATGGGGGATAAACTTCTACAGTGAGTGTAGCGATATGTGGGCAGCAAAGCCCTCAAAGGTTTCATTAGCTGATTTAATAACCTCATCATGAGCGTTTTCTGGAATGGAGTTCAAATACTCTTTAAAATTAGCCCACATAGCATGTGTTTGTTCTCCATAACCATTGAAGAATATGAAATCATGGTCTTTATCTTCATAAAGCTTACCGAGCATTTTGGTAATGTGCTGACCACCCAGTGTGGAGCCTTCCATTACATACATGGCTCCCAGAGCTTCGAATGCTGAGTTAATTTGTGGAGCAGAGCTTACTTCTTCATCTGATACCTCCAGACCTAGACTTTCTATTTCTTGCTTTAACCATGAGGAGCTTCGTCTTTTTGAAAAATCAGGCACTTCCCGGATTTCGGCTATGTCTGCTATTTTTTTATCCAGCTCATTGAAGTAATCGTAAAACAAACCTAATAGCTTGGTGTAATTCTCTCTGCTTGTAGATTGACGTATAAGTGGTACTGTAAGTTTTTCTAAACCTATGTGGCTCTGGTACGTAGATTCCTTGAGTTTTTCTGAGAGAAGCATCTTTTGCACTAAATAGTTTGCTCCGCAAAGAAAACCACATTTCTTAGGAATCTATCTCCATTACCTTTTAAATTGCTTTTTCGTAGAGAAAGCCCTTTGAATGAAGCCAAAAAGTATCATCTATAAAGATATCGTCAATCTGGAAAACTGCGAGAGTGAGCCTATTCACGTTCCTGGTTCCATTCAGCCACATGGTGTCCTCATTGCCACAGACGAAAATTTTCAGATTCAATTTTGCAGTGCCAATATTGAAGAATATGACCTGAAAGCATCGGCAGTTCTTCAGCAAAACCTTACAGACCTGTTTGATGAGAGGCAGATGAATATCATCAATCAATTATTAGCTGGTATTGATGATCATACCAGAGTGATTGAGCATATTTTATGGCAGAATAGTTTCTTTGCGGTTTTTGCCCATCGATCAAAAGATCAAATCATCATTGAGCTTGAAAAAGCCATCAACCCAGATGAAGAACTACCATTCTTAAACTCGCTTTCGTTTGAATTTGCACGATATAGTGCAGAAGCAAAGAACTTAAAGGAGCTTTCACAAAAGATTAGTCAACTTATTAAAAGTATAACCGGCTATGACCGGGTTATGATATACAAATTTGATGAAGACTATAATGGGGAGGTCTTTGCCGAATCTTGTGAAGAGCATCTGGAGCCATTTCTAGGTCTCCATTACCCGCATACAGATATTCCGCCGCAGGCCAGAGCATTGTACATGCGTAACCTGGTTAGAATGATCACAGATGTTACGTATGAACCCGTGCCTATTTTGACCATGATAGAAGACACCGAGCATCATTCACTCGATCTTGGCCTGGCCGGGCTCAGAAGTGTTTCGCCTATTCATGTGGACTACCTGAAAAACATGGGTGTAGGTGCTACTCTTACCGTATCACTTATTCATGAAGATAGACTTTGGGGGCTTATTGCCTGCCATCATTACTCGCCAAAACATCTCTCCTATTACGGACGTATCTCTTCTTTATTTAATGGTAACCTCTTCTCGTCTCAAATCAGAGTTCAGGAAACTGCAGTAAACTTTGACCTGAAAGTCAAACTGGAAAAGCATCTTAATGAGGTCAATTCTATCCTCAATGAAGACACCACACTAGATTTCGACTCTGAGCACTTTTACAAGTTAACTCGCTCTGATGGTTTTTATACGGTTTCAGATCAGCGAGTAATTCGATGTGGAGAACTCGCTAAACATGAAGACGTAGATCGTTTATTTGAAGTACTTAAAGCTAAAAACCTGGACTATTTCTGTAGCCGATCGGTTAAGAATGACCTTGATTTTAATGCTGATAATATCAGTGGAGTCCTTTTCTACAGATTAGACCTCAATACCTATGTGATGTGGCTCCGCCAGGAAATGAAAGAGGAAGTTAAGTGGGCAGGTAACCCGAATAAGGCTATTGAAAAAGACATTAACGGACTTAGCCCGCGTAAGTCTTTCAAAGCCTGGAAAGAAATCATTTCAAATAAGAGCAGACCTTGGAAGGAAGTGGAGAAAGAAATGGCAAATAGCTGTATCTATCAATTACAAAAACACTTCAGTTATTTGCAGAGCATAAAGGTTCAAAAACAGCAGGAGGAGCTGGTAGAAAAACTTCAAAAAGCAAACGACGAACTGGAGAATCTCAACTGGATTAGTGCTCATGACCTGAAAGAGCCGTTGAGAAAAATCAGAATTTTCTCTTCAATACTAACAGACGGCAGATACGAACTCGATAGCGGCACCTTAAAAATGATCAACCGCATCAATAATTCTGCTGGTAGAATGCAGCGGCTTTTGGATGATCTTTTAAACCTCAATAGGACAAAACATATAGACGCCCCGTTATCTGAAGTTTGTTTAGAGGGCGTTTTGAGAAAGATTGGGGAAGAAAATGATGGAGTAGAGCATATCAATTATCAAATCGAACCAGGCCTTCCTTTGGTGCAGGGTCATGAAATTTTGCTTCAGCAATTATTCAGCAACCTTCTGGATAATGCCATCAAATTTGCGAGACCAAAAGTTAAACTGACAGTAAACGTAAGCTCCAGAGAATTAGATGAAGGCTTTGTAGAAATCAGTTTTAAGGATAATGGCCAAGGCTTTGATAATCAATACGCCGAGAATATGTTTAAGGTTTTTCACCGACTAAATGACAACACCGGAATAGAAGGATCTGGCGTAGGACTGGCTATTTGTAAAAAGGTGGCAGAGATCCATAATGGTAGCATCAGAGCCGAAGGTGAAACAGGTAAAGGAGCTCAATTTTTCATCAAACTACCCAAAGCTTAGACAAGCTGGCAAATAAAGAAGGCTATCTTTAAAATATTCTGACTATTTTTAGCGTCCCTTATGAGTTGAATCATAAAAGGAAAAAATAACCCCTTGTAAAAACATGATCTTATTTCTGGTAGATGACGATCCGGAAGATCAGGAGATTTTTGAGATGGCTTTAGCGGAGTCTGAAGTTGCCGCACAACTAGTTTGTTTCTCAAGTGCTCATTCTGTTCTGGAAAAACTAGCGAGCCTGCCTCATGCAGAGTTCCCTGGATTTATATTTTTGGATTTGAACATGCCGAAAATCAATGGCCTGGAGCTTCTTCAGTTACTTTCTAAGCACAACTATATGCAGCTGAGTAAAATTATCATTTACTCTACCAGCTCTAATGATAAAGACATAACCCAAGCTAAAAGCCTGGGTGCTCACGATTACCTGATTAAGCCTACCAACTTTGGTAAGCTGGTTTGTGCTATTAAGCAAATTATTGAAGGAGAGCTCGCCTAGAATGGGTGGGCTATAGCCAGAGAGAAGATTAAATTCTCTGATCGCCATGATTTCTGCCCTAACTGTATCTCATTAAATACCCAAGGGCTTTCTGTACGCCACGGTTTACGAACAGGAATAGCCAAGTCTCCTCGTAGTATCAGATAAGAAAAGTCTAATCTCAGACCCAGGCCTACATCTGCTGCCAGCTCATTGAGGAAATTGCCGGTAAACTTACCTTCCTCTCCAAAGGCCGAGTTTTCATTATAGAACCAGATGTTCCCAGTATCATAAAAAGCCGCAAGCTCTAACATCTCTGTAAATTTATACCTGAACTCGGTATTGAGCTCAAGCCTAACGTCACCGCTGATGGCATTACCGAAAACCGAACCTGCGAGGTCTTGAGGTGCCACCGTGCCAGGCCCTAAAGATCTGGCTCTGAAACCTCTAAGGCTATTGCTACCCCCAATAAAATACTGCTTAAACTGAGGTAGAATATTGGAATTGCCATAAGGCAAGCCAAAACCAGAAAAAAGTCTACTGGCCCAAGTCAGATTTCCGAACTTTCGGTAGAAACGGGTTTCATATGTCAGTTTCACAAACTGATCAAAGGGTACTCCAAAGAGGTTTCGGGTTCCGTTTTCTGAGTTGACTTGCTTAGAAGCCAAAAGACTGGCAATATTCCCGGCGATATCTACCCCGAAATTCATATTCCAGGTGTTCCATTTATCCTGAGCAAAAGCCGGTAGGAAATTGAGTTTGTATTCTATACCCAGCACTAAGCGGCTGTCTAGAATTTCAAAGTAACGTTTCAGGTCATTTGGGTTGTCACTATCCAGTACCTGCTCTATAAACTCATCGCTAACGTTTCTGGGCTTTACCAGGTTAAAATACACCGGGGTTAAAGTATGCTCATATTCCGCATTTTTACGCCAGTGGTAAGTAAACCCGGTATTGAGGGAGGTCTGTGTATACAGTCCTTCCTGATTCAGTCCTTCATAAGAGAGGAAGACGCTACTCTTAGGTATTCCGCCGGAAAGCCCCGCCTGTAAACGATTAAACAGTAAAACGAAACGAGGAAAAACCAGCTCAGCTCTTACATCATAACGAGTGAAATTATTTGCCAATGCACCTTTACTAAACTGCAGATCTCGACCCAGGTTAAACTCCAGGTTAAAATTCTCTGCGGCATGGAAAAAGTTCTTGTTTTGCCAGGCTACACCTACCTCGGCACCGAGTAAACCGTTATTCTTTGTTTGTCCATTAATCTCAGCTTTCAGGCTCTTTCGCTTGTTTGGGCTCAGGTAATAATTTACATCCAGCCAGTTGGTAGAGGTATCACTACCTATTTCAAATTTATTCCTGATAAACTTGAAGTTTTGCAGATTCGTCAGTCTATTGTATGAAACCTGCTGGCGTTCCTTGGAATAATAATCTCCCTGCCTGAAAACAATGGACTCCTGAAAAACCTTGGGCTTAAAATATCTCCCGGTTGAGAACACTTTCAGTCCTTCATTCTGAATGGTATTCAGGTTTTGTTTTAGCGTATCTTTTTGAGATGATTCTCCTTCAAAACTCGTGTAGATATTGACATTCCTGATTTTATACCTTCTCGTGTATTGCTCTTTGAATTCGTCTTTGAGTTTCACCAATAAATTGGCCTGATAACTATTGAGGTTGGTATCTACCTCCACTATAATCCTATTGGCATCCAATAAATAATATCCATCATTCTGGAATATATCTGAAATTCGCTGACGTTCATTTTTAATATTCTGCAGTGAATACGTCTTTCCGGTTTTCAGCAGCGTCTTTCTAAATACCTCATCTGAGTTTGTGAGCATTTGAAAGTCCTTCGCCATAAAGCTCACTTTATTTATGGTATAACCAGGACTTAGGTTTACCTCATAGACCGCCTTTGTTTTATACTTTTTTGACTTGGCTTCACCAATAACATCTGTGGTAAAATGCCCCATATTAGCCGCTATATTCTCCAGATTACTCTCATTGGTTTCCAGGTTTGATGGATTGAAGAACACCGGCTTTTCGGCGAGTTTGCGTTGCAAAAAACTACGAAGACCTTTCTCCTTTTTGGCTTCGCCAATATTGTAGTAAAACCATACCTTATACGGGAAACCCAAAAGGTAAGAGTTAGAGGCAGGAAAGGTGTTTGAACTCAGTACCTCTTCCACTTCTTTCACATTATCTTTCGGTGCCTGCGGATTCATCTCAATCTCAGAACCTGCATAGAGTCTGGCACCTTCAGGCAGCTTCTTCTGAATGCTACATGAGCTTAAAAACACCAGTAATATGATCGCTATTCTCTGCATTATTTGGCTCTTTTCTTAAAGAGTTCTGAAACCTTATCGTAGTCGGCTCTCAGTTCAAAACCCACTCCTGTTTCTACCACAAAACCTTCTAAAACGGTTTGATACTCATTATCTCTGTAAACCTTTACCACATACCTTCCATCGGGTGTTACCAGGTATTCAATATTTACATTATCGAGCACTTCGGTAGAGCTACGACTTACCCCTGTAGTATTGGCCAATTCAAAATTCTTACCCAATGAAACACGTATTCTGTTATTGAGAAAACTTTGGTTTAGCCCTAAATTAAACTCGGTTCTGGCTCCGGTATCTGCCACATCTGAGTCTAATCCCAGACTTAAGCCCACATCCCCTAGAACATTACTTGCCAGATTATTCAGCTGCTCAGTTAATAGTTTACTAACACTTTGCCTGGCCACTGACTCACCACTGAAACTGTTTCCCGAGAAAGACAGAAAACTACCTGACAGAAAGCGATTAAACAGAATCAATGAGAACACCTGCTGATTCATCTCTGACGAGTTATTTCTGAGCGAGGCAAAAACATCATTAGACTTAATCAGTGATTTCACTGAATTTTCGGCTTTATCTGAGACTTGCAGATCAAAATTGACATCTGGTTCTTCTAAACTTCCAGTAAGTTTCAAAAGTACATCCAACGGTACCTTGCCGTAGGCACTAGAGTTTAAACCAAAAGCATTCAGCGACTGAATATCTGTACGTACCTGATAAGCAGCGGTTATATCCATTTCGGCCTGAAAAGGATCTCCACTCCAGGTCAGCTTACTGCCTTTCTGCACCTGAAACTGACGTTTAAATACCTCAAATGAAAAACTATAAACCCCTTGGGTAAGGTCAAAACTACCAATGAGGTACTGCTGCCCGTTAGGGTAAAGACCGTATGTTAAATTTGACGTACCACTAAATACCAGATTATCACCGTTGATCTCATCCACGATAATGGTAAACTGAGCATCTTCCTCCGTTTCTACAGCAATGAGTATTTCATTGACCACCTCAGCAAAGGCATCTGCCGCACTCACGGTATCTCTGGGAGCAGTAGAGTTTATGGCAGTTACACTATCTTTTGGTGGTACAAAATAGACGATTCCTTGAGTCTCTGCGGTTTCTATATCGGCCGGCATCACAAAGGTCAGGTCACTATCTTCTCTGATTTTGACTTTCCCATCCACATTCGGTTTTTCTCCAACACCTTTAAGCCTTAAGTCGGCATCTAGTTTCAGTGTCCCATAAACCAGGTCATTATCTTCTGCTACGGTATTGAGTAGCAAGAAATCAGAGGTTTTAAGGTCCATCTGATAAGAGATGGCATTGAGGTCTGACCAATTGAGCGATCCATCAAAAACCAATTGCTGATCAGTAGAATCTTTGACAGTGAAATTATCCAGAAAGACACTCTTATTCTTGAATCTAATTTCCTGATTATCGATCAATAAGGGCACGCCTAAATAGCTAGGGGTGACATCAAAATTTCTGAAACCCAGATTGCCATTGGGCTCAGGGTCTGTCAGTGTTGAAGTCAATTTGATTTTTCCATAAAGCTCACCTGTAGCCTCGGTAATTTGGCCTGCACTGAAAGCTTTCACGAGGGCCGCATCTAGCCTGTCGAGATTAATGGCCATATCCAGTTTACCGTCACCCGTCAAAATCACCGATCCGTTAAAATTAGCCTTGCTTGAAGGCCCGTTTACTTTTCCGATTAGTGTGACTTTCTCTGTAGAAAACTGAGGGATATCCATGCTCAATTCACCAATTTCCTGGTCATCAATCTTAACATCTTTAATGCTCAGATTTGCTTTTCCGCTTATCTCCTCGAAGTTGTTTTTTAAGCTGGCTTCTCCATTTAAAAAAGCGTGCAAATCCACAGCCTCCCCGTAGAGCAAACTATAAAATGGCTCAAGGTCAAAATCAGTAAAGGCAAGATTAATATCTTGTTCAGTAGCCAGCAGGCTAAGCTTCTGATTCCCCGATTCTAAGATGAGCCCATCAGTCAATAATTTATTCTGATAAATTCTAATCTGATGCTCATTTACGGTAAAACGTTCTCCTTTAAACATGAGCTTCTCCAGCTCAAATACCTCAGTGCTTTGGGCCGTGTTCATGGTTAAGGCTACCTTATTGAATAAATCGCCCTTCTTATTTTCACTGGTGAAGTCTATATCCAGCACCTCATTTTCAAAATTAGCCAGCAATGTGTTATTGATCAGGTGACCCTCGCCGTATCTGAGATCATTAATTGAGGTTTTGGTTTTGTATATTTTACCTCCTCCACTAAGCTCGGTGCTCCAGCCGGTAAGTACTAGGTCGTTATAAGCCAGCTGCTTTAGCTTAAGGTTTCCGTCAAGAGATCTGCCATTTGATGACATGGCAAAGGTTATAGGGTCTTCAAAATAAAGCCCTTCTGCCAGTGCTCCCCAAATAGGATTATTCGTGAGCGAGCCGGTCAATTCAAAGTTATACCTAGACAACTCTTCATCTGTGACTGAGCCAGTGGAGTCTGCCGTTAATGCGGCAAAGCTTTCAGCCAAATTTAGAATTCCACCTTCGGCTTTAAGCCTGGCATTCATAAAACCAGATTTTATTTCTGCACGCTGCTGAGAACCCTCTCTACTGAATTTACCCTTGAGATCACCGACTTTCACATCACTTAATTGTAAACCTTTAATATCTGCAGTGCCCAGCAGATAAGCCTTATCATAGAGATTCATTTTAACTAAAAAATCTCCCGTGATATCACCTTCATAAGCACTTAGGTTCAGTTTAGAAAGATTGGCTTTTTGAAGATTCACTCTCCCGTCAAAAGCTGGCTGTTCACGATTAAAGTCTGCTTTAAAATCAGCATTGAAATCAAGGTTAGTATCGTCTGATCTACCTTTAAATACCAAGACGCTATCTATAAAATTGGCATCTAAATCAATTTCTTTATAAGTGTACTCATTGTACACCATTTCGGCTATTTGCCCTTTGGCCTTTAGCTCGTCCAGGGTACTATTTGCTGTTAATTCCAGCTCGGCAGTTAGCTCACCCAATGGACTTCCTTCTGCGTAAAATTTATTGAGGTTTAGCTTATCAGTGGCCAAATATCCAGTATATGACCTCAAACTATCTGATCCCGCATTTTTCAGCAGCCCATTTAAGGTAAGTTTCCCAAGGTCTGTATTTAGCACTGCGTCTAAATTCATGGCCCGGGCATTACCTTTAATGGAGCCGCTTAAGTTTACCATCTCCGGTAGGTTGTAGCCGGATAAATCCAGAGAATCTGGTAAAAAATCTTGATAAAAACCTTTCGAGGTCTTTAGTTCTTTTATGGTTAGATTAGCTTTGAGCTTTTCAAGGTTACCAATACCTCCGGCAAAACCGTTTAAGGCGAGTCCCGTTTCCTGATCAATTCTCAATATCAGATCTTCCAGCAGGAAATTGTCTTGGTTTGACTTCAGTTTACCGTCAATCAATAAAACCTCATTTCTTTTGCTTGCTAAAGCAGGGTTTTGACTAAGCTCGGCATTAAACTTATAAATGTCTGTTAGGGCAAGTCTTGCCTTATTTGCTTCAAAAGAAATCTTGCTTTTTAAAGGGTCTGCCGTAAACTCATCCAGAGAATTAAACCCAAGGACGATGTCACCCTTAAAGTTTGATCTCGGGGATTTAAAATTCAGGTTTCTTAAACCGATTAATTGATCGGTATACACTAAATCTAAAGCCAGATTATCTATGGCAAGACCAGATCTTTCTTTAGCAATGACTTTCCGAACTTTGGCCTCTATTTTAGCTCCATCGTAATAGAAATCTTCAATGTTTAATTCTGCATTGGAGAGGCGGATATCTGAAGTATTAAACTCGCCATTGACCAGAACAGGATTAGCAAGCTGATCTGTGTATTGAATACTTCCACCATCAAAATCAAGTGTACCTAATTTCACGATCCATGGCTTTGACTCAGCACCAGACTCTGAGACTTCGCCCTGTTTCATGATAACCTTTACATCCGCATTCTCTGAAACGAAACGATCGAGATAAATGTGCTGCTCTTCCAGATCAAGCTCATCAAAAGCTACCGAGGCAGCCATAGCCGAAATGGTATTTTCAATGCCCGTATCCTTACCATTATAGGCCCAGTAAAGTCTGGTGATATCTATGTTCCCCAGCTTCAATTGTACCGGATCGCCAGAGGTTTCAGATTCTACAGGAAAGGTGGGTTTGGCTGTAATGAGGTTAGCTTTCAAGTTGTCTACCTCCACATCTGAGATGGCGTAGAGATTGCCATTGATATCAAAATCTGAGAAGTCTACTTCTCCCTTACCTATTTCAGCAGAAAAGTCAATACCTGAGGTATTTTCCTTATATAAAAATCTGGTTTTTTTGAGGATTGCCTCGTCCAGAACAAATGGATTGGCACCCGAGGAAGTCGTATCTACACTAAGCGTATCCGTCTCACCGGCAAAAGCATCAATCAGAAACTGATAGTTAAAATCTGAAGTATTTTCGGGCGTGTAGAGCTTAATGTTTCCATCGGTAAGTTCTAAGGTATTGACCTGTAAGGCTCCTCTCAGTAAACTGAACATATCGAGGTCAATTCTTACTTCTCCGGCAGCTACTAAAGTGTCTTTTTGAAGGTCTTCTACATATACATCTCGTAAAATTACCCAGTCAGGTATCGAGTATTTTACCTCACCTACACGAAATGGAGTGGATAGTTTATTGCCTACAAACTTATTGAGTTGATTTTGGACTGTTCTCTGCCCTGCACCGGATTGAATATAAAAGGCCAAAGCAAGCATAGTGACAATAATCACCGCCAGAATCCAGCCTATAATCCTCAAAAATTTATTCATACTTGTCCTCTACAGGGAGGTGCATTAAAATACGATTCCACACTCGTAGGAAGTTGCCCCAAAAGTATTGCCAAAATGAAGATTTGTTGACTCAGAAGAGAATAGATTTTTTGAGTAGTGAAAAACTCCAACTTTCAAATTACAATTCACTGACTATATGTTACTTACCAGATAAGATACAATTGAAAAGTATTTCAAAAATTTGATTAGAAGAAAACATCAAAGAAATTGACCTGTGTACTTTTTTCTACACTTTCAGCAGTTTTAACCCTCATTGGGCTGTTCTGATGCCTTAATGTCATTAACTGCTACTTTTTTTTTCTTCACAAACTCGGCATGTCCTTTAGAATGCACGGCTTCTTTGGCCACCAAAGCCAGATTTCTGGTATATGCGGCACCGAAATAAACGATGATACCTGTGTAGTAGACCCAGGACAGTAAAATAACGATGGTTCCTCCTTTCCCAAAAACCGAATTCAGATTCGACTGTGATAGGTATAAGCCGATAAAATAACGCCCAATAAGGAAAAGGATCGTGGTTAAAACTGCTCCTGCTATGGCAATCCTGTTTGATAGATTGACATCTGGAAGCACTTTCAATATGAGATAGAATAAGGCACTAATGATGATAATGAGTACCATATTATTGACCACAAAAGTGGCCGTAGCCGAGATTACGGAAAGGTTTTGCTCAATTTTCTCGTGAAGTACGTCTATGACGGAGTTAATCAACATAGAAACCAACAGGAGGAAGCCAAAAGCCAAAATAATGGAGAAACTCAACAGGCGATCTTTTACAAAAGACCAAATGCCCGAACTCTGTTTAACTTCTACGGACCAAATTTCATTTAACGAATCCTGTAACTCTACAAAAACTCCCGTAGCAATGATAATTAGCGTACCTGCACTCACTAGTGTACCCATATTTGAGCTGTTTTCTATCATGGTACTGCTGAGCATACTTTGCAAAGTTTCAGCAATTTCTAAACCCACAAAGTCCTGGAGCTTGGTAAGAACCTCACCTCTTAAAATTTCTTCTCCGTAGAAAATACTACCGATCGTAAGAATAAAGAAAAAGATAGGTGCCATGGCAAAAGTGGTGTAGTACGCCAAAGAGGCACTTTTTTTCGGGATTTTATATTCTCCGAAATTTTTGATGGAGCTTACCAATGCTCGCCAGAAGTAAATGGGTTTAAGCTTCTTAACCATACCTTCTGGACTAAGAAAACTATTCCTCTCAAAAGCTGTAGAAATTAAGCTACACTAAGCGTCTACCTCCACCGGCAGATGCAGGACAAAAGTAGCTCCTTTGCCCAGGTCTGAGTCTAATTCCAGTTCAATCTGATGAGCCTTGAGAATACCCAAAGTACTGGAAAGACCAAGGCCGATTCCATTGGTTTTCCGAGTATAATATGGTTCAAAAATATGTCCCTGATCTTCTTTACTGATGCCCGGTCCGTTATCTGAGATGTATAGTTTCCCGTTTTCAAGAGTCACTCTGATTACGCCATCTTTGTTCTGGTCTAAGGCCTCTACGGCATTGACCAAAATATTAGACACCGCAAGCGAGAACTGTTCTTCATTAAGGTTGAGTTCCAAAGGCTCCACCGGTAGATTCACGACCATTTCTATGCCTTTCAGACTCGCTTTATCTTTTACCGTTTCTATGACGGTTTCAAGAGATTCGATGAGGTTGATTTTCTCAAAAGCCTTGGTTTCAATATGCGAGCTATTTAAAACCTTGGTAATGATATTATCGATTCTGCCTGAATTACGTTTGATTATCGACAAGTAAGGCGAAACCTCTTCTTCCTCAGCTTCCATGCCTTCAATGGCCAAAGAAATATTGCTTAGCGGATTTCTGACTTCGTGAGCCAAGGTACGCATGAATCTGGCTGTAGACTCCAGTTTCTCATTCACCAACCTGGACTGCATCATCTTCACCTCTTCGGTTTTATCAATAATCACCCCGTGAATAAAATCTGGCTCATTGAAACCTTCCTGATATAAGCAGGTGAGTTCTACAGTTTTAATTTCTCCATCTTTACACTTAATGGTGGCAGACTGTTTGTGAATACTCTTTTTGTCCGCAATGGTCGCCAATAGTTCTTTCTTTAAATCTTCTTTTAAGATAAGCTCCAGCAGGCCTTTATTATTTAAGTCTTTCTTTGAGAACCCAGTGATGGTTTTCAAAGAGTCACTGACATTCACAAGATTGCAATCTGTGTTGGCGATGAACAGGATATCCTGCGAGTTCTTCAAAAAAGCACGGTATTTTGACTGGCTTACTTTCAAGGCCATTACCATTTCGTGATTTTTGATGGTGTATCGAATACTCCTTTCCAGCTCATCGGCTTTGATATTCCTTTTTACCAAATAGTCATTGACCCCGATTTCTGAGGCCTGTCTATCTACTTCAGAATCTCCCTTACCGGTCAAAAGAATGATTGGGGTAATTTTCCCCATTTCTCTGAACTTTTGACAAAGCTCAAGCCCGGAATATGCCCCGAGCAGATAGTCTACCACCAAAAGGTCAAACTCCTCTGAGGCTATGGTTTCTAAAGCCTTTTTATAATTGCTTATCCAAGTGGTCTTGAATTTAAAATTCTCAATGTCATCCAGAGTATCTTGAAAGAGCTCAAAGTCCTCTTCATCGTCTTCTATCAGGAGTAGTCTTATTTCTTTCATTATGAAATGGTTGTGTGATTATTTTTTGGGTAAATAAATGAAAAATCGAGTACCTACTCCCTCTTCAGACTCTACTCTGATGGCTCCGCCATGGTTCTCTACAATTTTCTTCACAATGGCTAAACCAATACCTGTTCCCGGAAACTCTGAACGCCCAAACAGACGCTTAAAGGGAGCAAAGACGGTTTTGGCAAATTGCTGCTCGAAGCCTATCCCGTTATCTTTGAAAACAATTTCATAGTAATCTACAGCCACCGGAAGATCTACTTTTTCAAGTGCTTTTTCTGAAGCTTTTGCATAAGTAATATTGATCGTAGGCGTACGTTCTTCAGATCTGAATTTTATAGAGTTTCCTATCAGGTTTTGGAATAACTGATGGTACTGTGTTTGAGATCCGAAAACTTCAGGAAGATCATACTTAATAACAGCTTTCGTAGCTCTAATGCTCTCCTCATAATCGCCCATGATACCATCCAAAATCATTTTTAAATTGACTTTCTCAGGTTGGGTATTTGCAGAGCTTACTCTTGATAACTTCAGAATATCCTCAATCAAATGACTCATGCGGCCTGTAGCCAGAATCATTTTATCTAAATATCTCGAAGAACGCTCAGGTAGTTCATCTCCGAGACTTTTCTTTAATCTGTCACCATAAGCTTCTATTTTCCTCAATGGCTCCTGAAGGTCATGAGAGGCGGTATAGGCAAACTCAGAAAGGGCATCATTAGACTGATTCAGCTTTTTAATGTTATCCGCTATATCTACCTCGTTTTGACGCAATTCAGTGATATCTCTAATGATTCCCTGAATTGCGTAGGCATTCCCATTTTCTTTTAACACCCGAAGTGTAGAAATACTGAATAGTCTGATTTTTTTATCCTTTCTGATAACCCTATGTTCTACATCGTGTACCTGGATACCTTTCTCTACCACTTGTGAGAGGGCTTGGGTAATTTTTGACTTGTCTTCATCAACTACAAAATCCAGATACTGATAAAGGTTTTGTGCGAAAGGACCATCCTCGGTGGTGTACCCAAAAAGGTGATTCATTCCTTTTGAAGAACTGAGCTTGTCCTCAGTGATTTGGTACTGCCAGGTACCCATACCCATTTGGCTTTCAGACTCATTCAGAATTTCATAATGCTCCCTAAACGGCATATCTCTATGCTTAATAAGGACAATCACTCTACCTTCTTCACCATCAGAAAGTATTAGATTTTTGACACTTATTTTGGTATAGCCGCCTTTAAGGGCTGTTTCATCCTCTGAAATTTTGCCGGCAATATGTTCTTGAAGAAGCTCAATTACCTTCTTTCTTTCAAAGTCACTATCAAAAGACTCAAAAGCTCTATTGGAGTAAACCAATTCGAAGTCTTTGACTCTCATAATGACTAAACCATCACTCATGGCATCATATAGAGCCCTATCTTCAAAACGGGTTTCTCGTTTCACAGCTCCATTGTCCGTGTAAACGTTTTTCACAGGTTATAGTATTTTATCTTGTTGTACAGTGTTTTTCTATCAATGTTGAGTATGCGAGCGGCCTTACTCTTATTGAAGTTCACTTCTTTTAATGTTCTCACTATCAGCTCAGCTTCTGCCTCTTTAGCTGCTTCTTTCAGGTCTGCCGGCATTCTGGAATGATGCGTTGGCTTGATAAGGTCAGCCATGATTTCCTTTGTGCTGGAGCTGTTTAAAATTCCGGCACTGGTATCCGGCTCATTTTCTGAATCTGCAAAATGGATATTATCATGATTCACCAGCTCATAAGGTAGATTAGCTACCTTAATCATATCTGCCTGACATAATAATGCAGCTCTACGTACCACATTCTTTAGCTCTCTGATATTCCCATGCCATGGGTACTTCTGAAAAACCTCGACGACTTCATCGCTAAACCCACTAATGGATTTATTCAGTTCTTCATTTACACCATCTAACATGTATTCGGCATACATCATGATATCTTTATCACGATGCCTCAAGGCTGGTACGTTTATCTCAAATTCGTTAAATCTATAGTATAAGTCTTCTCTGAACTTTCCTTTTTTAGCCGCCTGAAGCAATTGCTCATTACTGGCCACAATAATTCTTACATCTACTTCTTTTTCCCTGGTACCACCGATAGGTTTCAGCTTACGTTCCTGAACTACTCTAAGTAGAGAAACCTGTACCTCGTAAGAGAGATTAGCTACCTCATCCAGGAAAAGAGTACCACCATTTGCCAATTCAAAATGACCTGTTTTATCACTTACTGCACCTGTAAAGCTTCCTTTGACGTGACCAAAAAGCTCACTTCCGGCCAATTCATTACTGATAGCTCCACAGTCCATAGCCACAAAAGGCTTATCTCTTCTATCGCTTCGGTGGTGAATTTCTCTGGCTACGGCCTCTTTACCCGCACCACTTTCACCATAAATAATGACACTGAAGTTGGTAGGTGCTACCAGATTAATCTGATTGACCAAATTCTTACTGGCCTGGCTCGTCCCAAAAATATAACCGGTTTTCTTTTTCTTCGTTTTTGAAGGTTTGCTTACTGCTTTTTTCGCTGCACTTGCTGGAGCAGCATCTGTTTGACCATCGCCAGTACTGGCTAAAGCTTTCTTGATGGTATTCAGAATTTCTTCAGGAAAAAGCGGTTTTGTTACATAATCAAAGGCCCCGTTTTTCATAACGTTTATGGCCACTTTGATATCAGAATACCCAGTAATGATGATGACAGGAAGACCCGGGTGTGAACTCTTCACTTCCTTCAGAAGGTCTCCGCCATTGATGTCTCCCAGTTTAAAATCAGACAGCACCAGATCAGGCACATCTTCTTTTAACATTTTCAGGCCCTCTTTGCCGGTAGAGGCTACTTTAACCTGAAAATCCTGCCTTGTCAGAAACCTTTCAAGGAGCAGGCATACATCTTTATCGTCATCTATTACCAGTATTTTTTGCATATTCTCTTTTGTTTGGGGTTGTCAGTGGTTCGCTTAACTTATCAGGAAACTTTTCTCTCTTTAGATGATGGAATATTTCCCGAAAGACGATACTTGGTGATCGTTCTTCTGGTGAGGCTAATCCCCTCTCTCTTGAGAGCCTTCTGTATGTCGAAATCGCTCAATGGTTTTGTTTTGTCCTCTTCCTCTACCAGTCTAACTACCATATCCTGAACCTCCTTATTGCTCTTGCGGCTACCATCTTCCAGGTAAATCGCTTCAGAGAACAAGTCTTTCAGGTGAATTAAACCAATAGGGCTTCTGGCATATTTATTACTCGTTACTCTACTCACTGTAGAGATATTCATATCAATGTACGTAGCTACGTCTTTAAGGATCATAGGTCTGAGCTTGCTATTATCGCCAGACATTAAATACTCCCCTTGTAGATGAACTATGGCCTTAATCACCTTATTCATGGTCTCATATCTTTGCTGTATAGCATCAATTAACCAGTAGGCAGATTTCAGCTTCTCATTTACAAAAGAACCTGTAGCTCCTTTTGCACCTTTCATGCTATTGGCATAGGCCGCATTTACGCTGAAATTATATTTCTTTGAATTTGCTACCTCACCCACGAGCTCACCATCTATCAGCTTGATCTCATAGTCAGGTACAATTTCATTTTTGATCTGCAACCAGTCTGTTCCAAAGCCTTTAGTAGGGTATGGTTTGAATGTGGAAATCAGTTGTAAGACCTGGTCAATATCTGCTCTTTCGATACCATCCATTTCCTCCAGAATGCTATTCCACTTGGCTGACTTAAATGATTCAAAATGCTCTGAAAGGATCAGTTTGGCATTTTCTAATACAGACTTATCTGCCTCAGAAGCCTGGGAAACTAAAGTGAGGAAGTAATCCTGAAGATCGTAGCAGGCAAAACCTGCAGGCTCCAATTCATTGATTTGTTTTTTAACCTTTTCAATCAGACTCTCATCGTAGAATTTGCCGGTGGCAAAACCCACATGATCTACGAACGATTCCAAGTCTGTATCTAAAAAGCCTTTCTCATCAGTGGAGTTGATGATGAAATGAGCCAGTTCCAGTTCTTCATCGTTTAAACCCAAAAAGCGAATCTGCTCCATAAATACCTCTGAGACATCTACCTCTTCGGTGTGTCTTTGCAGGCTTAAATCAGCCGTAGACTGATCAAAGTAATTATTAGATTTCAGCTTATAAGAAGGCATATCATCTTCCAGCATTTCTCTGGTATAGACCTCCTCAACTCTCATTTCTCCAAGGATATCATCTGAGCTATCTCCACTATCTGTGTTCTCAGTTTTGACGTCCTGTTCCAGAAAAGGATTTTCTAATAACTCCTTTTCCACATGACCTTCCAGCTCGTTTTGGTTTAAAAACAAAAAGTTCAGGAATTGAATCTGCTTGGTATTAATTCGCTGACTTTGCTTCGCGGTTTGTACTTGAATATTTCTGGTCATTATGAGTAAGGTTTAATCTGCTTTTGAAGTTTGTAATGACAATTTATTCTCCACAAATCCTTATTTTTAAACGTTAGGAGAAATTCACATTGCAAGTGTTTCATAATCAACTACTTGCATTCTTATAAAATTTTATACCTCCGCCAAAGGCGAAAATTATAAAAATATTCCGTGTGTAGAAACTGTAGATTAAGTTCCACACAATGGTCTAGAATTACAACACCCCATGAAAAGTAAATCAATTGATTTTCTATTTCTTGCTGCTTTTCTTTTTATAGGAATTACCTTCTATTCTACCTATACCAATATCAGAAAACAGGAAAGTTTTAATGATATGGTAGACCATACCTATCTGGTAAAAAACAGGATTCTGGATCTGGAAAGTGAATTCAGATCAATGGTCTCAAACCAGCGAAGCTTCCTGCTGTGTGGTGAGCAGCAGTACCTCCAAACCTACCGCAGTAAGGCTAGTGAATTAGACTCTTTGGTTGAAAACTTAAAAAGTATTGTTGGTGATAATCCCATACAGCAGGCTAATCTGGACACTCTCAATAAAAATCTGCTGAATACCAAATATGTCCTTCGCCAGCAGTTAGACCTGAAAGAAAAGGGTGGAATATTTACGAATAAAAAGCTGAAAGATCATATCAGTGAAACTGATCAATATGCCGATAGGTATCATAAAGAAATCAAGGATATGGCTGCTATCGAAGATCAGCTCTTGAAGGAACGCCTGGTCCTTCAATATGAAGGTGAGCGGCTGACATCGTATGCCTTCATTCTTTTGGGTATCCTTTCCTTTGCCATCATTGCTTTTGCCTATTTTAAGCAAAAACATGACCTGAACGAGAAAGAAAGGCTTCTGGTCAATAAACGTAAGCTATTAAAGAACCTTTTGAACTCAAATGCCGAGCTGGAAGAATACGCTTATCTGGCTTCGCATGATTTGAAAGAGCCATTAAGAAAAATTCAGGTGTTTAGTGATATTGCTTCATTGGCACATGAAAAAGGAGATCATGAAAAAGTGAAGAACCAGTTGGCAAAAATTGATAAGTCTGCCGCCGAAGCCGGCGTACTTGTGGACGGGCTGCTGGAACATGCCCAGCTAGAAAGAAATGAAAATGATCTTTCTCTTCAACGATTCTCTGATTTGTTTAATACCGTTTCTGCCGAATTCAGGGCTGCTATAAAACCAGATCTTAATTTGAAAATTGAGTTTGAAGAGACTCCTATGTTCACTCTATACGAAGGGCAAATATTGGATTTGCTACGCAATCTCTTCTCAAACTCGGTAAAGTTTAGAAAGGAAGGAGAAAAAACTGTAGAAGTGTCATTGCTCTATGAGCAAATAGAAAAAAGCGGAGAGTCTTATCATAAAATATCCATTCAGGATAAAGGCAGTGGATTTGATCAATCTGAGGCGAAGTCAATCTTTGAAATATTCAGTAACCTGAACCTTCACCCCAACTCAAAGAATAAAAATGTAGGATTAAGTCTTTGCAAAAAAGTGATGGATAATCACCACGGTGAAATAGAGGTACAGAGTGAAAAAAATATAGGAACAACATTCATTCTGCTGTTCCCGAAAACAATCTAGTACCAGGAAGCCTCTTCTACCTTAAGAGGAACCTTGCTCTCACCTGACCCTTCTAAATTGGACTCTATTACTTCAATAGGCTCCAGGGTTTCTGTGACTCGGTTTTCGATTTCGTTTTCGATGTCAAACTGTACTGTATTGATTTCCTCCGAAAGCATGTACTGTTCTTCTTCCAGACTTAAGGTGGTTCTATTGGCCACCCAGTTCATTGCCTTCTTAAGACGTGAAATAAAATTGAGCTGTATCTCAGGCTCAGAAAGCTGGTTAGCCACAAATTTACCTGCTATAGGTAATACGATTTTAGCCACAGGATTTTTCACTCCCAATGACAGGCCAGTAGCGATAAGACCCGGCACAGGACTTGAGGATCCTCCTCCCGATGATGTTAGCTCTTTGGCTATTCCCGAGGGTGTAAGTTTATTTAGCACTCCTGACTCCATGTAGTCAAGCTCTTCTTCTACTTGTCTTATTTTTTTCTGGAGTTGATTTCGTTTATTGATCGTCTTCATCTTCGTCTTCTTTATGGTGATAAAATAGTTCGAGCATTTCATTACTGAACAAATCAGTAAGCCATGACTTTCCTTTTAGAATAAGTAGGTAGGTAAAAAAGCCCAGTACTACCCCCATGATCACAAATCCCCAGTACGGTGAATTCATGATATCGTTCAGAAAAGCGGCCATGCCCAGGCAGAGCATCATAATGGTTAATAAACCCAAAAATACCACCACCAGCTTCACACTGATAGCTCCAAGGGTATTTGCAGATTTATCGGCCAGGTTTAGCAGGGTTTTCTGTTTGTGCAATTCCACAATTCTGCCAACCTGACCCACCAGCGACTGGTCTCTGCTTTCGGTATGTAAATAATCTGCCATGATCGTTTTTCGTTTAGGTTTGATGAAGAAAAAAGACAGGTAGTACGTGACCACCTGCCTTGTAACCGACTCCTCTTCCTTACGCCACTTTTACAGACTTTGCCGAATTCGATATCTTGTCTACCAAGGTGTCAACTGACTTTTTACCTTGATCCAAAAGTTCGTTAGCTTTAGTAACTGTTTGATCCTTGGCGTTAATAGCCACTTCTTTCACATTCGAAGAAAAATCTTCTGCTTTACGCTTTACTTTCTTTCTGGTTTTGGTTCCCTTATCAGGAGCATATGCGATTCCTATTGCTGCTCCGGCTGCTGCTGCAGCTATCATTCCTGTAATTGCTTTTGTAGTATTCATAATTGTTATTGTTTTTAAATTTCTGTAATTCTTACACTGTTGATGTTTAAATTCTAATTCCAATGCCTTTCCGGCTTTTTTGGCCTGAAAGTGTTGAGCTAAATACCCAAACCTGTAGAATTCTACGATTTCGGCTTACCCATTCTTAATCTCACTTTCCAAATTCTCTAGCTGGGCAATAGCCTTATTGGCTAGCTTGTTAGCATTTCTTTTCAGCTTTAATCGGCTTACACGGCCTTTATCCGGGGCGTATAATACTCCGGCAATAAATCCTAAAGCACCTGCCACTACATACATTGACTTATTCATAATTTTTCTGTTTTCTCTCAATGCATAAATTCCTATTCCTTCTGATGTGTGTGTAATAATACCATACTAGAAAGGTGACATTCTTTATACCTATATATATGTAGGCTCGATAGGAGCTTCATTCGGTTTTCACCACACCTTATAAATCGCCGTTTTTGTGGAAAATGATGTGAATGTGTGGAATTCCCACAACAAAAAAAGAGATCACCCAAATAGGCAATTCGCAAATAAATATCTCACTACAAGCACTTTAAGTAATTTTCAACTATTCAGGACGGATTATTTAAGTGTTTCAGCAGACTATAAAAAACAATTATGAAAAAGCTGAAATTAAAATCATTGACTATAGGAGCTTTATCCCTTACCATCTTAATGGGGAGCTGTAATAGTCTTAAAAAACTTACTCGTGAACAGAAAGGTGCTGTGGTAGGAGCAGCCGGAGGAGCGGCTGCCGGAGCGGCAATTGGAGCCAAAAGTAAGAACCCAGCAGTTTACGCTATTGTAGGATCTGCCATTGGCGGAGTAGCAGGCGGTATCATCGGTAAGTATATGGATAACCAAGCCAAAGACCTGGAGGAAGAGATCGGCGAGATCGCGGAGATTGAAAGAATTGAAGAAGGTATCAAGGTAACTATGGGTTCTGGTATTCTTTTCGATTTTGACTCTTATCAGTTATCAGCAAACTCTATTAATAATATTGGAGAACTGGCACAGGTTTTAGACGACTATGAGTCGACTGATATTCTAATTGCAGGGCACACAGATAATGTAGGTTCAGACAATTACAACCAGAATTTATCTGAAAAAAGAGCCGCAGCGGTAGCAGACCTTTTAGTTTCTAAGGGAGTTCAAAGAAACAGACTTGTGGTTAGAGGTTATGGAGAAGATAGTCCTGCTTATAGCAATGAAACTGAATTAGGGCAAGATAAAAACAGAAGAGTAGAATTAGCAATTGTCGCTAATGACGACCTCAAAAAAGAGGCTTCTAAGGAAGCTGATGCAATGGCCTTTGGATCTAAATAATCATCAATAAATAACAAATCACAAAAATGAAAAAGTTAATCATTCTGGCCGCATTGGCCACAGTAGGAAGTCTGACTGCGGCTCAGGCACAGGATAATTTTGAAATAGGTCTGCGAGGTGGAGTAAACCTTTCAACCATCAGCGGCGAAGGCTCTGGTAGTAACGAAGGCTTTTGGAACTCTGAAGATACAAGAAGTACAGGTTTTACAGCTGGTCTGTATACAAGATTCGGAAACAAACTTTTCCTACAGCCTGAGTTGATCGTATCACAAAAAGGTGGGTCTACCACAGGAATTTTAGGACAGGAAAGAGACTTCAAACAAACCTATTTTGATATTCCGGTACTGGTAGGGGTTAAAGCCACAGATGTGATCAGAGTAAATGCAGGACCGGTGGCTACCTTCCTGATTAACGAAGACAATACCTTCTTACAAAACATAGGTCTTCAGGCAGAAGAAGAAGGCTTTAGAAAAGCACTATTAGGTTATCAGTTTGGAGTTGGTTTTGATATCAGCCGTCTGAGACTAGATATGCGTTACGAAGGTAATGTGAATGATGTCTTCAATATTGACTATGAAGACAGACAAACAGAAAGTCAGTTTGCCGGTAAAGGAAACTCTTTCTCGGTAACTGCGGGTCTGGCATTCTAAACCAGGCTTCAGCAAATTTTAACAAGTACAAAACACAAATTATGGAAGCTTTAATAGGAATAGAAAAGAAAAATAAAACAGAAATATCTGATGCATTGAATGTAATGCTAGCAGACCAGCACATTCTCTACATCAAGCTCAGAAACTATCACTGGAATGTGGAGGGCTCATCATTTCTGGAACTACACGAGTTTTTTGAGAAACTCTATAACGAAATGGCTGAGGGCATTGACCTTACAGCCGAGCGAATCAGAAAGATTGGTAAAACACCAATGGGCTCTTGTGAGGAGTTCCTGGAATTTACCAACCTGAACGAGACTAAAGAACCGTATCATGATTCTAAAAAGATCCTCAGTTCATTGCTCAATGACTATGAAACCATCATCAGATGGATGAGAGATCATATAGAAATAGCAGCAGATGCTCAGGATTATGGTACTGAGGACTTTATGGTAGGCCAACTCAGAAATTTTGAGGAAGCTGCCTGGATGCTAAGAGCCTACTTGTCTAAATAGACCAGAGCTCTCTAAAATCATTTTTTAATCATTTAAACAATAGAATTATGTTACGTTGGTCAATTTCATTTTTAATTATCGCCATTATAGCCGCAGTATTTGGGTTTGGTGGTGTGGCAGCTGGTGCTGCCGGAATCGCTAAAATTTTGTTCTTCCTGTTCGTCATCTTATTTGTGGTGACTTTGATTACAGGAAGGAGAAAAGGTAGAAACCTGCTCGACTAGCAGGTAAAACACCATCAGCTACTAGTGAAACTATACTTAAAAAGGAGCTTCTCAGCTCCTTTTTTTATGTTCTCAATTTTTTTTCGCCCTGATCGATCCAAATAGATTTCTGTGGCGTATACACCAAACACACAAGTGTTACAAACATTTTTAAACAACTATACAATTATGAAAAAGCAAATTCTAAAAACATCAATGCTGGTAGGAGCTGTAGCTCTGATGACTTCATGTGAAGACAATAATGACATGGATCCGGTAATGTCTAGCTCGGTAACAGTTTACGCCTCAAATAACGCAGATGGTAACGTTACAGCCTACAACTATGAGGATAGTCAAATGACTACCAAAACAACTTTTAACTCAAGCTCTTCTGCAGCAGATGGCGTTTACTATGACGCAGACTCTAAAAGCATTTTCCAGGTTTCAAGATCAGAAAACGGAATTGAAGGTTTTGACGCATCAGCCGACGTAAGCGTAGGTGGTCTTATTGACGTTTCTTTATCAATTGACGGACCAAACGATATGGAAAGCCCGAGAGAAATGGCCGTAAATGGTAATTTCTACGTGGTAGCTGATAACGCAGATGTAGACGGAGATGCCTCTACACCAGATGGTCGTCTGTTTGTTTATGAGAAATCAGGTAATTCTTTCTCTCTGAGAAATGTCATCACTACAGATATTAAATTATGGGGTATCACCTTTATTGGGAATGACCTATATGCAGTAGTAGATGCTGATGATGAGCTTGCGGTATACACCGATTTCTTATCCAACAACAGCACAGGTATGCTGACTACAAGCAAAAGAGTGATAATTGAGGGAATTGTTAGAACTCACGGTTTGACTTATGATGCTTCTACAAATACGATGATCATGACCGATATCGGAGAAGCTTCAAATGGTCAGGATGACGGTGGATTCCATATCATTGAAAACTTCATGAGTAAGTTTGATGGTGCCTCTGACGGAGGAATGATCTCTGCTTCTGAGTCAATCAGAGTAAGTGGTGCTATGACTCAAATGGGTAACCCAGTAGACGTAGCCTACGACGGTGCTACCAAAACAGTTTATATCGCTGAAGCAGGTAATAATGGTGGTAGAATTCTAAGTTACTCTAATGTAACGATGGGTGGTGATATGTCGCCAACTACCAATTTTGATTTACAGTCTGCATCATCAGTCTATTTGGTTAAATAATAAATAGTCGGTTCTATAATTCACACTGCCGTCTCAGCAATCTGAGACGGCTTTTTTTGTTCCACACTTTCTCTTTTGCTATGCAAAAAATTCTACACCCACTTTAAGGATTCCACACTTTTCTCTCAGGAATGTGAATTTTAGCTTAAACATTGACTAACAATCACTTACAATTATGAGAAAAGCAATATTACCTATAGTACTTTCAAGTTTTATCACCTTCTCGTGCGAACTGGAGAATGACATTCTCCCTCAAAATAGCACAGAACCTGAGGTTTCTCAATCGCAATCTGAGCAGGAGGAATCTCCTCAAGAGAGTCAAGAGGAAAATAACCAGGAAGAGAACAACACTGAACAAAATCAGGAAGAGGAGACCTCAACTGAAGAGGAAGAAAAAGAAGTGAGTTTTGGGTCTGTTTTAACTGCACACCAAGCCACTAGTTTTAGTATGCAGGCCAACCTCAAGTATGGCAATAATGAACGCCAGAATTATGATATGTACTTGCCAGATGGTCAACCAGCTGGAGTGAAGGCAGTACCTGTAGTAGTCATTCATGGAGGTGGATGGAGTTTATTGGATAAATCATTTATGAAACCCGTAGTAGATGAATTAAAGAAGCAGGGGCTGAATATTGCCATTTTTAATATCAATCACAGGCTAGCTGGTTCACAAGGAGTGGATTACGCTCAAATAATGGCCGACATCAATCAGTTTATGGCTCACCTTGATGGTAAAAAAGCCACCTTAAACCTTACTGATGAGGTACTACTTTTAGGTTATAGCTCAGGAGGGCATTTGGCCTTATCTTATGCCTATCAAAGGAGTAATCCAAACATTAAAGCAGTAGCTGCCATAGCGGCACCTACCGACCTTACAATGCCAGAAATTCACAATGAAATCATGGATGATAAAAACAGAAATCTGACGCAGCTTCTGATAGGAGCCTCCTATCAGGAAAACCCGGGAGCCTATGAGGCGGCCAGTCCATATTTCGATGTTAATGGTCAATCTGAACCTACTATTCTTTTCTATGGAGACAGAGATGAATTGGTAGATCAGCAAACACAAGGGAAACGCCTGCATACCCGACTGAGAAATAACGGGGTGAAAGCACAGTTTCATTTGGTCAGTAATGCCACGCACGACATGAACGGGAAAATGCCGGTAGTTATACCTAAAGCAGCAGCCTTCTGGAAGTCTTTACAATAAGCTTTAACACCGAAACTAAAAAAGGGAGAATGACGAATCATTCTCCCTTTTTAATGGCCTTAATTGACTAGGCTTTCTTAGGTACTACTAAGAATTCTACTACTCTATCGTCATTTTTGACCCGGGCACTTCGATTACTCTCGGTACCAAAGCTAACGCCCATATCATCCAGTAAAATTCTGGACTTATCTATACTCGATTTTGAGATAAACTTGGCTACTCGTTCAGCTCTTTTTGCAGCCTCAGCCGCAGTCACATCATCGGCTGAGAATTGCGTTTTACCAGCTACCACCACAGTGCCTCCGTAAGTGTTTAGGGCCTTTATCAGCTTTTTGTAATCCTCCTGGGTTTTATTGCTCGGTACATAATCTGCCAGACCGAACATGTCTCCTCTTTCAAAAGAAATCACTATTCCTTTAGTACCCAGATACGCTGAGCCGGTTTCTCCCATATAGGTATTGATCTCCTTGATTTTAGCTTGCAGATCCTCTTTTTTGAAAACTGCCATATCTAAATCTGCGACCTCAAAAGCATTTTTGATTTTTTGAAAATCGCCATTTTCAGCCTGCTTTTCGGCCTCAGTTTTGGTTTCCACTTTTACAGTTTCATAACTGGTAGATGGCTTACTGCCGGTGTTTACTGCACTCTGTGTAGTGGTGCATGAGCTTAGCAAAAACCAAACTCCTGCACTTAATATGATCTTATTCATAATGTTCTGTTTTTAGTTTAAAAGACTTTTCAATTATCCTGATCAAAACTCTGTTCCATATTTTCTACACTCTCCCTACAGGAACAGTCTTTTTAACCTCTTTGATGAACAAAATAAACAACTATTTATTATGAAAAAGTTAAAAGTATTAAGCCTGGGAATGGCTGCCACATTATTAATGGCTACAGCATGTAATAACGCTACTACCGAAGAGACCATGGAAGAAAAAATGGAAGAAGTAGTAGACGAAACAGAAGACAGAATGATGAACCTTGAAGCTCAGTTAAACGAAGCGATAGAGGAACTGGAAGACAAAATAGAAGAAGCCGAAAATAATCTGGATGGCGATGGCAAAGCCGTAAATACCATTATTGACGAGCTAAATATGCAAAAAGAAAACCTACAGGAGGACCTTAAAAACATGAAGGATAACGCTGTAGAAGACTGGAATGCTTTTGAAGCCAAAGTTGAGTCTGATATTCAGTCTATTAAAGCTGAGGTGATGGAATAATTCATGTTACCATCAAGTCATAAAAAAAGCTCGCGATTGCGAGCTTTTTTCGTTTTTAAGTAATAAAATTTATTGACTCAAAAGAGATTTTAATCTTCGATACAAAACCCTTTTAGAAGTCAATGCTGCTTCTCCCCCATTATCCTGACCAGCTGTATTTGTATCGGCTTCACCAGCATTTCTTTTCTCGCGAAGCAGTATTAAAAGCATTGATGTCAGGAATATGAGCATTTAAATAATTTGTGTTTATAAGTTATATGAAGTGTTAAAATTGCTGTTCCGTTAGGATGAAGCCTGAAATGGGGAAGACTCTATACGCCAGATGCGAAAAGCCTTCCACAGTCTCCTTATTTTGAGGAAAGTACCGCTTGGGTTTCTTCCTGAGCTTTTGCCTCACGTTTTTCCTTTTTTCTGAAGTAACCTCTGAAGAAAATGCTGTTCTTAAGGGCTTCCAGATTATCATCCAGCTTCTCTGTACCAGACTCTACATTGATCAATGTACTTTTCATGTACTGAGCCATAGAAGGGTCGTGCAGCAGCACTCCCAGAGCACTACTATCTGAGCTGAGTATCTCATCCAGATCCTGATCTATGCCAGCTACCAGCTGATCTGCCTTGGCAGCAGACGCCTTTAGTGCCGAGCTTCCCTGATCAAGATTATTGACCGTACTTTTTAGTGTGGCCATGAGCGTGGTGTCATTGGCAAGTTCATATGGCAATTTCCCCGGAGTATTTAGTGAATTGCTAAAACTGGCCATATTCTGGCTCATGGCATTGATCTGATAAGAACTTTGCTTTAGCTGAGCCATAGTCTGATTCAGCTGAGTATATACACCATCGTCTTTGATCAACTTACCAAGATTACCTTGCCCTTCGGCAATACTCGATATCACCGACTTCAAGTCTTCGGTGATGGCCAAAATGTTCTTATTATTCTCCTGAAGCGTAGCCAGCATGTCTTGCTGCGTATCTTCCTTACTAATTTTAAATCGGTGCTGATCTTCAATAGCACCGGCAGAGGCAGAACCTCCGCTAATCACCAATATGGGGTTTCCGATCAGACCATCGGTGCCTATTTTCAAGTCAGCATCTTTATAGATAAACTCCTGAGATTTCTCTTCAATTTCAAAATTGACCTTAACGCCTTCGTTAGGCACAAACTCAAGTGACTCTACCGTACCTACTTTCACACCGGAAAAAAGGACATTATTACCCTTGGTAAGACCACTAACATCTTCAAAAACGGCAGTAGCAGTAATTTTTTTGACAAAAATCTTACGCATATTGCTGATGAGCAGCACTCCTGCCGCAAATATGATCAGGCCGATGACCATAAAGAGGCCTACCTGTGCTTTCTTTCTTGCTGATTCCATGTTTTTTATCGTTTAATGTGTTTAAGCTTCTATAAAATTGTAGTCGTAGAATTGTTTGACCTTGTCTTCTGAATCTTCAGAAAAGACTTCGCTAAATGTGCCTTCTTTTCTGAACTGGCCATCAAGCAATACGGCCATTCTATCGCCGGTTTGCTTGGCACAAGCGAGATCATGGGTAATGATGATGGAGCTGGCTTTATACGCTTCTCTCACCTCCAGTATCAGATTATTAATCTCTACGCAGGTGATGGGATCCAGACCCGCGGTGGGCTCATCGTAAAGGATAAGTTCAGGGTTCATGACTATGGTACGGGCTATACCGATTCGTTTCCGCTGACCACCACTTAACTCTGCCGGCATTTGGTTTTTGGTCTGCTCCAGACCTACGGCTTCCAACACTCTGTCTGTTTTTTCTTCCAGCTCTTTTCTATTGGTGATTTTATTGGCATGCCGCAGCGGAAACTGGATATTTTCGGCAATAGTCATACTATCATAGAGAGCACTGTTTTGGAAACAAAAGCCCATTCGCATTCTCAGCTCTATAAGCTCCTCTTTTGAAACAGTATTGAGATCGTAACCCAGTACATTTACCTTTCCGCTATCTGCTTTGATAAGGCCCGAAATGATTTTGATAAGCACTGACTTACCTGTACCAGACTTGCCCAGCACCACCAGATTCTCTCCTTTATCAACCTTTAGGTTAACCCCTTTCAGTACATCCAGATCTCCGAATGATTTGTATAATTTCTCTATATCTATTACGCTATTATTCATTTGTTCCGGGTTTTAACGAAGTGAATTGGTCACCTGAACCACAAAAATCTCTATCAGGAAAATGATGAAGATGGACTTAACCACTCCGGAGTTGGCAGCTTTACCTACTCCAAGTGTTCCTTTTTCAGCTCGGTAGCCGCTGTAGCACCCCACCATACCGATGGTAAACCCAAATAGGATGGCTTTAACCAATGCCGAGCCCAAATCCAGGAAATTAATACTCTCAAATGCATTGATGATATAGGCGTTAAAGTTGGTCTGCTCATTGATGTAGATATTGATAAATGAACCTGCCAAACCCACAGCCGCGGTATAAAATGATAAGATGGGGATGGTAATGGTAGAAGCCAAAACCCTATTGATGACCAGATAATTGAATGGATTCACCGCAGACACTTCCATGGCGTCTATTTGCTCGGTAACCTTCATGCTTCCCAGTTCTGCACCAATATTTGAGCCCACCCTACCGGCAGCAATTATCGAAGTAACCAATGGTGCCAAGGCCCGTACCATGGCAATAGCCACCAAACTAGGCAACCAGGATGTGGCTCCAAACTCCTGTAATGAAGGACGAGACTGCTGCGTAAATACCAGCCCGGTAACAAAACCCGTCAATGTAATTAAGGGTAGTGACCGTAAACCTATCTGATAACACTGATTCAGAAACTCTCCCCACACCATTTTTGAGAGTGAGAATTCCTTAAAAAACCGAAGAACAAATTCAACTCCATCTTTGAAGTTGATCATCTTTCGGTCTGTTTTATGCCCTAGCAGGGCTTTATTCGCTTTTTCATTTTCCATTTGAATAGTCTGTTTCAAATGATCGTACCCCTGTGATTTTTTGATGCATCGTAGAAATTAATCCACACAAAAAAGCCGATAAGCACCAGGCTCATCGGCTTTCTTAAGTTCAATTTTATTGTCGATTAGAACGATCCGTTCAGTTTCCAGCTGTAATCTGTATACGCAAAATCATCCATATCCTTTTTTACTTTGTCATCAGAGTATTTATTGATCCACTTAGCTATAGACATCTCACGCTCAAAATCTTTACTGTACCATTTGAAGAGTGGCGAAATTTTTACCTCTTCTTCATTGATAATATTTTTAGCTTCATTATTCAGAAATACCTCACCTTCTTCATCCAGCTGCTTATCCAATTTTTTGGCCGTATAGGCTTCATTTCTCAATCTCGGGCAAGACTCAGCTGCACAAACTAAAGCAAAGTGGTATCTAGGATCTTTCTTGAAATCCTTTCTTAGAATACCGTGTTCGATATTATTGAGGTCATATTTTTTACCTTCTATCTCAATAAACTTGATATCCCACGGTGTATTTACAAATGGTATCTGGGTTTTAGGCCCTATATCTTTAATACTACTTACACCCTCGTTATCTAGGATTAATTGTATGGTAAATGCATTATAGGCGTTAATCCAGTAGGCCATTTTCTCTTCTTTGGACCAGTTTTTTGCCGGGCCGTTTTTCGAAATATCGGCTAAGTAGGCTTCCAGTTTCTCACGGTCTTTTTTCATTCCGCCGTAATCTACCATACCATCTTTATCTACATGATCTTTCAGGAGTTCATCCCAGGCAGATACTGAGGCGTAGTCCCCTTTTTCTTTTTCTTCTACATCTACTGCTTTCGCCTCTTCTCCACTCTTCTCTGTCTGTTCAGTAGTTTGTTGTGTTTCTTTTTGCTTTTCTGTGTTATTACATGCTGCCATCATTGCAGACAACATGATTACCATTAACTTTTTCATTTGATTTGTTTTTTATGGCCGGGGCCAATATTCCTGAAATTGACAATTCAATTTCATCCTCATTCTCGAAATAGCCGTTCCTGTAGAAAACCACTCAAACCTGTAGTGTAGATTCTCAGTTTGGCTTCGTCTGAGGTGAAGATTCCACACTTTTTAGAAAAATCGGTGGCTTAAAGTTTTAAACGTAGCAGTTATGGAGACTATACTTTTTATCATCGCTCTGGTGCTGAGCATAGGTACTTTTGTACCAGAAACCGGCAACGACTTCTGGCTGATCAGAGGTCAGGACTATTTCAAATCGTTTTATGCCGTAACACATCTGGCTGTTCTTGTATTACTGTTTTTTGTGGAGGAGCCTACCTGGCGTACCTACCTGAGTGTGGTCATGGTTTCGGTGAGTTTTGTGTATTGTCTGGTAACCATCTTCCCTTTCTTTAGTATCTCTAAGGCCACGATTGCCAAACGTGAGAAGAAATCTACCGAAAGTAACCTGAGTATTTATATCTCAAATGTGTATCAACACAATACAGAATTTGACCGCACCCTTGAGAAAATCAAAGAATATGACCCTGATTTAATTTTCCTCCTGGAAACCAATCAGGCCTGGGCAGATGCTATGGAACCGCTCAAGGCTACTTACCCACATGTGCTGGAAGAAATACGAAACGATACTTATGGGTTAATTTTGCTGAGCAAGTTTCCTTTTGACCAAGCTGAGGTTTTACATCGGGTCAAACCCTCTATTCCTTCAGTAGAAGTTAGTTTTAAAATGGGCGACACTCCAGTTACGCTATATGGCCTTCACCCGAAACCGCCTATTCCTGGCGAGGCACTTACTGCTACCAAAAAAGACAGGGAGCTGCTGAGAACAGCCTTGGCAATTGAAGCCTCTACATTAGATCACCACATCGTAATAGGAGACATGAATGATGTAGCCTGGAGTAGTGTGACACGAAAATTCAAACGATTGACAGGACTTAAAGACCCGAGACAAGGACGAGGGTTTTATCCTACTTTCCCTACGTGGTCTCCTTTTAGAATTCCTCTTGATCATGTTTTTTGTTCACCTTCGTTTGAGCTTGATGAGTTTAAACTAGCCGAGAGTGTTGGCTCAGATCACTTCCCGGTATTCGTGAAATTTCACTTACCCGAGGACAAATAAAAAGGTCGCTTCTTTTCAGAAACGACCTTCTTTCAATTTCATATTTCGTTTTAGAATGCCAACCTGGCGGAAGCACCGAATACCGGTAATGCTAAACCTGTATAGTTCACGAAGTTAAACTCTGGTTTCCAGTCTGCACTAATGTTAAGAGGGATCTCTCTGAAGGTGTGCTCAATTCCTAAAATGCCATCTGCACCTACGTGGAAATCACCATCAGGGCCGGGTCTGTCGTTTCTCCAGTTTCTATCTGGTGAAGCACCCAGGTGAGCCCCTAATCCGTAATACCATCTCCATTGGTTGGTCCCAAAAGCCGGATTATGCCACTCATATAATAAGGTACCTTTAAGTCCGTTTCCGAAACCACTCAACAAGGCTTCGGCGGCTTCGTTATTCCCTGTTGCAAATTTTGCCGTTAAGGCCGGCCCACCATTAAATCTTACTCCAAAGGCCGCCTTGTACTGTGCATGAGCACCCAGACTTAAACCTGTCAAAAGAAGAATCGTTGTAATTAGCTTTTTCATTAATTATTAATTGTTTTCCCATGACACTAAAAACCTTATACCTCTACACTTTTTGGTGAAACGGGACGGCTTTTCTACACTATTCACACGATTTCCACACAGGAACAGCCTTTTTTGCTAGTCTGCCAGTACAAATTATAGAATTATGAAAAAGTTAAGTTTAGCTGCCATAGCAGTATCAACCATGTTTATTCTTCCTTCATGTAGTTCAGAATCTGAGCAGGAAGGGGATATGTCAACAGAAACAATGTCTGAGACTTCAGAGATGGAAATGTCATCTGAAGGCGAGGCCATGATGACCAACAAAGGAACTACGGACTACACAGAAGTAGAATACGTAAGCGAGTTTCCTCTGGCAGATACGGTATTAAAGTATTCAAGCCAAGGATTTACAGGTGCCAGACTTACTGAAGCCATGAGTGTAAACGCGAAAGGTATCAGTGAAAACTTGGATGGCAGAGCATCAGTGTTACAGTATGGAGAAGGAATTATAGTAGCACTTGACCAGGGTGATATTTTTGAATCAGGAGAATATAAACTGAATGAAAAATCAAAAGACGTTTTAAGAGCATTGGCTTTCAATCTGAAGCAAATGCCAGAAACATACATTTTGGTAGCAGGTAGAGCAGACAGCGATGGTGCTACAGAAGCTAACGACAAGCTAGCCTATATGAGAGCAGCTACTGCGGCCAATTATTTACATGGTTGTGGTGTAGAAGAAGACCGTTTCTTTGTAGATAGCTTCGGTGAAAAATACCCGGATTTTAAGAACAACTCAAAACTGAGTAAAAACAAAAACAGAAGAGTTGATTTCTTGATTATTCCAGCAAACAGCATGCGTGAAGACGTAGCAATGCGTTAATCATATTGAATCAAAAACAGGCTCATTTGGGCCTGTTTTTGCTATTTATTCTTACTAAGGAACAATTCTTTAATACTCAGAAGTAGAAGCTAACGTGCTTTACATAATCACAAATTAATAAAGAGGCATATACGAATTAAGATTTAGTTCTCCTCTACGATAAAATGAAAAAGGTTTTAATCATAGACGATGAAGAAGATATCTGCTTATTACTTAAGCATTATCTGAGCAAAAATGCACTAGACGTGTATTACGAAAATACCCTTACAGAGGGCTTGGAGGCCATTTCAAGGGTAAAACCTAGCGTAATCTTGCTTGACAATAACCTGCCAGACGGGCTAGGTATAAATCATATCAGCGAAATAAAAGAAGGAAATCCTGATACAAAACTATACATGATTTCTGCCTACAGTTCTCTCAAAGATCAGGCTACTCAATTTGGTGCAGATAGCTTCATTTCTAAGCCTTTTGAACTTTCTACCATCATGAGTTTGATGAATTAAAAATGTAGAATTCCACACTTTTGGTAGATATTTTTCTACAGTTCTACACCTTACTCTTTTACCTTTCCTGTAAGCACACTCACATTTTTAGTGAATGGATTACCCGAAGCTCTTCTAAAGCTTACCACCTGCCCTACATGCCAGACGGCATCTTCAATAGGTCCATTAATTAAATTCCATACCGGATACTCCGTAGTACCGAAAATAATTTTCATTTCTTCAGGACTCACCGTCTCCTCATTTCTTAAAGCATCAGAGGTTGCTTTTAACTTATGTAAGGTTGCAGCCCTCATATCCTCGAAAGACATTGCATTCTTTTGTCCTGCATTTGGCCTGGCATAAACGGTATTCTCAATGACAGAAACCAATCCATATATATGTTCGATGGTTTCCATAGAAGTTCTGGCCTCGGCAGAAGGCTTGTAAGCTAAGTCTTCGTCTCTTAAACCTTCAGTAGCCCAGTAATAACGAAAACCTAAACCCTCCACCATTCTGGCCAGTAAGGTATATTCAGTAATCTCTGCAGGTGCCTCTGGGATAGTTTTTAAAGGAAGGTCTTGTGCCATTATATTAGTCACTACGAGTAAGAAAAAGATAAAGTACCTCATATGCATTAGTATTGATTTTCAAATTAGAGGAACAAAATCCATATATCTATTTCAAATAAAAACTCTTTAGAATTAAAAGATCCCCGTAAAAAAATACGGGGACTTTTCATTTTTCTAAACTTTAATATAAACCCTAAAACCAACCACCCCCCAGAGCCTTGTAAATATTAACTCTGGCGTGCAATTGATCTTTTCTGGTTTCTACCAATTCGAACTTCGCCTCCAGAGCATCTCTCTGTGTAAGCAAAACCTCCATATAGTCTGCCCTGGCATTTTTAAACAAGTCTGAAGAAATACCAATGGAAGATTCCATAGCCGCTACCTGTCTGGATTTCAAATCGAAGCTTTTGGAAAGGTTTTCAATTTTACTTTGCTGATTGACAATCTCAAGATATGCCTGAAGAATTACCTTTTCATATTCATAAACAGCCTGTGTTTGTTTGGCATTTGCATTTAAATAAGTGGCTGTTAGAGCTCTTTTATTAATCAATGGCCCTATAAGATCTGCTGTTAAGGAGCTAAGCAAAGACTCTGGTAACTTACTAAAATAGAGCGGATTAAATGCTCTCAATCCCAGATTTGCAGATATTCCAAGAGAAGGATAAAAGTTTAATCTGGCCACTTCTACATCTATTTTAGCCGCAGCCAGCTCTCTCTCTTTAGCTTTTATATCTGGTCTGTTTGATAATAATCCAGCCGGCAATCCTGCAGAAGCAAAACTCAGATTGAGATTATTAAGATCTACTGTTTGCCTGTTTATAGCTCCGGTATATTTCCCTGTTAAAAAACGTAACCTGTTCTCTGTTTCTACTATCTCCTGAAGTATTCCGTACTGCAAGCTTTTGGTTTTCAGTACCTCTGCCTCAAAACGCCTTACACCCAGCTCACTGACTCTGGAAGCTAACTTTTGTAATTTGACAATCTCCAGTGCATCTGATTGAATTTCTATATTCTGATTTACTATAGCCAGTTCATTATCCAGTGCCAGAAGCTCATAATAACTTTCTGCTATTTCAGCTACCAGATTTGTCTGCATCCAATTTACGGCATCATTACTAGCCATATATCGCTCAAAAGCGGCTTTTCGGGCATTTCTCATTTTATGCCAGATATCTACCTCCCAGCTGGCGTAAAGCCCTCCCAGAAAATCTGGCAAGGGCTCTGGCATCTCACGCTCAGGTTTTATGTCTGTGGTAGCTTCCATAGCACCTATATTGGTGTATCTGGCAGCTTTCTCCAGTCCCATGCCTCCCTTGTAATTTACGGTAGGCATGTATTCACCTTTTTTTGCCATAATTTCATTTCTGGCAATTTCTACCTCCTGCTTCGTGATATTAAACTCCTGATTATTTACAAGTGCCGTATCTATCAAAGCCACAAGAATGGGGTCATCAAAATAACTTCTCCAGTCGATGAGTGTATCTGCTATGACCTGATTATTAAATTTTGCAGGCAAATTGACCTTCTCCTGAACAGAGGAAATCTGTGGTGTTTTACAGGCATACATTAAAAACAATAATACACCTGCAGTAATTATTCTCAGTTTTTGATTAATACTCTTCATGGTCTTATTACTTTTCATCGTTTCTACCCAGTAATCCTTTTATTCTCTCATTTGCCTTTTTCAGGCTTTCCATAAGTCTGCTTCTTTCTTCTGAGCTTCTCACAAAGTGTTCAGAAAGCGAATCATCCTCTTCATCTTTTACCAGTGATTTCCCATCTGCCATAGTACCAAAAATGTAGTATAGCCCAGGTATTACCAATACGCCAAAGAGCGTTCCGAAAAGCATACCTCCCAGTGCAGAGCCTCCAATGGTTCTGTTTCCTATAGCTCCGGCTCCATGAGAAATTACCAGCGGAATAAGCCCGGCCACAAAAGCAAAAGAAGTCATCAAAATAGGCCTGAAACGTACACGTGCCCCCTCAATAGCTGCCTCCAGAACTGTACTTCCTTCTCTTCTTTTTTGAACTGCAAACTCCACAATCAACACTGCATTTTTACCTAAGAGACCCACCAGCATTATTAAACCTACCTGAGCATAAACGTCATTTGCCAGCCCCATACCTTTCAGTAAAAGGAAAGATCCGAAAATCCCCACAGGAAGTGAGCAAATAACAGCCAGTGGAAGCAGGAAGCTTTCGTACTGAGCTGCCAATACCAGGTAGACAAAAATCAATACCACCGCAAAAACATAAATTGACTCATTTCCCCTTTTGGCTTCATCATATGAAAGTCCTTCCCAGGCAATATCATAACCATGAGGCAGCTCTTTGGCTACTTCTTTTATGGCTGCTATAGCATCACCCGTAGTATACCCGCCTGCAGGCTGGCCCTGTATAGTAGAAGAATTATACATGTTATAGCGTGTGATTTCATTGGGCCCTTGTTTTTTTACCAGTTTCATAAAAGATGAATATGGCACCATTTCGCCATGATCATTTTTCACAAACATATTAAGGACATCTGAAGGTAACTTTCTAAACTTAGGAGCAGACTGTACATAGACTTTAAAGAATCGCCCGAAACGTATAAAACCCTGTTCATACGTACTGCCTATCATGATATTCAGGTTTTCCATGGCTTTGCCTATTGAAACCCCCTTTTGCATAGCCACGTCATTATCTATTTCCAGCTCATACTGCGGATAATTGGCAGCAAAAAACGTAAAGAGACCTGTGAGTTCCGGGCGTTTTTCTAAAGCAGCCATAAACTCTTTATTGACCTTATCAAACTCCTGATAATCTGTAGTATTGTTTTTATCAAGCAAACGCATTGAAAAACCAGCAGACGTACCAAAACCTGGAACAGCCGGTGGCTCAAAATACTCTATTACAGCTCCCAGATCTTTGGTCTTTTCTTCTAATTCTTCAATTATCTCATGTACGTCATGTTCTCTTTCAGACCAGCTTTTAAGGTTTATTAGACAGGTTCCGGCATTTGAGCCTCTACCCTCTGTCATAATTTCATACCCTGCCAGTGATGATACAGACTCTACTCCTTCTACCTCTTCACAAATTTTCTGCAGCTCTCTGGAGACGGCGTTGGTTCTTTCCAGCGTAGCACCAGGAGGAGTTTGAATTATAGCATAGATGGTTCCCTGATCTTCTGTAGGAATAAAGCCAGATGGCAAGACTTTGTTTACAGCTAAGATGCCAAAACCAAAAGCCAGCAAAATAAGGAAGGTCACCAGTCTTTTATTGACCAGCTTTCTAAGAATATTTACATAGCGAAAAGTTAATTTATCAAAGCCCTTATTAAACGTATCAATGAGCCAGTCTAGCGGTGATTTTTTACGTGATTTTCCATGATTATTTTTCAAAATCATGGCACATAAAACCGGCGTAAGAGTAAGGGCTACTATGGCAGATAGTATTATAGCACTTGCCATAGTAATAGAAAACTGGCGATAAAAAGTACCCACCGGGCCTGTCATGAAGGCAATTGGTAAAAATACAGACACCATCACCAGGGTTATGGCTATAATGGCACCGCTTATCTCTCCCATCACCTCTTTTACGGCATTATAGGGAGAGAGATGCTGCTCTTCCATTTTTGCGTGAACCGCCTCCACCACCACAATGGCATCATCTACCACAATACCAATAGCCAAAACAAGAGCAAATAGGGTGATAAGGTTAATAGATAATCCAAAAAGCTGCATCACAAAGAAGGCACCTATGAGAGATACAGGAACAGCTATAATAGGGATAAGCGTAGAACGCCAATCTCCCAAAAAGAGAAATACTACCAATGCCACCAGTAAAAATGCATCTCTAAGCGTGTGTATCACCTGCTCTATAGAGGCATCCAGAAACTTTGAAACATCATAACTGTACTTATATTCTACACCCGGCGGAAAAGTAGCAGAAAGCTCCTCCATTTTGGCTTTTACGGCCTCTATCACTTCACTGGCATTACTGCCTACGTTTTGCTTTAAAACTATTGCTGCAGAGGGCATGCCATCCAGGTTTGAGTATATGTCAAAAAACTCACTTCCCAGTTCTACGTCTGCCACATCCCCAAGTCGTATGGTCTCACCTTCAGAGTTTGCCCGCAGGATAACATTTTTGTATTCTTCTGGTTTACTGTACCTCCCTTTATAAGTAAGCACATACTCCAGAGACTGGGCAGAAATACCAGAACTCTGGCCAATTCTCCCCGGCCTTCCTATAATACTCTGCTCTGCCAGAGCCTCCATCACATCTTCAGCAGAAATATGATAAGCCCGCATTCTATCTGGGTTTAACCAGACCCGCATAGCGTACTGCCTGCTACCCAGAATCTGAGTTCTGGCCACGCCATTTATACGGTTGATCTCTGGCAGCAGGTTTACGCTGGCGTAGTTATAGAGAAACTTTTCATCAAAATCTTTGCCTTTGCCATAAAGGTTTATGTACATCAGCATTGATGGCTGGATAGGCGTAATCACCACACCCTCTCTCTGTACCAGCTCAGGCAGCAATGGCATCACCTGATCTACCCGTGTTTTCACCCGTATTACAGCCTCATTAGGATCTGTACCGGGCTCAAAAATCACTCTTAATGTAGCCTCACCCGCACTGGTGGCATCTGTGGCCAGATACCGCATTCCCTGTACTCCATTAATCGCATTTTCCAGGGTTATAAGGGTAGATTTTACCAGTACATCTGCACTAGAGCCCGGGTAGGCAATAAAAATATTCACCGTAGTAGGTGCAATCTCAGGAAACTGAGCAGTAGGCAATTGTTTAATGGCCAAAGAACCTGTAAATAAGATAATTACAGAGATAACAATAGCCAAAACCGGTCTATGAATTATATTTCTAAACATGGTTTTTCTTAATTAAATAAGTGGGTATTATTTACTCTGCGTAAAGGCTCAAATGTGTGATCACTTCTGCAGGTTCCTGAAAATCAAACCTGATCTCCTCATTTTCTTTTACTTTCCTAATTCCCTCAAGCAAAATCTTGTCTGAAGTGGTAAGCCCTGAGATGACATACAAATGCGGCATTTCTGTCAATATTTTTATGGCTTGAGATTTCACCTTTCCATTCTGGTCAATCACAAAAACATAGGTTTTATCCAGAACCTCAAACGTACATTTCTGAGGTATAAGCAGTGCATTTTTCAGAGGTTCTGTAACCTGCACACTGCCTGTTTCACCATGTCTGAGCAGCCCCTCTGGATTTGGAAAAGTAGCTCTGAAAGCAATATTCCCCGTTTCATTGTCAAATTCACCTTCAATGGTCTCTACCACCCCGCCATATTTAAATAGCTGATTGTTAGCCATGAGTAGCTTAACATTAAGCATACTACCATTATCTGAGCGGGTCTTATAATTAAGATATTCAGCTTCTGGCACATTAAAATAAACCCAAATTTTGCTATTATCAGATAAAGTGGTGAGTAACTCACCCTCATCTACCAGACTTCCTTTTCTCACTTTAAGCCTGTCCATTATACCAGAAAATGGAGCTCTTATTTCTGTAAATCCAAGATGCACTTTAGCCAGTTGACGCTCGGCCTTGGCTTTATCTAGTTTAGCCTGTGCCAGTGCCAGCTCATTCTGAGAAACTACATTTTTCTCAGCCAGGGTCTTAACATTTAATACTTCTATTTCTGCAGCTTTTACTTCTGCCTCTGTTTTAAGCAGTTCTGCTTCATAAATATTAGGCATTACTCTAAACATGAGTTGCCCTTTTTTTACAAACTTCCCTTCGTCTACATAAATATCCTGAAGGTATCCCTTTTCCAGAGCTCTTAGTTCTATGTTTTGGATGGAGTGTATCTGGCAAACGTAGTCTTTAATAATAGAGGTGTCTTTAACTATAGGACTAGTGGCCAGAAATTTACCATGATCTGCCTCATGGTGTGATTTATTTTTATCTGAGCAGCTTAGGAGAGTAATGAGTATACCCAAGCCGCCGAATACTGATTTCAGCTTCATTTTAATTCAATATAAAAGTTTAGAAATAATGTTCCGGTTTAAAACCGAAATGAAAAATCCCGCTTTTGATTTAGCATCAAAAGCCAGTAAAAATTGAATAAAATGAGGGGTATCAGACTATAATTACCCGATGGAGTAAATGCAATGGAATATTTAGAAAACATTCATTTACATTCAAAAAACGTTCTTCAAATAGAGATTTTAGGAAATAGTCTGAGATTGGAGAAATCAAAAAACCACTAGTCCCAATTCTATTTCTTTCAGATTCTGAAGTTTGATCTTCTTCCTCAGATATCTCAAAAATTAATTCCAGGCTTGCTTCAAGAGCAACATGTACATTTTGCTTGTAATTACCAGTATTTTCAGAAAATTGGGAAGAGTTCTTCGAAGTTGAAGTTCCATGAAAGTCTAAAGCAAAAGCTCCATTCCCGATACACAGAAATAGTATCGCAAAGAGTAGTCTTTTTGAGAATGCCTTATACATATCGAAAGCGAATTTATTTTCTTCTTTTGCTTTTTTCTTTCACTACGATTAAAAACTAGAAGAATGATAAAATTTCCTTTGATTAATGGAGTATATTATTGAATTAATTCAAATACACTCGTACCTAGAATAAAAAAACTCCGAAGCCATTTAGGCATCGGAGTTCAGTTTCTCCCTAATTGCAAAAGCCTTTAATGACCTCTTCCCCCATGTTTGTACTCCTTAAACTTCTTTCTTCTCTCTTTCTTTTGAGCTTCCAACTTGGTCAGTTGCTCCTCTGTCAAAATAGCTTTTAAATCTTCCTGATAAGCCTTTTGTTCTTTCTTAAGCTCTTCTCTAAGGGCCTTCATATGCTCGGCTCGCTCCTCATTCATTTTTATTACTTGCTTGTACTGCTTTTCAGTCAGATCCAAATCCTTCTTCATTCGCTCCGCGTGTTTTTGAGCACGTTCTTCAGGATCAAAATCTTTACTTTTTTGCTGTGCAAAAACACTCACGGAAACGGCCGTTAACAAGGCCACCATTACTGTCTTTTTCATATTAATTGATTTGTTTTTAGTTCTCTTCTTTGACTTCACTGAGGTTTGAAGGTTTAAGCACGCTTTTAAGCTATCGACCTTTTCTGCCGTTTGATCTACCATTTGCCTGATATTTCATTCAGATGCTACTGTCTAAAGCGTATTTGACAGATATTATGGAGCTAATTAGTACATTGCCAATACCAATTCAACCTTATAACTTCTTTCATGAAATTTCATAAAGCCTTGCCCATACCGGCATTTCTGGCACTTTTCGCCCTCTGTTTCATCTCCTGCTCAGATAAAAGCAGATTAGAATTAAAGAAAGGAGACCACATCACCTTAATCGGAAATAACCTTTGTTCCAGAATGTTGAACTACGGTTATTTTGAAACAGAACTTCAATTAAGAAATCCTGAAAAAGAGCTTTACATCAGAAATATGTGTGATGGCGGAGATACGCCGGGTTTCAGACCTCACTCCGGACGTAAATCTCCATGGGCTTTCCCCGGTGCAGAGCAATTTCAGACAGACTTGGCTCAAAACTCCGGCAGTGAAGGACATTTTGAAACTCCAGATGAATGGCTCTCGAGACATAAGACAGATGTCATTATCGCCTTCTTTGGCTTCTCAGAATCATACGCTGGTAGGGAGGGTGTAGAAAATTATAAAAACGAACTCCAAGCTTTCATTGATCATACATTCTCTATGAATTATAATGACAGCACGGCTCCAAAATTAGCATTGGTTTCACCTATTGCCTTTCAGGATCTATCCAATGAATATGATTTGCCCGATGGCAAAACGGAGAATAAAAATCTGGCACTCTACACGAAGGCCATGAAAGAAGTGGCTACTGTAAATGGTGTCCTTTTCATTGATGCTTTTCAACCCTCAAAAGACTGGTTTGAGTCTTCAAAATTGACTATTGACGGCCTTCAGCTCAATGATGAGGGTTACAAAAAATTCTCAAGCTTCCTGCTCGACGAACTCTTTGGCAATACTGATCAAACGGCAGATGAGCAAATGTATTCGGCGGTAAAAGAAGCTGTATTGGCCAAAAACTGGTTTTGGCACTATGACTATAAAATCCCAAATGGTGTACATGTGTTTGGCCGCAGATACAGACCGTTCGGAAACGAAAATTACCCGAATGAACTCATCAAAATCAGACAAATGACCGCCAACAGAGATACCCTGATTTGGGAAACTCTAAAAGGTAATACTTACGACTTAAAAACAGCTGATAGCCAAACGCAGGAACTGGCCGAAATAGAAACAAACTTTACCCTACCGGGCAAAGCCAAATACCTGTATGGTGAAGAGTCAATGAATCAATTTCATATGGCTCCGGGGTATAAAATTGAACTGTTCGCCTCAGAAGAGGAGTTTCCTGACCTCGCAAATCCTTCTCAGATGTCTTTTGATAATAAAGGCAGACTTTGGGTAGCCGTTATGCCTACTTACCCGCACTATAAGCCGGGTGACCCCATGCCTAACGACAAAATCATCATTCTGGAAGATACCGATAATGACCAAAAGGCAGACAAGCTAACTGTCTTTGCCGATAAACTGCACATTCCGGCAGGTTTTGAATTTTCACCCACTCCTGATGGCCAAACCGGGGTTTACATTTCTCAAGGTACCAATCTGAAGTATTATGTAGATACTGATGGAGACGATGTGGCCGACTCCTCAGAAATTATCTTGAGTGGTTTTGATGATCATGATACCCACCACGTCATTAGTGCATTCTGTGCAGACCCTTCGGGTGCACTTTATATGGGTGAAGGAGTGTTTCTGCATACCAATGTAGAAACTCCGTACGGTACTGTAAGAGCTACCAATGGCGGATTTTACCGTTACAGTCCTCAAAGAAAAAAGCTGGAAAGAACGGCTCAGCTTCCAATTCCAAATCCATGGGGAATTGCTTTTGATGATTGGGGACAAAACTTCTTTGCCCACACTTCAGGGCCCAATGTAGAATGGATGCTACCGGGCACTATCAAACCAAAGTATGGACTGAGCAATCCTGGTTCTAAAAACTTAATTGAAGAAAAACACCGAGTACGCCCTACTTCAGGTTTGGAGTTCGTCTCCAGCAGACACTTCCCCGAAGAAGTTCAAGGGCACCTGATGATCAATAATACCATTGGCTTTTTGGGAACCAAAATGCACCAAATGCTGGATGACGGTACCGGCTATGACACCAAACATGCACTAGACCTGGTAAGAAGTGACGACCCTAATTTCAGACCTGTAGACATGGAGTTTGCTCCTGATGGATCGCTCTACTTATTAGATTGGCATAATGTGCTGGTAGGTCATATGCAGCATAATGCCCGTGATCCTCTCAGAGATCATGTACATGGTAGAATCTACCGTATCACTTACCCATCCAGACCACTCTTGAAACCAGCACAGGTGGATGGAGCAAGTATTGAAACCTTGCTCAATAACCTGAAGCTGCCAGAATACAGAACTCGTTACCGAAGTAGAAGAGAGCTTAGAGAAAAAGATCCAAAAGAAGTGCTAAATGCCTTAAAAAAATGGACTGATGATCTCGATCAAAATGACCAAATGTATCAGCACCACTTGCTGGAGGCACTATGGGTAAGCTGGGCTCTGAATGATATTGACACAAAGCTGCTGAAAAAGCTATTAAGCTCTGATGACTACCGTGTAAGAACTGCTGCAGTGAGAGTACTAAGGTTTACAGGACATCAGGTAGATGATCAATTTGAATTACTCAAAGCCACAGCATCTGATGATAACAGTCGCGTAAGAATGGAGGCCATGGTAGCAGCCTCATGGCTTTCTGATAATGAAGCCAAGGAAGTACTAAACATTGTGAATCAAAAACCTTTGGATGAGTGGATGGAAAAGCCCTACCAGGCCATTCTGGATCATATGCAACCGTATGTGCCGGAAATTGAAAATAAAGATGGTGCTCCACTGCCATCAATGCTTAGCAAAGAAGACCAAAAAGCTTTCTTAGCCGGTAAAGAAATCTATGCCAGAGAGGGTCATTGTGAGACCTGTCATCAGGCAGACGGCAAAGGTTTAGAATCTTCGGGCTTCCCACCTTTAGCAGGCAATGACTGGGTACAGGGAGATGAAGAAAGACTTATAAAAATAGTACTTAATGGCCTCTATGGACCTATCACCATGGCAGGCAAAAAGTACCCCGGACAAGTACCTATGACACCTTTTGGAGGTATGCTCAATGACACTGATATAGCAAACGTATTGACATACATCAGAAGCTCCTTTGGTAACCTTTCAAAAGCTGTTTCGCCGGGAACTGTGAAAAGAGTAAGAGAAGAAACCAAAGACAAAACAGGCTTTTATACAGCCGAAGAACTTTAAAAAATAAATTGACCGGAAGGTCTACCCTAACCTATGCAAATAAAACACTTGATATTCGCCGCATTTTTAGGCTTGGCCGGCTGTACCTCCTCACAGAAAGAGGAAGCCCAAACCCCTCATATTGCTTTTGTGATAGGAGACGAAGAATACAGATCTGAGGAGTCAATGCCTATGCTCGCCAAAATATTAAAACGAGAACTAGGTGCAGAAATCAGCCTTTGCTATTCGGTAGACTCGGCAGGGTTTATTGATCCAAACAGATTAGATCATATTGAAGGTTTAGAGGCTTTGGAAGACGCAGATCTGATGGTCATGTTTACGCGTTTCAGGGAGTTGCCTTCTGACGAGCTGAAATACATTACTGATTTTGCTGAAAGCGGAAAACCAATGGTGGGCTTCAGAACCGCCACACATTCTTTCATGTATAAGAATGACACTACTCAAAAACATATGAATAATGACTGGCCGGTGAAGGTTTTCGGGCAGCAGTGGATCACCCATCACGGTCATTTTGAAGATGGCCACGGCAGACTTACCGAAGTCAGTATTTTACCGGAGGCAGAAACTCCAATCTTGAATGGTGTAGAACCTTTTGAAGCCTACTCATGGCTGTACCATGTAGATGGCGGCGATTGGAAACTCGGTGGTGACAGCAAGCCATTTTTAGAAGGTCGCTCACTACGTTCAAATCATGAGGCTAATGGCGACCTAGACAAGTTCCCGCTAACGAACCCAGTGGCATGGACTAAATCTTACACGGGCGAAAGTGGCAAGGCCGCCAGAGTATTTTTCACCACACTAGGTCACCCTTTTGATTTCAAAGAAGAGACAATGCGTAAACTAGCTTTGAATGGTATTTACTGGGCATTAGGTATGGAAGAAAAAATTCCTGAAGCTGGTGTAAATGCCGATTTCACAGAACCATATGAACCCAATAACTCGGGTTTTGGAGATAAATTTAAATCAGGAATCAAGCCGGTTTTGGTTCCTTAAAACACCTATTGATTATGAACATTTCTATCCATAACTGGATGCGTGCAGAGACTATTGAAGATACGGTAAATCGTATAGCCCGTATGGGTTACGACAGTATCGAGATTCAAGGCTCACCGGAATTGTATGACACTAAAAAGGTTAAAAAATTACTTGATGACGCCGGTATCAGTTGCTGGGGGTCAGTAACCTTAATGTTGGAGCAAAGAAACCTCCTGGCAAAGGATAAAAAGCAACGAGCAGATTCTGTACAATACGTCAAGGACATCGTAACGATGGTCAAAGAACTGGACGGCAAAATGGTTTCTGTAGTCCCCGGAACGGTAGGCAAAATCATACCTGATGGCAGACCTGAAGAAGAATGGCAATGGGCCATTGAGGGTATGCAGGAAATCTACGAATATTCTGAAAGTTGCGGTATTTTACTAGGAATAGAGCCAATCAACAGATTCGAGACTTATTTCATCAATAGAGGCGATCAGGCACTGGCTCTGGCAGAAGCCACCGGTGAAAACTGTGGAGTTTGTTTAGATGCTTTTCACATGAATATTGAGGAAGCAGACCCGTTGGAAGCTATCAGACGAGCTAAGGGTAGATTGGTAGGTTTTCATGTGGCTGATAATAACCGTATGGCTCCGGGTATGGGTACTATTGATTGGCCGGCCATAATTAGTACGCTTCAGGAAATTGGATACGATGATGTTTTATCGGTTGAGTTTGCCTCCCCACTTGACAGAACTCCTGCAAATCCTTATCCAAATTCTATAGACACTGATCCCAAAGGGATGACCGAAGAACAAAAGAAGTTTCTGGAAGACCATGGCAGCTCTGCCGTTACCGAAGAGTTTTATGCCATGCTTACGCAAAAATCAATTGATACCTTAAAACCACTGATCTCATAAATGAAAATTGCCAATATCGAAGCGTTTTGGCTTCGCTGCCCTATTCCTAAAGAAAAGCAACACACCTCAGATTATGGTCTGTTGACCAATTTTGACATGACGCTAGTGGTAGTTACCACTGATACCGGCCTACAAGGTTTTGGAGAAGCCAAAGCTGCTGTGGGTTCCTCAGGTTCTTGTGCCTCTATAGTCAGTTGTATAGAAAACGAAATAAAGCCTGCCCTAATTGGTCAGGAAGCAGGGCATATCAATAAAATTTGGGAGATGGTTTATAATGGTACCCGAGATCACTATGCTCTGGATCGAGGCCGCAAATTCCCAATTTTAGGTAGACGAGGGCTTACCATCTCTGCTCTAAGTGGAGTAGACACGGCCCTTTGGGATATCAAAGGAAAGCAGCTTGGCGTGCCCGTCATAGACCTGCTTGGTGGTGCCTGCAGAACTGAAATGCCGGCCTATGCCAGCGGCGGATGGGCCGGAGCAGAACAAATTGGGGAGCAATTGCTCAGTTATACCGCTAAAGGATTTAAAGGGGTTAAAATGCGTGTGGGCGTAATGGATAAAACCGTCAAAGAAAGTATCAAACGCGTGAAGGCTGCCAGAGAAGCTCTCGGAGATGATATCTTACTCATGACAGACGCCCATGGTACGTTCAATGTACCAGAAGCCAAGAAGTTTTGTAGAGGAGTAGAAGACTGTGATTTATACTGGCTTGAAGAACCCATAAGCCCTGATAATAAAGTAGGTACAGCAGAAGTAAGAGCCAGCACCAGCATTCCGATTGCCGCTGGTGAGAGCGAATACACTTCCTTCGATATTCGAGAAATGACAGACCTTCGGGCCATAGATGTCGTCCAGCCAGATTCAGCTATTATCGGTGGAATCACTGAAGCCAACCGTGTGGCGGCACTGGCCAATGCTCATCAGATAGAACTTGCTCCGCATTGCTGGGGCTCTGCCTTCTCATTTATGGCGGGGGTAAATGTGGCCTTCTCTGCTCCGTCTGCAGTAGTTATAGAGTTTTCATCTGGCGGCAATCCCATGATGTATGATCTGGTCAATGAAAAAATTGAAGCTGTGAATGGTAACATTTTAGCCCCAACAGCACCAGGTTTGGGACTAAGCCCCAACTGGGACTTTGTAAATGAGTTCAAACAAAAAATCAATTAAGCTATGCCTAACACTATTGGAATAAATCACGTAACGCTAATTGTAGATAACCTTGAAAAAGCCTCTGAATTCTATGAAAAGGAGTTCGGACTGGAAGTACTTCCGGCTTTCTTATTTGACTACCCGGCATCGTTCTTTAAGATAAATGAGACACAGCAGTTACACCTAAGTGAATGGGACGATGAAACATCTTTTAGAGCCCATGTCTGCTTTCATGTAGAGAATATCAATGAGATCTTCTGGAGGATGAAAGAGCTGGGTATTATTGACACAAAACCCTGGGGTAAGGTAAGAACTCTACCAGACGGACCACTTCAATTTTTCATTCGTGACCCTTCAGGGAATCTGGTAGAAATCTCCTGCCCTCCGGGAACTGAGATTGACCCTAAAATACTGGAAGATGACCTATTCCAGGAAGGAATTTATGTTTCTGGCAGAAATGATTCCAGAGGCTACCAATCAAAAGATGCGACACTTTACCATAAATAAACCTGAATGAAGAAAGTTTTACTTTTAGAGTCATTGGCAGAGGAAGCCATGGAAATTCTTCATAATTCAAAGGATTTGGAGGTATTGAAGGCTTTTGATTTTGACCTAACTCATATAAACACGCAGGAGGTAGAGGCAGTCATTACAAGAGGTAAAGGTCAGATCACACCCGAGTTTTTAGATCTTTTCCCTCAGTTAAAAGCTGTAGCCAGAGCTGGTGTAGGTTTAGATAATGTAGATATACCTTATGCCAGTCAAAAAGGCGTCAAAGTACTTAATAATCCTGGTGTTAACAGTCAAACTGTAGCAGAGCATACTATTGCCCTAATTTTAATGCTTCAGCGAAAAATGTATGATGCCGTAAAACAGGTCAAAGAAAACAATTGGCCTTGGCGAAATAAGTTTAACGGTGACGAGGTCTACGAAAAAACGCTAGGGATCATAGGTATGGGAACCATCGGGCAAAAAGTAGCCAAGATCGCCGAAGCCATGGGGATGAAAATCATTTATTTTGACCCGAATATTCAATACCTCCCGTATGCTTATGGCAGCCTGGAAGAGGTGCTGGCAGTAGCAGATGTGGTTACGCTTCATGTACCGCTTTTTGATGCCACGCGGCATTTGATAAACCTCAAAACTTTATCTCTGATGAAGCCCCAGAGTATTCTTATCAATACAGCCCGGGGTCCCATAGTCAACGAAACGGCAGTATTAAAAGCCTTACAAAAAGGGCAACTGGGTGGTTATGCAGCAGACGTAATGACATTAGAACCGCCTTCTGATAATAACCCCTTAATTGCCCTACCAAATGTACTTTTGACCGCTCATCTGGCCAGCCTTACCAAACGAACGTACAATAAAATGTGCGTAGATGCAGTCAATAATATCATTGCTATTCTTAATGGTGATACACCAATGCAAGGCTGTGTTTTCAATGAAACTCAGATCGATCAAAATTTATGAGATTATGAAAAAAAATTACTTTAAACTCTTTCTGCTTTCTTTAACCATATGTTTTGTGTGGGGATTTACCTCAGACACTAAAGATATTCCTGAGCTAAAGCTTCAGCCTGGCTTTAAAGCCGATCATATTTTCTCGCCCTCTTCAAATGATATGGGATCATGGGTGGCTATGTGTTTTGACGACGAAAACCGTCTTATCACTTCTGACCAGTACGGCAGTCTTTACAGAATGACGATCCCGCCGATTGGCTCTTCAAACCTTAAACCAGGAATAGAAAAAATTAAACTTCCTGAAGGGGAGACTATTGGTGCAGCCCAAGGTTTGCTCTATGCTTTTAATAGCCTTTTTGTAATGGTTAATAATCGTCCTGTGGACGAAAGACCGAAAAAAAGTGGACTTTACCGATTAAACGACACCAACGGTGATGACCTTTTCGATGAGGTAATTCTAATGAAAGAATTGCAGGGAGATGGTGAACATGGCCCTCATAGTCTAGTACTGGGTCCAGACGGAAAATCAATTTACGTTCTGGCGGGCAATCACACCGACTTCCCTGACATGGATAATCATTTACTCCCTAAAACATGGGCTTATGATAATCTTTTACCGGCCATTCCTGACCCGAGAGGACACGCCAACAACCGCCATGCACCAGGAGGTTGGCTGGCAAAAGTAGACCCGGAAACTAATCATTGGGAGCTCGTAAGCGGTGGTTATAGAAATGCCTTCGACCTCGCTTTTAACGATGTTGGTGACCTGTTTGTGTACGATGCCGATATGGAGTGGGATTTTGGATTGCCGTGGTATCGACCAACCCGTATTTGCCATGCTACCTCAGGAAGTGAGTTTGGCTGGCGTACTGGTAACGGAAAATGGTCGCCTAGTTTTGAAGATAACCTACCGGCTATTCTCAATATAGGTCAAGGCTCTCCTACCAATCTAGTCTACCTCAAAGATGCCCGATTCCCTCAGAAATATCGACAGTCATTACTTGCTTTCGACTGGTCTTTTGGAATCATGCATGCCATACATTTAAGTCCGGAAGGCTCTACGTACACCGCAACACGTGAGGAGTTCTTGTCTGGTATTCCTTTACCCTTAACCGATGGAGTTATTGGCCCAGATGGAGCATTATACTTCATGACTGGAGGAAGAAAACTCCAGTCTGACCTGTACAGAGTTTATTATGAAGGCAACGAAATGGTGGCAGAATTACCACCAACAGAACTTACAGAGGCCAATCAACTGAGAAGAAGCATTGAGGCTCAATTTGATACTGAAAGTGATGCGAATATTGCCCTGGCCTGGCAAAACCTAAATCACGAAGATCGCAATATTAGATATGCAGCAAGAGTTTTACTGGAGCATCAAAACCTGGAAAAGTGGCAATCTCGACTAAATTCAGAAGGAAATTTAGAGACCAAACTCACCGCCTTACTTGCCTTAGTAAGAAGTACAAAGAACAATAAGCTCATACCAGAGCAATTGAACAAAGTAGCCGTCTCTGAACTTACGGAAAAACAACTCTTTGACTTCACACGGATTATTGAGCTAGGAATAGCCAGAAATGATGGTTTTGCTCAGCAAATCAATTCTCAAACAGCTGCACAGTTAAATGCTCAATATCCTCATTCTTCCTGGGAGCTAAACAGACAATTATGTAAAGTGCTTGTCAATCTGAACGTAGGCGAAGTAGTGCCAAAAACCATGGCTTTAATCAAAACAAGTAAGGATGAGTTTGGAGAAAACACAGCCACAAGTTCTTCTGATTTAATCTTGAGAAACCCGCAATACGGACTGGATATAGCCAAAATGCTAGAGAAGGTGCCACCAATGCAACAAACCTACCTGGCTACTGCACTTTCTGACGCCAAAATCGGCTGGACTCCCAAATTGAGAAAAGCATATTTCGAATGGTTTAGAGCCGCTTTTGACTATAAAGGTGGGAACAGCTACGTGGGCTTTATTGACAGAGCCAGAAAAAATGCTCTTACTAATGTTCCGGAAAAAGACCGTGACAAATACAATGAAATATCTGGTGGTCAACTACTCAGCGACTCAGGTAATGATCTGAAACTCGATGATTATCCAAAAGGACCATGGCGTACCTGGAACCTCGAGGATGCTGTTTCACATTTTGAAGAACCATTGGCTCATAGAAACTTCTCAAGAGGTAAGGCAATGTACGTGGCCACCACGTGTAACCGCTGTCACAGCATAGGTGGTGATGGAGGGAATATTGGTCCTGACCTGACCAGAATAGGAACGAGATTCAGCGAAGACGCCATTTTAGAAGCGATTATAGACCCGAGCAAAAGCATCTCTGACCAATATGCGGCCACAGAGTTTCAGCTGAAAGATGGCTCTACCATAGTGGGCAAAATCATCAATGAAACAAATGAAGTATACTCCATTTCTCAGAACCCTTATGCCCCGGATTATTTGGTAGAAGTACAGAAAAAAGAGGTGGAGCGAAAGCAATACAGCAGCATTTCTATCATGCTCCCTGGATTAATCAATTCGCTTAATGAAGAAGAACTTAAAGATCTGGTAGCTTATTTAGTAGCCGGAGGAGATGAGCAGCACAAAGTATTTGAGTAAAATACCTTGACTGTAATCCTCTAAGAACCCGCCGGCCAGGTGCTTCCAGTGGTAAAATCCCAACCGTAGGATGAATCGCCGGAGACATTATTTGGGACAATAATCTCAAGTTTATTCAGGATAAAGTCTACGATAATCTCATTGCTACCTTCCTGTTTGCCATTGTTCTCTGTACCCATGATTACGAAATCATCAAACTTGTAAATTTGATAAGTTTCAAAGCTCCCTTCAATCGATGGTCTTTGGAATATTATTTCACCATCATGTAGTAAAGTACCCAAGTGTTTGTGCAGGAAAATACCAGGATAAGAATTCCAACCACTATTATTCTTAAACCTGATGGTTAAAGGCATTGGCTCAAATATGAATTGTCCTCTTGCTCCAGGTCTACTTTCCACTCCAAAAGAAGCTTCTTCTAACTCTATATAATCCTCTAAGGAAGAGCGACTTGAAGCATCTCCATCATTCAGATAAGTTTCATCAATTTTGATATAAACTCTTTTTGACTGGCCTATTGAATATTTAGATGCAGCCAAAATCAGAACTAAAATAAATATACGTATCATAAATCAATGAATTAAAAGTCCTGGTAAACCCAATTTTCTGATTCTAACACGTCACTAGAATCCTCACAGCTTATTGTCATTCTTTCTGCTGAGATGGTCAGTTTAGTTAGATTTTCGATACCATTTTTTGACAACTGTTCGAAGTTGGTAATTCTGACATCTTCCAAAAGGTGTTTGAGATACAAAAAGTCTTCTCCAGTATTCACTCTATACTCTACCCAAACCTGATTGGTGAATACACCCTCTAAATAAAATCTGAATAATTCAGGAATCGTGCGATCAGATATTAATAGTAAATCCATCTCAACTCTTGCTGGATTTTTATGGTTAAATCCTACTGGCGTACGAGAAATGGTTAGCATCTCCTTCAGAGAGTAACTGGCTAAAGCAGAGTATCCCTCATAATCCGGCACTTCTACCTCCCCATCCAAGTTTCCATACTTTATAAAGATTAAAGGGCTATCAAATTCATCATTATACCATCCATCCTTTTCACCTATTCTCAAATCATGATCCCAATCCTTTCCATCCGCTCCATCGGCTCCATCTTGTCCTTTTTCTCCCAAAGCTTGCCAGGATGTTCCATTATAGACCCAATATCCAGACTGACTGCCATCTGTCTGATAAACCGTTAAACCCTCCTCAGGATTTTCAATTGCCATTTTTTCAGCACTCGTCATTCTTGGCAGTAAAGCACCTTTCGTTTGGGACGAAACCTCAATTATGGCACTGGAAACTGGGTTGGGTTTTAACCCTGTTGAGTCTAATTTGATACCCGTATTTTGACCGTAGGACAGGGTAGTTATCAACAGTATCAAAACCGGCAAAAAACGAACTAAGCGTCTCATTTTCATGGCTATTCATGGCAGTTTGAATACTTTAAGTTAGCAACTAGCTCTCAGTTATTTCAAAAGATCCCTATTCTAGAAAAATGGTTTTTATTTTATGGTCAATAGAAATGATTATCTCATCCTTTTAGCCACCAAAACCTAAAGACTGGAAACAAAAAAGCAGAGCCTGAGCTCTGCTTTTGACAACAAACTATTAATTCCTTTCGTATCAATTGGCCGACTTCTCCACGACATCAATAATCGACTTGACTGCCGGTTTTGGACTATGGTCTCTATTCCACGGGAGCACATAATTGGTACGGTTCGCTATGGGATATCCGTTTTTCCAGGACATATCATCAGAAATACCCCAAAAAGTTACTCGGTCTACTTTGTCCTTTTTGCGATAAAATATCTCAAAAACCTCAGCGTATCTTTCGGCCAGTTGGTTAGATACATCCTCGGGCAGTCCATCTCTGTAAGGATCAAGGTACTCTTTAAACTCCTCCAGCTCATACTGCGGATGCAGTAGGCCCGTTCCTATAATTTGTCCTTCTCTGGTAAGCGGGAGCACATCAATATCAAGCTCGGTAATCATTACTTTAACCCCTGCCGCAGCATAGGCATCTATCGCTGCTTCTATGTATTCGTTTTTAGGATAATTCAGGCCCCAGTGTCCCTGAATACCCACTCCATCAATTCTGATTCCTGCCTCCTTCAGCATCTTCACCATTCTTACAATCCCCTGCACCTTTTCCGGTCGCCAGGCATTGAAATCATTATAGTACAGCTCTGTATTGGGAGCATATTGAGCCGCATAACTAAAGGCTAATTTGACCAATTCATCTCCACTGCCAATGCTATTGACCCAAGTGGTAGGCCTGTAACTTCCGTCATTGTCAATGACCTCATTGACCACATCCCAGGCATCTACTTTACCGGCATATCTACCCGCTACAGTCTCAATGTGTTGGCGAAGCCGTTCTTTCTGTTGTTCTGGAGTATTAGGCTGACCATTGGCATCTTTGAAAAACCAATCTGGACACTGGTTATGCCATACCAAAGTATGACCAACGGTGAACAGATCATTTTGCTCTGCAAAAGCGACATATTCATCTGCCGGGGCAAAATTGAATACTCCAGGCTCCGGATTTATCAAAGCTGCCTTCATGACGTTCTCCACCGTAACGGTATTGAATTGCTCCAAAACTATAGCTTGATTAGCAGAATCTTCACCGTTCACAATAGCCGGATTTACCGCCGAGCCTACCTTAAGGCATCTTGATACACAGTTTTTAAGGCGGGAAGATTGGAAAGGTCTTCTTCTTGCTCACATGAGAGTATGGACAGACCGGAGGCTATGACCGCCAGACTGAGAATAGAGTTAAATTTCATATTCAATAGGTTTATAAGTGTTAAATTAACACGAATAATTTGGAGTACGAAAAGTTTGCTTTGAGCCCTGCGATTTTCTCGCGAAATTGTTAAGAAATCTACATTTAGAAATCATGAATAAATCTTACATAGATGCTAGCCCTGTAGCTGGGAAGGCCTTTTTTCTCAGAGGTATCAAAGGCCCTTTTCTCATGCTAAACCTGCTTAAATTTAATGAGGAAGCCAACTATGAAGGTTTGCCTCACCTGGCTCCAGAGAAACCTATCACAGGAAAAGACGCTTATGACAAATATATGGAGGCTACTCTGCCTTTTTTGAAAGAAGCCGGAAGTGAAATTATTTTGCAAGGAAAGGGTGGACCCTTTCTGATCGGTCCTGAATTTGAAAAATGGGATATGGTTCTAATACTTAGACATGCCTCTGTGGAGCAGTTTATGGCTTTTGCTCAAAACAAAGATTATTTAAAAATCGCAGGACACCGAACTGCAGCCCTCGCAGACTCCCGGCTTTTACCAATCGAAGAATTCTAAACTGTTTTTTGTTTAAAAAAAGAAGCCACTTCAAAACTGAAGTGGCTGTACTTGATAAACGGAACTGTATAAAATGCGGTTTAAGAAACGCTCTTATTTCAGGAAACGATAAGTTAGTTTGACCAGGAAAATGTTATTGGCCTGCTGCCCAAAGAGATTATCAAATAGGTTCTCATTAAGTCCTTGGTTCATATAATCTCCCGTGTCTGGCGTACTGCCCTGGCTCCATACCAGGTATAATTCAGACCCTGCGATATACTCCCATCTGGCTACAAGATTAGACCTGAACTGCATAAAGTTAAAATTGGGATTGCCGAAGGTATAATCAATCTTACCATCACGATTTTCATCTACTCTAAACTCTCCATCTACTTCGCTAATCTGATCTGAGCTAAACTGATAGAAACGATCATCATAACTCTTATTCAATGGGTCACTGACATATGCGTAATTACTGTACTCTGGTCTGGTGATAAATGGCTGTCCGTAGTATTGGAGCGTTAAATCAGGAGTGATATTATAATTCAACCTAAAAGTGTAACGCCAGGTATTTTGACTGACAGAACTCACAATGGTTCTGGTTTGCTCTGCAAAACTCACCTGACCCACATACTGATCCTGCTTACGGTATGAGGTATTATAACCAGCTGAAATACTCAAACTCATGGCATCAATAGGCTGGGCAGATACAGTACCATTTAGTCCCATAAATTTGATTACACTTTTTGACCCAATGAAATAATTACCATTCATGAAAAATTGTACTTTTTTACGCTGGTCTGTGTTTATGTATCCCCATTGACCTATACCAGATGGCCTTCTAAGAGACATTCCGCCACGAAGTGCATTATTTGAGACATCATAGGTATTCCAGTTTAAGCCACTACCGATGCTCCAGTTATTCAGAAAAGTAGCGTGTGCATTTACATTGAACAATTGGAAAAGCAGCTTACCATCAAAATCCCATTTGACAAAGTGATTATAGTTAAGGCGGGCAGCTCTGAATTTCCCAAAAGATTTAGGATAGCGTAATCCCATCCAGGTAAAATGATTGATCTCATTGGCGGTTTGCATAAAACCGATATCATTCAACTCTAACTCTGGTGAACGGTAGGTTACTCCGGTATCAAAATTGAATACACGTCCTTTATCTCCTTTACCCTGACCTCCGCTTTTTCCTACTCTGATGGTTCCTCCCGTACCGGTCAATGAAGTACGCGTGGGGTCTACCGATAATCTGTCTGAGTTTGGTCGCTGAAAAAGGTGCTCAAAAGACCTCTGGGTATTTAAAATTTTCTCCTCTGAGCCCCTGACATGACTGAAAATGGCGGAGCCTTTGATGTAATAGGTTCTTTCTTTCCAATAGTGTAGAAGGTCAATACCACCACTGAAAGCATCATCATGAAGCAAGTCTCCCAGGTTTCCTTTTCGGTTTACTGCTGTTAGAATTCCACCAATGACTGTCTCACCACCGTTGATATCTTTCTGCACTCTACTTACGAAATAATTGGTCTGTGGCTCCACTATTTCTGTGCGTTCAGTGCCTTCACCCACTATGGTGGCCACCTCTTCCTGAGTTACACTTTCCAGAAGACCAATACTCCATCCATTTTTGCTCTTTCCACTAAACTTTGCGGCTCCCAAAATAGAAGTATTTTGGGGTACATCGGCGTACTCATTAGACCCCAGACTTGGATAAGAATGTGGTGAACCACCTATTCTTCTGGAGTAAAAAAGAAGATCTGAATCGTAATCTCCACCAGCTGCTGAGCCGGTTAAATCGTACTCAAAGATGTTTCTGCTTTCTACAAAGAACGGTCGTCTTTCCTGAAAGAAATTCTGGAAGCCATCAATTCTCACTTGCGATGGATCTGCCTCTACCTGCCCAAAATCAGGGTTTATGGTGAAGTCAAGAATCATATCTGAGGTGACCGCCACTTTGCCGTCTATACCTGCAGTGATATTGCTACTTTTTCCGGTTTTGAAGGGGTTGCCTGCCTCTGCAGGTCCTCTTTCGGTTTTAGCAACGGTGTAGGGTGCCAGTTCAATTTGTTTCTGTGGTTTTACATGCTCCAGGCCATGCAATTCCCCAAAACCACTCACCCAAACGCCACTACTCTGTGGAATACGCTGCCAGGTAGATCTTTCCTGATTTCTGAAGAGTATACGTTGCACCTGAAAACCCCATACCTTATCAGGGTTCTTGCCAAAACGTAACTGGCTGAGAGGAATTTTAATTTCAGCAGTCCAGCCTTCTTCATCAATATTGGTTTTTGCCTGCCAGATGGGATTCCAGCTGCCGTCCCAATTATTTCCGTTATTAGAAATGAATTCGTCTCCTCTCACGCCGGAAGCTGAAATGGTGAACGAGAAGGCAGACCTCAAATCATGATAACTGTCAATATTAATCTCTACCCAGTCTCCCGGGAATTCATCGCGGCGGCTCATCCGCTGCACTATACTATCCGGCTCGGCATCGTAACAGCGATAGCCCACATAAAGATACTTCTCATCATAAATGATTTTAAACTTGGTCTGATAACTCGGCTCCTTTCCTTCAAAAGGCCTGTAACCCAAAAAGTCACCACCTCCCCACTGCACCTGATCCCACTCTGCTTCATCTGGTATACCATCGAGTTTGATAGAGCCCGATTCCAGCTTTTTTGTGGTGTATTTTTTCTTTGGGATATCCTCAATTGAAATGTTTTCCTGGCTGTAAAGATTGAGAGATAGTAAAAGTAAAATAAGGATTGACGAAATGAATTTCATAAATGGTAATAGCTTTAAGTAATAGTCTTAGTAAGTAATGAGAAGTTGCAATTTTGCGGATTCAGACGAAAGTCTTGGCAATAGAAGTCTTAAAAAGACTTAAATGTATCTTTTTGAAAATCAATTAATTAAGAACAAGAAAATAGAACAGCCACTTTAAATTGACGACTTAAAGTGGCTGTAGGAATGTTATTTAGCTTTTCGGATCAGGATGTCTCCATTCATGGTTTTCATCATAATTTCTGAGCCACCGTTCCCGATTTTTCCGCGGGTCCAGCCTCCTTTATGAAACTTCTGTACACCGTTTATTTCTGTACGTTTTACCTCGGGACTTGAAAGGCTCATGTCCATATCAAAATCGGTATACATATCACCTCTTTGGCTTTGTACTTTGATATCACCCGAGAAGTTTTTCGGGAAGGTGACATCCACATCACCATTTAGTGTGGTGAAGGCCATCGGTGAGTCATTTGTCACTGCTTTGAAAGTTCCAATGATGTCACCGTTTACCGTATTGGTCACTGCGGCCCCTCCTACATTTTTCATGTAGATATCGCCATTGACATTACCGAGTTCCATATTCCCGGTCACATTGGTTACTGAGATATCTCCGGAGTTTACTGTGCTTAGTTTCAGATTGAAGTTTCTGGGCACCATAATCTTCAGCTGAATCTTTTTGTTTGGGTTTCCGGCACGTACTGAGACCGTATTGTCTCTTTCTTCTGCCGAGATTTCATAATTATCACCGGCAGCGATCCTTCTCATGCCATTGCTTCTTTTTTCTTCGGTGTAAGTGTCTTTTTTCAATGACGAAACTATTCTTACCTCGTTGATATCTGCACCCTCTACGGTTATTGATCCTGTGACTAAACCTACTTTCAGTAAACCCTCATCACCAGGTCTGGAAAGTTTAATATTCATAAGATCACCTTGGGCAAAAGACTGAACCGAAAAGGAGCTCAATGCGGCCAGGATGAATAATTTTAGCTTTTTCATAATTGTATCTGTGTTAAAGTATTAAGACTGTTTTTTGAGGAAAATATCCCCATTCATTGTTTCAAATTTTAAGGACTGGCCGCCGTTTCCAATTCTGACTTTGGTATTGGCATTTACCTTGTATTTTACAGAGTTTTTATGCCTATCCATGCTTTGACTCACCGTAGTAGGCAAGGCCTTAAAGTCTACAAAATCGGTGTAGAACTCACCATTCATGCTCTTAAACTCGCAGTCGGCAGAGAGGTTATCAGGATAAACCACCGTGAGATCTCCGTTAAGAGTGTAATATTTTGAGTCGCCCGAGGGCAATCGGTCATAGGTAATATCTACATCACCATTGACCGTTCTGGCTTCAGTTTTACCTCTGATATCGGTCAACTGAATACCGCCATTGACATTAAAGGCTTTGATCTGGCCATGTACCTTTGAGATTTTCAGCTCACCATTATTCACCGTGCTGGTGACTACATTCATGTCGTACGGTACTTTGACTTTGAAATCAAGAAAATAGCGGTAGTGTACCTCATCCATGTATCTTCTTTGATACTGAATACCTGGTCTGGAATCTCGAGGCTCTATGATGTACACAATCAGACTGTCGTCCTGCTGATCTATATTGAACTTAAATTCTTCCAGACCTTCTCTTAAGTCTTGCTCATTTCGGGCTTTAATTGATTTATCAATCTCCAGAATGACTTCGTTTCCGTCGTAACCCTCTATTTCTATACTGCCATAGACATTATAAATCGCAAGGGTACTTTCAGGGTTTACCTTGAATTCTTTACTGAGGTGCTCCTCATGGGAGTGCTTTTGGGCAGGAGCGGCCTGGCAGGCAGCCAGGGCTCCGGCAATCAACATTAATTTTAGCTTTTTCATAATTGTATTTGAGTAATGATGGACCTTTGATCTTAAACCTCCAGCCCTGTAATAGTTTCTTCCAGTTTTTCTTTGACCGTTTCATTCAGGCCATTTTGCTTCAGTAGTTCTTTTATCTGCTTCACAGATCTTTTTTCCTGCAGCTGTACCATCACATCTGCCAGAGCTACCTGCACCAGCGGCGACTCCTGATGTACAATAGACTGCACCAGCCCTTCACGAACCTTAGGATGATCAGAAAGCTCTACCAAAGCCTCTAAAGTGGCCAGACGAACATTCACATTCTCGTCTTGATTCAGCGTAGTCATCAAGGCATTAATCACCTGTTCATCTACTTCATCTATCTCCTTGGTGTAGGAGACCGCCTTCATACGTTCAGAAGCCATCGGGTTCTCAAGCATGGAGATCATCATAAGCTGCTTCATTTCTTCCATTTCCTGGCTCAACTGCTCCACTTTATCAGTAGATGCTACCTGCTTCTGAGACCCACGCCCTACATAAAAGCCCACCATACTGGCCAGCCCAATAAGTACCAAGCCGTATGCCCATCCGAGCTTTGATTGCGGAGCAAAAAGAGCTTTAAGTTTAGCGATGATGTCAATAGAATCAGACTTATTTGCCTTCTCCATTTCCTCTACCAGCTGCGTCTCAAAATTCATCAGTAAGGCAGCACTTGGCTCAGGTATTTCAATGGCACCCATTTCTGCCCATAGTGTCTGTGTTTCTTCCAGATTCTTTTTAAATGCTGCAGACTTCTCTACTTCAGCTAAAAATGCTGACTTCTCCTCTTCGCTTAATCTGCCTTCTATGAAGTTAATGATTAAGGCTTCCTGCATGTCTTTTTTACTTAAACTCATACTGTCTTGCCTAAATAGATTTCCTTTAATTCTTTCATTGCCCTGTGGACTTTCACCTTGATATTGCCTTCTGATGTATGCATTACCTCAGCAATTTCTTTATAGCTGAGCTCCTGATATTTGCTTAAAATCAACACTTCTCTGTGTTCTTCTTTGAGCAGTTGCAGAGCTTCATTCAGCCTTTCTTTTTCCTGTTGTTTCTCCAGCTGCAATTCAGCAGAATCTTCTACTTCAGTTACGGCCAGACCTTCCAGTTCATCACTATACTCTACTTTTTTGGCTCGCGAGTAACCATCTTTCAGAAGGTTTCTGGTGAGGTGATACATCCAGGTTTTAAATTCTCCATTACCGGTGAAGGTGTGCCTGTATTTGATCATCCTATAGAACACATTCTGAACGATATCCTCGCTTTGGTTAAACTCACCGGTCATTCGAAAAACAAAACCGAAGAGAGCCTTGTGATGACGATCAAACAGCAACCCCATTTTACCGAGATCGCCGGCTTTTACGCCGAGCATGATATGATTGTCAGAGAGTACGTTCAATAGCTTTTCGTTTTGAGTTATTGTCTAGGTAAACTGGCTTACCAAAGAAAGGTTACAGATTAATTTAAATTTTTTCAGAAGTAATATAAATAGTTAGTCCATAATATACCTAATAAGTTAATTATCAACCCCTTAAACATAATCGTAAGAGTTAATTAATTGAAATATCGAAAACGGTAAAACTTAGGATAACGGAGCATTCACCTCCACCACAAAGCCTTTTTCATAGTATTGACGAAGACTTCCTCCTATTTTATGGGCTCTTGCTTTGAGATTGCTCAATCCCAATCCGTCAGATTTTGAAGATTCTTTTTTACTGCCATTATCGGCAATTTTCAATTGCAGTTTTGAGCCTTCTTTCTCCATATGAACTGTCACCTGATTACCGTCAGAATGTTTTAAGGTATTGGTAATAGCCTCTTTGAGGATCAAATACAGATTTTGACGAATCAACGGATTGATAAATGTCTGCTCCTCTATTCCTTTTGTTTCAAATTTAAAGTCGAAGCCTTTTTCGGGGAGATTTTGCTCTGCAAAAGACTTCATACGGCTGATCAGGTTTTCGTACTTATCTTTTCTGGAGTCTATGGCCCAAACCGTATCTCGCATTCTTTCCATGGCATCTCTTGCCATATCGCTAATACTGTTCAGGCTTTCAGTTTCCACCTCCTTTATACCCATGGCCATCAGCTCAGATTTCATGGATAGGCCGGCCAGAAGAGAGCCTACATCATCATGCAAGTCTGCAGAAATACTAGTACGCACCTCCTCAGTAGCTTTATATTTCTGTAGCTTAAGGTAAACCTGGTACCTAATCCATAAATAAATGGTGGCTATAACCAGAACCAGATAGAGTAGATAAGCCCACCAAGTAGCGTACCAAGGAGGGTAAATTCTTAAACTCATTTCCTTGATCTCTGACCAAACACCATCACTGTTAGAAGCCTGATATTTAAAGGTGTAATTACCGGGCTCCAGATTGGTGTAATAGACTTCCCAGAAGTTTTCTTTTTCTATGAAATCTTCATCATAGCCATCCAGCATAAACCTCACTTTATTAAGCAGAGGTTCTTTATAATGGATGCCACTTAGCTTAAAGGCTGCCCGATTCTGAAAATGTTTGATAGCCAGGGAAGTGAGGCTTTTGGCCTGTATGGTAGAGTCTTTTAATATGCCGTTCTGGTCTTTGAAAGGCACTTTCACCCAGTCCAGATTCATGATGGGTGGCTCGGAGCTTTTTACTACCAGAGAGGGATCAAAAACAGTGATTCCGTTTTCACCTCCATAATAGATCTTGCCACCAGAGACAGCTACCGGCGAAGGCTTAATCAAACTACCTTCGCTAAAATTGGTATTCGGGAAAATAGAGGTTTTACCACTTTCATATTTAATGATTCCTGAAGAACTCTGGATCCAATAAACCCCTTGTGGCTGCTCCACAATCCAGTTATAACTGTCTGAATTTTCCCTATCTGTAAATCGAAGGGCATTCGCTAGGCCCTTTTCAAGGTCAATCTGAAAAATCTCTCCACCTATAACCGCCCATATCTGAGCTGATGAATCTTTATAAAGGTAGCTTACACTTTCCTGAAGTACCGAGCTGCCCTTCACCCACTGAAGGCTCAGGTCATCTTTATTGATTCTGGCCAGCCCCAGATCTGTTCCTACCAGCACTTCATTGGTCTCGGGAATATCCAGCACACATTGCGACTGTATAAATCGTTTACTCTCGGGGTCTTGTACCAGATCAAAGATGTATTGTATTTGATTGGTTTTGGGATTGACCACTTTTAGTCTGTTCCAGTTATCCAGTATCCAAAGCTGACCATTTGAATCTTCATTAATCCTTCTTGACATCCTGAAACGACTGAAAAGGGAGTCTATTTCAAGTTCATAGGCGTAGGATTTATTGACCTTTCTAAAGTCTTCTGAGAATATTTTGGTGACTCTACTTTCCCCTACCCAGTATTCTTTATCCGGTGATTCATAGATTCCATAAGTTTGACCGTCAAGTTTTTTGGTAAGCGTTTTTTTATGGGCGTCATACTCAAAGAGTCCTTCCTGAGAGGTGGCGAGAACACCTTTGTCAGACTTCGCTAATTCGTAAACGGAAAGATTGGCATCACTCAAAGCATGCGTTTCAAAACTGTAGAACATAGGAGAGCCCACGGCCAATTGATTGCCAATCACCCAATAGTTCCCTTGAGTATCTCTTTCAAGAGCCTTTACCTGATTAAAGGGTAAACTTGAATTAGAGGTATTGAAATGCTTTTCAATTTTCCGGGTTTTGGTATTGAAAAGTATAAGACCGTGACTTTCTGTGGCAAGCCACAAATGATCCCCTTCTTTCAGAAGATCATAGATATGAACGTTTCCTTCCGGACGGACATCTTTTCCTGGCTCAATAAAGTCAATTATTTTCTCCGTGTAAGGGTCAAAATGAATTAATCCTCGGTCAAAATCAGACACCCAAAACATACCATCCTCATCCATTTCAATGTCTGTGCACCAATCGTCTAATGCATAGAAATAGAACTCATCTCTAAACCTTAAGTAGTCGAATTTTTGAGTAGCAGGGTCAAACTTGATCAATCCAAACTTTCTGGTACCGATCCAGAAATTACCTTCTTTGTCTTTCTGCAAAACCTCAGCCCTTACCTTCTCTTCATGTGGCCATTCAGGAGAACGTATTTCTTCAAGTTTAAAGACCTCAGATTCTCCAGTTTCTTTATTGAAACGCTGGATTCCGCCATAGCCACCAAGCCAAAGTTCTGTTTCAGAGGCAGATTCAAGTATCAAAGGCCTCGGGGTTATCCATCCACTCTCCAGGTTTGTCTTTACAGGTATAAAAGCCTCTTTTGATCTATCAAAAAAATGAAGAAAGCCCTTACCCGAAAATACCCACAAAACACCCTTTTCATCCTCCAGGAAAGAACAGGTACCACTGAGGTGAATTCCCTTTTCCAGATTATCAAAAAATGGGGTAAAACTATTGCCATCAAACCTGAAAATACCTTTGCCAGACGATATCCAAACCAGCCCGAAACGGTCTGTGAAGACATTGCCAAGCTCAGAGGAATATAAGCCATCAGCCGTATTAAAGCTCTTAAAATAGAGGTTGGCTTCAGGTTCCTTTTCCTCCTTTATAGGCCGCAATCGCTCCTTTTCTTCCTTTGAAACCCTGGCACAGGAAAATAGAAAATAGCTTAGAAAGAAGAGGGAGAGGAGTCTGTACATAGGCTAGCGGATTCCTCTATTATTTAATAATTTGATGGCCTCTGTTTTGTTACTGACTTGCAACAGTCTGTACATCTTTTTGACGTGTGAGCGTACAGTCTCTACAGAAATATGAAGCTCTTCGGCTATTTCCTTATAAGATGAGCCCTCGGCCAGTTTCGTAAGTATCTCTTTTTGCCGTTGTGGTAGCTCTATTTTTTCAGCAGAGGGAGCAAAATGATTTACAATTTCACGGGCAATCCGAGGGGAAAGGTACGCCCCTCCGTTTTTCACAATATGAATACCTTCTAAGATGGCTTTTAGCCCTGCACGCTTAGAAATGTAAGAGGTAGCTCCCGACTTTAAAGCAGCCAGTATTTTGTCCTCTTCTTCATAGGTAGAAAGCATAATGATATCCACATCTCCCAGTTCTTTTATAGAGCTGATAGCCTCCAGCCCACTCATACCCGGCAATCCAATATCTAATAAAACAATGTGCTTTTGAGGGAGAGAATTATGCTTCAATTGCTCAAGATAAGCCTCAGCAGAATTAAATTCTCCGGCAGCTTCCATATCATCTTGAAAGCCTACAAGTTGCCGTACGCTGTCCATCACCACAGCGTCATCTTCTACCAGTACAATTTGGGTCTTCATTTCTGCAATATGTGGCTATAAGGCTCAATATAAACACAAAAGACTGTTTAATGGCAGCCGCTTTATAAAAAAATCACCCGTTAGGGTGATTGACAGAAAGGCCTTCAGATCAGAAATTTGAATGAAACTACGCGACCCTTTTAACTCGCCTAAAAAAGTCATGAAATCTTATCACAAAACGCTACTTCTTTTACACCTTACACAATTCGTTTTTGCCGGAGTTTCTTTTGCTACCATACATACGGTGAACAACTCTAACGACAGTGGTGCAGGTAGTTTGCGTGATATAATTGTGAATCAGGTGAGCAGCGGTGATACGATTATCTTTTCGGCCAGCACCAATGGAAATCCAATTTTGCTCAACTCACAAATTAGTATTCAAGAGCCTCTTATCATACTAGGAAATGGCATGAGCAATACCATAATTGATGGCTTGAACTTTGACGGTAACCTCTTCTACATTTCGGACCAATGCTCCTTTAAGGCCTTGACCTTCAGAAACGGTGGTAAGGAGCTTATTGATGCTCCTACCATCTGGGGAGGGGCTATATTCTTCTCCAACACAAACGACACCTTGCTGCTGGAGGATTGTAAATTTAAAGGAAACAGAGCCTATCTGGGGGGAGCCATCAGGATTCAGGAAGGCCACCTCAGTATTTCGCATTGTATTTTTGATGGCAATGAAAGCTTGATTTTTGGCGGAGCCATCAATGCCCGAAGTTCAATTGCCGGCGGAAGTAATATCCTGGTGAAGAACTCATTATTTTTTAATAATTTCTCTGATGACTCGGGCGGAGCCATATTTGCCGAGTCTACTACTAACTGGCAGGTTATCAACTGTACATTTGTCAATAATAGTACAGCTACATCAGGAGGTGGATTTAGAAACGCCGGAAGCGGTCAAAAAGAGTTTTATAATAATATATTTTATCAAAACTCTGCCAGCTCCGGCCCTGACATATCATCGGGTTCTATTTCAAACGCCTTCAATAATCTTCTTAGCGATTATACGGGTGCCGGCTTTACTTCCGGCACTAATGGCAATACTACGGGAGATCCAAAGTTTAAAAATATCGCCTCAAACGACTTCAGCTTAAAGTTTGGGTCTGCGGCTATAAATGCGGGCCAAAACTCTTTTGCCTCCTCCATATCTCATGACCTGAATTCAAATCATAGAGTAAATGCCGCCTTGATAGATATTGGAGCTTATGAATTCACTTCCCGATTATATGTTGACAAAAACGCCACGGGAGACCAGAATGGAGCTAATTGGATGGATGCTTTTACCGACCTGTCTAGTGCTTTGAACGCAAGTGATAAAGGAACTGAGGTTTGGGTTGCCCAAAATAGTTATACTCCGGGAGGATCTAGGTCTACCTCCTTTGTCATTCCGGATAGCGTTAACGTTTATGGTGGTTTTGATGGCACAGAGTCTTTGCTTTCAGAACGTGACTGGACCAAGAATAAGACCATCTTAGACGGTAATAATTACCACTACCACCTTGTGAAATTTATTAACACAAGTTGGGCAACATCCCTTGATGGATTTTACATCACAGGAGGGCGAGCAGACAGAGATGCCGGCGTCAGTATTGTAGAGGAACAATACGGCGGAGGCGTGATAGTCAAAGCAGAATTCAATGAGACTTCTTTTGCTGAAATCACCAATTGCAAAATTTACGAGAACACGGCTTTACGCGGTGGTGGTGGAATAAGTACCTTCGGTGAAAGTACGGGTTTGACTTCAGTCAAAATATCAAATACAATACTTCATAAAAATTCTGTTTTAAATGGCTCAGGCGGAGGGGTTCTTTTTGCCAATCTTAGTGAACTGCACGATCTCGAAATGGTCAATTGTGCCGTTACTCAAAACTACTGTAGTGGATTTGGGTCGTACGGTGGAGGCATATTTATGATTATCAACTCGGGTGCCCATAACCTAAAAATTACCAATAACTCGGTCGTCTCAAATGCCGCCCGATATGGTGGGGGAATCTATATCCGTAGTACAGGAGGCTCACTGCATTCAGACTTGCTCAATACGTTGATTTATACCAATAACAGCTGGTCCAGCAATCCTGATGAACTCGAAAACTCTATTGGGCTGAATGCAGCTACAGCTGATTTTCAAAACTGTCATATAGAACATCGAACCATCACTACAAACGGTAACCTGTCTGGTGATATCAAACCCAATGTAGTTAATGCCTTAGTGTATAATTCAGATAGCACGGCTTTTGCTGATGCCAGACTTACACACTGCTCTCCGCTCATCAATGCAGGAACTACTTCTGGTGCCCCATCTACCGATCTGTGGGGAAATCCTCGTACAGGCAATCCCGATATTGGAGCCTTTGAGTTTGGTGGAAACAGCAACTCAATCCTTTATGTGAAAGAAGGAGCTGCTGCCGGTGATGGCTCTAGCTGGTCTAAAGCTTTTGGAAACCTTCAAGCGGCCATATATGCCTCTAATTCTTGCCAATCAGAAGACAGTATCTGGGTAGCTGCCGGTACCTATTACCCTACGGAGTCTGCCAGTAGATGGGTATCCTTTAAATTGGACACCAACACGCACCTTTTTGGTGGCTTTGCAGGCGTGGAGTCTCCTACTTTTGATCTGAGTCAAAGAGATTTCATATTAAATGAAACTATACTTAGTGGAGATATTGGCGTTAAAGGCGATAGCTCTGACAACTCCATAAATGTAGTTGAACTAACACAGGCACAAAACTCCAGCCTGATTGATGGTTTTAGTATTGAGAAGGGCAATTCTGATTCTGGTGCAGGTGGTGTAAAAGGAAGAAACGGAGCAGGAATTCTTAACTATGCCCGATATAGTGATCATGACCTAAAGGTCAAAAACTGTATTTTTAGAAATAACTATTCAGAAAGCAGCGGTGCAGGAATCTACTCCTCAGTTTTTGGAGGCAATACGAACGCTGTAACTATTGAAAACTGCGACTTCCTTGACAATTCAGCTGGCTTTAGTGGTTCTTGTCTCGAAAACGATGGCAGTGGAGGGGGTGTGGCTACAGCCGAAATCACCAATTCTAAATTCAGAGGTTCAGACGGGAATGCAGTACGTAACATCGCCTTTCTGAGTTCCGAGGCCACACTCATATGTGAGGGTTGTCAGGTTACGGGAAATGAGATCCCTAGTACCGGGGCAGGTATTAGCAATGTAAACTCAGACGGAAGCCTGGCTATGGTCAAAATTGTCAATGGCACCTTCTCAGGAAATAAGGCATTTCAGGCTTCGGCTCTTTATAATAATGATGGCTTAATGGAGGTTTCTAATTCTATTTTCTGGGCCAATGATCACCTCGGAACGGGTGGAGATATTATCACTTCTAGTGGAGGAACTACCACTATTTCATACAGTATGAGAGAAGACATAAATGATAATACTAACGGTAATATTCCTTCGGTAAACCCAAAATTTGCCTATGAAATTAACCCCTTAAACAGTCCTAGTTCTGATGGGGATTTCAGCTTAAAAAATTGTTCGCTTGTGGCAGACAAAGGAAGCAATGATTCTGTAAGTGTATCTTTAGATTTGGCCGGGCTTTCTCGCATTTTCAATGACAGTGGGCTACCCACCGCTATTGTAGACTTAGGAGCCTATGAGCATCAGGGTTTTGATGCCCCACAAATCCTCATCGTTTCAGATTTAGATAACGGAAATACGGATTTGACAGAATTAGTGGCCAATGAGACCATTGAAGCAAATGGGGATATCATAGTTCCTTCAAACGTCTTATTAAGAGCAGGAAAATCTATCTCAATGAATCCCGGATTTGTGGCTCAAACAAGCACAGTTTTCAGGGCTGAAATAGGTACAGGATGTCCTTAAAAATCACCCTGTAGGGTGATTGACAAGAGAATCTAATGTGTTGAACTTTGGTATACCTTAATTATAGCCATGAAAACACAACCCAAAATTTTTAAAACCCACCATCCTGAAACCATTGGGCAGCTGGTAGCGGAGTCAAACTACACCTACTTATATCTAAAAAATGGGGAAAAAGTACTCTCAGCATACCATCTAAAAGCTTTTGAAGATTGGTTAGATACCAAAACCTTTCTTCGGGTAAATAGATCTACACTCGTAAACATTTCTATGGTACGGAGTTATGATATCAAAAGACTAAGCCTAAAGCTCAAAGACAATAGCAGAATAAAAGTACCCAGAAGAAAATCGCAGGTTATAAAGGCCCAACTACCATCTCTTTTCTCAAATGGATAAGTGAAAAACTTAGCACCCAATACACATGAAACAAATACTACTACTTTGCTCAATATGTCTCTCTATCTTGTCTTACGGCCAAGGTATATCAATGGGTGGTGGATCTGCCACAGGCAAAAATTCCTTTAGCTACGGAACCAATACCACGGCCAGTGGCGAGGCCTCTATTGCCGGAGGCATCAACTCTATAGCCAATAAGATTGCCACGATAGCCATTGGTGAAAATGCCAGTGCAGTAGCAGATTACAGTATCTCCATTGGTCAGGGGACCTATGCCGGCGGAGAAGGAACCGTGAGTATGGGAGCCTATAATTTTAATCAGGGTGTACACTCAGTGGCATTTGGTTTAAATAATATCATCAGTGATGGATCTTACTACTCGTCAATTTTGGGTGCCGGTAATTTTGTAGACGGCTGGGGTGCTATAGCGGTAGGAAGAGACAATCAGGCTCTAGGTGCCTCAAGTGTAGCCATGGGAACATGGAATAAAGCCTACAGCTATGGAGAGGTAGTGCTTGGCTCCTATGCAGACACCACCGGCTATACCGGCTATAACCCTTGGGGCTGGCAAGCCCAGGACCGACTTTTTGTTTTGGGAAACGGAGTGGGTGATGGAGCCGGCAATGGCATAAGATCCAATGCTTTGGTGATTTTAAAAAGTGGCGACGCTTCTTTTCAGGGAGGTATTACCATCGGCTCTTTAGAAACCGCTATCGATGCGAATGAAGATACCAAGCTGGTGGTCTACGGTGGCACTGTACTTTCAGAAACAGCAGACCTGGAAGAGCAGGTTTTGATAGGCACCAGCACGCGAAATAACAGTGCCAAACTCTATCTGGAAAATAGAGGTTACCCCTATGCATTTGAAGTAAACGGCCGTGGGTCTAGTTCTGGTACAGCCGTAAAAATTGAAGGAAATACTCTATTTGATGGTGATGTCACTATTACAGGATCTATTGCCAAAGGCTCAGGAACATTTAAAATTGACCATCCATTAGACCCGGAGAATAAATACCTCTATCACAGCTTTGTAGAAAGTCCTGACATGATGAATATCTACAATGGAAACATCTTAACAGATAAAAATGGGAATGCATTGGTAGAGCTGCCAGAGTACTTTGATGCTCTTAATATGGACTTCAGATACCAACTAACGCCAATAGGCGAGTTTGCACAAGCCATTATTGCCGAAAAAATTGAGGGCAATCATTTCAAAATCAAGACCGATAAGCCAAATGTAGAAGTGAGCTGGCAAGTGACCGGAGTCAGAAATGACCCATATGCACAGCAAAACCGTGTGAAGGTTTCGGTAGAAAAGCCGGACCATGAGAAAGGCACTTATATGCACCCAAAGGCTTATGCGTCAGATTCAACACATTTAAAACTTTAAACGAATGAAGACTAAACTTTTTAGCTCAGTTCTTTTTTTAATTCCTTTTCTTTTTCCCTTTGAGGATGTACCTCAAACAGAAAAACCTAATACAGTAAACTCACTAGAGTACTACTTATATAGTCCAAAGTCTGATGAAATTCCGGGTGAAACCCTAAATGGCCACTTTGATGATGTTGATGCTATTGAGTTTTCACAATTAAGTTTCAGCACTTCAAATAATGTATATTTTGGAACTCAGGGAGGATTAGGTCTTTCATCAGGAAAAGCATCGGGTAATTCTCTCACCTTCAAGACTATAGCCTCTACGGCCATTCCCGGTTTATATCAAAAATTGTGTAGTGGCGATCATTTTCTAGACATTATAATAGCCATTGGGAGTTCAAATACGACTGGAGGATCACAGAATCCTGAGAACTTTAAATATCAAGAAAAGATCGAACTAAAACTTGCCGTTATCTCAAATATTGCCATTGAGGCTGATTCTCCTTCAGATGGTGAAGTTATCTACACCGTAACGCTAGAATATGGAGCCATCAAAAGAACTCTGTATGAATACGACAATAGTGGAGCCGTGAGTGATTCTCAGTCTGTAGAATGGAGCTACGTCCTAAATAATAACTCATTTGATATTGAATAAAATGAAAACAAAATTAAATCAACTGACAATCCTATTCATTCTACTTTCCTGTAGTGTAGCTGCTTCTCAGTCATACTTTCTAAAGGTGACAGGTCCTAATGTTGACGGTCCTTCTAACCAGACAGGTCATTTAAATGAGATCATTCTGAAGGACTTTGAATTCTCTATCATTAATAGTGTAAACATAAATGCATCAGCCGGAGCAGGTAAAGCATCTTCCGGGCCTATCAATTTGACATTTGAAAAATGCTTAGGAGCTACAGAATTCTTTAAAAGGCTTCACAATGGAGAAAATTTTGATGAGTTTAAAATCTCCGCACAGCGTACTTCAGGTTCTGGCTACCATGATTACTTAATCTATACTTTTAAGGCCGTTGTAGTTTCAAACTTTAGCTCTTCCTATAGTAGTGAAGATGAGGAATTGACCTACCAGCTTTCTGTAAAAGCAGGTACCTTGAAAATAGAATACATCCCTTTTAACGCCACCGGGGAGCCAGACACAGGCAATAAAAAAGAAGCTGAGTGGAGCTTTATTCATAATGAGGCTTCTGAGAATATTTAATAGCAGTGACTTTACACTTTTTACCAGTTCTTTAAAGTATTCGTATCTTGGAATGATTACTAACGGGTAATTGCCATGAAACTGATACTAAGAGAAGTTGGTTTTGCTTAATAAATAAACGCCCTATTTCGAAATAGATTCAAGACCTTCAAGGCTTACCCCCATTCTCACCGATCCAAAATTACTCATATCAAAATCTTCAGCTGGCTGTACATTGGTAGCCATATAGAAGGTGTCTTTAGGTGTTATCGCAAATCCTACAAACCAGCCGATGTTAGTAGAATCTGAAGGCTGTGCCCAGCCGGTTTTACCGTATAAGTCATAGTTATCCTTCTCTTCAATGAGCATGATTTTTGACATGATCTCATAGGTCTTTTCTACTACAGGAAGCTCTTTATTGACCAGTCGTTTGAGAAACTCAATTTGTTCCTTCTGACTAATTTTAGAATTACCCTCCAACCAAAAATTATCAATACTGGTACTATCAAAAACCATCCCTGGGTAACCTATTCTCTTTAAGGTACTGTCCATTCTTTTTACACCTGTTTCTCTTGCAATTTCTTGGTAACAAGGCACACAAGACCGCTGAAATGCCTGCTGGAAAGTCAAATCCTCTTCCCATGATTTGAGGTAGCGAGGTGAGCCATCCCAATAAAACATTGAAGTATCGGAGTCAACCACACCATTTTCCAGAGCCTGAATAGAGTTGGCAATTTTGAAGGTAGAAGCTGGTATAAAACCGGTGGTAGCCCAGTCAAAATCATTACTGTAATATGTCTTCAATGAGCTTCTGTAGAGCAGAACCGCACCTTTTAACTTTTTTGTTGTCAGTAATTCTTGTAAAACCTGGCTTTCCACTTCGATCGGGACTTCAACCGCTTCTTCCTTTTCCTCGGGATTATGGCATGAAAATAGACAAAGTGAAATGAATAAATAGAGTAGTGTTTTCATAGCTTTTCTAACCAATATACGTAAACTCAAAAATGGCTGCAACTAACTGTTTGATTCTTGACAGCAGAATGCAATTTTACCTCAGAATTATCTGATTATAAATACCAAACAGCCATAAAATGAGAAACACTGCCACCTAGAACAAACAAGTGCCAGATGAAGTGGTTGAACGGAAGTTTTTTCCAGAGGTAAAACGGCACTCCTATGATGTACGATATACCACCTGCGGAAAGCCATTGCAAGCTCTCTGGACTAATATTTCTGGATAGCGGCGTAATGATAAATAAGGCCATGCAGCCCATGCCTACATAGGCCAGGGTGGAAATGACATTAAAACGGTGAGTAAAAAAGTACTTAAACACACCACCTATCAAAACCATCAGCCAGATAATGCCCAAAATACTCCAGCCCAGTGAAGTCTGCAGATGGGCCAAAACAAAAGGTGTAAAGCTGCCAGCTATGAGAAAATAAATACTGATATGGTCAAAAACTCTAAGACGTTTCTTTAGAAATAGTTTATAGACACTATGATAAGCCGTGGAAGAGAAATACACCATGAGCAGGGATATCCCGAAAATGATCACTCCCAGCAATAACCAAAAATTCGCAACCGATTTTTGAATTAAGAACGGAACACCCACTAGAAAAAACAAGGCCCCTATTCCATGCGAAAGCATGTTTAGAATTTCTTCTGGAATGCTCTTTATATAGGGCTTGAGCTCCTCAGGCACTTCTTTTGGGATCATGAGCGAAGTACATCTTTAATAGACTCATCTTTATCAAAAACGCTTTTCGCAAAAGGGCATAAAGGAATAATTTTAAGCTCTTCTGACCGTGCTTTTTCCACAATTTTCATGAGCAATTGCTTACCGGCACCTTTACCTCTCAATTGATCTGAAACCTCCGTATGGTCAATTATCAATTGCTTTGTACCCGCCATAGAGAAGGTCATTTCAGCAAGTACCTCACCGTCTTTGGCTATCAAAGCACGGCCCTTAGAGCCATTTTGTTCTATTTCTACTTTCATTTCCTCAAACGTGATTTTGGTGGATATGGCACATATGTATCATCACCCGGCACTTTTGGAAATGCTTTGTTTTGCCACTTCTCTACTACTTCTTCAATTTTCTCTTTGCTACTGCTCACAAAATTCCAGTCGATATACCTTTTCTCTGGAAACGGCTTACCTCCAAAAAGCAGCAGATGACTATTGGCTGCTATCTTAAGCTTACAGATATTCTCCGTTTTTGAAACCAGCATATTGCCAGGTTCAATGGTATTCTCGCAAGCCGTTATTTGTCCTTTTTCTATCACAATACCTATCTCACCCACCAGCTCGTTTTCAATGCTAAGTTCGTAGTCTTTTTGCGTAATGATCTCCAGCATAAACAGCTCTGAATGCACAGGTACGGGAGACTCCCTGCCGTATCCTTTTCCAGCTATTAATTTGAATTGTGCGTCGCCATCATTCCAAACCGGCAATTCCTCTGCAGCTATATGATGAAACTCTGGCTCCATTTCTTCCAGATCTTTTGGCAGAGCTACCCAGATCTGGTAACCATTCATGGTGTAAGATTTGCCACGAAGGTCATCTGGCTGCCTTTCTGTGTGTGTTACCCCTTTGCCGGCCGTCATCCAGTTTACAGAGCCCGGTTTGATACGTTGCTCTGTACCTGTGCTGTCTTTGTGCATAATCTCGCCTTCCAGCAAGTAGGTGAGCGTAGATAAACCAGAGTGAGGGTGTTGGTCTACATCAAAATTCTTTCCGGGTGTAATATTAGTAGGCCCCATGTGGTCTATAAACGAAAACGGGCCCACCATTCTCTGATGCACAAAAGGTATGAACCTGCCCACCAGAAAATCTCCAATATCTCTACTTCTCTGCGGAATAATAAGGTCTGTATTTGACATAGCCTGAGGTTTCTTTTCTTAACGAAACATCAAAGCCTAATGTTCAATTTCTTTTTTTATCAAAGGCCTTTGTATTTTGTGGCGTGAAACATGTAACCCTTTGAAAAAATCAACCCTGCTCTTACTTCTGGTGGCCTCTCTGGGCTACTTTGTAGATACGTTTGACCTTATTCTGTTTGTGGTGATAGGCAAAAGCAGCCTTGCTGAAATGGGCTATTCAGGTCAAACGCTCGATAATATGCGTCTCTTCCTTTTTGATGTTCAGATGGTCGGGCTGTTACTTGGAGGTATTTTCTTCGGAATTCTGGGGGATAAGAAAGGGAGACTATCGGTGCTATTCGGGTCAATTTTGCTGTACTCAGTCTGCAATATTATCAATGGATTTATCAACGATATTTACTCGTATACGGCCTTGCGTTTTCTGGCCGGTGTAGGCCTTGCGGGTGAGCTTGGTGTAGGTGTTACCATCGTAGCCGAAACCATGCCGCAGAAAATACGAGGTTATGGGACATCCATTTTGGCTGCCACGGGCGTGCTGGGAGCAGTAGTGGCCGGCCTTATTGGTGATGCCCTTTACTGGCGTACAGCCTTTTTTGTGGGTGGCGGACTGGGCATTTTATTATTACTGATGCGAATAGGAACGTTTGAATCTGAGATGTTTCTAAATGCCAAAGCCGACCAAAAACACGAGCGGGGTAATATTTGGAAGTTGATCACAAATCCACAAAGTAGAAAGATCTATATTCTTAGCTTACTGGTTGGCATTCCTGTCTTTTTTGTGGTGACTATTTTAATGCAAATGGCTCCTTCGCTGGCTACGGAACTTAATATTCAAGGTGAAATAACAACAGGGAAAGCGGTAGCCTTTATTTATACAGGCCTCGCCTGCGGAGATGTGCTTTGTGGTGTAGTGAGCCAAAAGCTCAAAAGCCGTAAAAAGGCCATTGGGTTGTTTCAAATATTGAGCTTAATCATTTCAATTGTCTATCTCAATCTCCATAACCAAAACTCCACCGTTTTTTATGCCGTTTGTATTCTGATGGGAATTTCCACCGGCTACTGGATAGTCATGATCACCATGGGAGCTGAGCAGTTTGGTACTAATATCCGGGCCACAGTAGCCACCACCATCCCGAATTTTGTACGCGGTATGGCCATTCCTATCAGTATGCTCTATGGTTTTCTGGGCTCACTTGCTTCTTTGAGTATCATTCAAGCCGCCCTTATCACAGGTATCACCTGTTTCGCCATAGCTCTTTACGCCAACTACAAGCTGCCCGAGACCTTTCATAAGGATTTGGATTATTTGGAGTAACCAAAAAATCTACGCATTTACCCCATCCCTTCATCACAATTTATGGATGGTCGATAAAGGATAGGGAAATCAGGAAAATAAGATAAATTGAAACCCAAAATCATTCAACCCTATTCTTTAATCTTCTTCCAATGACCTTGATTTCTTTGCTAAAAAGACCATATATCTATATTCTTTCCCTAGTCTCTTCTTTTGCCATTGCCCAGTCAGCCACTATTCCAATTACCACCAATGACCATGCTCTGGTATTAAAAACAGATCAACAAGGAAGGCTTAGAACAGTTTATTTTGGGGAGCCTTTGCACAGCTCTTCAGAATACGAGGCCATTTCTTCTCTTTATCATTTTGATGATGCCAATGACGGCATCTATAATGCCGCCTATACGCCCTCTGGCACATGGAGCCTCACCGAGCCGGCCATAGAGGTGAAACATGCCGATGGCAATTCTGCTTTGGAATTAAAGTATCTATCTCACTCGCAAAAGCCACAGAGTGACGCGAGTATAGAAACACGAATCTTACTCAAAGATCCGCTTTATGATTTTAATGTAACCCTGGTTTATAAAGCCTGGGAAGCTGAGAATGTGATAGAACAGTGGACAGAAATTCAGCACAAGGAAAACGGAGCGGTAATGCTCGAGAAATATGCATCAGCCGATCTCTATTTCACGGGTGATAATTTCTACCTAACCAGCTATCACGGCCGCTGGGCGAAAGAAATGCAGTGTAAAGAAGAAAAGCTGGAGAATGGCAGAAAAATCATTGACTCTAAACTGGGCACAAGAGCCATGTTGCTGCAGTCGCCTAATTTTATCTTATCCTTTGACCAGCCTGCTTCTGAAAATGAAGGCAAGGTTATCTTAGGTCAATTGGCCTGGAGTGGCAACTTCAAACTTGATTTTGAGGTAGACACCTATGATAATCTCAAATTTCTGGCGGGCATTAATCCGTATAGCTCTACCTATGCTCTTCCTGCCAATCAGGTTTTTAAAACACCCTCTCTCATCTATGCCATTTCAAACCATGGAACCGGCGAGGCTAGTCGAGGGCTGCATCGCTGGGCCAGAAATTATAGAGTATTAGACGGCCAGGGAGAGCGATTAACACTTTTAAACAACTGGGAAGCCACCTATTTTGACTTTGATGAAGATAAAATCACCGGTCTTTTCAAAGACGCCAAAGAGCTGGGAATAGATATGTTTTTGCTGGATGACGGCTGGTTTGCCAATAAATACCCCAGAAACAGCGACCGTTCTGGCCTTGGCGACTGGCAGGAAAACGTCAAGAAACTGCCTAGTGGGATTGGGCATTTGGTCAAAGAAGCGACAAAGGAAGGTATCAAGTTTGGCATCTGGATAGAACCTGAGATGGTAAACCCCAAAAGTGAATTGTACGAGCAGCACCTTGATTGGGTGATTCGTCAGCCCGACAGGCCTGAGGTGTACTATAGAAATCAGTTGGTATTAGACCTTTCAAATCCTGAAGTTCAGGACTTCGTTTTCGGGGTAGTGGATAAACTATTTACAGAGAACCCACAGCTGGCTTTTATCAAATGGGACTGTAATGCAGTTATTTATAACGCCTATTCTGCTTATTTGGCCGAGCAGGAGCTTCCGCAGTCTCAACTGTATGTAGATTATGTAAAAGGACTGTATGCGGTCTTAGAAAGAGTAAGAGCCAAGTACCCCAAAGTACCTATTATGCTTTGCTCTGGCGGCGGTGGCCGTGGGGACTATGAGGCTTTGAGATACTTTACAGAGTTCTGGCCCAGCGACGACACAGACCCGCTGGAGAGGATTTTTATGCAATGGGATTACTCTTACTTTTTCCCGAGCGTAGTGACTTGTAATCACGTCACAGACTGGGGAAAACAGCCCATCAAATTCAGAGTGGATGTGGCCAGTATGGGGAAACTAGGTTTTGACATTGTATTTAGTCACCTTTCTGAAGATGAAAAAGCTTTCTGTAAACAAGCGGTCAAAAATTATGATCGTTTTAAAGAAATCATCTGGCACGGTGACCAATACCGACTAGTTAACCCGCATGAGAATGACTTTTCAGCGGTCATGTATGTAAATGAAAGCAAGGAAAAAGCTGTATTCTTCGGTTATTTTATAAGCCAGAGGCAAAGGCTAATTACCGATAAGGAACCCATTAAATTCAATGGCCTGGACCCTGAAAAACAGTATACGGTCAAAGAAATCAATCTTTTCCCGGGCAAGAGAAGTCCGCTAGACTCAGAGAAGGTCTATTCCGGAGATTTCCTGATGAAAGCCGGTTATAATCCAATGATCAATGCGGGGAGAACGAGTGTCGTGTTGGAGATTGAAGAGAGGTAGTAAAATATACTGACAATAAGCCCGTTATATTCAAAAAAGCCATACTCATTATGAAAACTCAATTACTCACTCTTCTTATTATTTCCTCAGCTCTAATCTCCTGCAAAGATGAAGGTGAACCACAAGCAGAAATTTCAATTGAAGATGAAATTGCACAACTCCCGGAAATAGAAGCTGACCGGATAGAACAGCATCAAATTAAGACGATAAAAATTAGTACTCAGTTAAAAGATGCCAGTACGGAGACTCCTATTCAAGAGCTTAAACTCGAATATACTTCAAATGGAAAATTGGCATCGGTAAAGCGTCAAAATGAAGAAGTCATTAGTTCATACGACTACACGGGCAACAGCGTTTCAAATTTGAAAAATGGTATTCAAACAATATATCAACTCGATAACTCAGGTCTTGGTGTCTCTGATACCAAAAACACGCAGTATTACTATAAAAGTGGCTTTTTGGTTAGGACAGTTAGTTTAGCTGACATTACTGAATACATTTATAATCAAGATGGTAATCTGACCAGCTACGGACCAAATGCATCTTTCACCTACACTAATTTAAAGAATACCATCCGCCAAGAGGTTTTTGGTCCAATGACCTTTCATTCAACATTTAGAGAAGACTTTTTAGGAAGGTTTAGTACCAATTTATTAGAAACCGCCAGCTTCCGTGAGGACGGAATTAACTATTCTCTACAATTCAGTTATACCTTAGACAACACCGGAAGAGTATCACAAATGGTCATCACAAGAACCTCCACAGACGGAATTGTTGATGGCGTAATTACTTACGATCTGGGGTACTAGGGTTCATTTTTCTTCTCGTATAATCCAATGATCAATGCGGGAAGGAAGAGTGTGGTGTTGGGTATTGAGGAGGTGAAATAGAGTTTCTTTCAATCAAATAACCCCTGATTTGTGTCACAATTTGGCTGAAATAACCCCGTATTTGTATATCAATATTGAAAAATAACCCCTGATTTGTATCAAAATAATCAAAAAATAACCCCTGATCTGTGTCAGGGGTTGCTATTTAATTATCGCAATATACTGGCTTTAAGTTGATTGTAATATCAAGCCACCTCACCTCCGCAGCTACTACCGGCTCCAGCGGTGCAGCCATAGCAATGCTGGTTGACGATAATGTCTCTGTTTACTAATTCTGAGGCATTAAACTCGCCAAGGTGTTTTGAGCCGCAGGCTACTTTTAAATCTAACATTTGATTGAAATCACAATCAAAAATATATCCGTCCCAGCCTATAGAAAGCGTATTTCTGCACATCACATTTTTTGCGGCAGCAGGGTTATAGGCATTCACCAGTTTCTCCATGTATGCTCCGTAATTCCCACTTACTATCAGATAATCCAGATATCGACTGATAGGAATATTGGTGATGGCAAAAAGGTAATTGAACTCAATATCAAAATCTGCTTTTAGCTTCCTTTTGAAGTTCATTTCCAGACCGGCCTGTCCGCTAGGTAAAAACGCTCCAGATGGGTTATAGACCAGATCTAGCGTAAGGCCTGTGCCTTCTTTTCCATAACCTACTTCATTCAGCATTTGCAGAGCTTTTATGGAGTCTCTAAACACGCCATTGCCACGCTGTGCATCTGTTCTACTTTCTGTATAAGCCGGCAGTGAGCTCACCACTTCTATATTGTGCGTTTTATAAAAATGGGGCAGATCATGGTATTTTGGGTTCGCTCTGATGATAGTCAGATTACAACGAACGATGATCTTGATATCCTGAGAAATTTCCCTGATTTGTTCTACAAACCACCTGAAATTCGGGTTCATCTCCGGGGCACCGCCTGTAAGGTCCACAGTATTGAAATTATTATTTCTGATAGCCTCCAGACATAACTCCATGGTCTCACGGGTCATGATCTCTTTTCGGTCTGGCCCGGCATCAACATGGCAGTGATTACATACCTGGTTACACATTTTACCCATATTGATCTGGAGAATTTCCAGAGCAGTAGGTTTTAATGGAAACAGGTCTATTTCATCAAGTTTCTCTCTGAACTTAGGCATGGAGAATCCGATGCTCTCGGTATCATTCAAGACTTTGATCTGATACGCGGTTTCGCCCAAAGCATGCTTCTGGGCTTTTAAAGATTTTACAGGATTCTTTACCATTACATTAAAAGCTCTTTGGTTTTATTCATCATTTGCACTCCATGTACGAGAGAAGCACCGCCTCGGATCGCCCCCGCTACATGTACAGCCTCCATCAGCTCTTCTTCTGAGCAGCCTTGCTCCAGAGTATCAGAGGTATACGCGTCTATACAATATGGACATTGAATAGCATGAGCCACCGCCAGAGCTATAAGGCCTTTTTCTCTTTTGGTAAGTGCCCCTTCCTGAAAAACTTCACCATACCAGTCAAAGAATTTTTTACCCAGCTCAGGGCTGTATTCTTTGATATTGCCAAACTTCTTCAAGTCTTTCGGGTCGTAATATTTATCCATTTCTATAGTTTAATAAGTTCTTATATAATTGGTGCAGCTCCACCGGGCTGGCCTCTTTTTTCAGCCATTTTCTCATGATGGTGTAGTTTGCTTTTAGTATTCTCCAGTAACTATTCGTTTCATACTTTCTGGCAGATACCGTCACATCTTTTTGTATGATTTTGAAGCGATAGCGGTCTTTGCTACGCAATAAAATATCATAGTCTTCCATGATCAGATGCTGCGGACAAAAGCCATTTAATTCCTCAAAAACTTCTTTCTTGATAAAAAGCGTCTGATCCCCTCCTCTACACCAGATCATCGGGAAACGCGTAAAGTAGGAATTGATATACATCAAAGGATTGGGGTAGCGGTCAAATTTATAACGGTAACAACCCATCTCTGCTCCTTCTTCAATGGCGGTAATGATATCTGATTTAAAGTCCGGATGCACCAGGGTATCTGCATGCACAAAATACAGTACATCACCTCTGGCAATGGCCGCCCCTTCATTCATTTGATGATTTCTGCCGGCGTTTTTTGTTTGCAGGTGAATAAATCCACAGGTCTTCGCTAGACTTTCCAAACCATCGTTTGAATTAGGAGAGTCTGCAAGAATTACCTCTACACCTTGCCCCTCAAATTGCTTTAGGCAAGGCATAATATTCTGAGCCTCGTTATATGTAGGAATGACTACAGAAATCTGCATTCTGGCTTTGCTAATTCCTAAAAAGCTACTTCTTGAAAGGAGCTTTTTTCTGAGTTGACTTTACCGGAATTGGCTGCGGCTGAAGATTTTTTAAGAGAAGCTGTAAAAGAGTTTTTAGCATAATTTCTGGAATGAGGGGTTTGTACTTTATAAGTATACGAAATTTTTGTGGTTTCAGATCAAACCCCTCAATCTATTTTAGCCAGCTGCCAACATCTTTTTTTGTGGCTCAGAAAGCTTATGCTCCCATTTGATAAAGAATGGCTTTTCCAGTTCCGGTTGACGATAGTCGTCTGGAATCATTAGCGGCACCCCATGGACAATCGGGAATAACTTCTGACACGAGCTACAGGTCAGCATCCCTTCGTGGATATCACCGTTCTCTTTCTCGGTGTAAATCTCTAAGCTCAGCTCAGCCTTGTCAAACGAGCAACACAGTTTATGTATAAAGTCTTTTTGCATCTTAATTTTCGTTTTCTTGATTAAGTAATTGGTAAAAGTGGGTGATGGCTAACTCAGGATCAGTGGCATCCATAATGGCAGAAACCAAGGCCACACCATCAAAAGGTAGCCCATCTAAGTTTTTGATTGTCAATTCATTTATCCCTCCTGCCAGAAAGACCTTTCCGCTAAAATGTTTCGTGGCATTTATAATGCTTTCAGGTGTAACCAAATCGCAGGAATTGCTGGTTTTTGAAGGAAAAACAGAGCAAAATGATATGTACTCACAGGACAATTTTTCAGCCCACCGCAGAGCTTCCGGTTCATTATTACAAGTCAATCCCAACTTTAAATCAGGTCTTAATTCTTTCAATTCCTGAATGTTTTCTAGCGGTTCATCCAGGTGAAAACCATCCAAACAATCTTCATGAATTAAGTCGATATTTCCATTAACAAAAAGGGGAAGGTTTCTTTGCTGACATAGCTCAGAGACAGCTCTTAGCAATGGAACCCTTTCGTTCTTATTTTGAAAGTTATTCCAGATTTGCACCGCAAAGACCTGCTTAGAATTTATATTCTTCAGCTTTTCAATTAAATTTTCAGCTCCTAGAGCAGGATCTGCCACTACATAGATTTTTCTGCTCATTTCCATCCCTTATTTAGAGCAGTGAAAAATGCCGCCCAGTAAGGGTCTGTTTCTTGATAAGTTAGTTCTGTTTTACCCTCAGGTGTTAGTTCTGTTTTACCTTCTGCTTCAGAAGTGAACCTGCCAATTTTAGTAACCGCAATACCAGCTTTTTGAAATTCATCCTCTAGCTCGGCCTCTTTGGAAGGCTCTACAGAAAGCAACATAGACCCTGCACCTATGCAGCGGGCAAAGGGTAGATCAAATACCTCGCAGAGCTCAGCCGTTTCCGGTAAAATATGAATGGCCTCTGGCCAAAGTTCTAAACCTAGACCTGCTGCAGTGGCCATTTCAAATGCCGCCCCCATGATGCCACCTTCTGTGACGTCATGCATGGCATTGACTGTCTTTTCTTTAGTGTTGAGCATTCTCACTGTCTTTGCCACAGGCAAAACTGAGGTTTGATAGAATAACTCGGCGTTAGCATCCAAACAATCTTTGCCAGCCTTATTCTTTACTGTCTCAGGAAAAGACAAAGCCAATATGGCGGCAGAAGACATGGCCGCAGAAGCCGTCATGTAAAAAGCATCTCCTTCATTGGCTCGAGGGGTGGTTAAAACCTCGCTTGCAGGAGCAATGGTGACCATAGTACCTCCACCAGAGATGGTAGAATTTTGACCTTCTATACTACCTGTATGCCCACCTGTGATAGCTACACCGATGTCTTTACAAAACCGATCTATATGGCCCCAATAGCTTTTGAAGTCTTCATCAGACAGGCTTGTAGGTAAGTTTAAAACAGCTTGCATGTATTGCGGAGCAAAACTGGTAGTAGCCATATCATTGGCCATCAAATGCACCGAAAGCCAGGCAGACTCCTCTAGCCCCAAACTAGAAATAAGACTCAGAGGGTCACTCGTCATAGCTATAGCCAGTCCATGACCAATTTCTACCACAGAAACATCCACCCCAAAACGTGGACCTTGTTTGACAAGTGGATTGGCAAAGCCACTCCCGGGCAGTATTACAGACTTGAAAAATTCTTCGTTGATTTTTCCCGGCTTTCCCATCAGTCTACATCGATAAAATTGACAAACAAACCGAAGAAATCGCCCACAGGAACATGCCACTCCTGCACCGGAAACCAAGATGGCAAGCCGGTAGCCTGCCAGGTAATAGTGTACTCACGCCCCTTCAAAGCTTCATGGATTTTTTCGGTAAGCATGGCAGGTGTGTAAAATGTAGCTGTCACATAAAACGGATTTTTGCCAAAGGCTTCCTGAACACGTCTACGGACCACCTTTGGTGAGTTGCGGTTCATCATTCCGAAAGCAATACCGTACTTACCTACACGTGCCGCCTCTCTGATCACCGTCACCGGATCTCTGTAATACTCAAAAGTGGTGATGAAGGCCAGCGAATCAAAAGTGTGATCTTTAAAAGGCATGTGGTGGGAGTCTGCCCAGACCAGATTACCGCCAAAAAGATGCACCGCCTGACCTAGCATAAAAGGAGAGATATCTCCGCCTGCTGCTTCAATTCCGATCTCTTGCCACCAGCGTGTAAATCTGCCGGTGCCACAGCCAAATTCTAGAAGGGTCTGAATTCTGGAATCAGATTTCACGAGGCGACCCATGATCTTTTTCTGCCAGATTTCGGCTCTCTTGTAACGCCCCTCATACCAGAGTTCGTAGGTATCTGTATGTTCCCGATTAAAAAACCACTCTTTGCGGCCCTGCCAGTTTCGCAGGTTGTCTTTCACGAGGCTACGCTCGCTTAATACCAGCTCTTCCATTTTGTGTTTGGTTTAATGTTTAAACTTCATTTCTGCATAAAAACCAGAAAGAAGGCTATACCAAAACACATGGAAAGCCCATGAATGGGCGAGTGTTTCTACTGCATTCCTACGCTGGTTTTAGCCAGTTCAGGTTCCCGGGTATCATCTCAGCTTTTTACAGCACCCCGTGCAAAAATGTGCTTAAAGGTAATGATGAAATCGGGAAGTGAGAAAGCAGAGACCAGAGAAATTAAAAAGGGTGATCTAAGGAATCTCTCTTTACGCCGCCATGTTCTTATCTGGAATAAAGATCAACAAATGACAAAGCTCTTCACTCCTTATAAAATCAGATCTGTAGAATTAAAGAACCGCCTGGTAATCTCTCCTATGTGTCAATATTCTGCAGAAGATGGAATGGCCAATGACTGGCATTTGGTCCATCTTGGCAGTAGAGCCACTGGTGGAGCAGGTCTTGTGTTTACAGAGGCCGTTTCTGTTTCTCCTGAGGGCAGAATATCTCCACAAGATCTGGGTCTTTGGAAAAAAGAGCAGGTTGCACCTTTTAAGCGGATCACAGATTTTATCCATGCCAATGGAGCGGTAGCCGGAATCCAAATAGCTCATGCGGGCCATAAGGCCGGCACCTACATGCCTTGGGAAGGCAGGGCTTATATTCCTCAAAACAAAGGCGGCTGGCAGCCAGTAGCCGCCAGCGAACATGAATTGGCGGTAAATCAGCTAAAATCTAAAGAACTGAGCATTACTGGAATTCAGGAGATCAAAGATCAGTTTATCAATTCCACCAAACTTGCCAAAGAAGCTGGTTTCAGAGTTTTTGAAATACACGCAGCACACGGGTATTTGTTAAATGGTTTCCTTTCACCTCTCATTAATAAACGAACTGATAGCTATGGCGGTAGTTTTGAAAATAGAACACGCCTTTTACTTGAAATCGTGAAAGAAGTTCGTGCTGTAATAGGTGATGATGCAGCACTGTTCGTTCGTCTCTCTGCTATTGACTGGTCAGAAGAAGGATGGAAAATTGAGGATTCTGTGATGCTCAGCAAACTGTTAAAGGAAGCGGGAGTAGATGTAATAGACTGCTCTTCGGGTGGTTTGGTGCCTCCATCTGCCATTAAGGTAGAACCGGGTTATCAGGTGCCTTTTGCAGAGCAAATCAAGAAAGAAGCTGGAGTAGCCACAGCCGCGGTAGGATTAATTACCGACGCCCATCAGGCCAATCAAATAGTGGAAGAAGAAAAAGCCGATCTCATTTTTATTGGCAGAGAATCTCTTCGAGACCCAAATTTCCCTTTAAGAGCCGCTCACGATTTAGGAGTAGCAATTGAGTGGCCTGTGCAATATGAGCGTGGAAAGTGGAGGTAACTAACTTTTCAAGAAGAATTTTTAAGGTCTATTTTGATTTTGATTTAGGCCCTTGTGGTTTTAGCTAATTGAAAAAAACAGGCGATATTTTTTAATAAGTGAGTAGAAGTTGGACTAAACAGCCACCTCCTGGTCTAGTTGGAGGGGGATGCCTGCTTCGACGGTTTCCTTTGGCGGTAGTATCTCAGTATTGTCCCATACACCAGTCATTAAGGTCTCCGCATAACTCCAGGGAAGGCTATGCTCCATCATGAGTTGATTAGCCTCGAAATTATCGTATTCGTACTTCTTAAATTGATACGAAAAACCACCTTCATCGTCAAGAATCAAATACCAAACAAATGGTGTTCCGTCGTTTGCCGGCATACCAATTACCCCGGCATTTAACCATGTTTTATCGGCTTGCTCATCAGCAAAAGGAATCCCACAATGGCCTGCCAGAATCACATCGGCATCTAATGCTTCAAAATTGTTTTGCTTGATTTTCCAGGAGGTAGACTTAAAAACAAACTCTGATATGTACGAATGACTCCCATGAATTACAGAACACTTTTTACCGGCAAACTCAAAGTCAATTTGCTCTGGCATGGAATCCAAAAAGTTCCGGTTTCTTTCGGTGACCTGTTCTTTAGCAAAAGGAAACCAACTCCTGGAAAACATTTCACAACGGCCTCCTTCAACGTAATTACAGCCGCAGTCATCTGAGCCACTCAAAATATTTTCTTCCACATTGCCTTTGATGCAGTGAATTGCCCAGTCTTCTACAATATCAGTACACTCCACAGGAGAAGCACAGTAGCCAATCAGGTCACCCGTGTGAATAATGTTTTGCGGAGCAATACCTTCCTCTTCTGCCAGTTGCTTCATTTTTATCAATGATTGCAGATTGGAGTATGTACCGCCAAAAACAAGGACTTTGCCTTTGAGAAGGCCAATATGTTTAACTTTTTTATTCAATATGTTCTCTTTATGCGTCTTGCAGCCATCCAATTCTCGAATATAAAACGACTTGAATAAGTACAGACAAGACCTCTAAAGTACGAAAATAAGCGTCATTGAGATCTCTATTGATCCTAGAAGAATAGAAGTAGGGTCACTAAACAAGATTACTCAAATTTTATTTTTTTGCCCGCGGCAATCAAAAGACTTCACTCACTTAGCTATTTCAGGAGAATGGACTTAACTTCAGCACTCCATTATTATCAACCCATTTATGAAAAACAAAAAGACTCAGAACTCCAGGCGGGAGTTCATCAAAAACTCAGCTATTGCTTCCTCTTTTTTTATTGTTCCCAGAAATGTCTTGGGTGGCGTTGGCTTCACGGCTCCCAGCGATCAACTAAATCTTGCTGCCATAGGTGCGGGCGGGAAAGGTGCCTCTGATATTAGAAATGCCTCTGTAAACGGAAGAGAAAACGTAGTGGCCTTATGCGATGTAGACTTTGGCGGCTCTGCCAAAAAATCGATAGAGCAATTCCCAAAGGCCAAACTTTATGCCGACTACCGTGAGATGCTCGACAAGCAAAAAGACATTGATGCGGTGACCATTTCTACTCCAGACCATGTGCATGGACCGGCGGCCAAATATGCCATGGACCGCGGCAAACATGTTTATGTTCAAAAACCACTCACACATAATATACGTGAAGCCAGAATCTTAACAGAGCTAGCCAGAACCCAAAAAGTGGTCACTCAAATGGGCAACCAAGGTGGCTCAAATCCATTATTGGGCATGGTACAGGGCTGGATAGACAGCGGAAAACTTGGTAAAATTTCGAAAGTTCAAGTTTGGACAAACAGACCAGTTTGGCCACAGGGTGGCGAAATGCCTAAATCTGACGCCAGCCAAAAACCGGAGTCACTGAACTGGGATCTATGGTTAGGACCAAACGAACTCAAACCGTACACCCCAAATATTCATCCCTTTAACTGGCGTGGCTGGTGGGATTATGGCACAGGAGCACTTGGCGACGTGGGATGCCACCTGATTGATATTCCGTTCAGAACGCTGGGGCTAATGTATCCTACCGATGCCGAATGTAGTGTAGGCTCTGTGTTTTCTCAGATGTGGACAGCCGACTATCACCCAGAAGGGTGCCCGGCATCGTCGTTCATCACCTTGCATTTTGGAGCTACCGATAAAAGTAAATCGCCAATAGAAATGACTTGGTCAGATGGAGGTATTCGTCCATCTCACCCAGATATTATTCCTGCTAACGACGATATCGGAGGTAAAAACAGTGCGAACGGTGTATTAATTCTTGGGGAGAAAGGAATTATCAGCACCAATATCAATGATAGTTCGCCGCTGATGCCAAAACTGTACCTCAATGACGGCACCACTGAGTTCGGTCCTGAGGTAGAACCAAATGAAGAGCCTGAATACGGCCACCAAAGACTTTGGGTAGATGCCTGTAAAGCTGGCTTTGGCAGCAAAGAGCATAAAGGACTTACCTCTTCTTTTGACTATGCTGGCCCAATGACAGAAACGGTTTTGATGGGTAATCTAGCCATCAGAAGCTATATGCTGAAAGACAAAAACGGAGATTTCTTTGCTCGCAAAAAACTCTTGTGGGATGGGGAAAACATGCGTATCACCAACCTGGAGGAAGCCAATCAGTTTGTCGGGCGTAGCTACCGCAAAGGTTTCGAAGTTTAACCTACCTTCTCATCGGATGACTAACCACGAAATTAAAAGAGTCATCCGATGAGTTTAATAAGATCCCAAGCAGCTCTCTTACACAACTTATAAGTCTCAAACATTATTTTCGCCCCTCACTTTGAAGACCCTTTCAGCAAAGGCATCTCCTATTCCATCAGTCAGTATCCTATTGCTTTTCAGCCCAGAAATTTGTATTTTTAGTCTACTTCATCACTAAAACAACAAAACCCTATGAAACGCATTCTCGTGCTGGGAATGGGTAAAGTCGGCAGTCTGGTTGGCGTACTTTTAAATAGACATTTTGACGTTACAGGACTCGATATAAACCCTCCCCATTATAAATACCAACTCTCCTTTGACCTCATTGAGGGAGATGTAAGTTCAGAAGAATTTCTGGATAAGGTTTTCAATGACTTTGATACTGTGGTATCTGCTCTTCCCTATTTTCTGAATAAGCTCATTGCCCGCAAAGCGGCTGAAAAGGGCCTTCATTATTTTGACCTTACCGAGGATGTGGACACTACTAATTATATACGAGAACTGGCCAAAGATGCCAAAACCGTGATGGCTCCCCAATGTGGGCTGGCTCCGGGCTTTATAGGAATAGTAGGAGCTAACCTTACCCATGAATTTGATAAACTAAGGGATATTGAACTCCGTGTGGGAGCACTACCTCGCTACCCCAATGGCCTTCTGGCATACTCTTTTACCTGGTCTCCTCAGGGAGTAATCAATGAATACATCAATGACGCCGAGGCCATTCATAACGGTGAGCGTAAAATGGTTACCTCTCTGGATGGCTTGGAGTATATCAATATCGAAGGGAAAGAGTTTGAAGCATTTACCACTTCCGGTGGATTAGGTACCATGTGTGAAACCTACGAGGGCAAAGTGGATACATTGAACTATAAAACCATTCGCTATCCCGGCCACTGTAAGTTGATGCGTTTTCTGATTCAGGAGCTTATTATGAAAGATAAAAAAGAGCAGCTCACTGAGATTTTAGAAAATGCAAAGCCACCTGTAAAAGAGGATATCGTATACGTCTATGCGGTGGTAGAAGGCTGGCATCATAAAAAGCTCTCAAGAAGCGAGTTTTACAAAGCCTACTCCCCTAAAGAAATCGAGGGAAAAATCTGGCGGGCCATCAGCTGGACCACGGCTGCATCTATAGCTGCTGTGGTAGAAATGGTAAACGCCGGTAGCCTGCCATCTTCCGGCTTTATCAAACAGGAAGAAATACCTTTGGAGGCCTTTATGCAGACAGATTCAGGAAGAATTTTTTCAGAAGAATAAAAAATGTCAACGCTATGAAATTTGAAGAAAACAATAAACTCTCTGCCGTATTTAATCGACTTTTCAAGCCCTATGAAGAGCGTGTACCCGTAGTAGATAAAATCATGAATGCCATGGTGGCTCATGGCATCATAGATGAGCGGACAGACATTGTCAATGACCATATTGCCTTCAGAACATTGGGGGTGCCGCACCTAGGTGTGAGTTCTTTTGAAAAGATTTTTCTTCATTATGGCTATGAAAAAAGAGACTATTTCCATTTCGAAGGTAAGAAGCTTAATGCATGGTGGTATTCGCCACCGGCTGAGCATTATCCTCGTATTTTCATCTCCGAGCTGCGGGTGGAAGACTTATCGGAGAACGCACGGGATATCATACATTCATACACATCATTCTTAATGAAAGACCCGGTAGATGAACTGGATCTTAACGATGTAGAAGCTGTAGGAGATTTTTTCGAAAAGTCCTTATGGCGACTGCCCACTTTTGAAGACTATCACCAGCTCAACATTGAAAGTGAATACGCCGCCTGGGTGATCTATAACAGATACTATTTGAATCATTATACCATCAGCGTTCATGCTTTGCCAAAAGGGTATAATACCTTGGCCCAATTCAATGATTTTCTGGAGTCATTAGGTGTCAAATTGAATGATGCCGGCGGCAAAATCAAGACTAGTCCAGATGGCTTGCTATTGCAAAGCAGTACGGTGGCAGATATGGTAGAGGCCACCTTTGCCAATGGCAAAACCACTTTAATACCAGGCAGCTATTTGGAGTTTGCAGAAAGAAGACCATTACCGGAATTTCAGCATTTACCTCAAAGCGAAATTCTCAGAAAACACCGAAGAGACGGTTTTGAAACAGGCAATGCCGATAAAATCTTTGAAAGCACTTTCACCACTCAAACCAAACGATAAATGAATGCACTTTTTGAACAAATAAAAAACCATAATGCATTAAGTACGGGTCAAAAAAACTTTGCTGGCAGTGGTAAAGAATTCCATATCACCTCCCCTGTAGATGGCAAGAGCTTGGGCTCGGTAAAAGCCTGTAATCAGGCAGAGTACAATCAGGTCATACATACTGCAAAAGAAGCCCAAATTCACTGGCAAAATATGACCGCACCAGCTCGCGGTGAAATAGTGAGACAGTTTGGTGATAAACTTCGTGAATACAAAAATGATCTCGGAGAACTGGTGAGCTATGAGATGGGTAAAAATCTTCAGGAAGGCTTAGGAGAAGTTCAGGAGATGATTGATATCTGTGATTTTGCAACAGGACTTTCCAGGCAGCTTTATGGCCTACAAATGCACTCTGAACGACCAAAACACCGAATGCTGGAGCAATGGCATCCATTGGGCGTAGTGGGAATCATTTCAGCCTTTAATTTCCCGGTGGCCGTTTGGGCCTGGAATACGGCCATAGCCTGGGTATGCGGAAACGTCTGTGTCTGGAAACCCTCTGAAAAAACTCCTTTTACGGCTATAGCTTGTCAATTTCTTTTTGCTCAAATAGTAGCAGCTAATAATCTTCCTGAAGGAATTTCTAACCTCATTATGGGCGATGCAGAAGTAGGAAAAATGCTGGCGGAAGATGAAAACATAAACTTAGTTTCTGCGACCGGTTCAGTACGTATGGGAAAATCCGTGGCTGTAACGGTGGCAGCCCGATTAGGTAAAAGCTTACTGGAACTTGGCGGAAATAATGCCATTATAGTCACTGAAAATGCAGACCTGAAACAGGCCGTCCCGGCCATTGTTTTTGGTGCTGTGGGTACCTGTGGGCAACGCTGCACTTCTACCCGCAGACTTATTATTCATAAAAGCATTTATGACAATCTTAAAGAACAGCTGGTTAAAGCCTATGGTCAATTGAAAATAGGCAATCCACTGGACAGCTCAAATCATGTAGGTCCGCTGATTGATAAAGATGCGGTTTCTGCCTATTTCAAAACCATCAAAGAAGCCCAGGCCCAAGGAGGCAAGGTACTTTGTGGTCATGAATTGCTTGAAGGAGAAGAATACTCCACCGGCTGCTATATAAAGCCTACGATCATTGAAGCCACCGCCGACATGCCGATTCTGAAAACGGAAACCTTTGCTCCTATTCTATACCTCATGCCTTATGAACGACTGGAAGACGCTATTGAAATTCAGAATAGTGTGCCTCAAGGTTTATCCTCTGCTATTTTCTCTCTTAATCTGAGAGAAACAGAGAAGTTTTTATCCGTTAACGGTTCAGACTGTGGTATAGCGAATGTGAATATTGGCACCTCGGGTGCAGAAATAGGCGGAGCATTTGGTGGTGAGAAAGAAACCGGAGGAGGAAGAGAAAGCGGCTCAGATGCCTGGAAGGCATATATGCGTCGCCAAACCTGCACCATCAATTATGGCGAAGAACTACCTCTGGCACAGGGCATTAAGTTTGAGCTGTAAACTATCAATACGAAAAGAAAGATTTCTCATTCAATGCTGGCACCTTCCTATTCTTGCGGAATCAAAATTAAGGCGTCGGCAACTATTTCGACGTCGGCCATCTCTGGCTTTAGCTTACAGATAAATTTTGGATTTGCTTCACCTGAAACCTCCCCTATTTTTATCCAGTCTGGATGGTTCTTGTCTGGATTGACTGTAGTCTCTGTCTCATTATTGAGGATCACTTTTATATCTCCGGCACTACCGGGAAAGTAGCCATAAACTTCATAGGGTAATTTCTGAAGATCTGTCTGAAAGCTTATCTCCGCATCTGCCGATTCACTAATGACAGCACTTTTACCATATCTGGACCAATGTTTCTCATTCCGTTTCCATTGGCCATTTAGCCGCACGTTTTCATCGTCATTATCCAAGGTAATGGTTGCCAGTCTTCCATCTGAAAAAGGGTCGGTTATCAAAGCCTCCTGAAGTTTAGCAACATCTACCTGATGAACATTCCCATTACTCATGGCTGCGGCTAGCCCGGCTGATTGGCCCAACACCATAAAAACAGGCTCCATACGGATGGACCCAAAGGCAATGTGTGAGGCTGATAAACAAACGGGTACAATAAGATTATTCACTTCACTCTTTTTAGGAATAATCGATTTGTACGAAATGGGATATGGCGGTAAACCACCTAATCCTTTCTGAACATCTCCTTCGTTTTTTACCATTCCATTCACTACCAACCGCTGGCAATTATGTGAGTCCATTGTATAGGCTGCTATACCAATGCCATCTTTCACTACCTCTTCTCCTATGCAATGTTTCTCTGTCATCACATAATCGCTTACCATACGGCGAGCTTCTCTCACATAAAGCTGTGGGGTAAAATGGCCAGACTCTGTAAATTCATCCTTGGGATAACCCCATTTTTTCATCTCTTCTCGTAAATGCAGAGGTACCCGAGGGTCATTCCCAAGAAAATAGAGCAAGCTTTCGGTATAAAGTTTATGCTCTGCCATCATTTTTTTCCGCTCCTCATAATTTGCTTCAGGGTAACCGTGGTTGGCACCAATAAAATCTGTACTAAAAGGCCCTGAATTATTAATGTCGGTCTTTCTATTCGGCATAGGTTGGATATGCATATGTGCCCAATTCAGCTCTTTAGATTGTTTCTTTTCTATGTACCGTAGCAATAGCTCAAACTTTGTAGAATCATAGCCATTGGGTCTTCGAATTGACACTTGATTTTCTACACTATCAGTAAGGCAAAGTCTATAATTATAGGCTTGAACCAACGTATCGCCACTTCCAGATGGAGCTAAAGAAGCTTCTCTTATTCCCCAAAGCAAACCACTTTGTGGCTTACCCTTCTCCACATAAGGATCTATACCATCCATAAACTGATGATGCTCAAGCATCTGAACACCATTCCATGTTTCATCGTATTGGCTATTAGCCTCTCGCCCAACGGTATAGCTTACGCCGGCTTTTGCCATGAGATCACCTTCATAGGTGCAGTCAATAAATACCGTGGCACTGACCTTATTGAGGGCCCCTGTAGAGGCATTCTTTGTATGAATACTAGATATCTGCTGCCCCTTGAGTTCTACACTTTCCAGCTCCTCCAGATATCTTACTTGTATATCTGCTTTATCTAAATATTCCTGAAAAATAGCTTTAGCCACCTTCGGCTCAAAAGTCCACTGTTCCAACTTCCCATAATGAGCACCAATTCTACGATAGAAGTCTCTGGAAAGTCCCGTAATAGCGTATTTATTTCCAATGTCCGTTTGTCCTAAACCTCCACTAGTAAGTCCGCCAAGGTGATTGCCAGACTCTAATAGCACGACCGATTTTCCTTGCATTTTTGCCGTATATGCGGCCATTACACCAGCCGAAGTAGCACCATAAACACAAACATCGTAGGTCTTAGGTTTCTGACAGGAATTACTGCATAGGCTTATTAGACATAACAACAGTAGGCTTAATTTTTTCATATTATTCCTTATTTCAATGGGGCAATTTTCTATTCCAGTCGAAATTAAATCTTAGGCTTCCATTTCAATAAAAGAAAAATACAAGGCCTAAACCATAGATAGCGGCTGAGAACCATACAAAAGAAGATGAACTCAAAGCTTTTGAAGAAGTAACTAGACCGACTTTCCAGTCCAAACTTTTGGTAATAAGTACAGTGTAAAGGCAGTCAAACTGCCATAAATATTCACTGTGAGCAAGTCGGCATATTTACCCGTGCTGAAATTCAAGGACTCCGGGAATAATCCAAAAACCAAAACGAGCCCATAGACTACACCTGCCCCTACTGCCAGAAAAAATGATAGTTTAGGCACCTTAATGTTCCACAGCAAAAAAACAGGAGCCAAACCGAGGACCATAGTACCACTAACTGTAGTGGCACTCAAAATTTCAGGATTCAAAAACACGGGGACAGTACCTGCCAGGGCTACCAATATCATGGTTATTCTCCCAGATTTAACCTTCAAAGCTGTCTGACGAAGAAGATCTAAATGAATAAGCTTTACCGAGGAACTGAGTGTACTATCAATGGTAGAAGCAGCAGATGTCACCATGATCAGATTAATCACCAAGGTCATACCAACTCCAAAGAGCTTAGAGACCTCCAGCACCACAGGCTTACCTAGCCCCTCTAACTGACCAAAGACTCCAACAAAGCTGAACAAAACGATGCACAAGGCTCCTACAAAACCCGCCAGAATAAAGGCCTTCAAAGTTCTTTTAGGTTTAGAAATAAAGCCCCTGTCTGTCATCACAGGATCATGAAAAGGGTAGCTCAAACATTGCAGAAAAGCCACCAGAAGTAGATTAACGCCTTGATCCAAACTCCAGGTGCCTGTACCGGCCAACGTACTCAAACCTCCCTCAACGTTCGGAAAAATGTAGCCGAGAATTACAGTAATTAATACCGCAAAAAGTAACATCTGAATAAGGTCGGTCAGTAGAGAAGATCTCATTCCGCCTTTCATGGTATACAGTAGAGTGAGGGCCGTAAAAACCACAACTGCCCAGTAGTAGCCACTGCTACCCGTCTCCCCAAAATAGGAGCCAATGACCATGCTGTTTGACCAGATTTCATTAAATAACCTAAAAGCAATCAGCAATGTGAATATCAATACGGCTCCGGCACCGAACTTCTCTCTCAAATAATGATGAATACTACTAAACCCTCCTTTGGTACGCAGCTGGTAAATTACAAGCCCAGCCACAATGAAAGATCCATAATAACCAGCATAAGCCACTCCACCTACAAGTCCAAACGCCTGTCCTAAATCCGCGGAAATTGTAATTGATTTGGCAAACAGCCAACTGATCACCAAACTACTCGTGAGAATCCAAAAACCGGGCTGCTGTTCGTTCTTACTTCCTTTGAAAAAATCGTTGGCCTTTCTTGCATTCGGAGACAAAAGAAATAGTCCTAGCGAGAGCAGGATCATGAAAAGCCACTGTAGGGTTTGAGGGTCGAGCATTCGTAATTATACTAAAAACATGACGGATCAAGGATTCTGAAGTGCAGCAATCGGGATCAAATAGACCAAAAGCTACTATTCAAGTCTAATTTTATGGCCACGTCAGAAAAGTAAACCCGGAATTTCACTCAACTTTGAATGGAAATTCCGGGTAAAATCTAAAGACAAAACTCAATAACTACTGAGCATCCCACCATACAGGAGCATTGATACTATTGTTTGATGTATTTGCAGCAGCCTGCGAATAATTTTCAGGATTTAAAGCACTTTCTGAGGCAGGGTAAGGCAATCTCACGGGCAATAAATCGTCATTTAAACTTGCCGAAATAGTTTTAAGCTCGGGGTATCCTGTTCTTCTCCATTCTATCCAGCCTTCATATCCATTGACAATATTCGCCAGCCATTTTTGGGTAATGATTTGCTTGATAGGCTCTGTACCGTAGGCAACACCATCAGAGTTTAAATAACCTTCTGGAAGGTCAGTATACCAATAAGCAAAAGCATCCTGAATTCCCTTCTCATAAAGCGTTTTGGCATCAGCCTGAATCCAGCCTTTTTCTGCCGCCTCTGCCAGTAAGAAGTTCATTTCAAAACTGCTCATAAAGTTAGCCTTCATGAGTCCTGCATCCTCACGGAAAACTGTACCAGTCAGAGAATAGTCATTAACTGAAATAGACAATTGCGAAGCATCAGGACCATTTAGCAGACCATTATATACTTCGGCGTTACCGCCTGTTGGTCTGAAATACCTTCCTACGCGTGGGTCATTCAGGTTTGTCAAAACCTCCTCAATAGTCTCAGACATAATGAATAAACCAAAATCACCAATTCTTGCTGTTGACATTCTAAAGTTATTCGGCTGGGCCGTAGTAAACTGATAGAAGGCATCATCTGAGGCATTCAAAATCAAGTCACCACTTTGATAAAGCGACAGCAATTCAGCTGAGAAATCACCAGTTTCAGAAATTCTCATGAGGTATTTAAATCTCAATGAATTCGCCAGCTTCACCCATTTAGATAGATCACCACTATAAATGATATCACCTTGCAGAGCAATAGCCGAATTATAGGCCTCCATCTTCTCAACTGCAGATTTCAAATTCGCCAAGATGCCGTCAGCACCGGTATAAATAGCTTGCTGGCTATCGTACTTTGGACTCACAATTCCATTTTTCCCCTGAAGAGCCTCAGAGTAAGGAACATCACCATAAAGGTCTGTCAGCTGAGCCGTCAATAATGACTTAAGTACCAAAGCCGGCCCTTCATACACCCCAAAAGCCTCATTCTCTTGTGCTTTTGAGAGCAAAATCTCATTATCTCTTAAATTCTCATACAAAAACTCCCAAGGGTTCCCTCCGTATTGAGACTGAGTTAAACCATGTCTATCAAATAGGTTGAAGTCAATAGCGGTGAATAATTGACCAAGCAAATTACCCGCTACAAAACCCTCATAACTCATTTGATCTGAGTAGTCAAAGAGTACTTTGCGAAGTAATAACTCCGGCTGTACATCTACCGGGGCAACAGGATTAAGATTGATCTCCTCAAAGTCGTTTGTGCATGAACTAGCCCAAACGATTAAAAACAGTGTTAATACTATACTTAATTTCTTCATTTTCTTGACCTGATTAAAAGTTGATGTTTAGTTTAATCCCCATGCTTCTGGTGGTAGGGTAAGACATGTCTTCTACTCCACTCAGGACGTTCTGACCTTGAAACGCCACTTGCTCCGGGTCAAAGTGTTTGATTTTGCTAATGGCAAAAAGGTTTCTGCCGATCAAAGAAATTCCGGCACTCTGAATCTTTCTACCAATCAACTTTTGAGGTAAACTGTAGCCAATCTGCACTTCTCTGAGTTTCAGATATGAGGCATCCAGCGTATTATTTTCTTCATGGTTTCTGTCATAATACTGCCTGTAGTATGACTCGGCAGAAATAGGAGTAGTATTCGGTACATACACTGGATTCTCCGCAGTTCCTGTATTCACCACGCCCTCGGCAACTATCCCAGCCTCAGGACGGAACTCCGTTTCTATCAGCTGGCCTGCCACTCCTGCCAATGCTTGTGTTCTTGAGACGATCTCTCCTCCTTGACGCCAGTCTGCCACAAAACTGAAGGTCCAGTTTTTATAATTTAGATTATTGACAAAACCCATCATGAAATCTGGGTTATAATTGCCAAGTTTAATCAGCGTATTGTCTACAATATATCTACCATCAGCACCGATAATGAAATCGCCGTCATCGTTTTTCAGATATCCTGTACCATAAATATCTCCCAATCTGCCACCCTCCTGAACCTGGTACCAGACGGTCTGGTTAGCATTATCATAAATTCTATTATATGCCAGTGTGATGGTCTGACCCGGAATAGGCAAAGACTCTAACACACTGCGGTAACTGGTGAAGTTTACACCCAGATTCCAGCCGAAATCTTTTTTACGAGCAATACTATAATTTACTACCGCTTCAAAACCTCTGCTACGTACCTCGCCACCATTGATATTCTGCTCCTGGTAACCCGAAGCTGATGATATCGGTAAAGAGATGATCTGGTTTTTGCTTAGAGCATTGAAATAAGTCAGGTCTAATTTCAGACGATCATTGAATGCTCTGATATCTGCTCCAAACTCCTGAGAAGAAATTCGCTCAGGAAGTAAATTGGCATTGGCAATGGAAGACTGATCGCTGAAGGTTGGAAGTCCGTTCACCGGTGTTCTACTTTCAAAGAAGCCGACAGTTTGGTATGGATTGGTATCATTCCCAACTTCAGCATAGCTGGCTCTCAGTTTTAAGAAAGAGAGATTTTCAGGCAGTTTGAATAAGTTGCTCAGCACAAAAGCCCCTGAAACTGACGGATAGAAAAACGAAGAATTGGCAGCCGAGGTTGGCGTAGCCAAAGCAGAACTCCAGTCGTTTCTTCCTGTAACATCAATGAATAAATAATCTCTAAAGCTCAGTTTGGCCAAACCGTAAACACTATTGATTCTCTTTCTGCCTACACTCTGAAAATACTCTAGAGGAGAGGCCGCATTATTCAAAGAGAATACACCAGGCTGAGCCAAAGCTAACGTTTGAGTCTGCTCCATGTCTGCAAACTGATCCATTCTATTGGCACCCAAAGAAACATCTACCGTTATATCATTGATAGGCTTTAAATAATTCACCAAGACGTCGGTATTGAGTTCTCTGAAAAATACTCCTTGCGTAGCAAAGGCTCCGGTCTTGTATCGGTTTGAGCTGTACGCTCTTCTAAACTCTCTGTCTTCATCCTGATAATCCATCCCTGTTCTGGCTTGAACAGATAACTCAGGGCTGATTTCGTAGCGAACAAGAGCATGACCAAAGAGCCTGTCACGTCCAAAACTGTTTCTATTCTCTAAAAGCGTAAAGTATGGGTTATCAAAATACGTGTAGTTAAACGAATACTGCTGTACGTTTTCTAAACCCGGCTGCCAATAATCCTTCATAGGATCAAGGTTAGTTTGTCTTCCTAGCCATGCTACCAAAGAATAGTTGATATTCTCTGAGCCATATTTGGTAGCAGGTCTGTTTTGACTGCTGCTGTTCATATAATGAATACCTGATGAAAAACTCAGCTTATCTGTTGGATTAAAAGTAAAAGAGCCACTTACCGTTTTTCTTTTCAGATCTACTCCCGGTATTACAGATTCATTGTTCAGGTCTGTAAATGAAAGTCTAAACGAGCTGTTTCTGAGGTTTGATGAAACCGATAGATGATTAATAGCCGAGTAGCCGGTATTATAGAAATCTTTGACATTATTTGGTTGAGACACGAAAGGCGTAGGCGTAATTGGCAAACCACCATGAATAGACACATCTCCACCTCTTACCACTCTTCCGTCTGGTAATGTAACAGGACTGTCATACTGAGGAATCAGCAAGCCGGCATCAAGAGCCGGTCCATAACTGTATGTAATATTATCATTTATACCGGCACCTAAACCATTTACGTATTCAAACTGACCACCATTCCCCTGTCCGTAAGAGTTTTGAAATTGGGGTAGCTGAAAAGGCGTTTCTGCCATAAGGGTAGAGCTGAATGATACACCAATACCTTCTTTCTCAGCACCGGTTTTAGTTTGAATCAAAATCACACCATTACTGGCACGAGTACCGTATAAAGCCGCCGCTGAAGGACCTTTAAGTACACTTACACTCTCAATATCGTCTGGGTTGATGTCCATAGCTCCGTTTCCGAAGTCTACTTCCTGAAAACCGGCAGCAGCATCTGAGGTAATATTGACCACTGTATTATTATTGATAGGAATACCATCTACCACAAAAAGCGGATTATTATTGGTAAATGAGTTTTCCCCACGGATAGTCACTTTTGAAGTACTTCCCACTCCAGATGAACCTTGATTGACCGTGACACCGGCTATTCTCCCACCCAGATTATCTACAAAGTTTGTTGATTTAACATCACTCACATCCTTACCACTAATTTGCTGTACAGCATAACCAATGTTTTTGGAGTCTCTTTCCAGACCCAAAGCAGTTACCACTACTTCATCTAAATAAGCACCTTGTTTCAGACTAACAGTGATTTCATTTCTATTGCCAAGCAATACCTCCTGCCTTTCATAACCGATCATTGAGATCAGCAAAGATTCGGTTTCCTGAGGTACGAAAAGCTGAAACTCTCCATCTCCGTTAGTTAAAGTTCCTTTTTTTGAGCTACTGTTATTGATAATGATACTGGCTCCGGCCAGCCCTTCTTGTGTGGAACTATCAATAATTTTACCCGTGATTTTTCTGCCGACCTGTGCCTGTGTCCACTCCGGGAAACAAAACAGGGTCATTAGAATACACGCAGATAGTAATTGTTTCATGCAGTAAGTTGGTTATTGCGTTGAGATAAATTGATCATATAAGTCAGCAAACCTACGAGATATATTGTCGAATAGTTTAGACCGCTGAAATAATGGACTGAATAGTTTAAAAGAATAGGACGCAAAACGACGCATTTTCAAGTATTTCTATACTTTTGCCTATTATTCTTCATTTCACAAATTAACTGAAAAAGTATAGTGACGTATTGCTTAGGAATCAAACTGCGTAAAGGGCTGGTAGCACTTGCTGATACCAGAATCACCTCAGGCTCAGAAACTACCACCGCAAAGAAGGTTTTCGTACATAAATACGGCAAATACCCCATTTTTATCATGACCTCTGGGCTTCGCTCAGTCAGAGATAAAGTGATCACTTATTTTGAAGAACTTCTGGAACAGGAAGAAGGCTACGATAAAATGTATAAGGCTGTCAATGCCTTGGGAGATCAGATAAAACGCGTAGCCAATGAAGACCGAGATATGCTCACTAAATCGGGTATTACCTTTAATATCTTTACGATAGTGGGTGGTCAAATGGAGAAAGACGAAGAACCAAAACTTTACCTTCTTTACCCGGAGGGTAACTGGATAGAAGTAGGAGAAGGAACTCCTTTTATAATCATTGGTAATTCAGGGTATGGCAAGCCCGTTCTGAACAGAACCATCAATTACGATAGCAGCTTAGAATTTGCCCTAAAAACCGGATTCCTTTCTTTTGACTCTACACGAGTAAGTGCCAATGACGTAGGATTCCCTATTGATGTTTTGATTTTCAATAAAGAAACTTTTGAACTGGAAGAGCATCGTCTGGAAGAGCAAGACCTTAAAGAAATTACCGAATTCTGGGGTGATCGTCTTAAGAACTCCGTCAATGAAATACCTGACAATCTGGTAGAGCGAATCCTACACAAATCACCACTTTTCGATAAAGGCTAAGCTTATTTCTTAGCCTTTCTCAGATCTAAAGTATTTGCCAGTTCAAGACCTATATCTTTCACCGGTTCGGTAACCGCCTGGGTGTAGTGCTTCTCTTCAAACATTCTTCCTACAGGGGTATATTCCTGCACAGTTTGTACATTTCCTTGTGTATGGCCTTCGCTGAAGAAACGCGTATGTCTTCTGGCCTCAGCTTCCATGCTATTTACTGGTAGTGTTTCGTAATTTCTTCCTCCCGGGTGAGCCACGTGATAGGTAAAGCCTCCGATAGATTTATTATTCCATGTGTCAATGACATCAAAGGTTAGTGGAGTATCCACACCTATCGTTGGGTGTAAGGCCGATGGCGGAGCCCATGCTTTGTATCGTACTCCGGCTACAAACTGACCAGCCTTACCGGTTGGTTTCATGGGTATTCTAACGTTATTACAGGCCATCATATAACGGTCGTCATTCCAGCCATTTACTTTGAGCTGTACACGCTCTACAGAGGAGTCCACATACCTGGCTGTACCCTGAGAAGTGGCTTCTTCTCCCAATACATTCCAAGGTTCAATGGCCCACCGAAGCTCCAGTGTCATATCGTCAATTTGTGTTTTGCCTAAAACCGGGAACCTAAACTCCACAAAGGCATCAAACCACGACTTTTCAAAAGCATAGCCAGCCTCCTGAAGTTCGGCCACCACCTCGTTCATGTCTTGTCTTACATAATGCTCCAGCATAAACTTATCGTGGAGTTCGCTGCCCCAGTGAACAAGCTTTTTGGTATATGGCTTTTTCCAGAATCGAGCCACCAGGGCTCTGATCAGTAGACTCTGAGCCAAACTCATATGCGGATGCGGCGGCATATCAAAACCTCTGAACTCCAGAATACCTTGCCTGCCGGCAGTGCCATAAGGTGAGTATAGTTTATCAATACACAGCTCTGCTCGGTGCGTATTACCGGTAACGTCAATCAAAAGATTTCTGAATAATCGATCCGAAATCCACAGCGGAGGATTCTCATAGTCTGGTACCTGAGAGAAGGCAATATCTAACTCGTACAAGACGTCTTCTCTTCCTTCATCTACCCTGGGTGCCTGAGATGTAGGCCCTATAAACGGCCCACTAAACAGGTAAGATAAGGCCGGATGATGCTGCCAGTAGGTAATGATGCTTTGCAATAACTGTGGTTTGCGTAGCAAAGGACTATCAGCTGGCGTAAAACCGCCAATGGTAATATGGTTTCCTCCTCCGGTCCCAGTATGTCTGCCGTCAATCATGAATTTCTCTGTGCCTAATCGCGATTGCTTGGCTTGCTCATAGAGTTTCAGAGTGGTATCTACTAATTGATCCCATTTGGCAGAAGGATGAACATTTACTTCGATCACACCAGGATCAGGAGTTACAAATAACTTATTCAATTTTCCTTCTGAAGGGGGTTCATAACCCTCCAGAAGTACAGGCATATTTAACTCTGAGGCTGTCAAATGAATGGCAGCTATCATTTCCAGGTAATGCTCCTGAAGTTCATGCGGTGGCAAAAAGAGATGAAGCTGGCCATTGACCACCTCTACGCTTAATGCTGTTTTAAAACAAACTTCAGACGAAGGGTTTGAAAACTCCTTAGGCCTCTCTTTCAATGTTTTTTCAAAATCTGCCAGCTCTGGCAGCGGAGCAAAAGGATCACGTGGATAGAACTCATCCAACATAATTTTCTCTGGAAGAGAATTCAGCGGCAGCCTGAAACCTAATGAGGAATTACCCGGGATCAGAAGAAGATGCTCTCTTTTAAAAGGCCAGACACAACTCTGCCAACGATCTTCCTTCCTGTAAAAACGAACAGGAAGTACAAAGCCTTTAGGACTACCCAAACCCTCTTTCAAAAGATCTGTCAAAGTTCTTCTCTCCAGCGGATCTTTGAGGTTCTTTTTGAGTGGATCTCTATCTGCGGGCAGTTTATTTTCTTCCCAGGCAAAGTAAACGCTATCCTCATAAGCTGGAATAACCGCAGATTTATCGATTCTCAGATGTTCGGCTACCTTTTCAAGGAATTGCTGAGCATCAGTAATGGCTCTTTCTCCTTTTTGACCCGGAGAGGCTATCAAGTCTGTGTTTTCCCAAATGGTCTTTCCATCCTTTCTCCAGAAGCAGCCATATTGCCAGCGAGGCAGTGCCTCGCCCGGGTATAATTTTCCCTGCCCCCAGTGGAGCATTCCGTTCGGAGCAAAACTCTCTCTGATTCTAAAAGTGAGATCTTGAGCAAGTTTTCTCTTATGTGGCCCATCTGCAGCAATATTCCACTCTGCCGCCTCCATATCATCAATAGACACAAAAGTAGGCTCACCACCCATGGTAAGCCTGACATCATTCTCCACCAAATCACGCTCTACTACCTCACCTACCTTGAGGATATTCTTCCATTCATCTTCCGTGTAGGGTTTTGTCACCCTAGGTTCTTCATGAACTCTGAAGACCTCATTTTTAAAGTTGAAAGTTGTTTCACAATAATCTAAAAGACCTGTAATGGGAGCAGCACTGCCGGGTGAAGGTGTACATGATAAGGGTATATGCCCTTCTCCGGCAAAAAGCCCTGAAGTAGGATCAAGACCTATCCAGCCTGCACCAGGTACAAATACTTCACACCATGCATGCAAGTCTGTAAAGTCTTCCTCGGGCCCAGAGGGGCCATCAAGTGATTTCTCATCAGCCGTAAGCTGCACCAAATAACCAGAGACAAAACGGGCAGCCAGTCCTAAATGTCTAAAGGCCTGAACCAATACCCATGAGCTATCTCTACACGATCCCAAGGCTTTTCCGAGTGTCTCTTCACAGGTTTGGACACCTGGCTCCATTCTAATCGTATAATTGACCTTCTCGTAAAGTGCTCTATTGATAAGGACTAGAAAGTCCACAATCTGAGTTTCTTCTTTGGGCACAGCTGTTTCCAGAAATTCTTTGAGTAAATCTCCTCTTTCTGTCACTTCAAAATAAGGCTGAAGTTCCTTTTTTAGTCCATCTTCATAGGCAAAAGGATACTTTTCGGCGTATTCGTCCACAAAAAAGTCAAACGGATTAATCACTTTCAGATCAGCAATAACCTCCACGTCTACATGTAGGTGCTTTATTTTCTCGGGAAACACTACGCGAGCCTGAAAATTCCCAAAAGGATCTTGCTGCCAATTGATAAAGTGCTGCTCCGGAGAAATTTTTAAAGAGTAAGCATGAATTGGTGTTCTGGAATGTACCGCCGGTTTTAATCTGATGACCTGAGGTGATACGTTTATCAGACGATCATAGTCATAATGCATTTTATGACGAATGGCTACACGAATTGACATACTTTTTTAATCCTTAATGTTACTTGTTTGTTCTACTCTGGTCTTTATAAATACATTTGAAATGTACGATTTTCGATTACAAAACTGTATTCAAAAATCATTTCATTGTACAATTACCGTAATATCCCACTCTTAAACGATATTTGTTACCTCGTTTTTGAGTTTTCATAAAATAGTGTATTAGTTTATCATAAATATGCAATATTTGTTATGCATATATTAAGTAATTTGCAAAATATTTGAGTACCAACAATTAATTTATGATCACACCTTACATACCCGATAAAAAGGCCTACGATGAGGTTTTTAATTCCGAAGGGAAGATCAGACCACACTACCACGCCATTCTTGAACATTTTGTCAAATACACTCCTGAAAAATTCAGGGGATTGATTGATGATGTGAAGCTCATTTTAAATAATGAAGGGGTAACCTTTGCAGTATATTCTGACACCATGAAGGCTACCGAGAGGATCTTCCCTTTTGACATTATCCCCAGGCTTATTACCAGAAGCAAATGGGATAAGCTAGAAAAAGGCGTTTTGCAACGCAATGAGGCAATCAATCTTTTTCTTCATGATTTATACCACGATCAGGAGACTATCAAAGCGGGAATAGTACCCGAAAAAATGATCACTAGCTCTGTTCACTACCTTGACAAAATGAAAGGCTTTACACCTCCAGGTGGTGTGTATAATCACATAAGCGGTACAGATATTATCAGACATAATGATGGTGAGTTTTATGTACTTGAAGACAATATCAGAAGCCCCTCTGGTGTAAGTTATGTGATCTCTAACAGGAGAACGCTGAAGAAAACCTTCCCCGGGCTTTTTGCCAGTTATAAAACTGCCAGAGTAGATAACTACTCCTCAGACCTACTGGATATGCTACAGTCAGTAGCTCCTGATCCTTTAGAAGCGGACCCTAAGTGTGTAGTTCTTACGCCTGGCATCTATAATTCTGCATATTACGAGCATACCTGGCTAGCCCAAAGTATGGGAATACGGCTGGTAGAAGGAAGAGACCTTAGCGTCAAAAACGACTGCGTATACATGAAAACCATAAATGGTATAGAAAAAGTAGACGTGATTTACAGAAGAATTGATGATGCATTTCTAGACCCTGAGGCTTTTAGAGAAGACTCAATGCTCGGCGTTCCGGGGCTTTTCAGAGCTTATTTAAGTGGAAATGTAACCCTTGTAAATGCTCCTGGAACCGGCGTAGCAGATGATAAAGCTGTCTACACTTTCATGCCTGAAATTATTAAATTCTTCTTTGGATCAGATGTGGAGATAGGCCTGAATAATGTGCCAACGTATAAATGTGAAGAAGATGATGACTTCAAATATGTACTGGAAAACCTGAATAACCTAGTAGTTAAACCAGTAGATGAATCTGGCGGATATGGTATATCAATAGGAAATCAGCTCACAGAAGAAGAGCTTGACACTTTAGCAGATACGCTCAAGAAAGCCAGACGTAAGTATATAGCTCAGCCCATCATGAGTCTATCTATGCAGCCTACATATATTGAAGATACCAATACTGTAGAGCCCAGACACGTAGATCTCAGAACCTTCTGCCTTAAAGGAGGAAACGGCTATGAGAAGGTATTGGCCGGAGGCCTAACCCGTGTAGCACTCAGAAAAGGAAACCTTATTGTTAACTCATCTCAAGGTGGCGGATCTAAAGACACCTGGGTAATAGAATAAACCTATGCTCTCCAGAATTGCGAATAACCTATATTGGGCCGGCAGAAATCTTGAAAGAATAGAACATATTGCCCGGTTTGTACCTGTAAATTTCTTTGCCAGCCTTGATGGGCCAAAAGAAGCAGACCATGACATGATGCTGCAGTCGCTTAATGCCATGGCCGGCTCCAAAAGTACCAGCGAATCTTTAATAGAGGCAGATGTGCTTGAAGATATCGCTTTTAATACTTCAAATCCATCCTCAATTAAATCCTGTATTCATTTAGCAAGAGAAAACTGCCGTGGAGCCAGAGACTTATTGAGCACAGAGCTATGGGAGTCCGTCAATAAGCTTTATCACTATGTAGAAACTTTTGACCTCGAAACTTACCGTGAATCTAATATGCACGAGTTTATGGTCAATGTTAAGCAGCAGGTGGCCGTTTGTAAGTATCAGGCTGATAGTACTCTTGTAAAAAATGAAGTTTGGTCTATCCTAAAACTTGGACTATTAATAGAGCGATCTTTCCAGGTGAGCCGTGTTATCAGTATTAAGTATACAGATATGCAGCGGGAAGTTGAAAACTGGGATATTTATGTGCAGTATGAATGCATTACAATGCTAAAAGGCTTAGAGGCCTTTGATATGAACAGAAAATACTATCGTAAACCCATCAATATTGATCGTGCCTTAGAGTTTCTCGTTTTCAATGAAAATTTCCCACGTTCTCTGGCTTTTAGCATGAAAGAGGTATGTATGTATCTAAACTCTCTTCCTTTTGAGAAAAAAGGTGAAAGTAATTCTGTAAGGATGGCAGGTGAGAATCTCAAAAATGAACTGATCTATGGTGATCTTGCGGATATCACTGGAAATGTTAGCACCTACCTTGAAAGTGTTCAAAAGAAAATAGCATTCATAAATAAGCTTCTGAATGAGCAATATTTCACCTAAACTTTAGCTAAAATATTACTTCAGCATTTGACTCTCGTCTCCTAATTAGGGACGGGAGTTTTCTTTTTCAAATACCTTATTATTAGATACTTTAGACCCTGTAGCCGAAATATTTTCAATTGATTGATCCAAAAGAAAGGGCTGAAACGTAACTGAAGAGAACTTTTCAGGAAACACAAAACGAAAAAGCCTGAAGCACACAGTAAAAAAAAAGAGTACCCAAAAAGGAAAAACAAAGGATTTGAAAATAGATTTATAACTCTAAACTGAATAGATTTTGGCTACAAAAACAAACAGATATTCAGATGAAGGACTACTGGTACTGGCGTTGAAAAAGAATCAACGTTCGGCCTTTGACTACCTCTACGATAACTACTCGGGGGCTCTTTTTGGAGTCATCTCAAGGGTCATTAAAGATGAAGAAAAAGCCGCCGATGTAATGCAGGATGTTTTTCTGAAGATATGGACAAAAATAGGTGATTATGAGCCGGGGAAAGCCCGCCTTTTCACCTGGATGATGAACATTGCACGCAATGCCTCCATTGACCTCTACCGAAAAGAACGCAACAAGCACATGGTAGATATAGATGATCAGGTAGGTGTAGTGGATTCTAAAAATCAAGATGAAATGAACATTAGTACGATTGACCTTCGGGGAATTGTAGAAACCTTACGCCCCGAGAGAAAAGTCCTGCTGGATTTGGTGTATCTTCAAGGTTACACGCAGCAGGAAGCCGCTGAAAAGCTCAATATACCATTAGGCACAGCGAAGTCGAGAATAAGAACAGCATTAAAGGACCTTAAACTTTATTACGCAGCATGAACATCCAGGAGTATATAGAAACATCAGGTCTGCTGGAAGAATATGTTTTAGGAACCCTTTCAGAGACCGAAAGACAGGGAGTAGAATGTCTGGCAAAGACATACCCCGAGATAAAAGAAGAAATTGACGTGTTACAGCTATCACTAGGAAAATATGCCAAAATCTATGAGAAGCAGCCACCAGCTGACCTCAAAGAGCAAATATTTGGGCAAATGACCTTTGCCGATGAAAATGATGAGCTGGGTGAAAACGAGAGTGTATTTACAGAGGAAACCGAGCAGATAGACGAAGCCAAGGTGCTTCCAATGTGGAGTAAAATCTCCCTGGCTGCTTCTGTAGTATTAGTTGCCTTATCTGGCTGGCTGTATAACCAGAATAAAAACCTGGAAAGTACAGAAGCTGACCTAATCAGCAGAATAGAAACGCTGGAGGCGAGTGGAAGCAAAACCGGAGAACTTTTGGCCAGTTTCCAGAACCCTGCCAATAAAGTAGTGAAACTTTCCGGAACGGAGAAAAAGCCAGATGCTGCAGTTACTGTTTTCTGGAATCAGGAAGACAACTCTGTAGAACTAGCGGTCAATAACCTACCGAAAGCCGAAGAAGGTAAACAATACCAACTCTGGATTATCGGTGAAAACGGACCGGAAGATATGGGTATGCTCGATAACGATTTTGAGGACAAACTCCTCTCTATGAAGTCTGTGAGTGGAAAGCCAAGTGCTTTTGCCATTACCTTAGAAAAGGAAGGCGGCGTACCGAGCCCTACTCTTGAAGAACTTTACGTTATAGGCAATGTATAGTTTTTTGTAGCCGGATTTTCAAAATCCAAACACCGCATAAGCTCCTCTTGAGGGGCTTTTGGTGTTTATAGTCTGTCTGTACATCTACACAATTTAAGATTGAGAACTGAAGATTTGATGCTAGACAAATATTCTCGATTTTTGCCGCAAAGCTATTCATCTCTTTTGCTGGGTACAGCAAAAGCATCAAGACAAACTATGAAACTTCTTTTCTCGATTTTCTTTACGTTAATCGTCACCGGAACTATAGCCCAAAATTTTAGCGGCCAGGTAACTCAGCAAAACGGAAGCCCAATACCGTCAGCTTTCATTCAAAACCTACATACAGGCACCTACACTACTGCAGACTTTAATGGAAGCTTTCAGATTTCTCAGACTTCTAAAGGCGATCAATTGAAAATCAGTCTGATCGGCTACAAACCCGAAATAATTACGGTCAAAGAGGCACAGCAAATCATTAAGCTTACTGAAGAGGCAATATCTCTGGCTGGTGTGAACATCAGACGTTCTACCGATGCCCAGTCCATTTTTGCTGATGTGAACATCAAAACCAATCCGGTGAACTCTTCACAAGATTTATTGAGACTGGTACCAGGGCTTTTTATTGGTCAGCACGCCGGTGGTGGGAAAGCAGAGCAAATATTTCTTAGAGGATTTGATATAGACCATGGCACTGACCTTTTCATTTCTATCGATGGCTTACCTGTCAATATGGTATCTCATGCCCACGGGCAGGGCTATTCAGATCTTCATTTCGTGATACCTGAAACAGTGGAAGGAGTAGAGTTTTCAAAGGGTAGTTATAATGCCGATCAGGGGAATTTTGCCACTGCCGGAAGTGTCTCTTTTCAAACAAAAGAGTCGATCGACCAAAGTATCATCAAAGCCGAATATGGTCAGTTTAACCACCGAAGAATTCTCGGTATGATAGACCTTAATCCTAAGCAAAAGAGTGAAACAGAGGCTTATCTCGCCAGCGAGTATTTATATTCAGATGGCCCGTTTGTGTCTCCTCAAAATCTCGGAAGGTTTAATGTGATGACCAAAATCACGAGTAGACCCGGCCAGAATGACAAGCTGAGTTTTAGCGGTTCCTATTTCAAGAGTGATTGGGATGCCTCTGGACAAATTCCTAACCGAGCAGTGAGTAGTGGGCTTATTTCTAGATTCGGTGCTATTGACGATACCGAAGGGGGAAATACTTCCAGAGCCAATGCCACCCTTTCTTATGATAAATCTTTAGGCAAAGGACGCTCATGGTATTCCAAAGCTTATTACACTTATTACGACTTTGAGCTGTTCTCTAACTTCACCTTTTTTGCGATAAATCCAGAAGCGGGCGACCAAATCAAACAGAAAGAATACCGCAACTTATTTGGTGCGGAAACAGGCTTCACTAAAGAAACACAAAAGGTCAATTTCAATCTCAAAGCAGGTTTACGTTCAGACTTAATCAGGGATAATGAACTCTCTCGAACACAGAATAAGAATACACTGCTCAGCAGTATTTATTACGGAGATATCAATGAAACAAATGCCTTCGCCAATGTAAATGCCGAGTTAAAGTCTAATGGATTCACACTTATTCCTGGACTCCGTTTCGATCAATTTTTCTTTAGTTATCTGAATAGGCTTGAAACAACCATTACCACACAAAGAGATCAGGCCTTTCTAGTCAGTCCTAAATTAAGTGCTGTTTATCAAACTAAGAATAACCAGCAAATATTCCTGAAGTCTGGATTTGGCTACCACTCCAATGACAGCCGGGCTGCTGTCCAAAATCTCAACCTTACCACCATCCCCAGATCATTTGGAGTAGATGCCGGTAGCATCTTTAAGATTTCAGAGAAAATTCTGGCAAGCCCTACGGTATGGTACCTCTATTTACAGCAGGAATTCGTCTATGTTGGTGATGAAGGTATAGTAGAGCCATCTGGCAAAACCAGAAGAATGGGAGCAGACCTGAGCATGAGGGCTGAGTTAGCCAAAAATCTCTTTTTTGATACTGATTTTACTTATTCTCATGCCAAAAGTATAGAGGATCCTGCAGGCCAAAATCATATACCTTTAGCTCCTAACTTTACCTGGACGGCCGGCTTGAGTTTCTTAAATGCAAAAGGAGTTTCAGGCTCTTTAAAGACGCGTATTCTGGCAGACCGCCCTGCCAATGAAGACTACAGCATTACTGCTGAGGGATATTGGGTAACCGATGCCAACCTTAACTATTCTTTTGGCAAAATTAATCTGGGCGTACAGGTTCAAAACCTTTTCAATACAGCCTGGAACGAAACCCAATTTGCCACGGAATCGAGATTACTAAACGAGGTAAACGCAGTAGAAGAAATACACTTCACACCCGGCACTCCCTTTAGTTTGAGGACCACACTTAGCTATTCTTTTTAAACAGTAGCCAATACCTTCAGAAGCCCGTCCAGTTCTTCTTTGGTATTATAAATGTGAGTTGAGATGCGTACAGCATCCAGTCCACTCTCTGGCACCAAACGTACTCTGAATTTGTGCTGGGAGAGCAGTTTTCCTATGTCACTGTAGCCAACTGTATTTGACTTAAAACTCAACACACCGGCTCGCGAGCTGCTTTCCTTTGGGGTGAGAATTTCAAACTTTTTAAGCTCGGTTAATCCTTCAAATAAGTATTGATTCAGCTCTCGAATTCTACTTTCAATTTTATCCTTACCTATCGCCTCATGGAAATCGGCGGCAGCGGCAGCTCCCATATAAAGCGGGGTACTCTGTGAGGCGTAGTCATACCTATGAGCTGTAGGATTATACCCTTCTAACTGTGGTGGGTTGGAGAATAGATCCCAGCCGGCATCAGAATAGGCCCCTACATGATAAGCCTGCAGATAATCGATCAGCTCTTCTTTCATATACAAGAAGCCTGTACCGTTTGGACCCAACATCCATTTATGACAGCTACTACAATAAAAATCGACACCTATTTTTGGGAGATCAAGAGCCAATGTACCCGGCCCATGAGCTCCATCAATGGCCGTAATTAAATCGTATTTTTTTGCTAAAGCCACTATCCCTTCAAGTGGGAAAACCTGCCCTGTAGTACAGGTAATATGAGGCAACGCCAGTACTCTTGATTTTGGAGTTATGGCCTTCTCAATATTTGCCAAAGTCTCATCCGCTGTATAACCCGGCTCTACAGGCTTTAAGACAATTCCATGTAGCTTGGCTCTGTTTAACCATGGAAGGGCATTACCTACATGTTCATGTAAACTAATGATCACCTCATCTCCTGCCTTTAGCGGTAAACCCCAACAGACGATATTGATACCCTCGGTGGTATTATGAGTCAAAGAAATTTCTTCAGGTTTGGCACCTACAAAATGAGCCAGGGTTTCTCTTGCCTCTGTGGTATGGCCATATTCACCCGTAGTATTGGTTTGGAGAAGAGCATCCTGAATGGTTTGAAGAACGATATTGGGCGAAGGCCCAAAAGTACCATTATTAAGATACGCTCTTGTGCTTTGCAATGGAAACTGAGTTCTGATCTGCTCCCAGGTTTCACCTAATTCTACTGTTTTTGCTGAAGCAATAGACTGCTTTGATAATACGCCTGCAGCCACCACACCTTTTACAAAATCTCTTCGGGTAAATGTCATTTTTTAGCTTTTTCTATAAGTAGTTAATCTACAAAATGTTAGCTGAAGTAGTACCCTTTGCACGTCTGAGTGCAATAAGTTATTCTATTTGGTCAATTCACTGAGGCACTATTCTTCCTTTGCTACGCAATGGGGAATTTTGAGGAAGCTTTTTCTCCGTTTTTCAAGCCAAACTATTCCAAAATCATATGGAACAGTTTGTTTATGCACCATTTCAGATTCAAAAAACTATTTCATTTACAAAAACACTAAAATTTAAGATGAAGAAGCAATTAAAAGTATGGTCACTATTACTAGCATCATTAGCAGTAATTGGTACCTCATGTGAAGGGATGATGGAACCCAAAGGTGATATCAATGACCCTGACTCTCCGAAAGGCTCAATGAGCGTAAGCATTACAGATGCTCCTATTGATAACGCTGATGTTTCCGGGGCTTTTGTAACCGTAACCGAAATCAAGATTGACGGCGAAACATACAGTGGCTTTCAGGGGCCAAAAACGATCAACGTATTGGCTTTGCAAAACGGTAACAGCCTGGAATTAGGACAAATGGATGTAGCAGCAGGTTCTTACACTACGCTTGACCTGGTGATTGACGCTGAAACAGACGATGCCGGTACAGGTCCCGGGTGTTATGTGCAAAAAACTGACGGTACCAAAGAGAAATTGGAGTTAAGCGGTAACGGTGAGACCACCATCAGTCTTAAACCAAGCAATTTCACTGTTCAGGAGAATGCTCAGACAGATATCATCGTAGACTTTGACCTGAGAAAGGCTATAAAATCAAACAGTGGCAACATGTCTTTTGTTAGCAAAAGCAAGCTTGAAACTGCTGTAAGAGCTGAAAACAAAGCCATTACTGGTACCATCAAAGGTTCAATCCAAAATTATGGTAATGCAGCAGCAGGTGCAGTAGTTTATGTGTACAAGAAAGGTCAGTTTGACGCCGATACTGAAGTGAAAGGAGATGTGAAATATGAAAATGCTGTAACGTCTGCAATGGTTGATGGCTCAGGTAACTTTACCTTGGCTTTCTTACCAGAAGGTAACTATGAGATTCACTGCGATAAGCCTGAAGAAAACAGTGAGGCAGGCCTTGGACTTAACACACTTTTAGAAATCAGTAGTGATATAGACTTGAGTAATGTGGGTGTAAATGCCGGTGCTCAAACAAGCCTTTCTCTTACCGTTCAGCTAGACGGGCTGCTAAATTTATAAAGAATACAGATTAGGGTGGTTTAGATATGGGGTTGTCACTGAAAAGTGACAGCCCCTTCTTCTTTTAGAGCTCCTGCTCTAAACTAAGCCATTCAGCATAATCACTTTCTAACTTTTTAGTAGTGGAGTCCTTTATCCAACCCGATTTTTCAAACAGCCAATACAGCCCCCAACTTAAAGCCACCATTCCTACGATAAACGGTAAGGCAGATGTAAATGATCTGGACTCCGTAAGGTGTGGAATAAAACTGAAAAGAGTACCAATACCCGCAGCCAGAAAACTCAATCTAAACCACTGATTAGCTTTTTGGGTTGCTTTTAATTCATGAATGGCTTTTTTGAGGTACTCACCCACAGCTTCATGACTCGTTAGACTTCTAATCCTTTTGATGCTAAGCCCCGTACGCACAAAGCCAACCAAAATAAAACCAAGCAATTGGATAAATGGAGCATACTGCCAGACCAAGTGAAAATCAAACGGATTACCCATGAGAACTGCCACCAACAATAGTATTTCCAGACCGAAGACGAAGAGTATAAAGCGATTGGATTGGATCAACTTATCCATTTTATTATCCGTCTTATTTTTAAGATGATAGGCTATCGACTTTACGTGCAGGTTTTTGCTTTGCACTTGCTGTGCAGCCCATTGATTTTTTAATTCTTCTAAATTCATTCTTCTAATTTTAAGATGTTAGACAATTTCTTTTTGATACGGTTCAGCTTTACCCCTACATTAGACTCACTATAGCCCGAAATCTCAGCCATTTCCTTATAGCTTTTGTCTTCCAGATACAATAGAATCAGAGCCTTATCTAGCTTATTGAGCCGCTGAATAGCCCACATGAGTTGCTCAAGTTGTCCATTTTCTTCAATGACAAAATCAGGCAAATCAACCTCAGTAAGTACCTGGTTTCGCTTCGTCTTTTTCCTGAAAATGGTGATGGCCGTATTCAGTGCTATTCGGTAAACCCAGGTGCTCTCTTTAGCCTCGGCCCTGAACTTGGGGTAAGACCTCCAAAGCTGTAAAACGATTTCCTGAAAAAGGTCACGTCTATCCTCGGGCTGGTCTTCGTAAAGGCGACTTACCTTTACCAAAATGCCCTGATGTTGATCAATCATCTGAAGAAAAGACTCTTCCATAGAAATCGATTAGCTTTGTTTATTGACTTAGTCGTGGCAATGGTCAAAAACTTACACCTTCTTCTAAATTTATTCAAAATACCTTCTCACACCTATGAAACTAGTGGTCATTGGCAGCAGCAATATCGATTTGGTAATTCGGCTTCCTAGAATTCCTTCGCCTGGCGAAACCATTTTAGGAGGTGAATCTGAGCAGTTTTTTGGTGGGAAAGGTGCCAATCAGGCGGTGGCTGCTCATAAAGCAGGAGCTGAAGTAGGCTTTATCACAAAATTGGGTCAGGATACCTTTGGCAATGACTATGCAGCCTATTTGAGTAAAGCAGGACTCCCCGAAAAGTACATTTTAAGAGACCTAAAAAAACCGACAGGCCAGGCCCAGATATGGGTAGATGAGAATGGAGAAAACGCCATTGCGGTAGCCTCCGGTGCCAATGCCTCTTTGAGCCAAACGGATTTGCAAAACTTCTCAAAGGAAATCATGAAGGCCGATTATGTGCTTATACAACCGGAAACACCCATACCCTCGATTCTACATTTATGTAAAATGCTGGAAGGGAGTGAAACAAAGCTCATTTTGAATCCAGCTCCCGGAATTGCTTTACCCGGCAGCGTCTTAGAAAAAATCTGGCTAATCACACCGAACGAGCATGAAGCCTTTGTATTGACAGGTCAAAAAATAACAGATTTGCATACCGCGGCAAAAGCGGCGAAAACCCTGCTCAAATCTGGTCCACAAAATGTCTTGATCACTATGGGTGCTGAAGGGGCATTGCTTTGCACGGCAAATAGCACCAAACACTTCCCTGCTCAAAAAGTAGACCCCACAGACACGACAGCGGCAGGAGATGTTTTTAATGGGTATTTGGCGGCTATGTTGAGCCAAAATTTATCACTAGAAGAAAGCATTCAAATCGCTGGTAAAGCCGCTGCTATTTCTGTCACCAGAGCTGGTGCTCAGGCTTCTATTCCGTATCTTTCTGAGATAGAAGTCTTATGATTCAACCCTCTTACCATGAAAAAAACTCTACTATTTCTTCTTCTGCTATCCGCCTGTAAAACTCCAACTACTGGAGATTTTAATCCTTCATTGACCATCAATGACTATGAACCGGATGGAACAGAACTTGTCATCTACAGATCTTCATACAAAGAAAAACTGGAAGGCTTTTGGCTTGGCCAATGTATCGCCAACTGGACAGGACTCATCACAGAAATGGATAAAATCGGCGGCAACGGACTAGACGGCAAAGGTGCTGGTTTTTATACCAGAGAAAACTGGGGAGGCCCGGATGAACCGAACCTTTGGGGCTCAAATAACCTAAGTGACACCATCGACTTTTATTTCGAAGACGAACTGTGGGGAGCTGATGACGATACCGACATCGAATACATCTATCAGGAGCTTCTTTTAGCAAATGAGACCTCCGTGCTTACAGGTGAGCAGATCAGAGAGGGCTGGCTAAAACACATTAAACATGAAGAAGAAAACTACCTCTGGGTATCCAATGAAACTGCACTGCATCTGATGATGGACGGGGTAATACCGCCGGCGACCTCCGCACCTGAGAATAACGTAAACTACGAAATGATAGATGCTCAGCTCACTACAGAAATCTTTGGACTATTTGCTCCCGGTCGCCCCAAAACAGCTCGTAAAATGGCTCAGCTGCCCATCAATACCACAGCGTGTGAAAATGCCGAATGGATTTCACAGTTTTATGTGACCATGTATTCGTTAGCGGCCATCCATGACGGTAAAGAGAATTTGAAAACAAGCATTTTCGAGATGGCCGAAGAAGCAAGTCATGTTTTACCAGACAGCTCTTACTCCGCGTCCATGTACAGATTTGTGAAAGAAAAACATGCCGAGGGTTTTACCTGGGAAGAAACCAGAGACGCTCTTCATGAAAAATATCAGGTACGGCAAGAAGACGGCTATTTATGGTCAACTCAGGACAAGGTTTGCAATGGCTGTTTTGCTGCTGGAATCAACTTTGGAGCAGGATTAATCAGTCTTTTTTACGGTGAAGGAGACCTTAAAGAAACCATAAAAATCGGAACACTCTGTGGTTGGGATTCAGATAATCCAACAGCCACCTGGGGAGGAATGCTTGGCTTTATGTTAGGCAAAGCAGGTGTTGAAGAAGCTTTCGGCAGATCTTTAGGTGAACAGTTTAATATTCACAGAACTCGCGTAGGATTCCCCAATGACGGTATTGACAACTTTGAGAATATGGCTCAAAAAGGACTTTATGTTATTGATAGAGTAGTACAGGAAGAATTAAATGGAGGGATAAACCAAAGTAAGAACCTCTGGTATATCCCTCAATAATCTAATCCTTAAAGTATTTTTCAATGACTGACTGCGGCTGCCACTGATCCGGCTTTCTATTGATTTCTCGGAAATCCCACTCCAGCGGCTGAATATCCCTCACCGTTAGCGGGGCTTTATCACCATAAATCTTTTGCTGGTTTTCCAGTTCTGCCCACAGTGCCTTCAGCTCGCCTGTGTATGCCGGATCACCCGAAAGGTCGTTTAATTCGTGAGGATCATTCTTTAGATCATACAGCACCGTCTTATCAATGTAGGGGTACCGGATCATCTTCATATCCCCTACCCTGATGGCTCTATGATGATTCATATAACTAGTGAAAATACTTTTCCGGTATTCTTTTTCAGGATTCACAAAACTCTCCGTGATGGAGTATCCATCGATGTCAGAGGGTGCTTCTATTCCTAGCATTTCGGCAATGGTCGGTAATACATCTAAAGTGTACAGTTTGGCATCAGAGACTTCTCCCTGCGGCACAGAAGGCCCGCTAAAAATCATGGGTACATTCATACAGTGTTCATAGGCACTTTGTTTCCCTATGAGTCCATGACTTCCCATGGCCAGTCCATTATCAGAAAGAAACACAATGAGCGTATTCTCTGCCAGACCTGTGCTTTTCAACTTTTGGATCACCTTTCCAATGGTTTCATCCATATGCGTAATGAGTCCGGCATATTCAGCCCATTGAGCTCGTATTACATCAGGTGTTCTCGGGTAGGGTGCCAGGTTCTCATCCCTAACCTCCATTTTATGTCCAAAACTAAACGGATGAGACGGCATGAAGTTGGCTGGTAAAGGCATTCCCTCCGGATTATACATGGCCTCATATTTCGGCAAAGGAGAGCGAGGATCATGAGGTGCTGTAAACGGCAAATACATGAAGAAAGGCTTATCCTTCGGGTGCTCGTCTATAAACTCCATCATGGTCTCACCAAAAATATCGGTAGAGAAACCTTTATAGGTGACATCGGTAAAGGTACCGTCTTCTTTGAGGTCGCGGCAGTACACTTTATGATGGTCAGACATACCGCCAAACATCACATTTCTGGCCTTTGAAAAACCCTCGGCCACCACTTCCATTTCATTATGCCACTTACCGGTCATATAGGTTTCATAGCCTCTATCTTTCAGTCTTTTGGCTATGGTCTCGTGACCAGCCATCTTGTCCTTAATTTTATGATAGGTTTTTCCAGTTAGCAGCATAGCTCTGCTGGGAGCACATAAAGCTCCGTGATGGCTTCCCTGAATATAAGTATTGGTAAACCGCATTCCGCTAGCGGCCAGGCTATCTATGGTAGGAGTTTTGACATAGTTGTTGCCATAGCAGCCCAAAGCGGAGGCTCTCAAATCATCAGCAAAAAAGATGATTACATTCTTAGGTTTCTGAGCAAAAAGCGAAGTAGTGGTAAAAAGTAATAGGAGTATCTTTTTCATATATCGTAATAGGTTGGTTATCAAAGATAAAAATTCACCTATCACCAAGGACATATACCCGACGAAACCCTAATGAAAGAAGCCAACATGCAGTAAATTGCCTGCCGGATCATGCAAAAAGAACTCATCTCCCCACTCGTTCCGATGAATTTCCGTCATTTTTACGCCTTTGAATTTTCCGGGTAAATCTTTCTCTTTGAAAGAAGAATAGATCTTCTCCAACTCTTCCACTTCCAAAAATAGCATAGTGTTATTGACCCAACTTTTGACATAGTAGTCCTGCAGGTAAAAAGCTAAATTCTCTGAGTGAACCAAACACATTTTGGGGTCAATTTCAGCAATAGAAAACCCAAGTTCTCTGTAAAAGGACTTAGAGATCTCAAAGTCTTTGGCCCCAATAAATGCTCTTATGGATTTTAAGTTTTTCATGCAATTAACTTGCCTGCAAAATCTAGATAAGCGTCCAGATAAAGGTCTACTTTGGCCTTATAACCATCATCTAGTATCGTTCCTTCTTCATCCATGGTTTTATCCATTTGACCTGAAAGCAAAGAACTAATAAAGAGATGGAGCAGGGGTATTAATTTCATTTTTGACATAGGCAATGATCAAATATACAGAATAGTAGTCAGAAATTGTATTGCTATTTCGTAAGTCAATAAGCAATGTTTTAAATATATTTATTTATGTTTTACGTAAATTTATATATCTTTGGAATAATAATTTTTTACAAACCCATGTCAAAGAATATAACACTCGCACTCAGTTTTGCCCAGATTTTTAAATGGATAGTCATCGCACTGTTTATTTTGATGACCGCCTTTTTGCTTACCTCTTTACTGGCTCCTGATTTTATCTCTGATTACATGCTTGAAATAGTAAAGGGCGGTGGGCCATATAATATTTTCAAATGTGAAGACTGCCAGGATAATGACATGACGGTACATTTGAGCTCGCTCGGCACCGGCATGCTTTTCTGGATTTTCCTGATGATGGGTCTGCGGATAGGACTGTTATATTTGATTTCGCTCGAGACCATTCAGGTATTGAAAAATGTAAGAGACCTCAATACTTTTTACGAAGGGAATATCAGTAGCTTTAGAAAAATGGCGGTTTGGGGTCTCATTATGGCGGTTCTTGGCTCGTTTTCTTTTCTTAGTTATTTCAATGCTGATCAGAATCAGGTCTTTGAGCGATTAAGCTTTTCGCCAGCACTAGGAGCCATCGGATTTTCGCTGGCCTGTTTTGTGTTGGCAGAGGTTTTTAAGGAAGGGAGAGTTTTGCAGGAAGATAAAGAAAGTATCCTATGAGTATTATCGTAAACCTTGATGTAATGCTGGCTCGCCGAAAAATGAAGCTCAAAGAGCTCTCAGAGGCCGTCGGCATCTCTGAAACTAACCTCTCCTTACTTAAAACAGGAAAAGTCAAAGGTATTCGCTGGAATACCCTGGAGGCAATATGTGAAACGCTTGACTGCCAGCCGGGAGATATTATTGAGTTTCAAAAATCTTCTGAAAAATGATCAAAGAATTGTTCTCAACCCTCGTTCAGCTCTCAGTTTTCACTTTGATACCTTTTCTATTTTATCTGATCAGGTTCAGAAAAAGAACTGGCTTTTTTCAATGGATTGGCCTCAAAAAAGCTAACAAAAAATCGTTGATATTGGCTGCTGGTTTGTCCATTTTAGGTTTGGTTTCGCTGGTTTTACCCGCGTTTTTGGGTAGTTCTTTTGCGGAGGTGTTGCACAATCCTAAAAGCGTTACAGGAGCTTTAAGGCAAATGCCTTTTAGATCAGAATTGGTTACTTCTATTATTCTCATTGCATTTTTCAAAACCGCACTGGCTGAAGAAATTCTGTTCCGGGGTTTTCTGGCCAAAAGGTTAATTAGTTGGCTTGGCTTTAAGTGGGGCAACTTCACTCAGGCCCTGCTTTTCGGAGTTTTGCATACTGCATTATTCCTTACCATTACTTCAAAAATCCTCTGGCTAATATCCATTTTCATTATCCCCTTTGCGGTTGCCTATCTGATAGGTTATATCAATGAGAAAAAAGCAGAAGGAAGCATTTTACCAGGCTGGCTAGCACATGGTTTGGGTAATTTTATTACGTATTGGGTTATTTATTTTAGCTGAGTTGACCCGCTCAGCTTCTCAGCAAATTCCACATAGGCATTCAGGAAAAAGTCAACCTTCCCTTTGTAAGATTCATCGAGAATGTTGCCATCCTCATCCATGGTTTTATCCATTTGGCCGGAGAGCAGCATGTGTGGTATCGGGAAAGCGAAACAGGCCAAAATACACAACTGAAGCTGATGAGCCGCTCGTGTACCGCCCATCATGCCCGTAGACCCCGTGGCTACACCAATCGGTTTTTTCTCAAATGGCCTCTTGGCATAATAATCAATGAAGTTTTTCAGTCCGCTTGAAATACTCCCGTTATACTCCGGAGTTAAAAAGATAAAACCATCTGCCTCCTCCAGTTTTTGAAAGGTAGTTTTATGCACCTCAGGCGGGTTTTCTTTGGAAGCAAACGTGCTATCAAATTCCCCAAGTTTCACTTCCTTCAAATCGATGATTTCCGCCTCTACTTTTCTGCTCTTCAATTCTCTTTCCAGCATTAGGGCTATTCTATGACTTACTCTTCCTATTCGGGTACTGCTTGAGATTATTTTAATATTCATTGACCAATTGCTTTATGTCTCAAATTACGAATTCTCGGCTATAAACTTTTGAATCCGCTCGATCTGCTTATCGATGTTTTTAGTAGAAGTTACGGTATAAATCAAAGTCCGTTTTTTACCATCGGTTAATTTCTCATAAATTGACTTACAGTGGTCATCCTGCTCCAGAAAAGCCTCAATTGATTCCGGAATAGCAACACCTAATTGATCAGGGTCCTTCCATAATTTAAATCTTACCTCACTATCCAGTTTTTTACCTACATCATTTAAAAGCTTTGAAGCCACAATCACATAAAAATTTCCGTCTCCAAGATGATTAAGGCCGCAACGTACCGGCTCACAATCATCAATTTGGTATATCAATCGCGTTCTTCTTCCCTTATCAAACGTTTCTACCAGCTCACTTTCAATTTTCAGATAGAAATAACCTCCTTTTCGTTTTTCTAACTGTCCTATTCGCTGATTCTGCTCCAGATAGATCATTTGTTATTCTTTTTCCACTCTAAAAGGCTCAATACAGCCAGAGAAGAGTTAGGTGTCCATGCCTTGGCAATGTTTTTCATTTCTGCCGCCAGCCGGACTTTTGGATCAAGGCCATAAAGAGCTACCATTGCCTTCTTTAAGTGGTAATCGTCTACAGGGAATATATCTTTTCGCCCAAGCGTATAGAGCAATAGCATATCTACCATCCATACGCCAATTCCTTTTATCTCCTTGAAAAACTTTCTGACTTCTTGGTCGGTCAACTGCTCCCAATTGGGCTCCTCCTTTTGGAAAGCATTCAGAACATTTTCAATAGTCTCAAATTTACGTTCAGAGAGCTTCAGGTCACCCAGGCCTGCTTTTTCCAGAGCAGAAAAGTTTTGAGGAGTCACAATGCTTATACCCGCTTTCTCCAGAAGTTTTTGAAAAGTTTTTTTGGTGCTTCGGTAATGAATCTGCTGCTCTATCACGCAGCTCATTAAATCGTGAAAAACAGATCCGGTAGATTCTGGTTGTATTACCTTTACTTCTTGAAGGACTTTACCCAAAATTGGATCCGCTTTGGTTAATTGCTCTATCAATTGAGTGAGGGTTCGGTAAATAAATGATTGATCTCTTTCTCATCTGCCCTTTCGAAAATTGGTTTGTGGAATTGATGAAGCTTCATCAACATCTGTAGTAAAGAGGCCTTCTCTTGTTCTTTTAAATTGCCGGTCACATGTTTACTCAGCTGGTTCATCCCTTTGCTGATCGATAGCATAGCAGCTTTACCGGCGGGGCTGATATAAATCAGTTTTGACCTTCTATCTTCTGGATGACTTTTTTCAGAGATCAGTCCTTGTTTTAGCAGTCTTTTGAGTACTTCATTCCCACTTGACTTTTCCATGATACCCCTTTTGATCAAATCAGTTTTGCGAAGTTCCTTGTCAGGAAATAAACCGGCCAACATCCCAAAATCATCCAGGGAATAAATGGGCGAATCTTTCAGAAGCCTTTTGGAATAAAACTGGGCATACTTAAACATGAACGAGATAAACATAGATATCAAGCCATCCTGAGATGGTATGTTATCATTCTTTTCAAAAAAGCCTTCTTCTCGTTTTCCTTTTTGTAGAAGCCAACCAATAAACTGCTCTCTTTGCCATTCAGAGGGCTTTAACTCCTCCTCATAGGCCTCAGAAAGCTTGATCAACTCTTTTAACACCTCGTACTTCATGCACCGAAAATAAATCTTTTTTGTTTGTTATAAAACTATTTAGAGTCTTATCTGGTTCACTTGGTATGATCTAATTCTATTACGCATTTAAAGGATGATACCTAATCAACAAAAATACCTTTGGCTGCTCCTCGCCATTTTTATAAGTCTTGGAGCTTCGGCTCAAAACACCGGTGTTATTTACGGAGACATCACCGATCAAGTCACGGAAGAACCGCTGATAGGAGCCACTATATCTACCGAAGATGGTAGCTATGCCACCTCGGCAGATATTGACGGAAAATACCGACTGAGCCTTCCGGTAGGCACCTATAACATCAAAGCTTCTTTTATTGGCTATGATGATCTTATTAAATTTAATGTGGTCGTTAACTCCGGGAACGATCTCTCGGTGAGTTTTGAAATGGCTCCTTCCATTTCCACACTACAAGAAGTAAAAGTTTCTGGCAAGTCTGCAGCTCGTTCAGCTCTGGCCTCAGATGTCATGACTCCACTTTCTGTGCAGTCGCTCACCACAGAAGAAATCAGAAGTAATCCGGGGGGAAATTTTGATGTCTCAAAAGTAATTCAGGCTCTGCCGGGGGTAGCAGGTACCACTGGTGGTGGCGGTTTCAGGAATGATATTATTCTTAGAGGCGGAGGCCCAAACGAAAATGTCTATTATCTGGATGGAATAGAAATCCCCATTTTGAATCACTTCACCACACAAGGTTCAGCAGGTGGACCAGCCGGAATCATCAACATTTCTTTTATTGAAGATATCAAACTCTCAACCTCCGCTTTTAACGCTCAGTTTGACAATACCACCTCTGGAGTTTTTGAGTTTAAACAGCGAGAAGGTAACAGTGAAAAATTACAAGGAAACGTACGACTAAGTGCTTCTGAATTTGCCGCTACTTTTGACGGTCCTGCAGGACCCAAAACCAACTATTTGGTATCAGCCAGAAGGTCTTACTTAGCATTTTTGTTTACTCTATTAGATCTACCCATTAGGCCAGATTATTGGGATTTCCAAACCAAGGTATCTCATAAACTAGGAGAGAAAACTTCGCTTGATCTGATCGGTATCGGAGCTATAGATCTTTTCAAATTTGCTGTACCAAAAGACGCTTCACCAGAGAGTGTTTATATCTTACGATCAAACAGTTATATCAATCAATGGAACTATACAGGTGGGGCTACGCTCAAACACAGAATTAACAATGGATTGATTAGTCTGAGCCTGAGCAGAAACCATTTCAATAATGAGTTGGAGCGTTTTGAGGACAATACCATTAAAGACCCTGAAACCATTAACTTTTCAAGCGTTTCTAATGAAATAGAAAACAAGCTACGACTCAATGTCAAAACCTTTAAAAACGGACTGACCCTGAACTATGGTGCTGCATTACAGCAGGTCAATTATGATAATGATTTCTTTACCATCATTAGACCAGAAATCACAGGTGAGAATGGTGAGTTGATTCAGCCGGAAATCAGCAGCAGGTTTAATACAGATATCGGTTTCTGGAAATATGGAGCATACTTTCAGGCTGGTAAAACCTTCAAAAACCAACTTTCTATATCTGGTGGCTTAAGAACCGATATGAACTCCTTTACCAATACAGGCAATAACCCTTTAAAAACGCTTTCACCCAGACTGTCTGCCTCACTCCCATTAGGTGAAAAAGTACGGGCCAATGCCACTTGGGGTTCCTATTATAAGTTGCCTATCTATACCGTTTTAGGCTACCAAAATCAAGAGGGTCAGTTGGTCAATCAGGATAACGAATACATCAATTCTATTCACTATGCCGCAGGTTTTGAGTACTTACCTAAAAACGATCTGAGGTTTACCGTGGAAGGATTCATTAAAAATTATGAAAACTATCCCGTAAGTGCATTTGACAATCTTTCCCTGGCAAATCTTGGGGGTGGTTTCGGTGCTATAGGCAATGAACGCGTTATCTCGAAAGGAAAAGGCAAGACTTACGGCGTAGAGCTGTTTGTGCAGAAAAAATTGACCAAAAAACAATTCTTCACCATCTCCTACACCTATGTCAGATCAAAATTTGGTGGCATAGATACAGAACTTTTTCCTTCAGCCTGGGATAACAGAAATCTATTCTCGGGTCTTTATGGACTGAAATTTGGCAAGAACTGGGAACTGGGAGCCAAATACCGCTGGGCGGGAGGAAGCCCGTATTCGCCTTATGATATCACGGCTTCACAACGAAATTACCTCAGTCTGGGACAGGGGATTTTTGACTACAGCCAATTGAATTCTCAAAAATTAGATGATTTCAATCAGCTCGATCTAAGAATCGACAAAAAATTTAATTTCCCTACATGGACTCTCGATTTATTTATTGATGTACAAAACCTTTGGGGCGAAAAAAACGAATCTATACCAAATTTCACCTTTAAACGAAATGAGGACAACACTGGTTTTGCCAGTACAGATGGGCTACCGGTAAGACAGGACGGGAGCAATGCCATCCCGTTAATTCTCAATGAGCCTAGTGGTCAACCAACACCAAGTATTGGATTTATTATAGAGTTTTAATCATGAGTTTTCCTGACATTAAAATCAAGACCCTTTCGGGTCAAAAGCTAAACATTCCATCTGACCTCAAAGGTCAGAACACCCTGATTATCCTTGTTTTTGAAGAAGGAGGGAAATACGAAGAACCTCAAGCTCAGGCCAAAAAATGGATAGAATTGTATAATTCTCAACTGCAGGACTCCAATATAAATCTCCTGGAAATAGCCATGATGAGTGGGAAGTACCGGTTGATGAGTTTTGTCATAGACTCCGGCATGAAAAGCGGTATTCCTCCGGAACTACACGATCAAGTAGCGAGCTTTTATGGCGACAAAAAGAAAGTGATGAAAGATCTGAATATCTATGATTTACGCAGAGCCTATGTTTATCTGCTTGACCAAAACGGTCAGGTCAAATACAAAACCAGCGGAACTCCAAATGAGAATTCCGCTGAAGAATTAGTTTTAGCTATCTCTAAGGTTTAGCGTACAAAAACCCACTCACCTTCAGAAGATAGTTTATCGTCAAACTCATACCCTTCGTAATTGAAGGTTTTCAGGTCTTCCGAATTTGAAATCTTTTTGTCCAGGACAAAACGGGTCATCAATCCTCTGGCCTTTTTGGCAAAAAAGCTGATGATTTTCAAATTCCCATTTTTATAATCTTTAAACACTGGAGTGATAAGCGGCCCTTTCAGCAATTCAGGTTTTACTGCACCAAAATACTCCTGAGATGCCAGATTTATCAATGGCTCACCGTCTTCCATTTCTTCATTCAGAGCCTCAGTAATTTTCTTATCCCAAAATTTATAAAGATTCGGCTTACGGCCTACTTTAAGGGCAGTACCCATTTCCAGCCTATATGGCTGCATTAAGTCTAAAGGCTTCAGTAAACCATACAAGCCAGATAGAATCCTTAGCTTTTCATTCATATCCTGAATTTGTGGCTCTTCCAAGGTGTAAGCATCTAAGCCTAGATAAACATCGCCTTTGAAAGCAAAAACGGCTTGACGAGAATTTTCCAGTGAATATTCGTTAGTTCTGGTGAGGTTTCTTTCGCGATTGAGCTCAGCCAGTGCCTTCGAAATACTCATTAAGTCGGTAAGCTTTTTCGGCGATTTCTTCTTCAAAACCTCATTCAGTTTCTCTATTTCATCCGTGAATCTAGGAATACTGTATTCCTGAGTAGGCACAGCCGATTCATAGTCTAAAGTTTTTGCCGGAGAAATTACAATTTTCATTTTTTACAGAGGTTTTGTCTAAGATTTCATGGGTAGAAACGTCTTCACTGATCGATCAGTTCTATAAATCCTATCAATGTTTTCTATAATACTATAGACCTAATTGATTAATCACAAAGGTAGATCATCTATTTTTTTGAGTGGTACATCATAGCAAATAACAGTTATGTGGGCCGCTTATCTGAGTTTTGCTCAAATTATCGAATAAGCCTTAGCTTTGAGAGATTTCTACAAAACCATAATGGCTGAGCAGGCCGCTGATGTGATTTAACCTGATGGAAGAAAAGTACAACTCCCAATACCCAGATATCCCTTTTCTAAGAGAAAAAGCCAAAAAACGTATCCCAAGATTCGCCTTTGAATATCTGGATGGCGGCTGTAATGCAGAGATTAATCTCCAGCGAAACACGAAGGAAATCAGAGATGTACAGTTAAGGCCTTACTACCTCAGAGACTATAAAGGTATCTCGCTTGATACCGAGCTGTTCGGTAATACCTATTCTGCTCCTTTTGGTATTTCACCCATCGGACTGCAAGGACTTATCTGGCCAAAAGCCTCAGAAATTCTGGCAAAAGCAGCTTTTGACTATAACATCCCCTACATACTCAGTACGGTAGGCACTGCAAGTATTGAGAACGTCGCTGATATTACAGAGGGTAACGCCTGGTTTCAACTTTACCACCCGAAAGAAGCTGAACTACGCGATAAGCTTATCAAACGAGCTGCAGACGCAGATTACCCCGTGTTAATCATTTTGGCAGATACACCTACCTTCGGTTACAGGTCAAAAGAAATCATCAATGGGCTATCAATTCCTCCAAAAATGTCAGCCAGAAATATTGCTCAAATCATGGGTAAACCACGCTGGGCTATTGAAACACTATTGGCAGGTCAGCCTGAGTTCAAGACCCTCAAACCTTACATTCCTAAAGGCTTAAACCTGAAGCATCTGGGAATGTTTATGAATCAGACATTTAACGGCAGACTGAACGCTGAACGCATCAAACCGATCAGAGATCAATGGAAAGGAAAGCTCGTACTAAAAGGTGTAGCCACTGAAGAGGATACTGAAAAGGCCATTGAATTAGGGCTGGATGGGATCATCGTCTCTAATCATGGAGGCAGGCAGCTGGATCACGGTGAGTCTACCATCAAACCACTGACCAGAATTGCAGAAAAGTATAAAGATCAAATTAAAGTGATGATGGATAGCGGCATTCGGACAGGGCCAGACATCGCTTCTTCCCTGGCCTCGGGTGCCGATTTCACTTTTATGGGTCGCTCATTTATGTACGGTGTAGCTGCCTTGGGCCATGAAGGCGGAAGTCATACCATCTCTATTCTCAAAAGACAACTCCGTCAGGTGATGGAACAGCTTTGCTGCGAAAACATCCATGACTTACCTAAGCATAGGATTGTAGGATAAAGCTTTGAACAGAAATAGTGAATAATTGTGTACCTTCAACACAATTATTCAACCCTATCATGAAACGCTTTACCTTTTTACTTCTATTTCTTAGTGTTTATTCTGCCTTTGCTCAGCAAAATGACTACCCGATTGTTCCGGTAGGATTCCAGCAGGTTTCTCTTCAAAATGGCTTCTGGAAAAGCCGGGTAGAAACTGCCACAAAGGTCACTATCCCATACGCCTTCCAGAAATGCGAAGAGACCGGAAGAGTAGATAACTTCAAAAAAGCCGGCGGACTGATGAGCGGTCAGTACATCGGAGGGTTTGGATTTGATGATACAGACGTCTACAAAATCATTGAAGGAGCCAGCTACAGTTTAATGACAAGTCCTGACCCAGAAATGGACGCCTATCTGGATACATTGATCAGTTATATTGCAGCAGCACAGGAGGCCGACGGCTACCTTTATACCGCCTGGAGCTTAAAGGCTAATGAAAATAAAGAAAACAAAATGTTTTGCTGTACTTACAGCGATAAAGGCCGTTTTTACAACCTCAACCAAAGCCACGAATTGTACAATCCCGGGCATATGTACGAGGCCGCTGTAGCCCATTTCTATGCCACCGGCAAAGACAGCTTCCTTAAAATTGCTACCAAAAACGCTGATCTGATTTATGATCTTGCTATCACACATCAAATGCCTTTTTACAGTGGTCATCAGGAGATAGAATTGGGTCTGGTCAAATTATATAGAGCCACTTCAGACCACAGATACCTTGATCTGGCTAAAGAGTTTTTAGACAGAAGAGGTAAAAATATGGCCATGGACCCGGACAGGGATCATTATGGAGAGTATTCTCAGGATCATATACCTGTGATAGATCAAAAAGAAGCTGTTGGTCACTCGGTGAGAGCCGGCTATATGTATGCCTCCATGGCAGATATAGCGGCTATAAAAAATGACAAAGATTACCTGAAGGCAGCAGATGCCATTTGGGAGAATATTGTGACCAAAAAGATGTATGTCACCGGCGGACTAGGTGCAGTACGTGGACATGAAGGTTTCGACAAAAACTATGAACTGCCGAACGATTGCTACGCCGAAACCTGTGCCGCCATTTCAAACGTCTATTTTAACCATCGCATGTTCTTATTGCATGGCTCTTCTAAATACATTGATGTGCTGGAAAGGTCACTTTATAATGGTGTTCTGCCAGGACTTTCGCTGGAAGGCGATAAGTTTTTTTACCCCAACCCTCTGGAATTTGATGGTAAATCTGACTTTAATCAGGGAGCCAATTGCCGAAAAGGTTGGTTTGACTGCTCTTGCTGCCCCTCTAATCTCTCAAGGTTTATCCCTTCTGTAGCCGGCTATATTTATGCAGTCAAAGGCTCAGAGCTTTATGTCAACCTTTTCATGAATAATGAAACGAGTCTTGAACTTGAAGATGGTCAGTTAGACATTATTCAAAACACCAATTACCCATGGGACGGACGGGTTCAGTTGACCTTTAAAAACCAGGTGCCGGTAAAGTCGATATTGAAAATCAGAATCCCGGGTTGGGCCATGAACGAGGCTGTTCCCGGCGATTTATATGCTTTTACCGATCAAAAAGCTCAAAAGATCACACTTCGTGTCAATGGTGATGAGCGAATCGCGAATATTGAGAATGGCTATGCCCTGATAAGTGGAGAATGGTATAAGGAAGATGTCATAGAACTTATTCTACCGATGGAAACTCAGCAAATATTGGCACATCCGATGGTAGAAGCCGATCAGGGTAAAATTGCTGTGCAAAGAGGGCCATTAGTCTACTGTGCAGAAGGAATCGATAATAATGGCAAGGCACTTTCTTTAGAAATCGCTGAAAATGAAAAATTTGAGGCTATTTTTGATCCAACGCTTTTAGATGGAATAACTATCCTGAAAGGAAAAGGTAAAACCAAACCAACACTGGTGCCTTATTACGCCTGGGCTCATAGAGATTTGGGTGAAATGGCTGTTTGGCTGCCACAAAAAAAGAAGTAAGAGAATATTAGTATTACCGGGAAATTGAACGAAAACAATCAAAACGCCACAAGTTACCAAGGGGAGAAAAAGCATTATGTCGCTATCGACTGTATCATATTTGGTTTTGACGGTCAAAAACTAAAGCTCCTTTTGATCAAAAGAAATTTTGAACCAGAAAAGGATAAATGGTCGCTCATGGGTGGTTTTGTAAAAGAAAATGAAAACCTCAGAGAGGGCTCAGAGAGAATCCTTAATGAGCTTACCGGTCTCGAAAATGTGTATCTGGAGCAGCTGTTTACCTATGGTGAAGCCCAGCGTGATCCCGTAGCCAGAACACTATCCATCTCTTATTTTGCTTTAATCAATATTGAAGATCATGACGCTGGTTTGACCAAATCTAAAAACGGAGAATGGTTTACATTTGATGAAAAACCTCCTCTAATTTTTGACCATGATAAAATGGTCAATAAAGCCTTAGCCCATTTGCAGTACAAAGCTGCACTTCACCCACTGGGCTTTGAACTTTTGCCCGAGAAGTTCACCATTCCTCAATTACAAAAACTCTACGAAGCCATTTACGATAAAGAGTTGGACAGAAGGAACTTTAGCCGTAAAATCCTTTCCACCGGTTTACTGATAGACACCGGAGAAAAATACGAAGGGGGCAATACCAAAAAAGCTATGCTTTATACTCTGGATAAGGAAAAGTACGGTAGCCAGTTCAACGATTTCCATTACTTTACTCCTAAGGGCTTTTTCTAAAAAGAGAAAATATATTTCCAATTGTGTATTTTTGACACATTCTTTGTATGTTTACTTTCAATTCGTACTGAATAAAGTGACGAGCCTTAAAACATACCCTGGAAATAATGAAGATTCGTATCACCTTATGGGCTGCATTATCTATGCTATGGATAAGTGCAAAAGCTCAACAAATTACACTGGTCAACCCTATCCTTAAAGGTTTCTACCCAGATCCCAGTATTGTTCAGGTGGGCTCTGATTATTATCTGGTTAATTCTACCTTTTCTTATTTCCCGGGGCTACCTGTTTTGCACAGCAAAGACCTCAAAAACTGGAAACAAATAGGCAATGTCATAGACCGCCCGTCTCAGATGGACTTCATGGGTGAGCGACTCACCAGAGGGCTTTTTGCTCCCGGGATAAGCTATTACAAAGGCATTTATTATGTCACCTGTACAGATATTGATAATGAGGGCAATTTTGTCTCAACCGCCACAAACCCCGCCGGACCCTGGAGTGACCCCGTGAAAATTCCACAGGTAAGAGGCATTGATCCTTCTATTTATTTTGATGAAGAAACAGATAAAGCCTACATCATTTATAATAGTGATGCTCCGGATTTCAAGCCCCTTTACTCTGGCCACCGTACCATCAGAATGTACGAGTTTGACTATAAAAATCTCAAAGTAATCGGCCAGGAAAAACAGCTGGTCAATGGCGGAGTAGACCTCAGTAAAAAACCTGTATGGATAGAAGGACCACACATAATGAAACGCAATGGCTGGTATTTTCTATATGCCGCAGAAGGAGGCACCTCTGTGAATCACTCAGAAGTGATTTTACGCAGTAAAGATGTCTGGGGACCGTATGTACCTTATGAAGGAAACCCTATTCTGACGCAAAGAGACTTACCGGAGGACCGTCTAAACGCCATTACCTCTGCCGGCCATGCTCAGTTCATTACTGGGCCCGATGGCAAAGACTACATGGTTTTTCTGGCTGTAAGACCTTATGAAGGCGATTATTATAATACCGGCAGAGAAACGTTTATTGCCCCAGTAACATGGACAGAAGACGGCTGGCCAATGGCAGAGCATGGCGAAAACGAACTACGTTATTTCTATGAAGCAGACTTCAAAGAGGTAAAACCTAAAAAAGCCCTCCCTCAAAACGGCAATTTTGAGTACACCCTTAAATTCAAAAAGGGGCTTTCTCCTGAGCTGCTTTTTATGAGAACCATTGACAAGAGTTCATTCACCACTACTGGCAAAGGGCTCACCCTGAATTTAAAGCCAGAAACGGTCATGGATTTCGGTAACCCTGCTTTTGTAGGAAAACGTCAGCAGCATCTGTATAGCACCGCAGAGACCGAATTAGATTTTAGCCCAATTAGCGAAAACGAAAAAGCGGGAATTATCATTTTGCAAAATGAAGACCACTTCTACTATCTCTGTAAATCTGTAAAAGATAGTCAGAGCAGAATAGAGTTATATCAAAGTGTAGCGGGTAAAAAAGAGATGGAATTACTCAGCTTTGCTCCCCTATTGACCAAAGGTAAACTACGGTTAAAAATCCAGTCGTTTGCGGACTACTATAATTTCTCCTTTGCAGAAAAGGGAACAGAGTTCAAGCTTCTGAAAGATCATCTGGATGCCCGTTTTCTTTCTACCAAAACAGCGGGTGGTTTCATAGGCTGTATGTTTGGGCTATACGCCACGTCATCAGGAGAAGGCAGTGAGAATCAAGCCACATTTAAGTACTTGAAATATAAAGGGGATGACCCCGTATATAAATGAAAAAGCAGCTAACATTACTCCTAACAGTTATAAGCCTACTCCTACTGAATCCTGTGGCAGGCACCGGGCAGAAAGTAACTTCAAAACCAATCAGTGCAGATTTGTTCGGTTTGTTTTTTGAGGACATAAATTATGCAGCAGATGGAGGTCTGTATGCAGAAATGGTACAGAACAGGTCTTTTGAATACTCCCCTACAGATAGACGAGACTGGCATCCGTTTACCTCATGGGAGTACCATACTCCTGTTTTTAGTTATGGTACTTTAGACATAGAAACCAGTAAACCCATACACGAGAATAACAAGCATTATGCAGTGCTTACCATTGAGCATATAGGAGAGAAATCTACCTTAAAAGAACATGCAGACCTTCCTCAAAACCAAGGTGTGGCAGGAGTAGGTTTGAAGAATACCGGGTTTGACTATATGGTGATTAAACAAGGTGAAAAATATAATTTTTCCATGTTTTCGCATCTGATAGATTCTCCGGAAATTGATTTTAACATCAGCTTACAAAATCAAAAAGGAGAGGTTCTTTCCGAAGAAAAAATACAGGTTAAAGATTCTGAATGGACTATGTACAGCACTACACTTACGGCAAAAGCAAGCTGTGATAGTGCTTCTTTAGTAGTACTGGCCACTAGCCCTGGAAAAGTAGCATTAGATATGATTTCTCTTTTTCCTCATAAGACCTTTAAAGGAAGAACAAACGGATTAAGGCCAGATCTGGCTCAGCTTTTAGCAGATATGCAGCCCGCGTTTATTCGTTTTCCTGGGGGCTGCCTGGTACACGGTGATGGCCTGGGCAATATGTACAGATGGAAAAACACCATTGGCCCTGTAGAACAGCGGAAATCCCAGAAAAATATTTGGGGATACCATCAGACAAACGGCCTCGGCTATTTTGAGTATTTTCAATTTTGCGAGGATATCGGAGCAAAACCTGTCCCTGTTTTACCGGCAGCGGTGAGCTGTCAAAACTCAGGAGGCACCTGGAGAATAGGAGGCACCGGGCAATGTGCTTTGCCTTTAAAAGAAATGGACGATTACATTCAGGAAGTTCTAGACCTCATAGAATGGGCAAACGGACCTGCTGACTCTAAATGGGGAAAATTAAGAGCCCAGGCCGGCCACCCGGAGCCTTTCAGACTGGAGTACCTGGGAATAGGCAATGAAGACAAAATCACTCCGGCGTTTGAGGAGCGGTTTAAAATATTACATAAGGCTGTATCTGCCAGATACCCTGAGATCAGGATCATCGGCACCTCCGGGCCGTTTCATAGTGGAGAAGACTATGAAAAAGGCTGGTCTCTGGCTAGAGAAACTGAGCTAAACACCGTAGATGAGCATTACTACGTACAGCCTGAGTGGCTCATAAGTAACCAGTTCAGATACGATTCCTATGACAGAAGCCACTCTAAAGTGTATCTGGGAGAGTACGCCTCCTGGGGAAACAGTCTGAAAAACGCCCTGGCAGAGGCTGTTTATATGACAGGCCTTGAGAGAAATGGGGATATTGTAAGAATGGCTTCTTATGCTCCTTTATTTGCTAAGCAAAACCACACCCAATGGAAAACTGATATGATATTTTTTGATAATCAAGGGTATTTTCTCACACCCAATTATCACATTCAAAGACTATTCTCTGTAAATGCAGGTGACCGTTACGTATCTCATGTAATCAGCACTACTTCTTCAGACTCCACACAAGCCTATTCGGCGGTTATTGATTCAAAAACCGGGGATATTGCATTGAAAATTGTAAACGCTGGCTCACAGAAAACAGATTTTGAAATAGACCTTTCTTTCTTAAAAAAGAAATCTATCTCTGCTGAAAAATGGATAGTTAAGGGTCTGCCAGAAGACAAGAATAATTTTGAGCAGCCAGAGCAAATCAATGTAGAAGAATCAAGCGAGACTCTAACAAAAAGCAGCACTTATGTGGCCCCACCATATTCGTTTACGGTTTTTAAAATCAAAGGAACAAAATAGATGAAGCAGTCATTGAAAATACTATTTCATATTCTTTTGCCTTTGCTGCTTAAAGCTCAAGACAAGGCTCATAACCCGCTCATTTATGCAGATGTACCCGATGTCTCTATGATACGGGTGGGAGACACCTATTACATGAGCAGCACTACCATGCATATGAGCCCGGGAGTGCCGGTAATGAGTTCAAAAGATCTGGTTAACTGGAAACTTGAAAGCTACTGCTATGACACGCTGGTGAATAATGATGCCATGAACTTGAATAATGGTCAAAGCACCTATGGCCGCGGCTCATGGGCCAGCTGTATCAGATATCATGAAGGTGAGTTTATGGTGAGCACTTTTGCGGCTACTTCTGGCAAGACACACATTTATACAGCAAAAGATATCAAAGGCCCCTGGACAGAAAAAAGCTTTAAACCGGCCTATCATGATCACAGCATTTTCTTTGATGAAGATGGCAAAGTATATATGATTTACGGAGCGGGTGAGCTCAAAATTCTGGAGCTTAAAGCAGACCTCAGCGGCCTCAAAACAGACGTACCAGAGAAGGTGTTGATACCAAACGCAAGTGCCCCTGCCGGTGAAAACATTATGCTGAGAGCAGAAGGTTCTCAGCTTTTTAAAGCAAACGAATTCTACTATTTATTCAATATCACCTGGCCAAAAGACGGAATGAGGACCGTTCTTATTCACAGGTCAAAAAGCATAAACGGGCCATGGGAAGGAAAGGTGGCCCTTCAAGACCGAGGCATTGCCCAGGGTGGGTTGATAGATACCCCGGATGGCCGCTGGTTTTCATACCTTTTCAGAGATAACGGGGGCGTAGGCCGTATTCCTTACCTTACTCCCGTGACCTGGGAAGAAGGCTGGCCTGTACTGGGAATAAATGGCAAAGTGCCAGATGAATTGGATTTGCCAGCAAACGAAAGTCTGATTCCAGAATTGGTGAATTCAGATGAATTCAAACGAAAAAAGGGGGATCCTGACCTGCCGCTCGTTTGGCAGTGGAATCATAACCCTGACAATTCGCTATGGTCTGTAAACGAGAGAAAAGGCTATTTGAGATTGACCACCGGTAGAGTGGACACCAGTTTTGTAATGGCTAAGAATACGCTAACACAGCGTACCATCGGACCCGAATCTACAGCAAGCACTAAGTTGGATGTACTGGGTATGAAAGAAGGTGATTTTGCAGGACTTTGCCTGTTGCAAAAAAACTATGGATTGGTTGGTGTCAAAATAGCGAATGGTCAAAAGTATATCGTGATGGAAAGTGTGGCAGCCGGTAAAGAAGAAGCCCGGATTCCATTGACTAAAAAGAAGGTCTATTTCAAAGCTGCCTGCGATTTCAAAGACCGAAAAGACGAAGCTCAATTTTATTATAGCCTAAACGGCAAAAATTGGACAGCCATAGGTACTCCAATGAAAATGCCTTACACCTTACCGCATTTTATGGGCTATCGATTTGGGCTGTTTAACTATGCCACGATGCAAACTGGCGGCCATGCAGATTTTGATTGGTTTAAAATTGAAACCGGCATAAAATGATGGAATTATCTGCAGATATAAAGAATGGACAAATAAAGTGTAGTGAGCAAGTTCTGTTTAATAGCTTAAAAGAGGTCATTTATATCAACTAGAAATCAGTTAGACGTATGAAACATAGATTACTCCTTTGGCGAAAACCTTTTCAAACAGCCTTTCTCATACTAGGTCTGTTTGACTCTAGTTTTGCTCAGCAAATTATACCACTTTATGCAGGTGAAGTGATAAATAGCAAGCAGCATTCTGTAAAAGAAACAGGTCAAAATAATGGGGTGCTAAGAGGAGTTACAGTACCCACTTTGGAAGTTTTCAGACCTGAAAATCAAAAGGAAAATGCGGCTGCAGTTTTGGTAATTCCGGGAGGTGGGTATAGCGTAGTAGTCTATCAGGGTGAAGGCATTCAAATAGCAAAAGCCCTCAATGAACAAGGGCTGGTGGCCTGTGTGCTAAAGTACCGTCTTCCAAGTGACGAAACCATGATTGATAAAAAATATGGCCCTGTACAAGATGCTCAGCAAGCCCTCAAAATCATGAGAGAAAATGCTGAAGCCTGGGGGCTTAACAATTCAAAGATTGGTGTAATGGGCTTTTCTGCAGGTGGGCATCTGGCATCAACATTAGCCACTCATTATGACACGTCATTCATTGAAAACAAGAATAAAATTTCACTCAGACCAGATTTTCAAATTTTGGTTTATCCGGTGATCAGCTTTAAAGAAGAGCTAACGCATTCCGGGTCAAAAAATAAGCTTCTGGGTGAAAGGCCCTCTGCTGCAGACGTCCTTTTCTTTTCAAATGAAGAACAAATAAAACCTGACGCTCCAATGGCCTATTTAACACATACGGCAGATGATAATGTGGTAGATGTCAATAACAGTATTGAGTATTTTCAAAAACTTAGGCTGCAAAATACACCCGTAGAAATGCACATATATCCGGAGGGGAATCATGGTTTTATTTTTAAGCATCCCGGCTGGATGACCCCCCTTTTCGACTGGATGAAAAGAGCTGAAATAATTAATAATCACTAAAAATAAATAGCGAAAAAGAACACGAAGATTTTATAAAGAAAACTCAGCCTTTAATTACTCAGAAATAACATTTCAATTAACCTTTAACTATGATTAAAAAAACAATAACCTACTCGTTAATATGCCTGTTGAGCATCTGCTTACTGGCATGTTCTAATGACGATTCCTCCTCTTCTGAAGTAGAAGCGGCTGATCTGGTCGTTGACATTAATAACCCTATTCATGAGATTCAACCTACCATGTACGGAATCTTCTTTGAGGATATCAATTTTGCAGCCGATGGCGGCTTGTATGCTGAGTTGGTCAAAAACCGCTCTTTTGAATTTGACGCCCCATGGATGGGCTGGAAACATTTGCCAGAAGCAGAAACCCGTTTTAATACGGTCAATGAACTAACCATAGTAAGAGATGCCAATAACCCTCAAAACCCCCGTTTTGTACGGGTTGATAAAGGTGACGAAACTCCGGAATTCGGGCTGGAAAATGAAGGCTTTGATGGTATGGGTATAAAAAATGGTGAGAAATATGATTTCTCTTTTGTGGCCCGTCAAAACAAAGGAAACCTTACCGTAAAAGCCACGCTGATTGATACCACGGGAAACATCATTGGCTCTGCCAGTACCGCTTTAAACGGAAACGACTGGAAAACTTACGAAGTAGTCATTACACCTACCGCTACTTTTGGAGCAGCCAAACTCCAGGTTACTTTTGAAGGTGTAGGCCAAATAGATATCGATCAAATTTCGCTTTTCCCGCAAGACACCTGGAAAGGCAGAAAGAAGGGTCTGAGAAAAGATATGGTTCAGTTGTTGGCAGATCTTAATCCTGGCTTTATTCGTTTCCCTGGAGGCTGTATAGTAGAAGGGCGTACCCTTGACCAGCGTTACCAGTGGAAAAAGACTGTAGGGCCAGTAGACCAAAGAGAGACGCTTATCAACAGATGGAATACCGAGTTTGCCCACAGACCCGCCCCTGATTATTTTCAGTCTTTTGGCCTGGGCTTTTTTGAGTATTTCCAGCTGTCTGAAGACCTGGGGGCAGAACCCCTGCCTATTCTCTCATGTGGGCTTGCCTGCCAGTTTAACACTTCAGAAACAGTGCCCATGGATCAGCTTGATCCTTACATTGATGATGCTCTGGATCTAATAGAGTTTGCAAACGGATCTGTAAATACCAAATGGGGGAAAATAAGAGCCTCTATGGGGCATCCAGAACCTTTTAATCTGAAATATATTGGAGTGGGTAATGAGCAATGGGGTCAGGAGTATTTTGAACGCTACGAGGCTTTTGCCAAGGCCATTTACGCCAAATACCCGGATATGAACATAGTAAGCGGTACGGGACCATTCTCTGACGGTGAAATGTTTGAAAAAGCCATCAAAGAACTGGAACGTATAAAGCCTGAACTGGTGGATGAACACTATTACAGAACCCCGGATTGGTTCAAAGAAAACGCCACGCGATATGATAATTATGACCGCGAACGTTTCAAGATTTTTGCCGGAGAGTACGCTGCCCAAAGCGTTCAAACGGCCAGCCCAGAGAATAGAAACACGCTGGAGTGTGCCATCTCAGAAGCCGCCTTTATGACCGGCCTTGAAAGAAACGCAGATGTAGTTTATATGACATCTTATGCCCCGCTTTTTGCTCATGTAAACCGCTGGCAGTGGACCCCAGATTTAATCTGGTTTGATAATCTCACCTCCTATGGTACAGCAAATTACTATGTACAAAAAATGTATAGCACTAACCCGGGCACGCATACTCTTTCAATCAAAAGAGACGGAGAAAACGTAACCGGAAAAGATGGACTTTATGCTACAGCGGCTATTGACAAAAACAGTAATGAGCTCATCATAAAAGTGGTGAATACTTTAGGCTCTAAAAGAGCGGTTAGTCTTTCATTAAATGGTCTTTCAAAGGCAGCCGAGGGAAGCATTACCAGCCTACATGGTGATGATGCCGGCGTTTTCAATACCATTGATGAGCCTGCCAAAATAACACCATCGGAAAGTAAGGTAATGGCCGAAAATGGAAAGCTTAATCTCCAAATGCCAGCAAATAGTTTTCAAGTGGTGCGTTTGAAACTGTAAAGACTTTGTAATATTGTGTCAAAGGAACACATACCCTAAAATTCTATTGAAATGAGTTCTAAATATGTCATCGGTATTGATTTTGGATCAGACTCTGTGCGGTCTGTAGTGGTAGATACAGCCGATGGAAAAATAAGAGGTACAGCTGTAGCCTACTACCCCAGATGGAAAGAAGGACTGTATTGCCTTCCGGGTGAATCGCAGTTCAGACAGCACCCAAAAGACTATCTGGAGACGCTGGAGCAAACGGTAAAAGAGGCTCTCAAAGAAGCTGGAAACGGTGTGGCAGAAAAAGTGGTAGGCATATCTGTAGATACTACAGGCTCTACACCCGTGGCGGTCGACAAAAGTGGTACTCCGCTGGCTCTCACTCCGGGTTTTGAGGAGAACCCAAATGCTATGTTTATTCTCTGGAAAGACCATACAGGTAATGCAGAAGCTGAAGAGATTAATACACTGGCCAGAAAATGGGAGACCGATTTCACGAAATATGAAGGAGGAATTTACTCTTCTGAGTGGTTTTGGGCGAAAATCCTGAGGACACTACGAGTAGATGAAAAAGTGAGAGAAGCAGCATTCTCATGGGTAGAGCACTGCGACTGGGTCTCTGCAGAGCTCACAGGAAATACAGACCCTTTAACTCTTAAGCGTTCCAGGTGTGCAGCCGGCCATAAAGCCATGTGGCATGAAGACTTTGAGGGCCTACCTTCAGAGGAATTCCTGACAACCCTGGACCCGCTTCTGGCAGGACTAAGGAATCGATTATTCTCAGAGACTTACACCTCAGATAAACCTATGGGGACCTTATCTGCCAAATGGGCACAGAAACTGGGATTGCCAGAGAACGTGGTTATTGGCGTAGGGGCTTTTGACGCCCACATGGGCGGTGTTGGTGCAGAGATAGAACCTTATTCTTTTGTGCGTGTGATGGGAACCTCCACATGCGATATGTTGGTGGCCCCTAACGACGAAATGGAGGGCAAACTGATTCCCGGAATCTGCGGGCAGGTGGATGGCTCTATTTTACCTGGCATGCTTGGCATGGAAGCGGGGCAATCCGCCTACGGAGATGTTTATGCCTGGTTTCAGCGAGTTATTGTAGGGCCCGTAGCGGAACTTTTGGGTGAAGTGGAAGCCGAAAAATTAAAAGAAGACCTTATCCCTTACCTGGCTAACGAGGCTTCTCAGCTTCCTTTAACAGAAAATGATCCCGTAGCATTAGATTGGTTTAATGGAAGAAGGACTCCAGATGCCAATCATATTTTAAAAGGGGCTATCGCTGGAATGAACCTTGGGACTGATGCCCCTATGATCTTCAAAGCTTTGGTAGAGGCCACGGCCTTCGGCTCAAAAGCCATCGTAGATCGTTTTCTGGAGCAGCAGGTGCCTATCAAACAGGTGATTGCCATCGGTGGTGTAGCTCAGAAATCGTCTTTTGTGATGCAAACGCTCTCAGATGTGCTCAACATGCCCATCAAAGTGGCGGCCTCTGATCAAACCTGTGCTCTGGGAGCTGCCATGTGTGCGGCCACAGCAGCCGGAGTTTTTGAGACTATGCAAGATGCCCAAAAAACTATGGGTGCGGGTTTTGATAAAGAATACACCCCTAATCCAGATCATCATAAAGTTTACTTAAAGCTTTTTGAAAAGTATCAAAGGTTTGGTGGGTTTATAGAGAATGAATATTAGACTTAATTTAGAAATAACCTTCAACGAACTTTTCCTAGCTCTGTAGAAAGAAATATTAAAATGATCGACTTAAAACAATTTGAAGTTTGGTTTGTAACCGGCAGCCAGCATTTATACGGTGAAGAAACGCTAAGACAAGTAGCGGCTCATTCAGAAGAAATAGCCAAACACCTGGACTCACAGGCTCCTGTGAAAGTGGTTTTCAAACCTACCGTTAAAACCTCTGATGAAATCACGGCAGTTTGCAGAGAGGCATCGGCCTCTGAGCAGTGTATCGGTATTATCACCTGGATGCACACTTTTTCGCCTGCTAAAATGTGGATCACAGGTCTTAACCTACTCACTAAGCCACTTCTGCATCTGCATACCCAGTATAACCGTGATATCCCTTATGCCGACATTGATATGGATTTCATGAACCTGAACCAGTCTGCCCATGGCGACCGTGAGTTTGGTTTTATGATGACTCGCATGCGTAAGAAACGTAAAGTAGTGGTAGGCCACTGGAAAAGCAGAGGGGTTATTCAGCAAATAAACGACTGGTGCAGAGTGGCCATAGGAAAGCATGAAATGAACCATCTGAAGCTGGTTCGTTTTGGTGATAATATGCGTCATGTAGCAGTAACGGAAGGGGACAAAGTAGAAGCTCAGAAGCGATTTGGACTGGAAGTTAATACCCATGCCGTGGGCGACCTGGTTAAGGTTATCAATGCCATCTCAGACGCGGAAATAGATGAGCTTATAAAAGAATACGAGGCACAGTACCACCTCATGAATTCGCTGAAGAAAGACGGAGCCATGCGTTCCTCTTTGATAGAAGCTGCCAGAATAGAACTTGGTATCAAAGCCTTCTTAAAAGACGGAGGTTACGGTGCTTACACCAATACCTTTGAAGACCTGCATGGCATGCGTCAGCTCCCGGGAATAGGCTCTCAAAGAATGATGGCCGCGGGTTACGGTTACGGTGGCGAAGGCGACTGGAAAACCTCTGCCATGACCCGAGTGATGAAAGTAATGGCCAGCGGACTGGAAGGTGGAAACTCTTTCATGGAAGATTATACGTATCATTTTGACCCGGCAAAACCGATGGTTCTGGGCTCACATATGCTGGAGATTTGCCCAAGTATAAGCAGCGGTCAGGTGAACTGTGAGGTACATGCACTTGGAATAGGCGGCAAAGAAGATCCTGTACGTTTGGTTTTCAATGCCGATAAGGGCGAAGCTCTTAATGTTTCTTTGGTAGATATGGGCGGTAGGTTCAGGCTTATTGTGAATGAGGTTACTGCACATAAGGTAGACAAAGAATTCCCGAAACTACCAACGGCCCGTGCACTCTGGACACCAAAACCAAGCATGGAAACAGGTTGTCAGGCATGGATTCTGGCCGGTGGAGCTCACCATACTGTTTACAGCCAAAACCTAAGCACAGAGCAGATTGAAGATTTCGCAGATATGTTTGATGTGGAAGTGGTAGTCATAGATGCAGATACCAAAATCAGAAGCTTTAAGAAAGAGCTGGCGATGGGGGATGTGATATATTAAGAGTAGTCTGCTTTCGGCCTTCAGTAATCAGCTAAAATCATGAGTTTAATAAAGTTTGCTAAAGTTGATAATCATTTGAATAATGAGACCGAATATCATTATGATAAAATTTATGAAGAAGAAAAAACAACTGTAGGGGGCCGCTTAAAAATTGGTGCTGGTCAAGATCAAACAATGCTTCTAGGTGATTTATTGACTTGTTTAGAACCTCCTCTTTTCGTATTATATGTTTTAATAATTGATTGTGATGGTTTTAAATCTGGAAGATATGAGTCTCCTGTTTTGCAAACTCGAAATGATGCTTTATCATTCCTAAACAATTTTAAAGACTACTTGGAGTCAGATGGACGACATCATTTATGGGTCGGGACAAGTGATGGCACGGGGCAATTAATTTATGATCAACATGATGTGATTTTTGCATACGGCCCAATTGACCGATTCAAAGAACATTTGAATAAGGAATGCTTCAAAGAAACCGAATTTGATTTTCCTTTCCCTCATGTCCATAATTTTCACTCTGAAAATAATAAAGAGTTAAAAAGGTTAATGAATTTCTGGGATTGGGAAAGGTACGATTTAGAGGAAGGGGATGAATATGATTAAAATATGCATGTGGTTATCAAACGAAAACAAGATTTTTAAGTCAATGACTTATTGTTCTCAAAACCTTGATTTCTTAATGTTAAGGCATTAAAAAAGTCAAGTGTGTTCCGTGAAAATCTGTGTAATCCGTGTTCCTTTTTAATTTTTTACTATGTATAATACACTAAAACAAGAATGCTACGAAGCCAATATGCAATTGCCAGAGCTTAATCTGGTGATCTTTACTTTTGGTAACGTAAGTGCCGTTGATCGGGAAAAAGGCGTATTTGCCATCAAGCCCAGTGGCGTCCCTTATGCAGATTTGAAGTGGGAAGACATCGTGATTATGGATTATGATGCCAAAGTGGTGGAAGGCAAAATGCGTCCATCTTCAGACACCAAAACCCATGCTTTGTTGTACAAAACCTGGGACTATATCGGTGGAATTACGCATACTCACAGCACCTATGCCGTAGCTTGGGCTCAGGCAGGCATGGATATTCCTATTTTCGGGACTACACATGCCGATCACACGCATCAAGACATTCCCTGTGCTCCGGCACTTTCAGACGAGATGATTAAAGGCGATTACGAGCATGAAACCGGCAATCAGATCTTTCGGATTTTTGAAGAAAAAGAACTTTCTCACAAGGAGGTGGAAATGGTATTGCTTCAAAACCACGGTCCGTTTACCTGGGGAAAAGATGCCGCCAAATCGGTGTATAATGCGGCCGTTCTAGAGGAAATTGCCCGAATGGCACAATTGACCTTGTCAATAAATCCTGACACCCCAAGGCTGAAAGAAACCCTACGCATGAAGCATTTTGAGCGTAAGCATGGGAAGAATGCTTACTACGGACAAGGATGCTAGAAATCATTATACTCGTGGCACGACTCCTTTTCTTCGAGGTTAGTCGTGCCACGAGTACTTTGACTACCTTTGACTTATGAAACTGCTGGATCAAGATTTCTCTTCTGAATGGGAATTCAGCACTTCCAGAAGTGGTGGTGCTGGCGGGCAGCATGTCAATAAGGTGGAAACCAAAGTAGAGTTGCGGTTCCATATCGGAAACTCTTCACTCTTGAACGATTCACAGAAAGCGAAGCTTCGGGAGAAATACCCAAATCAGATCAACCAAAACGATGAATGGGTCATTACTTCTCAGGAGACCCGGTCGCAGGTGAAGAACAAGGAATTGGTTATTCAAAAGTTTAAGCAACTTCTCAAACAGGCTTTTCAAGTAGTCAAGCCCAGAAAAAACACTAAGCCCACAAGAGCCTCCATTGAAAAACGACTATTGAAGAAAAAAGTAAAGTCTAAGACGAAGTCATTGAGAGGTAAAGTTGATTATTGATTTCCAATTCAATTAGGTTTTATTCGTAGCTGACTCGTCAACTACGTGGTTAGTCGTGCCACGAGAATTTAGAGAGTTTTTGTCCAGTACTCCATCCTCTTAGGAGTCTCCTCATCTTCATCGATATCCTTCCAATTGAATTCTGAGACTAGGTTAGTTGATTTTTGATAGCCTCTTTTTTGCCAAAAGGAACTTAGGTCTTTATAGTTCTCTGGTCTTAGCGGATGCTCTGCAGGTCTTTGCACAGCACAGAAAGCCGCCAAAGGTCTTTTTATTTCCTGGGCGTACGCCTCACGTTCCTCAAAAAAACGAACTCCTAGCCCCAGACCTCTATACGGTTTTAGCAAAATACTTTCTCCAAAATAACAGACGGTAGAGAGCTCAATTTTTTTCTCAAGAAAAGGTTTTCTTACCTCAAGTGTTTCTTGTTCCAGTGCAATACAAGTAGTAGCTCCTACTAACTTTTCCTCATCGAATACAGCAAAAAGAAAGGAATCCGATGCCTCTATGTAAGTTTTTAGGTATTCTTGCTCATAAGCTAAAGAGCCATCATATAAATAAGGAAATTCACGAAAAACCTGAATTCTCAGCTCTGCCAATGGCTGTAGTATTTTGGGAATTTCGGTTCCCATGAACTTCCTGAAAGCAAGTTGCATTAGTTACCTTCTATTTGACGAAGCCAATCCTCCAGATTATAATAAGTCGTTACCCGGGTTATCTTTTCATTTTTCCCCTCCAAAAAAGCTCCCGCCGGTAAAATATACGTTTGACCCGAAGCAGCGGGTAGGTCGCCATCGGTAGATTTATAGGTACCATGAACAGTGAATTCTGCGGCTATCCTTTCGCCGGTAGAATCGTACATAAAAACCAGATCCTTTAGCTCCTCATTATAACACTCGTCCATGTGATGGAGAAAATCTTTAAAGTAGTCCTTTCCAAAATTTGCTCCGCCTTGATTTGCATCATGCCGTACATTCTCGTCTAAAAGTGAGAGCATGGTTTCCCAATCCTTTTGATTAAATGCCGAATAATATTGTTCAACTAATCCCATCCGTTTTTACCGTAATTTTTGCTCAAATATAGACGATGAACTGAAAGAATTATGGCTAGTTCACCACATTTTGAGGGGTGCCTTTTTGCCAAGCTTTTATATTCTCTGTAACAATCTGAAACAGCCTTTTTCTGGCCTCCAGGGTAGCCCAGGCTATATGAGGAGTAATGATGAGATTTTTGGCTCCAAAGAGTACGTTGCCTTCTTTGGGCGGCTCTTGAGAAACTACATCTACTGCTGCTCCTGCAATTACTCCGGTTTCTAAAGCAGCTCTCAAATCCTCATCATTAATGAGTGGACCGCGACCAGTATTTATAAGTATGGCCGTAGTTTTCATTTGACTCAAGGTCTGGGAATTTATAAAACCCTCATTCTCACTAGTCAAAGGGCAGTGCAAACTCACAAAATCCGACTGTCGCAAAAGCTCGTCGAGTTCAACAGTTTTATATTTTGGGTGAAGTTTGGATGATTTTCTATTCACTATTACTTTCATCTCAAAAGCCTCTGCCACTTGAGCAACTTTTTCACCAATATCTCCTATTCCCACCAACCCGAGCGTCTTACCGGCAAGCTCAGTCAAGGTGAAATCATAAAAACAGAAATCAGGGCTTTCTATCCATTTTTGTGGTTTATTATGCTCCTCTATTCTGTTGGTAAACCTAAGCATCATCGCAAAAACATGCTGTGCTACTGACATAGAGCTGTAGTTCTTTGCATTGGTCACCACCACCCCGTGTTTTTTAGCCGCCTGAAGATCTACCACATTATAGCCGGTGGCTGTTACTCCTATGTATTTTAAATTAGGCAATTGACTAATTATATTTTTATCTAAAATTGCCTTATTAGTTAATATCACTTCTGCCTCTTTTGCTCTCTCTATTGTTAATTTATAAGGGGTACGATCATAGCTGGTAAACGTGCCGAGTGATTTCAGTTCAGTGAGGTCTAGTTGCTCAGGTTTACTGGTAAATGCATCCAGAAATACAATATTCATGGGATATGATTAGGGTTTCGGTAAATTGCGTCGAATTTCGACATAGTGCATGCCAAATATACTCAAAAATGCCTCTCTCAAACCCTTTAATACATTTGGTTTAGAGGCCAAAGCCAAACTTTTGGTGGCGATAAAATCTATTGATGAAGCTATCAAATTAACTCATGATGAAGCTTTTAAAGCAAATGAAAAAATGGTGCTTGGCGGCGGCAGTAATTTGCTTTTAACAAAAGATTTTGACGGACTTGTCATCAAAAATGAAATCAAAGGCATTAAGATTATTAAGGAGACTGAAACCGATATTTACCTGAAGGTAGGCGGTGGAGAAATATGGCATGAATTTGTTTTGTTTTGCGTAACAAATAATTACTGCGGATTAGAGAATTTATCCTTAATACCCGGTACAGTTGGAGCCGCACCAATGCAAAATATTGGTGCCTATGGTGTAGAAATCAAGGATGTTTTTGAGGAACTGGAGGCACTCAACTGGGAAACTCAAAAGCTAGAACGTTTTGACAATTCCCAGTGTCAGTTTGGCTACAGAGAGAGTATTTTCAAACATAGTCATAAAGGAAAATATCTGATCTGTAATGTCACTTTTAAGCTATCTAAAAAGCCAAAACTGAAGATGGAATACGGGGCTATTCGCGAGACTCTGGCTCTCAATGGCGTGAAAGAACCTTCTATCAAGGATATCAGTGATGCGGTAATTGCCATCAGACAATCCAAGCTTCCGGATCCTGCAGAAATAGGCAATTCGGGTAGCTTCTTCAAAAACCCGGTTATCACTAAGAAGTTATTTGCCAAAATTAAGGATCAATACGATTCTGTACCCTCCTACCCGATTGATGAAAGCAATGTAAAAGTACCTGCCGGTTGGTTAATAGAACAGGCAGGCTGGAAAGGTTACAGGCAGGGTGAAATTGGCGTTCACCAAAAACAGGCTTTGGTGTTAGTGAACTATGGTGATGGAATTGGCAAAGACATTGAAAATCTGGCCTATAAGATCATCAATTCCGTTCAAGAAAAATTTGGTGTTCAACTTCAGCCAGAAGTAAATATTATCTAAATTCGACAGCAATAACCCAAAAAACACCACTTAAATGCAGACTTCACACGTAATATCAGACCTTATTCTCGGTCTTGTAGGTCTATTCGTATTCTTTCGGTACCTCTTGAAACTACCCCTAATGGAAACTGTCTTGTGGGAGGCTTTTGTGCTTTCTGTAACAGTGGCCGCTTTTGCCGGAGCTGGTAGATTTGCCGGTATCCCAAACGCTGGTTTGGTATCTGTCTTTTTTCAAAACATGGCAGCTACGGTAGGGGCACTGGGTCTGGCAGTGGTCTCATGGTTTAAAGTATGGGAAAACGATACACTTGATAACAAAATAGGCTGGTCTGTTTTAGCACTTGGATTCCTCATATTCTGCCTTCCTCAGGTAGGAATCATGCCTGCCCTAATCTCCTATATTCCTGTAGTTTGTATGATTTTAATAGCAGCTGCGGCTATCGTAGCTCTGATCAATGGTCAAAAGAAACTAGGAATATGGTTGCTGGCAGCTGTGCTATTTTCTGCACTGGCCACTTATAAAGACAGTTTTGTTACTGATCCCGATAATGGCATTGATGCTTATCATTACTTGATTGCCATTTCGCTTATCTGTTTTGGAATGGCCGCTGGAAGGCCATCTAGATAGTTTATTCGGCCAAGAGCTCTAAAGCCTTTAGGGCTTTCCCGCTTTCAATAGACTCTTTCGCCTGTGAGAGGGCTTCCTGAATGGTAATGTTTCTTGCCACGCCTAATGCCATTGCGGCATTGGCCAATACCACATTGGTTTGTGCAGCGGTGCCTTTTCCAGAAAGTACGTTTTTCATGATTTTGGCAGACTCTTCTAGTGAAGCTCCACCGTAAATATCTTCCTGCTTTATGGTATCAAACCCAAAAGCGGAAGGACTAAACAGTTCCCCTTCATCTGCAGAAGGGAAATGAGAGGAAAACATAAAATCTCCGGTAAGTGAAATCTCATCATATACAGCCAGATCAAAGATGATTCCGAAACGATTATCTGTTTTTCTGAATAGCTGTTCATATAGCTCAAAAACACATAAATCATAAACACCTGTCAATTGCTTTTTCACTCTTGCAGGGTTAAGTAGGGGTCCCAGCATATTGAAGAAGGTTTTCATACCTAACTCTTTACGTACAGGTCCAACATGCTTCATTGCCGGGTGAAAAAGCGGTGCATGCAGATAACATATACCCGCAGTATCTATTTTCTTTTTGAGATAATCCTGATCGTTGGTGAATTTTACTCCTAAGTGCTCCAGAACGGTGCTACTTCCTACCGAACTACTCACCCCATGATTCCCGTGTTTAGCAACCTTTTGCCCCGCACCAGCCACTACAAAAGCTGAAGTCGTGGAAATATTGAAGGTATTCTTGCCATCCCCGCCGGTACCACAAACATCCACAGCATCAAACTCCTGAAGGTCTATGTAAACTGCCACCTCGAGCATAGCTTCCCTAAAACCCTCCAGCTCTTCTACTGATATTCCCTTTTGCTGAATACCCATCAAAAAGGCAGCAGTTTGTGACTGATTAATCTCACCACGAGCTATGGCAGAGAGGGCATCAAATGCCTCTTTTTTACTTAAAGACTGGTTTTGAGTGAGTTGGTTTAAATATGACTTCATGGATCAGAAAACAATTTGGGTTAGAGATTTTGGTTTGGCATATACAAGACTAAAATTAGACGATCTTAACTCTTCATCCAATTCTCTACCATCTTCACCCCATGCTCAGTCAGATAGGCCTCAGGGTGAAACTGCACACCACGCACATCGTATTTTTGATGAGCTTCAGCCAGTACAAAATCGTCTTCATCTTTGGCAGTCACTTTCAGATCAGAGGGCATTGTCTCTGGTAGTACTGTCCAGCTATGGTAACGACAGACCTCAAACTTCTTGGGCAAGCCTTTGAAAAGAACTTCGTTTTCATCGACTACTTCGCATGGCGTGGTGACACCGTGAAGTACCTCACCCATATTATCGAGTTTGCTGCCGAAGGCTTCTCCTATAGCCTGATGACCGAGGCATACTCCGAAAATACTTTTGGATGTCTTATACTCTTTGAGCAAATCCATCATAATACCAGCTTCTTCCGGTATTCCCGGCCCGGGAGAAAGTAAGATTTTATCATATTTACCAACCTCCTCCAAGGCTATTTTATCATTCCTAAACACATCTACTTTACCGCCTAAATCCTTTAGGATATAAACTAAATTGTAGACAAATGAGTCGTAATTATCTAAAACTAAAATGTTCATTTCTTATTCAATTTATCCATCCCCTCTTTTGATAAAATCATCCCCTCGTTTCTTGTCAATTTCTTAATATTTTTCGCTTTTCTGAATCGCAAGGCAGACCAATCTTCATCAATGGCAACCATTCTAACTGGCTCATACCCTAAGTCACCCAGAGCATGCCAGCCATTATCACGATTAAACTCGCAACTGTACCTTTTTGAGCTTCCTTTGGGGTAGGCAAACCAGAGCAGTCCGTCTGTCACTAAGTTTTGATCTATTTGCTGAGCAAAACGTTTGACTTCTTCCAACTTGGTACAAAAGGTTAATACAAATTCAATAGGCCCATCACACAGCTCAGACTTAACACTCAAAAACGCCTCAAAATCTCTCATTATCTCAGGATAAAGCTCTGGAGCATTAAGCACCACTATGCTCTCCTGTGTTTTGAAATTCATCTTTTTCAATAAGGCATTCATGATTAAAAAGTTTTAGGTTATAACTCCTCCGCTCGTTTTATGGCATCTCTTAAGGCTCCTAGTTTATTGCCGACTTCTGCCATTTCACTTTCTGTATCAGACTTATCTACCACGCCCATTCCGGCCTGATAGTACAGTGTATTATTTTTACTCAAAAAAGTCCTGATGGCTATAGCGTGATTAAAATTACCCTTGAAATCCATAAAGCCAATTGCCCCACCATAAATACTTCTATTCGTTGGTTCCAGTCGATTGATAATACTCATAGCCATATGTTTGGGTGCTCCTGAGAGTGTTCCTGCCGGAAAAGTATCTGCCACCAGTTGAAGCGGGTTGGTGCCTGCCGTCATTTTGCCGGTCACCTTAGAAACCAAATGAATGACATGACTGTAGAACTGTACTTCTTTGAAAACCTCCACCTTTACCTCATCAGAACTACGGCTTAAATCGTTTCTTGCCAGATCTACCAACATCACGTGCTCGGCAGATTCTTTAGGATCGGAATCTAGCTCCTTCGCCAGCTCGGCATCGCGTTCATCGCTACCACTTCTTCTGAATGTACCTGCAATAGGGTGAATTTCAGCCATACCATCCTGAATATGGATTTGCTTCTCAGGAGAAGAACCAAAAATGTGGTAATCGCCTCCATCAAAATAAAAAAGATATGGAGAAGGGTTGATGCTTCGCAAGGCTCGGTAAACATTGAAGTCATCTCCTTCAAATTCCTTTGAGAATCTTCTGGAAGGTACAATCTGGAAAACATCCCCTCTATGACAGTGTTTTTTACATGTCTCAATAATTTCCCTCATCTGATCATCCTGAAGATTACTCGTTTCTTCAGATATAGTCTTAAAACTACGATGACTAAACTTCGGGGTGTTCACAAAAAGCTCAATGGTCTCTAGTCCGTTTTCTACCGGGTTTACCTCTTTGTCATCTTTAAAATAAGAATGCTCCAGAATATGCAATTCATCCTTAAAGTGATTGACTGCAATCACATATCTGTAAACCCTGTAAATAAGAGAAGGTATAGCCGTCTCTTCAGATTTTTCCTGGATTTCTATGTCCTCAAAATACTCTACGGAGTCATAGGTCATATGACCAAACAAACCGTTGGTTATAAAACCATGCTCAGAGTCTGCGGGTTTGAATTTAGCTGCAAATGCTTTTAGAGCACCTACCGCTTCTTTTCGGTTTGCAAGATCAAAGTCCTCGGTACTTCCATCAGGAAAAGTCTGGCTCACATGATCATTATCAATAATGATACTGGCCACAGGATCACAGGCAATATAACTAAAGCTGTTTTGCATGGCATGGTAATCAGCACTTTCCAGAATCACAGAGTACTTGTATTGATCTCTCATCCTGAGAAAAATACTTACGGGTGTCAGCGTATCTGCCAGTAATCGTTTTGAACGGGTTTTAATCTCGTACATGTTATTCATTTATGGTTTTTGACCCCATACGACTTTGCTCAGCAGGGAACCTTCGGTCAAAAAAAACGGCCTGCTGTGGTGAACAGCAAGCCGCAATATCTTTAAAGCATAGCTATGGTCTGTTCAACTCTCCTGAGAAGAACACCACCACCAATTATTAGCTCTGCTTGTAAAATTCATGTCGTAAAAGTAGAAAGGAAAATTTAAAATGCAACCAAGGTCACAAAAAAACCCGATCTCTCGATCGGGCCTTTCATATATAATCGTCATCGAAAATTATCCTTTCGCTGCTGCGTAACGCTCTTCTACTGCATTCCAGTTTACTACGCTCCAGAAAGCATCGATATAATCAGGACGCTTGTTTTGGTACTTTAAGTAATATGCGTGCTCCCAAACATCAAGACCTAAAATTGGAGTACCAGGACACTCAGCAATATCCATCAATGGATTATCTTGATTTGGCGTAGAACATACACATAGAGAACCGTCTTCTTTAACACATAACCAAGCCCATCCTGAACCGAAGCGTGTTCCAGCTGCTGTTTTGAATTCTGCTTTGAACTCATCTACAGAGCCAAAAGTCTCAATAATGGCTTCTTTAAGTGGACCTGAAAGGTTTCCACCTACACCCTGAGGAGCTAAAATAGACCAGAAAAGTGAGTGGTTGTAGTGACCACCACCGTTATTTCTAACAGCTCCACCACTCTTACCGGCTACCTTCATGATTTCTTCAATTGACTTGCCCTCAAGATCTGTACCCGCAATAGCATCGTTTAATTTTGTTACATAGCCATTATGGTGACGATCATGGTGGATCTCCATAGTCATAGCGTCAAAATGAGGTTCTAATGCGTCGTTGGCAAATGGTAATGCCGGTAATTCAAAAGCCATATTCAATAAGTTTTTTGTGTTCAATAATCTGTTACGCTCTTAAAACAGAAGCTTCAGGTTTTATGTTCGCAGTTTGCTGAAAAATTCTTTGAGCATCAATTCACTTTCTGATGCCAAAACCCCGCCCATTACTTCTTTATTATGATGTATTATAGCTTCTGCATAATGTCTGTATCCTCTTTTGGTATCTTCAGCACCATAGATAATGGTATCTATCTGGCTCCAGGCCAAAGCCCCGGCACACATCACACAAGGCTCCAGAGTTACGTATAATCTACAGTCTCTCAGATACTTGGCGTCTAACTTATTCGCCGCAGCAGTAATGGCCAGCATTTCGGCATGTGCCGTAACATCATTGAGTCGTTCGGTTTGGTTGTATCCTTTGCCAATGATCTGATTATTTTCTGTGACCACTATGGCTCCTACAGGCACCTCACCTTCTTCCATTGCTTGCTCAGCTAAATCTAAAGCCTTGGCCATAAAATACTCATGTGAGTAAAGGGGATAAGTATTCTTCATTTGACAAAACTATGTAAAAACGCCCTCATCCGAGCTTTCTCTATTGCTCTGCACTACTTTTTTAAGCTATTTGCACAGCAATTCACAAAAAGAAAAAATGGAAATCAAAGAACAGGATATACGTAATTTCATACAGGCAGCTCTGAAAGAAGATGTAGGTGATGGGGACCATACCTCACTTTCCACCATCCCGGCAGATGCCAAAGGCAAAGCTCAACTGATTGTTAAAGATGATGGTATTCTGGCCGGTGTAGAACTCGCCAAAGCGATTTTCAAAGAAGTAGATCCTGAACTGGAGGTAGAAGTTCTGCTTAATGATGGTGACGCCATCAAATACGGAGACATTGCATTCTATGTTTCGGGCAAAGACCAGTCTATTTTGACTGCCGAAAGATTGGTTTTGAATTGCATGCAAAGAATGAGTGGTATTGCTACCATCACCAATGAAATTGTGAAAAAACTGGAAGGCACCAAGTGTAAAGTCCTGGATACGCGTAAAACTACACCGAACTTCAGATTGCCAGAGAAGTGGGCAGTAAAAATAGGTGGTGGAGTTAATCACCGCACCGGTCTTTATGATATGATCCTTATCAAGGATAATCATGTAGACTATGCGGGAGGAATAAAAAATGCTCTTCAGGCCTCAAAAAAATACCTTAAGGAAACCGGACGTGAGCTTCCAATAGAAATTGAAGTCAGGAATCTCGATGAGCTTCAGCTGGTATTAGAAGAAGGTGGTGTGTTAAGAATTATGCTTGACAATTTTGACTACGATCTTACGCGAGAGGCATTGGAAATCATAAATGGACGTTTCCCTGTGGAGTCTTCTGGAGGTATAACTCCTGAAACCGTAAAGGCGTATGCAGACTGTGGAGTTGATTATGTTTCTATGGGTTATTTAACACACTCGGTTAAGAGTCTTGACCTAAGTCTGAAAGCCGTAAAATAAAACCCTCAGAATCTTCTTGAACACTTAGCATGGGTAGTGGTAATTTTGGTATCCAACTAAACTAACTATTCATGAAAACTAAGTTACTTCTTGTTTTGGCCGCATTTGCATTGGTATTTAGTTCTTGTAGAAGAACGGGCGGGCCGCTTTCTTGTGCTGCTGACACCGTAAGATACTCAGAAGACCTTTCTGCCTTCCTGGCAAATCAAACAAAAGGAAACTGCGAAGCCGTTAAGAAATCAATCACAAACTTATACAAAAGCTGTACTACTCTTAGTGCCATAGACAGAGAGGAGTATGAGGAATTTGAAGAAGATTTTAATTGCGATGAAATCGTAGAGAATAGCTAATTAACAGTATCTCAAAACCTTAGAACATCACTTATTTCTTAATGGAAATTAGATCTGGTCTCTCTCCAGCCACTTAAATGCTGGCTGAGGCTCAAAATCATCCATTAACTTGAATAAGCTATTAATAGAACCGGAGACTTGAAGAATGTCCCGGTTCGCTTGTTTTAAGAAACCTTCTTTTGTCATGTGATCCAGCTGTTTGATCAGCAAATCATAAAAACCATTGACATTAAGCAGGCCTACTGGTTTGGTATGTAAACCTAGCTGAGACCAGCTCAAAATCTCAAAGAGTTCGTCCATACTGCCGTAGCCGCCGGGCATTGTGACTATACCATCACAGAGTTTTTCCATCAAAGCTTTACGCTCATGCATCGTCTCTACCACATGAATCTCTGTAAGGTTAGGATGACCCACCTCCATTTTATCGAGAAAAGAAGGTATGATACCTACTACTTCACCACCGTTTTCCAAAACAGTGTTGGCTATTGTACCCATTAAACCCAAACTACCACCACCGTAAATCAATCGCATACCACGTTTTACCATCTCTTCACCAAGCTTCACAGCTGTTTCTTTATAGATTGGATTTTGACCTGGGTTAGCCCCGCAGTATACCAGTAATGATTTCATCAAATGTTCGGTTTTAGTCTATTCTGTGTTCGGTTGCCAAAATTAGGACAATATTTTTAGTAATTTCGGTTCATTTTCAACCTTATCAAAAGCTTAACGTCAAATGTCTATCTCTGAAAACCGCCGTGATTTTATCAAAAAAATGGGCGTTGGCAGCCTTGCCTTACCTTTAATCTCTGCCCGAAAAAGCACCTCAGAAACCCCAAAGTATGAAGGTAAGAAGCTTGGAATTGCATTGGTAGGCTTAGGCTATTATGCCACCCAAAAAATCTTGCCGGGCGTAGATGCGTCTCCATACTGGGAACTCAGAGGAATAGTGACCGGCTCGCCTTCAAAAATTCCGGAGTATAAGAAAAAGTACAATCTGAAAGATCAAAACATTCTCAATTATGAGAACTATGATGAACTCAAAAACTGCCCAGACATTGATGTGGTTTACGTTTGTTTACCAAACGGAATGCATGCTGAATATACCATCAGGGCAGCCAAAGCCGGTAAACATGTGATTACAGAAAAGCCAATGGCCAATAATGTGGAAGAATGTGAGGCTATGGTAAAAGCTTGTGCCGAAAACAAGGTGAAGCTGGGGGTAGGATACCGTTGTCATTTCGAGCCTTTTAATCTGGAAGCCATGCGTTATGGCAGAGAAAAAACCTTCGGAGAAATTAGTTTTATCAATAGCATGTTTGGCTGGAGAGCCGGCAACCCTGACATGTGGAGACTTGATGGAAAACTGGCAGGTGGGGGACCACTTATGGACGTGGGTATTTATAGTATTAATGCTGCCAGATATGTCAAAAATGCGGAGCCTATCTCTGTAAGTGCACAGTTTGGCCCGGTTACCAGACCTGAGTATTTTGATGAAGTAGAAGAATCTGTTAGCTGGCATATGGAGTTTGCCGACGGTACTGTCTTTACAGGCTATACCAGCTACGGCACTAATATAGAGGTTCTGGATTGCCGAGGCGATAAAGGGTGGTTCAGGATGAGCCCCGCTTTTAGCTATGGTCCTCTAAAAGGAGATACATCAAACGGCCCGATGGAAATGCCTGTGGTACATCACCAAACATATCAAATGAATGGAATGGGCCCTATGTTTTTGAGTGATAAACCTCTGCCAGATCATATTTCAGGGGAGGAAGGCCTAAAAGACCTCAAAATAATGATGGCGATCTACGAATCTGCTAAAGCAGGCGGCAAAAAGATTATGCTTAGCTAATCGTTAAAGCTAAAAACGAATTAAGTCTTAAATTTGAAGATTAACCATTTCGTAGGATTGTCATCTGACGATAACCTAAACCGTCCTATAATAACCAATGAATAGAAGAAACCTCATAAAAACTCTCGGTCTTGGGCTTACAGGAGCTATGGCTTTGCCAGCCTGGGCCAATAACTGGACCACTGAGGCATTGCCCAAAGGCAACGCTTTAAACAAGGCAGATGCTGAAGTTTTAGCTGACCTTGTGGATACCCTCATCCCCAAAACAGATACCCCCGGTGCCAAAGAATTGGGTGTAGACAATTTTGTGAAAGCTATGGCAGACACCATGCTAAGCCCAGAAGACCGTCAAAACTTTTACACTCAGCTTTCCAAAGTTGATGATTTTGCTCATGAGCAATATGCCTTTAGCTTTAATCAGCTATCTGAAGGAGGAAGAGTAGACTGTCTAAAGGCTATGGAAATGGCTGAAAACCCGGAAATGAAGAAGTTTTTTCAAACCTTAAAAGGCTACACCATACAGGGCTATACCAGCTCTGAGTGGTACATGACCGAAAAAGCGGGGTATCAGTATGCACCTGGCTACGGGCACGGCTGTGTAGATGCCTAATTTAACCTTTACATTTTAGACCTATATTAATGACAGTTAAAGATAAATCTTCAAAGAAAAGAAAATATGACGCCATCGTCATTGGCTCTGGGATCAGCGGCGGCTGGGCAGCGAAAGAATTCTCCGAAAAAGGGCTGAAAACCTTAGTGCTGGAGCGTGGCCCTGATGTCAAACATAATATTGACTATCCTACCACTTCTATGATGCCATGGGAGTTTGAACATGGCTTAAACTTACCACTAGAAGAACGCCAGAAAAACCCAATCGCATCTAAATGTTATATCTTCAAAGAAGACGCCAAGCACTTTGTGGTAAAGGATGACGAACACCCATACATTCAAGACAAGCCTTTCGACTGGATCAGAGGGTACCAAGTAGGTGGCAAATCGCTGCTTTGGGCTCGTGAGACTCAGCGATGGAGCCAACTGGACTTTGATGGGCCCGCACGAGATGGTTATGCGGTTGAGTGGCCGGTTACCTATGATGAAATAGCTCCATGGTACAGTTATGTTGAAAAATTTGCCGGTATCACCGGTAGAAGAGACGGTTTAGATCAGCTGCCAGATGGTGAGTTTTTACCGCCTTTTGAACAAAGCTGTGTGGAAGAATACTTTGATGATTTTCTTCAGAAAAATTATAAAAACAGGAGAGCTATCATTGCCCGAAAGGCACATATCACCCAACCTCAGGATATTCATCTTCAACAGGGTCGTGGCCAGTGTATGCACCGTAACCTGTGTCAGAGAGGTTGCCCGTTTGGTGGTTACTTTAGTAGTAACTCATCTACCATTCCTTGGGCTTTAAATACAGGAAACTGCACCCTAAGACCAGACTCGGTAGTACATTCTATCATTTATGATGAAAAGAAAGGCAAAGCCAAAGGGGTAAAGGTGATTGACAGAGTCAGCAAAGAAGAAATAGAATTTTATGCAGACATCATTTTTGTGAATGCTGCTGCAATGAATACTACGGCTCTGCTTCTCAATAGTACTTCTTCAAGGTTCCCTATTGGCATTGGAAATGACAATGGACTAATGGGCAAATTCATTGCCTTCCATAATTACCGTGCCCGAGTGAGTGCACAGTATGAAGGATTTGCAGACAAACGTACCGATGGCCGCCGTGTAGGAGGTAGCTATATCCCGAGATGGAGAAATCTTTACGAGCAGGAAACAGACTTTATCAGAGGTTACGCTGCCGGTTTTGATTCGGGTAGAGGCGAAGGCTTTAGTGCCAACGGCATAGGTGCCGAACTCAAGGAAAATCTGCTCAACAGACAGTTAGGGCCTTGGTATGTAGGCTCCCATATGATGGGCGAAACCATCCCGAAAGAAGAGAGTACACTTACCCTTGATAAGTCAAAAACAGACGACTGGGGCATCCCATTGATTCATTTCAATATTGACTATGATGAGAATGATGACAGGATGGTCAAAGATTACCTGGAGAATACAGTTGACATGTTTGAAAAAGCTGGTTTCACCAATATCAGAACCACAGACTCTCATGCACCTCCGGGCTTAGATATCCATGAAATGGGTGGGGTAAGAATGGGTAAAGACCCAAAGACTTCATTGCTGAATAAGTATAATCAATTACATAGCTGCAAGAACGTTTTTGTAACAGATGGAGCTATGATGACTTCTACTTCTACTCAGAACCCATCTTTAACTTATATGGCCTTTACAGCAAGAGCTGTAGATCACGCCATTAAAGAAAGTAAGAAAGGTAATTTGTAATTACCCCTGTATAAAACAAGAAAAGGGGCTGTCAGAAACAGCCCCTTTTACTATACTTACTTAAGCTAAACAAACTATTTCTCTTAGTTTTTTCTTTTTTTACCGTGCTTCTTTCCCCTCTTGTCCTTGAGGTCAAATTCACTTACAAATGTGCCTTCGGCGTCAAACCCTACTCCTAAATAGGTTTCATCGGCCTGTAGTAATAATACCCCGTAAGAGCCATCAGAAAATAACCTTGCTTTCTCAATGGTAGCATCTGCATAATTGGCAGAAATATAATCTGTAATGGCAGCTGGCAAATCTGCTGTATCAATAGATTCTCCCTTACCCTTTCTTACTTTCTCTTCCAGGAAATTACCGTCAGCATCAAAAATCAACCCTGCATGCGAACCATCAACTAAGGTGATTTTTACGATCGTATTCCCTGTTTCTTCATTACTGCCTGCTCTTTCTATAGTGGCATCTGCGTAATTAGCAGCGATGTAATCTGTAATGGCGGCAGAAAGGTCTTCTACAGCTACCTCTGTCAGATTACATTTCCCTTTATGCCCTCTTACTGTACCCGTGCTATCATCTGTACTTGCCAGGAACAGAAGGTCCATAACAGCAGACTCAGTATCTGCCGAGGCATCTGGAGAAATAGATAGACTATCACAAGAGGTGAAGGCAAAAGCACCTCCAAATAGCATGATTAATGCGAATTTCAATTGTTTCATTGTTCAACGATTTTGATTAAAAATTAATAGAATAGGTTAGGTAAAGTCTATCTCATATTGCATCGTTTTGTAATCGTTTCATTCTTGCATACGGGAGTCATGAAGAGGTCCGTTGCCTTCATCTGAAGAAATAATTTTGGAAGGCAACGAAAAGGATCAGATTTTGCGTAGGCATTTATAGGTAAAGAATATTTCTATCCAGAACCCATCCTTTTTGTAAGTGTTTCGAAAAAAACAAAGGTCGTTTGATTTACAAAGCGTACTGAGCGGATGCCTGAAAAACAGGCCATCTGCACAGAAAATGCTCTATGAGCAATACTTCGGTTTTGCTAAGAGCATCAGTATGCGATATGCTTCGGGTTCTGATGAGGTCATGGAAATGGTGAATGACGGATTCATGAAAATTTTCACCAAGATCTCCATGTATGACCCCAATCAGTCTTTTGAAGCATGGTTTAAAACCGTAATGGTGCGTAGCTGCATTGATTACTATCGTAAAAATCATGCAAAAGTGGCTTTCGTAGATGTAGATGAGCTCCATTTTCTGGCCTATGATGATCAGCTTTTGGAGAAAATAAGTGCAGAAGAAATTCTGGAACTAGTGCAGCATTTGCCACCGGCGTACCGTACTGTTTTCTCGCTATATGTGGTAGAGGGCTACAGTCATGCTGAGATAGCAAAGCTTTTAGAGATCAATGAAGGAACCTCACGGTCAAATTTGGCAAAGGCCAGAATGAAAATGAAAGAGATGGTAAAAACATATGTATCAGACCTAAAAAACTACGATAATGTCTGAGGAAAATTTTGACAGAAAAATTCGGGAGAAGCTCTCCAGGCATAACCCTAAATACGAAAAGGGCTCATGGGAGGCATTTCAGAAAATGCTGCCAGCCCCTTGGTATATCCAGTTGTTTCGTGATTACGGAGCATGGCTTTTCGGAGGAGTAGCTACTACAGCACTTGTCCTTTCTACTGTTTATCAATTTCAAAAAACCAACAGACTGAATGAAGAGATTTCTACTTTAACAGAAAAATTAAATCAAACCACAGTAGTAGATACTGTTTATCTGGAGTCAAACCATGTAGATACCGTGGTGGTCAAAGAATTTATTACCCAATACGTACCGGTAGAGCGGGAGAAAATTGTTTATGTAAATTCAGAAAATTCATCCATACCAAATGGACAAACAAATACTGATTTCGCAGTAAATGAAGCTTCTCCGGTTAAAGAAGTATCTGCTGAGGCTGAAATTGCATCGCCAAAAGATGCCGAACAAAGCGGATCTCAATTGACGAACAATCCTGATAAGAGTATTGAGAAATCTTTGACTCAAAGTACAAGCGAAAAGCCAGAATTGTCTACAAGTCAATCTTTGACGAATGAAGAAAACAGAACTGTTCTGGATCAAGATTCAAAATCTGAATCCCCTGAAAAACAGCTTGAAGTAGTCAAAGAATCAGAGACTCGCGAGGTTGCAAATATTGCTCTGGAGAAAGAACAAAAAGAGGAGGAAATTACCGTTTCAGATTCTCTTTTAGCCCTGCAAATGCAGGAAATAACTGAAATGGAAACAGAAGCTATAGACCGGGATATTCCTGAAGAAAAACCTAAAAAGAAGATTAACTGGCCTAAAATGAGAGCTGGTGTTACATCAGATTTTGTAGGTTTCAGGAACCTTCTGACAGGGCCTACCGTAGAGGTGTTTTTATCTGATAAGATTAGTTTTAACCTTGGAACTACATTTTCTGGCCAGATAGAAACCAGACACCCTTTTGCCATGGACTTTAATAAAGACACCGGCAAGCGATTTGAAGAGGAATACGAAAGGTATATTCCAGGAGATGCCCCAATGATCAAAGACATCAGCATTAAAACCTCATTGATCAAAATGCCAATCAACTTCAATTATTATATCAATACCTGGAGTAGATTTAACTTTATGGTTTCTGCAGGTACTAACTTAGATCTTTCGGTCTATCAAGATGTAAACTTCCTTAGCGGTACCTTGGGTCAGCAAATCAGCAGACGATTTGAAGCGAAAGCCAAACCTAAAGTGTTCAATAACCTATTCTATGGAATGGGTGTACAATACCAATACAAAAGCCTGGTGGCTCAGCTTACGCCTTATTTTGAGTACAAATTCAGAAGTCCAGACTACTTTCATGTGCCGGGCAATGTAGGCATAAGTGGCTCTTTAAAGTTTCAGTTTGGCAAATAGAACGATGATTTAAAGAAATTTAACCATCACTATATTCGTTGATTTTTTGTCTGGCAGTAGCCATTCTGTATTTTTGCCCCTCAAAATTATAAAGGGCCGCCGTTTCGGCGTACGGTCAAAAAAGAAATGAAGAGATTCTTAGTCCTTAGTTTTCTATTTATCAGCACCTTGGGTTTTGCTCAAATGGAGCAGAGCACATTCGTTTTCGGTCCTAAAATTGGCCTTCAAGCCAATACCGTCAGAATTGTTGATAATCCTTCGCCTACCTCTTCAAAACTGAATATGCAATATCATGCTGGTGTATTCACTCGTCTTAATTTTGGCGAAAAACTAAGCTTACAGCCTGAAGCCGTTTTTCAGGTCAAAGGTGGTAACCTGGCTGACCCGGCTCAGAAATTAACTTACAGATACCTCAGTACACCTATCTTACTAGGCGTATCACCACTAGATGGTCTTTTTATTGAAGCCGGTCCCGAATTTAACTGGGCTCTGAATGCCGGTTGGCAAAAAAATGGTGTGGAACAGTATGGACCAGATGCCGCCAGAGATAATGCCTTCATAGTAGGTGCCAGAATAGATTTGCTAGACATGTTCTCTATGTTTAGTATCAACTTAAGATATATCCACGGGTTAAATAATATCAATACCCGTGTGGAGCATAATAACAGCCCTCTGGACTTCAGAAACAGAACTTTCCAGATCTCTGCTACCTATAATTTCTCTGAGTATTATAAGTGGTGGAAGAAATACGGTCTGAAAAAATCAAAGAAATAAATCACTAATACTCGCCCGAAGCCACCAGCTGAAGGCTCATCGCTTTACATACATGAACTTCATAGAAGAACTGGAATGGAGAGGCATGCTGCATCAAACGATGCCCGGCACTGCAGAACAATTAGAAAAAGAAATGACCTCTGCCTATATCGGTTTTGACCCTACGGCAAAGTCTCTACATATAGGAAACCTAGCCACTATCATGCTTCTGGTGCATTTCCAAAGAGCTGGCCATAAGCCATACGCTCTGGTAGGTGGTGCTACAGGGATGGTAGGTGACCCATCAGGGAAATCAGCAGAACGTCAGTTTCTGGATGAAAATGTTTTGAGAGAAAACCAGGAAGGCATAAAAGCTCAGCTATCGAGATTCCTGGATTTTGAAAGCGGTGATAACGCGGCTGTCATGGTCAATAACTACGACTGGTTCAAAGAAATGGGCTTTTTGCAATTTCTGAGAGAAGTAGGTAAATACCTGACCATTAACTATATGAGCTCTAAAGATTCTGTAAAAAACAGAATCACCACTGGTATCTCCTATACTGAATTTACTTACCAGTTACTTCAGGGGTATGACTTCTATCATTTGTATAAAAATCACGGCATTAGACTGCAGATGGGCGGTTCTGATCAGTGGGGAAACATCACCACGGGTACGGAGCTCATCCGTAGAAAAGAGGCTAATGATGGCTCAGATGCAGAAGGGGAAGTAACCTACTCTGCCTATGCTCTTACTACCCCTCTGGTAACAAAACCTGACGGCACCAAATTTGGGAAATCAGAAGCAGGGAATGTTTGGCTAGACCCGGAAATGACCAGCCCGTACCAGTTTTATCAGTTTTGGATTAACCAGTCTGACGAAGTCTGTGAGCGACTTATCAGAGTCTTCACCTTGCTAAGCAAAGAAGAAATCGAGAGGCTGGAAGCTGAGCACGCCGAAGCCCCACATAAGCGAATCGTACAGCAGGCAATCGCCAAAGATGTGACCATCAGAGTTCATGGTGAAGAGCAATACGATCTGGCTGTAAAAGCATCTCAAGTTCTTTTTGGAAAAGCTACCTTAGAGACGCTTCAAAGCCTTGATGAAAAGACTTTCACCTCAGTTTTTGATGGTGTCCCTTCTACAGAAATCTCAAAGGCAGATTTTGATGCTTGTGAGAGTTTACTTGACCTGGTTTCGGTAACCACAAACGGTGAAATTTATGCTTCTAAAGGTGAAGCCAGAAGAGCATTTAAAGGAAACGCTGTAAGTGTAAACAAAACCAAAATTCAAGACGAGAAAACTCCTGTTACGGAGTTGACTCTACTGAATGAAAAGTACTTGTTGATCGGGAAAGGGAAAAAGAATCATATTGTGAAGGTATTATAAAGATCGGCTCTCGGAAGTCGGCTTTCAGCTTATAACCATTAGTTTTCTCTAGAAAGGGGAATGATTTTATTCATTCTCCTTTTTTTACATCTCTAAAAAGAAAAAGCATGTTAATGTTTAATGTTTTATTTTAAATATTTAAATCATTATTTATATTAGGATTCTAAATCTAAACTCATGAATCCAAAATCTGACAATCTCTTCCGGCTTTTAGTTGTACTTATTATTCTCTCCGCTATTTACCACGTGATGAGCTCCAGATGGGGCTACTATTACGAATTTCCATCTGTGCCTTTGAGTCTATTCGCCTTAAATTCTATCATTTTGGCTGTTTATGGTATCATTGCTTTTCAGCTAGGAAAAGTGAGGAAGTCTTATCGTGAACAAGCATATTTTAGTATGGCCGAAATCAAACGATTTAAACTAATTGGCTTGCTCTTATTATTTCAGATTCCAATCCTCGGACTTATTGGAACTTTGAGAGAATACTACTCAACAGGGTTTAGATCTTTTTGGGAAAACATCGGTTATTTTTTGGGAAGTTCAATATCCAAGTCCCCTTCTTTCTTATTCGCTGCTCTTATCATATTCATTCTAATCGAATACCTACCTTCTGCCGAAAAAAACCGAACTGACCTGAAAGAGATCATATGAAAATTATAGTCAATCTAGATATAGAAATGGCAAAAAAACGGATGTCGCTGAATGAATTGTCCGAAAAAGTGGGCGTTTCAAATGTTAACCTTTCTATTCTAAAAAATCAAAAGGCTAAAGGAGTCCGCTTTGAAACTTTATTGAAGATTTGTGAGGCTCTTGATTGTACTCCCGGAGATATCATTGCTATTGAAAAATAGAATTGAATGAACTCTCAAACAGATCAAAAGCATGACCATTTTTGGTACATAAATTGTGCACCTTTTTTTACTCAATATGTATAGAGTAGTTTTCTATGCCCTTTAGACAAACACTTCTTTTGCTTTCCGTTTCGCTGGTATTCGTGGCATGTATGGAGCTACCAAGACCAAAAGAGTATGCCGTATTTTTTGATGACTTCAATTATGAGAGTATTGACGATCCTCTGCTCGAAAGTTTTGGATGGATCATAAGAGAAGGCACGGGAGGGCCTGGAAATAGAGGTGTACGCTGGCAAAGAGAAAACGCCTCGATTATCGATGTACCAGGCGAAATAGATAACAAAGCATTCAGACTTACAGCACGTACCAATGGTACAGGTAGAACGACCTCCCAATCTGAATTAAGAACCTCACCCATTTTTCTGGAAGGCACTTACGCGGCACGTATATATTTTTCAGACTCCCCTACTGAAGGGCCGGATGGCGATCAACTGACTCAAACATTTTTTGCCATTTCACCTTTTACATTTGATTTAGACCCGGATTACAGTGAAACTGATTTTGCAGAATACCTGCCAAATGGCGGCTGGGGAGAAGAAGGCCCACATTTCTGGGTTACTTCATGGGAAACCTATCAGGCCTCTCCTTGGATTCAAGACGCCAAATCAGATTTTATTTCAGGGAGTTTTGCGGGTTGGCATTTTGTCAGTGCTACTATTGACAAGGGCAAAATTCACTACTTTATAGACGGACAGGCTATTGCCTCACATGGAGGCATCTACTTTCCTGAAACACCTATGCGAATTAGTTTTAATCTTTGGTTTCTGGCAGGTGGTCTAGAATCAACTTCAGAATCCAGAACTTATGAGCAACTCATTGATTGGGTCTACTTTTCAGAAGATACGCAGATGGAGCATTCTTCTTTTACGGAGATTATAGCATCAGAAAGAAGTCAAAATATTGATCGTAGAAACAGCTTGTAAAACATTTGAAGATCTGTTCTCAACAAATCGTTCTCTCATTGTTCCAAATGTCTACTTACTGACAATTTCCCAATCGCCATCTGCTATTCGGTAAGTCTTTCTTCCAAAACAATCCGAGATCAGCATACCCGTTGCTCCAGTGAGAATTGAAATCCCTAAACCTTTACCGGTATGCTCTGGCACATCATTATGTTTAATGGCAGCTACTGTAGAAAAGGCCAATAAGCCAGCCACTCCGCCTATTGCGAGGGTAGTACCAACTTTTTCCATGAACTTTCCTATTCTTTTATTCAGCTTGACTTCAAAAATTTCTGACAACGGAACGGTATATAGTTGCTTTTGAGCTTCAGTACGCATATCCACGTTTTCAAGTTTCAAGGCCTGCTCTGTTTTCTTGTCCATTGTATAAACATACATATGATGGGCCTTGATGATCACTGAATCATTCCTGATTTCCTGAATTACACCATCCAAATGGGTATTGAATGCATAATCACCGTCTTCCTGCTCGTAATAGCTTTCAAAAGATAATTTACGGTCTGTGAGGTCAAAGACTTTCTTCTTCTCCGGATGAGTCAACAAAAACTGCTGATTTTGAGCAAAAGAAAGAATGGGCAAAAAGAGTAAAAGTGTGCTTAAGACTTGTCTGTACTTCATGATTTGTGGTTTGCTCCGCAATAAAGGAATTTTATCTCTATGAAAGAATACTAACCCTTCAATTACGTAGACACCTCATGATTGCATAAAAAGCAATAACATTTAAATTGTAGAGATTTAATTCAACCCATTTGAAGACCCTGAAAAGAATATCAATTGTGATGCTCAATTGTTTGATTTTTGGCCTGCTTGCTGCATGCCAGGAAGAAGACATTGACTTCAGCACGCAAGTCAAACCCATTCTGAATAAACGGTGCATTGCCTGCCATGGTGGAGTAAAAAAGTCGGGAGGCTTTTCATTACTATTTGAAGAAGAAGCGAAATCAAAAGGGAAATCAGGCCAGTTTGGGATCGTAGAAGGGAATGCTCATGCCTCTGAAATGATAAGGCGACTTACTCTTGATGATCCGGAAGAACGGATGCCATTTGAGGCGGACCCTTTACCACAGGAAGAAATAGAACTACTTACCAAATGGATAAATCAAGGTGCAAAATGGGGTGAGCATTGGGCTTATCAGTCGATAGAAAAACCTGATCTGCCTGAAAATAACGATTGGGCAAAGAATGAGATTGACCAATTTATTTTTGCCAAGGCAAAACAACAACATTTAGAAGTCTCTGAGACTGCAGCTCCCGAGGTATTAGCCAGGCGAGTGGCTCTTGACCTCATCGGTTTTCCTGCTCCTGATTCGCTTAAAAATATCTATCTCTCAAATCCTACAGCAGAGACCTATTCGCGGTATGTTGAAAGTTTGCTGGCATCACCGCATTTCGGAGAAAAATGGACTTCCATGTGGTTGGATCTCGCCAGATATGCAGACACCAAAGGCTATGAAAGGGATACCTACAGAAACATTTGGAGATACCGAGACTGGCTCATCAAAGCTTTTAATGATGATATGCCCTATGACAGGTTTATTACCGAACAGCTCGCCGGCGATCTCCTCCCGAATCCTTCAGACGATCAGCTGATTGCCACTGCTTTTCACAGAAACACCATGACCAACGATGAAGGGGGCACCGATAATGAAGAGTTTAGAGTAGCGGCTGTAGTAGACCGTGTGAATACCACCTGGGAAACCTTAATGAGTACGACGTTTGCATGTGTACAGTGCCATAGCCACCCTTATGACCCTTTCAGACATGAAGAGTATTATAAGTTCATGGCTTATTTTAATAATACCCGAGATACAGATGCTTATGATGACTACCCTGTTCTAAGGCATTTGAATGCACAGCAAAATCAAAAACTTACCTCCTTAGAAAACTGGAGTAAAGACCACTTAGGGGAAGCAAACGCTAAAGAAATCAAGCATTTCATTAAAACGTTTCAGCCAGCAATTAACTCGCTGGAGACTGATGAATTTGTGAATAGCGAGCTTAATGATACCAAGTGGCTGGCCATGAGAAACCACTCTTCAGCCCGACTACCTGCGGTAGATTTAACAGGGAAAAAGTCATTTATCTTTCGCTATTCATCTGGACTTAGTAAAGGTATTTTAAGTCTTCACTTAAAGAATCCAAAGGGGGAAGTGATAGCTCAGTACAGGCTCAAAGGCAAAAAAGGTGGATGGCAAATAGCAGAAGTTCCACTTTTAAAAACGGATGGAAAAGAAGACATATACTTTACATTTTCCAGCACTGAACTCTCAGACCCATTAAAGAATGGAATTCGTTTTGACTGGTTTCATTTTAGTAACGGCGTGCATAATAGACTACCACCAGATCAAAAATCCGCGTTTTGGACTCTGGTCAAAGACGATATAGAATCTACTCCAATTACGCTTGAAAATCCCTCAGATCGACTTCGGGAGACCCACGTATTTGACCGTGGAAATTGGCTATCACTTGGTGACGAAGTAGATGCTGGTGTACCTGCCTCACTCAAGCCTTTAAATGAGCTTCCTCAAAACAGACTTGGCCTGGCTCAATGGATGACAGGTCCAGACCATCCATTGACCTCCAGAACTATCGTAAACCGAGTATGGCAGCAGTTTTTTGGCAGAGGCCTTGTGGAAACCTTGGAAGACCTGGGCACTCAAGGTGCTATTCCCACCCACCAAAAGCTTCTGGATTACCTCAGTTACAAGCTTATGAATGAATATAAATGGAGCTTAAAAGAATTAATGAGAGAAATAGTAACAAGTTCTACCTATTGTCAAGGTTCAAAAATCAGCCCCGAACAACTCCAAAAAGACCCATTCAATCTATATCTGGCACGTGGGCCTAGGGTTAGACTTTCAGCCGAACAAGTGAGAGATCAAGCCCTGGCAATTTCTGGAAAAATGAATCCAACACTTTACGGAAAACCCGTAATGCCCTTCCAGCCCGATGGTGTATGGTTATCGCCTTATAACGGAAAACAATGGGAGAAAAGTAAAGGAGATCAGGTTTATAGAAGAGCAGTTTACACCTTCTGGAAAAGAACCAGCCCCTATCCTTCAATGATCAATTTTGATGGCGTAGGCCGGGAGGTTTGCTCTGCAAGAAGAATCAATACAAATACTCCACTACAGGCACTTACCACATTGAATGACTCGGTTTATATAGACTTGGCCTATCATTTTGCAAAGCAACAATACACCGGTAAGCTTGAGGAAAGTATAACCAATGCTTACCAAAAGGCTGTTGGTAAGAATATTGATAAAGACCGAAGCGAAGCCCTCAAAGGATTATTTAACCAAGCTCTGGAAGCCTATAGAAAAGAAGACGAACCTGAGATTATGGCCTTTACGATGGTTACCAGTGCGTTGCTCAATTTAGATGAGGTTATCATGAAAAATTAATACCATGGAAAAAATTATTCAGGAAGCCATATCAGCCAAATTTCAAGAACAAACTCGCCGAAACTTTCTCAAAGAAACTTTTATGGGTTTGGGCGGGCTAGCCATGGGTGGAGTGTTCAGTGCCTGTGGTGGAAACTCTGCTTTGAAAGAAGCTTCTCTTTTTGATACCAGCAATCCTTTGATGGCCAGGGCACCACATTTTGCCCCAAAAGCCAGATCTGTCATTTATATCCACATGGCAGGAGCCCCTTCACAACTGGAGCTTTTTGATTACAAACCTGAACTCCAGAAACTCAATGGAATGGACTGCCCCCAGTCTTTGCTTGAGGGTAAAAAGTTTGCGTTTATCAGAGGTGTACCTAAAATGTTAGGGCCACAGGCCAAATTCAGCCAGCATGGTGACTCAGGATCTTGGATCAGTAATTATATGCCTCACCTACAGAGCATTGCAGATGAACTTACGTTTATCAAGACTGTCACCACCGACCAATTCAACCACGCTCCTGCTCAGCTTCTTATGCATACAGGCTCTGCTCGTTTGGGTAGGCCCAGTATGGGCTCATGGGTTACCTACGGATTAGGGACAGAGAATGCAGACTTGCCTGGTTTCGTTGTTTTAAACAGCGGTGGAGCTAATCCTGATGCCGGCAAAAGCATTTGGGGAAGTGGCTTTCTGCCCTCTGTTTACCAGGGGGTACAATGTCGCTCGGCCGGAGACCCGATATTATTTTTGAACGACCCTGAAGGCATGAGCCGTGATTTACGAAAGGCCTCTATAGAAACCATCAATAAAATAAATGAAAAGCAGTTTCAGGAATATGGCGATCCGGAAACCTTAAGTAGGATTTCGCAGTATGAAATGGCATATCGCATGCAAATTTCTGTGCCGGAGGTAATGAATATCAATGATGAGCCCGACTATATCCATGAAATGTATGGGACAAAACCTGGAAAGGCAGCCTTTTCCAATAATGCACTTCTTGCTCGCAAACTAGTAGAAAAAGGCGTACGGTTTATACAGTTGTTTGATTGGGGCTGGGATACCCACGGCACGAGCGAAGATGGCTCTATCGACGTTGGCCTGGTGAATAAATGCCGGCAAACAGATAAGGCTGTTACCGCACTTATTCTAGACCTGAAACAAAGAGGCTTGCTGGATGAAACCCTGGTGGTTTGGGGCGGAGAGTTTGGCCGAACACCCATGGCAGAAAACCGTGAAGGTAAGCCAAACGCCTTTAAAGGTCGTGACCACCATGCCGAGGCTTTTACCATGTTTATGGCTGGAGGTGGCATGAAAAAGGGCTATACCCACGGCGAAACTGATGAAATTGGTTACTCGGCCATCAGCGGCAAAGTAACACCTTACGATATTCAGGCCACCATTTTAAATCAATTAGGTTTTGATCATGAAAAGCTCACTTATGAATTTCAGGGCCGTCCTTTTAGATTGACAGATGTGGAGGGCGAGGTGATAAAAGATATTCTCTCATGACAGAATTTATCGCACAGTTTCATCCACTTCTTGTACACTTTCCCATTGGCTTTTTCTTAGTAGGAGCACTTTTTCACATACTTCATTTAAAAGGAGTCAGTGGGATTACCAACACTGCAATTCTCTGGATTTTAGGCATTTCTTTTGGGGCTACATTGCTCTCATCACTCAGCGGTTTTCTTCTAGCCGATGGCGGTGGTTATGATTCTGCTCTGGTTACAAAGCATCGAAATGGTGGAATTGGTTTACTAACCATAACCGCTATATTATTCTTTTTTCACCTCAAGGTGCTTTCTACTACTCTTCAGAATTTAGGCTGGATACTTGGAGTCACCATATTGACCTTAACTGGTCACTGGGGAGGGAGCCTTACACACGGGGAAGATTTTCTAAGTATTGGATCAACAGAATATGTAAAACCTAAGATCACTGACCCTCAACAGGCCTTGGTTTATCAGGAAATCATTGAACCCATTTTTGCAGAAAAATGCTGGAGCTGCCACTCCTCTAAAAAACAAAAAGGCGATTTACGACTAGACACTCCTGAGGCTATTCTCAACGGCGGTGAAAGCGGTAAAGTGCTGACAGCTCATAAACCCGATGAGTCTGATTTGTACAAAAGATTACTACTGGACAATGATGAACATATGCCACCAGATGGTAAACCACAACTCACCAAAGAAGAAATCATCCTTGTAGAATGGTGGATTTCAGAGGGTTTGTCGTTTGACAAAAAGTCAGCAGAATTAAAACAAACTCCTGAGCTCATTCATGCTTTGCAAAGTCTTGTTCATAAAGAATCTAGCCCTGCCCCCCTACCGGATATAAAACTTCCTGAACCAGATGAGACCTCTATAAAAGCAATTTCAAATTCAGGATTCACCATCTCAAAAATCGCCCAGAATTCAAACTTCCTTAGCCTGAGCTCCTTCGGGAAGGGTTTTGATGAACTTGAACCACTTGTTCTTCAGAAGTTAGAAGAGCATATCGTTTGGTTAAAGATGACCAACCAATCTTTTAATCAAGACAATATTGAGAAACTCTCAAGCTTAAAAAATTTAAGTGTACTTGACCTAAGAAGATCTAGTTTTACAGATCAAAGTGAGCTCAGCTTTGAAAAATTGACCGAACTACGGCGACTTAACCTTAGTCATAGCAATATTGCTTTAGAGGCACTACTATCTTGCAAGGCTTTAGAGCACCTCTCTTCAATGACACTTTCGGGAATAGAATTTTCTGAGAAGGAAGTACAAATTTTGCGTGAGCAATTCCCAAAAGTAAGACTTGAATTCGGCGGTTATAGAGTCCCAACTTTTGAAAGTGACACCACTGTGTTTACTCAGGAAATGTTGCTTTAGCTTTGACTGAGCAACGTTTATCTGGTACTATTTGAAGCAGAAAAAACATGACTGTTTGAATACTTCATATTGCATTGCAAAAATCGTAGCTTTGCAGCCGTTTTTAAAGGCAGATTAAACATACATTATGCTAACAGTCAGTAACATCTCTCAGGTCTTTGGTAAAAGGACTCTCTTTGAAGAAGTTAACCTCAAATTTTCACCAGGAAACGTATACGGACTCATCGGAGCCAATGGTGCCGGTAAGTCAACTTTTGTAAAAATTCTTTCGGGTGAAATGGACCCAACTACTGGCCATGTGAGCATGGATCCGGGAGAGAGAATGTCTGTCTTAAATCAGAATCAAAATGCTTTTGATGAGTATAGCGTTCTGGAAACTGTAATGCGTGGCAATGAACGCCTCGTAGAGATCATGCAGGAAAAGGATGCCATCTACATGAAAGAAGATTTCACTGAAGAGGATGGTAATAAAGCTGCCGAACTTGAAGCCGAATTTGCCGAAATGAACGGTTGGGAAGCAGAATCAGATGCTGCGGCCTTACTTTCAGGTTTGGGCGTAAAAGAAGAATATCATCACACGGTGATGGCTGAGCTTAACCCGGCTGAGAAAGTGAAAGTATTGCTGGCACAAGCTCTTTTCGGTGAGCCTGACGTACTTCTTCTCGATGAGCCTACAAATAACCTGGATATCGAGTCTATCATCTGGCTTGAGAACTTCTTATTGAATTTCAAAAACACGGTGATTGTGGTTTCTCACGATAGACACTTCCTTGATGATGTGTGTACGTATATCGCCGACCTTGACTTTAAGAAAATCACCCTTTATGGTGGTAACTATAGTTTCTGGTATGAGTCAAGCCAGTTAGCGGCTCGTCAGAAAGCTGACCAGAACAAAAAAGCTGAAGAAAAGAAGAAAGAACTTGAAGAGTTTATCAGAAGATTCTCTGCTAACGTGGCCAAGTCAAAACAAGCCACTGCACGTCAGAAAATGCTAGATAAACTCGATGTATCTGCTATTCAGCCGTCGTCCAGAAGATACCCTTACATTGGGTTTAAGCCGGAGCGTGAGGTGGGTGATCAGATTTTGAATGTAGAAAACCTAAGCTATAAGAACGAGGAAGGTCAATACCTCTTTAAAGACCTTAGCTTTAGAGTAGCCAAAGACGAGAAAATCGCCTTCCTTAGTCAGGATGGTCTGGCTGTTTCTGCTCTTTTTGACATCATCATGGGCAAAAAGAAGGCGGAGTCAGGTACTTTCCAGTGGGGTGTGACTATCACCAAAGACTACATGCCAAATGATAGCTCAGACTACTTCAATGATGATAGCTTGGACTTAGTAGACTGGCTTCGTCAGTACTCTGAAGACAAAGACGAGACCTTCGTTAGAAGCTTCTTGGGTAGAATGTTATTCTCAGGAGAAGAAGCACTCAAAAAATGTACAGTACTTTCCGGGGGAGAAAAACAGAGATGTATGTTCTCCAAAATGATGCTCTCAAATGCCAATGTTCTTCTTTTTGATGAGCCTACCAATCACCTTGATCTGGAGTCAATTCAGGCTCTAAACAAAGGGATGGAGGAGTACGATAGCGTGATACTATTTACTTGTCATGATCAGCAGCTGACCAACACGGTAGCCAATAGAATTATTGAACTGACGCCAAATGGTCATCTGGATAAGTTAATGACCTTTGATGACTACGTGAGAGATGAAAAAGTAAAAGTTCAGCGTAAAGAACTTAGAGGATAAGAAACAATAGTTTTAAAAGCGAAAAGCCCCGGTTTGAATTCAAACCGGGGCTTTTCTTATGGATAACAATCACAATTAGATACCTGTTAAACGCCGGGGTTTCTCACCGGCAGCAAATAGCGGATATTGATCGAAAATGGTTCTTACTACACTTCGGTAATAGTTTACCGGCTTCTTCACCTTTTTGTTAAACACTCCACTGGCATACCCTCTCCAGATAAGCTGACTACTTTCAGCATCAAGAAGTGAAACCAAAATCATACCTCCACCAAAATTGAAATTTTGTGTTTTGTAAGTCTCATCAAACTCGTATTTATTCACCCATCTGTCTAAGGACGGCTGAAAATACCCCTTATACTCTACTCTGTCTCTGATAATACTATAACTCACCAGTAGCCCCGGAGCATCATCAGTCAGCTTATAACCACGGGCTCTCATTTGTCGCCTGATAGCGTCCTGTATTTCAGTACAGATAAATGAGGTATCTACTTCACAAGCCAGAAAGTTGTAGTTCTTGTATGTGGTGAAATCCGTAGCGTAACTATAGTCGTTGTCGACCATCAATTTCAATGAATTACATGACGAAAGAAAAATTGCCAGTAATGCAAAAAGAGGAAGAATTCTTTTCATAAATCAAAGTTTTACGGGTTCTCAGATAAGTAGTATACGAGCATTCCAACAAAAAAGTTGCAAAGCAATACTAAATGTAATTCTGAAAAGCCTTAAAACCAAAGGACTTATGCTGAATTTACTCCCCGATATATTCTGTCAGAGCTCTTCTCATTTCCTCTTCAGAACAGACGATATCGAAGCCGCAAGAGCCTTTTCCGTCCAAAAGTGAGAATCTAACCTGGCCGCCTTTGTTCTTTTTATCTTGAAGTGTATGATCCAGAATCGGCTGCAAATCTTTTTCAGTAAATTCTACTTTCCCGTAAACAGAGAACAGGAATTCTTCAATTTCCAGATAGAGTGATTCATCGATAAGGCCTCTTTCCAGACTAATAGATGCTTCGCAAATCATGCCGGCAGCAATAGCCTCTCCGTGCAAAATTCTTTCTTTATCCGGGCTTTCCAAAAAGTAGGTTTCTATGGCGTGCCCGAGCGTGTGACCAAAATTCAGTATTTTTCTCAATCCCTTTTCAGTAGGGTCATTGGCTACTACCTGCTTTTTGATCTCCACCGAGTGAGCAATAAGATCTTTGAAGTCCTGATCCTCAAAATCCTTCCTTCTGATTTCATCCCACTTATCACCGTCTTGAATTAAGCAGTGCTTTGCTACTTCCGCAAAACCAGACCTGAGCTCTTCAAACGGCAAGGTTGTCAAAAAATCAGCATCAATCAACACCGTTTTTGGTAATTGAAAAACACCAATGTGATTTTTAAAGCCGTTAAAATCAATTCCTAATTTACCACCAACACTGGCATCTACCTGAGCCAAAAGTGTGGTGGGTATTTGAATAAAATCTATACCCCTTTTGTAAGTAGCTGCACAAAAACCTCCCATATCACCGATTACACCTCCACCTAGGTCTATCATAAGCGAATGCCTATCCAGCTCCTCATCTGTCATCACCTGCCAGATTTTTTGACAAGTCACCAAATTCTTTTCCTCCTCACCGCTTTTAATCTCTATGAGCCTGTGTTCAGGTAAGTACTCCTTTACTTTGGGATAACAGTGCTTACCCGTATTTTCATCTACCACGACTGTAATTTTCGAGTAATCCTTCTGATCTAAATACGCTGGAAGCATTTGGGCAATTGAACCGATTTCTACTGACATCTGATCGAAAATTAAGCGTTAAATAAATGGTAAATAGTAATGAAAAGAATGGTCCAGTAGGCACCGCCAAGCACATAAAACAAACCATACCAAACAGAGTCAAAGAAGATAGTTCTTCCGAATTTGTTTTTGCTTATTAAATGAACCAACAAATAAAGAGGAGCATTTAAAACCACTCCGAAGTGAAAGACAAGTGTCCTTAAAATTCCCACAGGTTTAAACTTGTGATCTATCATAGGCTCCATTTCCTCGGTAAGCCTGGCTGTAAATTTTTTAGCAAATTCAGAAGGATCTGCATCCAAGTCAAACTCCTCCTTTCTAAGCGGCTTAGCTACTTTTAGATTAATACGTTTCCCAAAACTCTTGAAATTTGAATAGGTACTAACCACAGGTACTACCTCCACGTCAATACCCTCTCTCCATGCTCTTAAAGCCATGCTTGATGTCCCCATCTTTTTTAGTGGTAGCAATGTGGTCTGATTCTTACATCTCCCTTCAGGGTAGATTAAAACCTGTTTGTTTTCCTTGAGTAGCTCATGGCATCTATCAAAAGTTTGAGCATTCTTCGCCATGTTTTGTTTTCCTTCGGTTATCCTCCAAATAGGCAGAATATGGACCAAATCCAGAATAAAAGCGGCTGCTTTATTATTGAACGCATCACCTCTGGCTAATGCGTGCACATATCGCTTTGTTTCACAGTGCAGCAGAATAGCATCGTAAAAAGAATTGGCGTGTGTCGCCGCAAAAATGATCGGCTTCGAATCAGAAATATTGTGCATCCCTTCCTTATCGAGTCTTTTGATAAAAAAGAAATTGACTATTCTTGCATAAAACCTCATGAACCAAAAAACAATTGGCTTTAATGAGGGATGCATCTGGGGGTATTTATAGCTCATAAAATTCCGACAAAAATAAGCATTGCTGCCAAATGAGCATTGTCAAAAGCAGCATTAAACCAGCTAATTGGATAATACCCTCGTTTTAATCGTTTTTGCTTTAAAAAAACAATCTGATGAAAGAAATAGCTGACCAACTTCGAGAGCTTATAGCTCTACTACGCCAACCACTTTTGAACTTAACGGAACAGGAGGTTTCTGACAAACCAAACCCCACAAAATGGAGTAAGAAAGAGATTATAGGTCATCTGATAGATTCTGCTGTAAATAATCAGAAGAAGTTTATCATGGCTCAGGAGCGAAACGGTCAAGACATTACAGGCTATCACCAGGATGAGTGGGTAAAACTACAGGCTTATCATACTGCTGATTGGGCAACTCTAGTCAACCTGTTTTGTTCTATAAATGAACATCTGGCTCATGTAATGGAAAATGTAGAGAAATCCTCATTATCACATACGCTGACCATTGATGGAGTAGGTCCATTTACGCTGGAGTTTATTATCAAAGATTATAATGAACACCTGAAACATCACATGAAAAAGGTTTTACCAAACGCTGGTTTGGAGTCGACTTTTGAAATGGTTTATTAATTAAAGAATTGGAAGGGCTTCGCAAAATCATACACGTAGATATGGATGCCTTCTTTGCCTCTGTAGAGCAAAGAGACAATCCTGATCTTCGTGGAAAACCCGTGGCAGTAGGTGGTAGTGCTCAAAGAGGTGTAGTGGCCGCAGCCAGTTATGAGGCCCGGAAGTACGGGGTCAAATCGGCCATGCCCTCCATAACTGCAAAAAGATTATGCCCAAATCTTATCTTTGTCAAAGCCAGATTTGATCAATACAAGAAGGTTTCAGGTCAAATTCGTGAGATTTTTGCCGAGTATACAAATCTCATAGAACCGCTTTCGCTGGATGAAGCATACCTTGATGTTACTGAGAATTTTAAGGGGATAGAAACAGCTACGGAGATTGCCAGGCAGATCAGAACCAGAATAAAAGAAAGAACACACCTTACTGCTTCTGCAGGAGTTTCCTACAATAAATTCTTGGCTAAAACCGCTTCAGATGTCAATAAACCAGACGGGCTTTTTGTAATAAAACCACATCAGGCAGAGGCATTTGTAGAAAACCTGGAAATCAGAAGATTTTATGGGATCGGGAAAGTAACAGCCGAAAAGATGGTGAAACTCGGGATTTTCACGGGCAAAGAGCTTCGTGAGAAAAGTCTCGAATACCTGGTCAATCATTTCGGTAAAGCTGGTCAATATTATTACGAAATCTGTAGAGGCGAAGATCATCGACAGGTTAACCCTGAGCGTATCAGAAAGTCGATTGGGTTGGAAAATACGTTCAACAGGGATATTTCAGAGCCGGAAGAACTTTATCAAGAGCTTGACCGAATTTTAGAGGAGCTCGAGATGCGTCTAAAGCGAAGTAAGGCCTTTGGCAAAACGGTGACTCTTAAAGTGAAATACAAAGATTTTGAGCAAATCACCCGAAGCAGAACTACACAAATCCTCATCATGGAAGCCGGCACTATAGGTAAGCTTGCCTATGAACTTCTCAATACCCTTTTACCAATGGAAAAAGGCGTCAGACTAATGGGGGTAACACTCTCAAATCTTGAATTCGCAGATGAACTGGAAGGAAGGCAGCTGACTTTGGAGTTTTAGAATTATGTCTTAGGCATTTTAAGCGTGGCTCTAAATTCAAACCTCCACTCAATTTTCAGAAAAACAGTTTACCGTGGGCATATCAAAATGACCGCAAATTTGCTTTTGAGCTTTTCACTTTATTCTAACTACTAAGCCTTGGTAGGGTTTCAAACCCACTGTTTCATTGACTATGTCAATGTTCTCATAATTATTGATTAAAACTTTACCCAAAACCATATTGGTTTCAAGCTTTAGTGAAGCCGATTCCTTAGAAAAATTGAGGAGTACTAACATTTTTTCTTCTCCTAGTGTACGGTTGTAAGCATAAATCTGTGGATGCTCCTTGGCAATTAATTCGTAAGTCCCATGAATCAAAACCGGGTTTTCCTTTCTAATCTTCACCATCTTTTTGAAATGGTTCAAGATCGAATTGGGATTTTTTTGCGAAGCCTCCACATTAATGGTTTTGTAATTTTCATTCACCGGTAACCAGGAATTTCCGCTGCTAAATCCTGCATTTTTAGAAGTATTCCATTGCATAGGAGTACGGCCATTATCTCGGGAAGAGAAATTGAGCTTTTTCATAAATAAATTCAAATCCTCACCCTCTATAACTGCTTTCTGATAACTATTTTTTGCAGCGATATCCTGGTATTGATCTATGGTCTGAAAATCAATATTAGTCATGCCAATTTCATCTCCATAGTAACAGTACGGGGTACCACGCATGCTTAAAATAAAGGTATTCAGCATTTTTTCTGACGGTACTCTAAACTCAGGAGAATCATCGGCCCAACGGCTTACCATCCTTGCTTGATCGTGGTTTGAGAGAAAAATAGAAAGCCAGCCTTTCTCTGAAAAGGCACTATCCCATTTTGAAAAAACCTGCTTCATCTTACTCAACTCATACCCTCCATACTGAGCAATATCCACTCCGTCAAATGCATAAGCCATATTAAGCTCATTACGATCAGCATCTACTAGATCATGGGCATCCTTAAAATTCCTGCCAGCCCCTTCAGCAACACTCATCACCGGGTATTTGCTAAATACCTGCTCATTCATTTCCTTGAGGTAATCATGCAGTCCATCCTGTACGGCATAATATTCAAAGAAGTTCTTCTCATAGCCCTCAGGAAACTTGGGGAAAGTCGTATCCTTGGCAGCAAACTGAAATGCGTCTAATCTGAAACCATCTACCCCTTTTTCAGCCCAAAATTTCATGATATCATAGACCTCTTGCCTTAATTTGGGGTTCTCCCAATTCAGGTCGGGTTGTTGCTCAGAAAAATAATGGAGATAGTATGAGTTTGTTGTAGAGTCGTATTTCCAGGCATCACCCTTCGGGTCAAAAAGACTGTAACGATAGTTAGGCTTCCCTTTTTCTGCGGGCCACCAATGGTAATAATCCCGGTAAGGGTTATCCCGTGAACTACGTGATTGCTTAAACCATTCGTGCTCATTACTACTATGATTTACTACAACATCCATCACCAGTTTGATCCCCCGATCATGCATCCCACCAAGTAGTTTATCAAAGTCTTCCATAGTGCCGAATTCAGGCTGAATATTTCGGTAATCGCTTACGTCATAACCATTGTCTGCATTGGGCGAACTATTAAAAGGGCACATCCAAATGGCATCTATACCCAGCTCTTCCAGATAGTCGAGTTTTTCATAAATACCATTTAGATCGCCAATTCCATCACCGTTGGTATCATTGAAACTTCTGGGATAAATTTGATAGACCACGAGCTCTTTCCACCAGTCGGCATTGTGGATATTTCCCTGATTTTCAGGGTTGGGTTGACAAGAAGAAACTATAATGGTAAGTAAGAGTAGACTAAGGTATTTTTTCATTTTAAAGTATTTTCAAAGACCAAAGTACAAACTTTTCCTAAACAAAAGACCCGCCTCTTAGGAGACGGGTCTTTGCAATTAACTAAACCTAAACACCTAGTATTTAAACGGCACTCCGCCCGCCAATACTTCTTGATTTTTCTCATCAAAAGTCACTCGCTGGCCTGTTCTGTAGGCTGCATTTGACATGATGGTAGCAATAGAATGCTGATAACCAGCTTCTATCGGAGCGTTTGTTTTCTTTCTGGAACGTACACATTCCATCCAGTTTCTTACATGGTTAAGCGTAAGTGAGTCTCCTCCGGTATTGGCATCGGTGGCCACTTTTACACCTTCCAGTTTCATAGACTTCAGCTTATTTGGCTTCATTCCCATTGAGCTAGCGTGTCTTTCTGATAAACCTCCATTATCAGAGATTTCGTTAGTATCAAGATTGATCATTCCACCATTAGAATAATAAAGCTCTTTGGTGCCACCGGCAGAGTTAGAGAATCTACTAGTGAACTGCACCTGGAATCCTTTTGACATATCGTCAAGTGGACCATAATCAAACACCACAGTTAAAGTATCTGCGTTGCTTCGGCCATCTTTCCATTGATAAATTCCACCATTAGCCACTACCGATCTCGGGTGAGGCAATCCGCTAAACCAGTGCACTGTGTCTATCTGGTGACTCATCCATTGACCAGGAATTCCTGAAGAATATGGCCAGAACAGTCTATACTCTAAATATTTCCTTGGGTCAAACTCCTCATAAGGTCTGTTCATCAAGTAACGTTTCCAGTCAACATCGCTTTCTTTCAGATTGGCTACTAAATCTGGTCTACGCCATCTTCCGGGCTGATTGACGTTCCACATAAGCTCTACCATTACGATATCGCCAAACTTTCCAGACTTGATATAATCTTCGGCAGCATGGTAATTGGCTCCACTTCTACGTTGAGAACCGATCTGTACCACTTTCCCGCTATTTTTTACCGCTTTGAGCACAGCACGGTTATCTTCCATCGTCTCGGCCAGTGGCTTTTCTGCGTATACATCACAACCTGCCTCCACAGCCTCAATGGTGTGCAGAGCATGCTGGAAATCGGCCGTACTAATCATCACGGCATCTACAGAATTTGAGGCATATAACTCCTCATTATTCATGTATTTGGTCACTTTGCTACCCAGCTCTTTTTGCAAATAAGCCTGCCCTTCGTCACGACGCTTGTTCCAGATATCAGAAACAGCCACCATCTCAAAATTCATCTCTTTTTGCAATGCCTTAAAACAAGATACATGCGATGAACGGTGACGATCAGAGAAGCCTACACAGCCCACTCTTACGCGATCATTGGCACCAATAATCTTGGCATAACTGGATGCCGATACACTAGTGGCAACACCTGCCATCAGCGATTTTTTGATAAATTCTCTTCTTGTGTTATTCATAATTTTCAATAGGTAATTCCATCATTAAATTTAAAAAGGTAGTCGCCGGATTCTTCGAGATAACCAGGTACATCAGACAGGTTTTTCAAAACTGCCTTTTTAGACTTTGGAGTAGAAATAGGCATCTTTCCGGTAGGCGATACCTCGCCGGTAATTATATCAAGCAAGGCCTCTGGTGTAGTACCAAAAGTGGCGAGAACAGTCCCAACATTAGGGTTGTCTATTTCATCAATTACCCACGGGTTTGTGTAGTTGATGGCCAGAATCGTTGGTTTGTGATAGGTGGTTTCATTGACAAAAGCCACCTCTATATTATTTTTTGAGAGCTGTAACTCTAATTCCTTTTCAGAAGAATTAAACAGGCCACCACTGGTAGGCATAAGCCATAGAAGGACTACATCAGCCTCCTCTCTAGAGTCTACAATTTCTATGTTGGCATACTCTTTTTGGGGCTTTACAAAATGCATTGGCTCGCCTCCTCTCCCTTGTCTCCAAGTGATAAAGCATACTTTCTTTTTTGACTTCAGTGGTAATATGCCTTGTTCATTGCGAAGCAAAACAATTGACTTTCTTAAAGCTAAATCAGCTTTTCCCTGAAACTTCTTGTTGCCTACAATTTCTGTTGCTTTTTGAGGATCAACGTAAGGGTTTTCAAACAAACCCATGGCAAATTTTTCCTTCAAAAGTCTTCTTACAGACTCGTCAATTCTCGATTCGCTTACCAATCCATCATTAATCGTTTGAAGTAATAGCGTGGGATCTGCAGTCCCTGAAAATAGGTCTACTCCACACTCCAGAGCCTTGGCATACCTTTCCAAAATGGAGAGGTCCTCTACACCCCAAGGCATCATTTCTATAGGTCCCGTATCAGAATTTATGATACCCTCAAAACCCATTTTATCACGTAGAAGATCTTTGATGATACCTTTATTATACGCAAAGGCTACAGGTTCCAAAGCAGGATCAATTGGTTTGGCATAATATGGCATGATGGCACTGGTGCCGGCATCTATAGCTGCCTGGAATGGCTTCAGATGATATTCAAATTTGCCCCCAGGGTAATGTTGGTCTTTACCCCAATCAAAATGCGGGTCTTGCCCTTCTACCTGCGGCCCTCCACCAGGAAAATGCTTGGTGGTCATAACCACACTTTTTGTATTTACTCCACCTTCTCCCTGAAAACCAAGAACGATTTCCCTCATCATATCGGCAGCTAAATCAGCATCCTCGCCAAAAGTACCCTCAATTCGCTGCCAACGTGGCTCTGTTGCCAAATCTGCCATATACATGTAGCCTTTTCTCAAGCCAACCGCCCTCCACTCAGCGGCCGCAGACTCCGCAAATGCCCGGGTTAAGCTCAAGTCTCTCATAGCCGCCAGACCAAGCTCCCCAGGCCAAACCGAAAACGCAGTAGTACCCATACTTAAGCCTACAGAGGCGTCAGCAGTAACATGGTTTCTAGGATTTGAAGCTATTATGGCCGGTATACCCAATGGCTCACCCTCACATAATTCTTGAAGGTTATTGGCCCATTCTGCTAATATTTCCGGAGAAGGATTTGATCTGTGAATAAAATGTCTGAGTTTGTATTCCTTTACACCTTTGGTGGTTCCAGATACAGACATCATTGGAACAGGCAACGGCTTACGAGTAAAAAAGTTGGTTTCGCTAACCATATCTTCTTCATTAAAACCACTATTCAAGTTTGAGCTACCAGCACCAAAACCTGAATTATCACCTCCCATTCGGGTAGTGCTGATGAGCATTAAACCCACTTTCTCCTCTAAACTCATTTGAGAAAGCAAGTTCTCTACTCGCTGGTCTATTGGCTTACGCCAGTCTTCATAGGTATCTAATTTTCCGTTTTTGTTGAGGTCTTTAAACTCAAGACCTCTCTTCTTTATAACCTTGGCACTTCTATAGCCTAATTCTACCTGAACAGGCTTTTGAGACCATACAGCAAAAGAGCTAAGGCAAAAGAATAGGATAAAGTATTTCATCTTCATGGATAAGTGAGTGGTATTATAGTCTTCTGATCTTCAGACTTCTGTAATGCACTTCATCACCATGATCCTGAAGTAAGATCGGGCCTTCATCTGCGGCACCGAAACCATCGAATTTGGCATACTTACTTCTGGCTACCAGAGCATCATAGATATTGCTCTTTCTTACATACTCTACCACCTTAAATCCGTTAAGCCAATGCTGCACCGTATTGTCTGGTAAGACAACCAATCTACCTTGATTCCACTCTCCTATTTTCTTTTTAAAACGTGGATTCTGATCTCCCGAAGGAATGAGGTCATATAGCGAAGCCAGCGTTCTGTTCCCCACTACACCCATTTTGGCATCAGGGTGCTTTTCATCATCAAGAACTTGATACTCCAGTCCAATACCACTTTTCCCTCCACTATCGAAGTCTTCATTGACAAAATACTTTACACCAGAGTTTGCTCCTTCGGTGAGCATGAAATCAAATTTGAATTCAAAAGCACTATAATTCTCTTTGGTAACTATATCATTGCCAGTTTCTGAGCCATCTGACTTATGAATGATAATCTCACCATTCTTGGCCGTCCATCTTTTACCGGTCATCTCCTGGCTATTTACTGCTCTCCAGCCCGAGAAATCTTTCCCGTTGAATAGCATACTGAAGCCTTGAGCCTTTTCCTGTTCAGAAAGACTACCCGGAATCATATTTACCACAGGAATATCATCATATGGAGAAGGTTTGAGGTTTTCTGTTTTGATCTTGATGTTTTTCCATCTGATCTGCATTCCCTCTTTCATTTCTCCGTAGATACCATGTACTTGCAGAGCAATAAAGCCTTCGGCCGTCTCATCATCTATCAAATGTGAAATAGGCACTCCATTGACCCAGGTTCTTATTGTATTACCGATCGCCTCTATTCTGTAGGTGTTCCAGTCGTTATGTTTGAAAGCATTCTTGGCCTCCGGTCTACCTTCTGGCATACAAAGCCATCCTCTGCGAGCTTCATCATATATACCGCCAGACCATGCTCTGTCAGAGGGGTCAATTTCCATCTGATAGCCATGGACGCGTCCTTTCATGACATCCGGACTAGAGAGACTTCTAAATTGAATTCCAGAGTTCATGCCTTCGTCTACTTTGAGGTCAAGCTCAAGAATATAATCTCCATAATTTTCATTGGTACACATGAAAGAGTTAGGAGTGTTGGCCACAGTAGTACCGATCACCATTCCGTCTTTCACTTCATACTTAGCTTCTCCGTTTTTTTGGTTCCAACCTTCAAAGTTTTTACCGTTAAAGAGCAATCGCCATCCGTCTTGTTTTTCTTGCTTGGTCAGCTGGGCATTTGAAGAGAATACCACACAGCTCAATAGGGCCAAAAGGCCAATATTCATTAGTTTTTTCATCAATAGGTAAATGGTTTGTTCTACAAATCTACGAAAGCAGTAGCCAAGAAAATAGGATTTTTCAAGTACGATCTAATACTATTTTAGCAATACTTTTATACATTTGGTCAAAATAACCTTATTCCGTGAAGCCTCAATTACTAAAAATATCGAACCCACTTGACCATTCTTTTAACCTTTTTGAGCAAGAATGCGGCTATTTTGCCACCCCTTGGCACTATCACCCTGAGGTGGAAATTGTGCTCATGCATGAGAGCGAAGGCGAAAAGTATATTGGGAGCAGTATCACCGAGTTTAAGCCCGGAGATCTCACCATGATTGGCTCATACGTGCCCCATTATTACAAAAATTATGAGTCGTATTATGAAGAAGGCTCCAAGAAGAGAGCCCGGTCTACGGTTTTACATTTCAATGAGGACTTCCTCGGTAAAGATTTTCTGGAATCTCCTGAAAACAAGAAAATTAAAGATCTGCTTATTAATGCCAAACGTGGGTTATTCTTTAACCAAACTATAAGTAAGAAACTGGAGAAGGATTTTTTAACCCTGGCCAAAACAGAAGGTATGGACAGGCTACTTCTTTTTCTTTCTATTCTGAATGAAATGAGTAAAGAAACAGACTATCAGTTTCTGACCTCAGACCCGATGCAGCTGACAAACCATCAGGACTCTAATAGAATAAAGAAGGTCTTTGAGCATGTGATGCAGAATTTTCACGAAGACATAAAACTAAGTGATGTAGCCTCACTGGCTAACATGTCTGAATCGGCCTTCAGTAGATATTTCAAAAAACGGACACGAAAGACTTTCAGTACTTTCCTTACTGAAATAAGAATAGAGCACGCATGTAAACTGCTTCAAAAAGACTATCACAGCGTATCTGAGGTATCCTATGAGAGCGGCTTTAATAACCTCTCAAATTTTAACAGACAATTCAAAAGCCTGAAAAATACTACTCCCCTGAATTACCGAGCTCGTTTCTTAGGCTAGCTTACTCGTTCATGAGTTTGGTCATGAACAAGTCGAAGTCCTCAACGAATCTCTCGTAATATTCGCCAGTGCCTGGCCCGGAGAATCCCGTATGAATTTTTCTTACTTTGCCTGACTTGTCAATATAAATAGTCGTAGGGAAGCTAATGATCTTATTCAGCATGGGAAGAGCCTTAGCACTCTCTGTTTTATTACTCAAACCCGCTAATACAATAGGGTATTTCATGCCAAAACGCTCTTTCATCAATTCTATTTTTGGGAAAGCGTAATCAGGATCTATACTTCGTTCAAAAGCGAGACCTAAAACCTCCACAGGAGCATCTGGATGTTCCTCCAGCCACTTCACATAGAATTTACTTTCATCCATACAATTGGGGCACCAGCTTCCTAAAATCTGCACCAAAACCACTTTATCTTTAAATCTGGCATCAGAAAGCGAAATACTATCTCCTTTGCCATCAGGAAAACTAAATTCCAGAGTCTCGAAACCTTCTTTGAGGTATGTTAACTTTTCAGGGTCAGGAAGACTTGCTTGCTCATCTTTCACGGCCAACCAATTTTCCTTGTACAGCATACTACTCGTAAACCTGCCTCCCACTAGTGAATCTCCATCTACTTTAGCTTTGAAAAGAAAGATATGCGTTCCGTCAAAACAACTTAGTTTTAGGCTGTCGTCTACTACATTCCCCGCCAGGAATCTATAATCTCCGGTGGGTGTCAAAAAAGTACCATTAACGTCACTTCCATTTTGTTCAAAAAATCCGATGGCCGGGTAAGTATCCCCCGAATCTTCAATGAAGGTAGTAGACCATTTGCCCGAAATATTAACATTACTTAATTCTCCATCAAAACGCTGCTGAACACCCTTTTTGGCATAAAACGGCCCCGTACGATCTTCAAGATTCCCTAGCTTCTTGGTGTAAATACCTATAAGTTCGTCTCCTTTTTGCTCTGCAATAATCTCAGCCTCAAAAACCTTCATGGTGATGAGCAATGAATCGTTTCTGAAAGCAGGCTTATCCAATTCTAGTTTTTCATTACCGTTTATGGCAAAAACACGTAAAGCTTCTCCCTCACCTTCAAACTCCAAATGGAAAGGAACAGGGCCTATCACCGTTGGTACTTCAGCTCTCCACAATCCTTCCAGCTTTTCTGATGGGGTACATGAAGTCACGACCAATACACTCAGAAAAAAAATAACGATTCTCACCATATAATTAGCCCCACGGGCATTTTGACTACTTTTGCAAACACAAAACCAAAAGTAATAATTCTACTAAACCTATGGAGAATACAGATTATCATATTCCGGTGATGCTCAATGAATGCATAGACGGTCTTCAGATTAATCCTGAAGGAATCTATGTGGATGTTACTTTTGGTGGAGGTGGTCATTCTAAGGCCATTTTGGATAAGTTAACCACCGGTAAATTATATGCGTTTGATCAGGATGATGATGCTAAAGCAAATGCAGATAAAATTGACGACCCTAACCTGATTTTCATCAAGGCCAATTTTCGATTTATCAAGAAGTTTCTACGCGTTCATCGGGTTAAAAAAGTAGATGGAATTTTGGCTGATCTAGGCATTTCATCACATCAGATAGACGAGCCCACCCGTGGTTTTTCTACACGGTTTGATGGAGAGCTGGATATGCGTATGAATAACGCAGAAGGGGTTTCTGCCAAGAATATCGTGAATGAGTATTCTGTAGAAGATTTGCATAAAATTTTAGGCATGTATGGCGAAATCAAAAATGCCCGCACTGCCGCCCAAACCATAGAAATGGGCAGGTCTGCAAAGCCTATTGAGACCATTGCAGAGCTTAAAAGTATTCTGGAGCCTGTAGCACCAAAACATCGGGAGTTTAAATACTTTGCTCAGGTATTTCAAGCCTTAAGAATTGAGGTTAATGAAGAAATGAAAGTGCTGGAAGAGTTTCTTCAGCAAACACCTGAAATACTGAATCCCGGGGGTAGACTAGTAGTGATGTCTTACCATTCTTTGGAAGACCGCATGGTCAAAAACTTCATCAGAGGTGGGCATATTGACGGTAAAATTGTCAAAGACTTTTATGGCAATATCCAGAAACCTCTGGAGGCTGTGACACGCAAACCTAAAACGGCCACAGACGAGGAATTGCAAAGAAATCCACGATCCAGATCTGCCAAACTACGTATAGCACAGAAGCCTCTAGAACAGGATTGATTTATCGTATAATTACTACCAGTTAAAAACTCTTGTACCCATAGGTATCTGGTCAAGTTGGTTTTTTCTATTAGGTTTGTTTACTTTTGACTAGTGCTTTGTCGTTTTTAATTAAACGTACCTGATAATCATGGCTTTAAATACCCCAAAGGGTCAACAAAAGGAATCTTTTTTCTCTAGTTTATCCCGTCGTTTAAACATCTTTGAATTCATTGCCGACAGGCTCGAAATCAAAGAAGAGTTCCCTACTTCTGTACTCAAAAAGTTTCTGTTTGGTTTCGTATTGGTATTTATCTATATCAGTCTACAGCATCATTTAGAAACCCTTTACAGAAATCTCACAAAAGCAGAAATAGAAATCAAAGAAAAGAGGGCTTCTTTCGTGTCTCACAAGTCTGCTGTGATGGTGAAGAGCAAACACTCACAGGTCTCTGAATCTTTAGAAGGACGCGGACTGCACCGAAATGTGGAACCACCAGTTAAGATTGTAGCCAAAAACTAGGAGGAATGAGTAGTATTAAAAGTCAAATTCAGAGCCACTCATTACGAGTTTTCATCGGTATTAGTCTTTTCGGTGTAATTATCCTTTATGGTATCATCAGGATTCAAAGCAATGAAGAGCTGGTGAATAAAGCAGTAGAAAAAAGCCTGATTTTTGAAGAAGAAATCCCGGCCATGCGTGGCAATATTTATGGTGCCGATGGAAAAAGCTTACTGGCTACTTCTGTGCCTTATTATTATATGGGCCTTGACACTGATCAGGCAAGAGATGATCTTTTTGATCATAGTATAGACTCCTTGAGTTATCTTCTTTCCAGGTTTTTCAAAGACAAAAGCAAGCAGGAGTATAAATCACTGATTAGTAAAAGACGTAAAGATCCTAAACGAAGATACCTCCGAGTGGTAAGCCGTAGAATCTCTCATCAGGAGAAAGAGGTGCTACAGACCTTCCCTCTTTTCAGAGAAGGTAAATTTAAGGGAGGCGGTATTTTTGAACCGGTACCTACACGTTCTTTGCCTTTTAATAGCATGGCTATGCGAACTATTGGTAGCTTGGATAGAGACACCAAAACCAAGGGTCTTTTTGGCATTGAATACTCGTATAACGCCTATTTAGCCGGAAAGAACGGAAAAGCTCTGGTAAAAAGACTCGCCGGCGGTGTAAAGCTCCCACTGGAGTCTGATATCAATACCGAAGCCAAACCCGGTATGGATGTGGTTACTACTATCGATGTCAATTTTCAGGATATTGTGGAGAGTGCGTTACGCAAGAAGGTAGAGCAAACTAATGCCAGTTACGGCTCGGCTATAGTGATGGAAACGGCCACGGGAGAAATAAAGGCTATCACCAACCTAACCAAGCGTGTTAGAAACGGCGAAACATTCTATCTGGAAGATATGAACCATGCCGTGCTGGGCTCTACAGACCCCGGTTCTACTTTCAAACTGGCTTCCATAATGGCCGTTTTGGAAGAAAAGGGAATCGGCCTGGATGATTATGCCGCCAACTGTACTGGTAAGATTATGCACCACGGTCTACCATTTACCTGCGACCACGTGCACGGAGATATTACGGTAAGGCAAGTTTTTGAGAAATCATGCAATATTGGCATTTATAAACTTATAGAACGTACGTTTGGAATGAAGGGTATTGACCAATACGTAGAGTACGTCAATCAGTTTAATCTTGACAAACCTATTGGCTTTCAGCTTAAAGGTGAGAAAAAGCCTTATTTCAAAAACTCTGAAGACAAAACCTATAGCCGATCAACTCTGCCATGGATGAGTATTGGATATGAGTCGTCCATTTCTCCATTGCAAATGATGGCATTTTATAATGCTGTAGCCAATGACGGGTACTGGGTAGAGCCGTACTTAGTGAAAGAAATAAGAGAAGGGAATCAAGTTATTGAGCAATATGTACCTCGAAAAAGCAGTCAAAGAATTGCGTCAAGCAATACGATAGAAGCTGCTCAGGAGATGATGAGAGGTGTAGTAGATCATGGAACAGGGGCCGGTATTAAAGATGGTTTTTGTAAAGTAGCCGGCAAAACGGGTACAGCTCAAAAATTAAGCAAACAAGGCTATAGTAAACAAGGGAAGTACTACACTTCATTTATGGGCTTTTTTCCTGCTAATCAGCCAAAATACACCTGTGTAGTGGTGATAGATAATCCTCAGGGAACGGGCATGTATGCCTCTAAAGTCTGTGCACCAGTTTTTAGAGAAATTGCCGATAAGATTTTCGCTTATGATGTAAAAATTCACCCGGCTCAGCAAAAGCAATACGAAAGACGGCTGTTGGCACTTCAGCAAAAAGCTGGGATCTCTACCGATCTGCAAGAAATAGCTGAGGAGTTAGATTTACCCACCGAGCCAAATTCTGATGGAATATTAAAAGCCGCTATTGTCAAAAACGACAGTCTAATCTGGAAAAAACTCAATGAAGATGATGGCATGCCAAATGTCAGAGGTATGACACTCAGAGATGCCCTTCCTCTCTTAGAAAACAAAGGGTATACTGTAAGACACCGCGGTCTGGGCAAGGTCAAAGACTATGCCTTATCTGGTAGTACGGTGAGTTTGGTTTTGAACTAAGCAGTGTACTTTTAAGTCTTCCTTAAAAACTCATCTGTAAAGTGACTTCTCTTCTTTTCCTGAGAAAACTTATCAGCGTTATAGGTCTGTGATTGACCTTTAGGAATAGAAAGGCTTTGCCAATCTGCCCCTTTGATCATTCGTCCGATATAGATGATCTGGCCAATATGCGAGCTGTAGTGTGCTAGCTGTCTATTGATCGCCTCCGTGATGGTATGGCCTTGATTTCTGATGTAGATAATCTGGTTAAAGTTGGCTTCATTGACAGAACCTAAAGCCGCGAACAAACAATCCCAGCCTTCTTCCCACTTCAGTAGAAGCTCTTCTTTCGTTCGTATGTTAGCATCAAATTCAGCTTCCCGGTCTCGCCAATCCTTTTCACCGTCAGTTGTCAGAAAGTCTGTCCATCTGGAAAGCATATTTCCCCAGAGGTGATTGACAATAATTGCAATTGAATTGCTCTCTGGATTATACTGCCAGAGCAGTTCATCTTCAGAAAGTTGAGCAAAAGTTTGATCCCCAAGCTGTTTATAATACTGAAATTGCTTCTGCATGCTCTCTAAATAATTCGTTATCATAGCAGTTTAGTTTAGAAGAAGAGTCAAATAAGTATGACCATCTTTGTTCTATTCATTTGATTAAAATCAGCAAAGCGTGAGCCCAACAGAAATATTAACTCTTTTCGAGGAGATCAAAGAGCCTTTTTTCACTCATAGACGATTTAAACATCGTGATATTCTATCTCTTATCAAAAAGTCCTCATTGCAGAAAGAAGTGATCGGACGTTCTTTTGAAGGGCGAGAAATTTATAAACTCAAATGGGGAGAAGGGGCAATCAAAGTTTTACTCTGGTCTCAAATGCATGGCAATGAAGCCACCGCCACCATGGCACTTTTTGATTTATTCAGGTTCTTTGAAAATCAGAATAATGGTTTTGTTGACCTTCTCAAAGGCCAATTGGAGATACATTTTGTACCCATGCTTAACCCAGATGGTGCTGAGCGTTTTACCCGTAGAACAGCTCAGCAGATAGACATGAACAGAGATGCTCTGGCTCTTGCCTGTCCTGAGAGTAAATTGTTCAAAAAACTACATGAAGAGCTTAAACCTGACTTTTCTTTTAACCTCCACGATCAGGATGTTCGCTGGGCAGCAGGTCATTCGCCAAATCAAGCTTCTATAGCATTTCTGGCTACCGCTTATGACGAAGCCTGCAATTGGAACGAAACACGTACCGAGGCTATGCAAGTCATATGTGAGATGAATGATATTTTACAGAATTTTATTCCCGGGAAAGTAGGTAGGTTCTCTGATGAGTTTGAGCCTCGGGCCTTTGGTGATAATATACAGAAGTGGGGTAGCCGACTAATTTTAATAGAATCTGGGGGTAATGGCAATCAACGAGAGAAAATGGAATTGAGAAAGCTCAATTTCCTGATTATTTTGAAAGCTTTTGAAGCAATTGCCAAGCAAAGTTTTACGAACAGAACATTAAAAGAGTATGAGTCAATACCTTTAAATACAAAATGCCTTTTTGATCTTTTGATTAAGAATGCCGAATATGAAGGTCAAAAAATTGACGTAGGCATTTATCTAAATGAGAAGAATAACCAAGACGCTACAGACTATACTTTGGAGAGTTGCGTAGAGGATATTGGAGATTTGAGTACATCTTTCGGTATCGAAACTTTTGATGCTGATGGCTATGTCATTGAAGCCTTAGATCAATTTTCAGGAATATTAACAAAATACAAGGATCAGATAGATGGTCTTACACGTTTAAGCTTTGAGAAAAAAGCTAATTTCGCTTTAACCAAAAATGGCAAGCCGAGCTTCGCCGTAATTAACGGCCGCATTTACCCGATATAAACCATTGAAGAGAACCTTTCTTTATATCCTTTTCCTGTCTTTGATTTCATCATTTACCATGGCACAGAAACAGTGGTCGGTGTTTGGAAAAGTAATCAATGGAGCCACTCAAAAGCCCATCTCATCACTCACGGTGACCAACCAACGAACAGAACATGTGGTAGTCACCAATGCCGAAGGCGACTTCTACATCAGAGCCGCCGAGGGAGATTCCCTAATTATTACCGGAGTAGGCTATGGGAGGCAAGCTGTGTATTGGGATAAAAGCAAAGATGACCTGGTGGTAGGCCTGGAGCAAACGGCCATAGGACTGGCAGAGGTGGTGGTAAAAGATAAAAGAACCGAAACCATAGAACGAGAAATCAAAGAGTTTCTGGAAAACCCTCATAATGCCGCCAGCATGAAGCGGGATATTGTGGGGAATCTGGTTCAGCTCTCAGGAAGTGGCGGTCTGGGTGGTGGTGCAGGTATTTCTATAGACGCCCTGTATGATCTGTGGAGTAAAGAAGGCAAAAACAGAAGAAGAGCCGCAGAACTTGAATACCAAGACTTACGCAAATTCTATATAGAGCTACGTTATAATAAAGGTAAAGTAGCCACCATCACCAAGCTAAAAGAACCAGACCTTTCTGAGTTTATGGAATATTGTAAACTGGGTGATGAGTTTATCTTAGAAGCATCTGATTATGATCTCACCTATCAGATACTCATGTGCCTGAGAGAGTTTAATAATACCGCTAGCTTTCCAACTATCAAAAGAGCTAGAGAGTAGATTTTAACCGAACCAAAAAGTCTACAGCTTCAGACCTGACACTGCCTACAGATTCGGTAAAGTTATTATGCATCATCGCAAAGCGTATCCAACGGCCTCTATCTGTTTTGAAATAGCCCGCCAGATTATAAACCCCACTCATAGAGCCAGATTTGGCATAAATAAAAGGTTGTTCATCTGCAGCAAATGTCTTCATTGTACCATATCGTCCGTTTACGGGTAAGAACTCTTTAAGCTTTTCAAGACCATGTTCTTTTTCCATTTTGTCTAGAACAAAACACAGATCTGCAGGTGTGAACAGGTTATATCGAGATAAACCTGAACCATCTACCCAACGTGGTTTTTGAGGCAAACCAACCAGCTCATTTTCAAGCAAGTTTCTGATTACCCTTGAACTGGAAATAGAGTCACTAAAATCCTGCAAGCCAGACTGCAGTAAAAGATGCTCGGCAAGAAAGTTATCACTTTGATACATCATGTATTTCAAAACGGAGTCTGCTGGAGTGGAGTAAACAGACTCATAATTTACATGACCGGGCACTCTTCCGTAAACAACATTGGTTTTCAACTGAGAACTTAACAGCTCTGCACGAGCTTCATCACTTAGTATAAACGGGAAGCTACGCGGAGATTTTGCAACTTTATTTTTCAGGTCTTGAACAGAAAGTAAGGGTATAAAGTCTTGTCCTAAAGAATAAAACCTTTGCTCTAAATATGGAATTGAAAAGTGAATCGAATCGGCGTTCAAACTCACTTCAACCAAATGCTCGTAGAGGGGTACAGAAGCCAGAGGTGATTGATAATTGTCGGCGGCATCATCCCACATCCATCCAGAACCATAATGCTTCCCAAGAAAAGTGTTCTGATAAATCACTACGGTTTTAATCCCTTTTAGCTCATTTAAAACCTCTTTAGACTGAAAATTGGGATGTAATAATGTGCCATCAAAAGCCGGCTTAATGAAAACAGTATCTTTTGAAGAAGCCAGAGAAAACGCTAATAGACTATCCGGTTGATTTCTTAAAAAACTGTAAAGGGTAAACAACTTTGTAGTACTCGCCGGTATAAAATATTTATCAGCATTTTGCTCAAAAAGCGTGTCCCCAGTCTGTACATCGATAAAAAGAAAGCCCTGATGATGGTGCTCACCAGGGCTAATTATTTTAGTTACTTTTTTCTGTACCGAACATGCGTTCAGGAAAATTGCTGTACCTATGATAAAAAGTAATTGCTTCAATTCATTTCTATTTAAGAAACCAATTTAACAATTCGGATCTTCAATATCACAAGCTTCAGCCGTCTCATTTTGTACTTTACCACTAATCTCTGTGATGGCCTGAACAAAAGCTTCTGGAGGCTGGGCTCCACTTAAGGCATACTTCTGATCAATGATAAAAAATGGAACTCCAGAAACACCCAGTTCCTGGTAATATCTTACTTCTTTCTGCACCCAATAAGCGGTTTCCTGGCTATCTAAAGCTTCCTGAGTCTTGGATTTTTCCCAACCATAATCCTCCATTTCTTTGAGGATACTCTCATTTGAGCTTAAGTCTACACCTCTTTCAAAAAAGGCCTCCAGCAAGAAGCTTTTCAGTTCTTTCCCATTGCCCTCCTTCTGAGCCGTATATAAAAGGTTATGTAATTTTAATGTATTGGGTACACGCTGAATGGCATCAAAATTAAATTCAACGCCTGCTCTATCACCAGCCTCTATTACTCTCTGTGATAATTCTTTGTACCTCTCTACACTTCCAAATTTTGAGGCATTGTATTCCAATTTATCAACTCCTTCCACAGGGATTGTTGGGTCTAACTGAAAAGGCCTGAAGTTCATTTCTACCTCTACATCTTCTAACTGTTCTAAGGCTTTTTCAAGGTTCTTCTTCCCCACATAACACCATGGACATACCACGTCTGAAACGATATCAATCTTCACATTTTTCTTCATGCTCTCAGAACATATTTGGCAGACTTAAGTTCCAATTCTCAGCTGGGCCTCAATACAATTTGAGGAAATTTGAGTATCATGGTCAAATGAAAACTACATACGATATTATCATCGTAGGCAGCGGGCATAATGCCTTGGTGGCCGCCTGTTATCTGGCTAAGGAAAACTATTCCGTACTGGTGCTCGAGAAATCTGATTATCTGGGAGGGGCTACCACTTCACAGAAAACCTTTCCCGATTATGATGCCAAGCTTTCTCGTTACAGTTATTTAATCAGCCTATTGCCTCTTCGTATTATTAAAGACCTTGAATTAGACCTCGAACTTTTTAGTAGGGATACGGCCAGTTATACACCTTATATTAAGGATGATGAAATCAGAGGCCTGTTGATTAGTAATCAATCTGAAACCATTTCAAAAAAATCAATTTTGGAGCTAGGCCTGGGAGAGCAAGAATGGGTAGGCTACTGTAAACTTCAAGAAAGGTGTCTGGCCTTTGCCCATATTATCTGGGATTCACTTCTTGAACCTTTAAAATCGAAAAATGAATGGAAGAGCACTTTTGCCGAGCAAAATGAACAAGAATTAAGGGAAGACTTTTGTGAAAAGCCTATAGGCCAATTCATTGACAAATACCTTAAATCGGATATTCTCAAAGGGGTCATTCTTACAGATGCCCGCATTGGAGTTCAAACAAGTGCTTATGATCCTTCTTTACTACAAAACCGAACCTTCATTTACCATATAATCGGAAATAAAACCGGAGAATGGAAGGTTCCAAAAGGAGGCATGGGAGCCTTGGTGGAACAATTGATCACAAAAGCGAAATCCCTTGATGTCAGTTTTAAAACTGAATCAGAAGTCATAGACGTAACCAGAAAAAAATCACACTACATGGTTAGCACGGCAGATCAAAGCTATCAATGTCAAAAACTCCTTTTTAATGCTGCCCCGAACCTTTTAAATAAACTTTTACCAAACTACCGTTTAAATATAAGCGAAGGCACGGCTTTCAAAATCAATATTTTACTAAAAAAGTTACCAAAACTTAAGGACAAACGTGTTAGCCCGGAAGATGCATTTTGTGGCACCCTTCATATAAATCAGAATTTTGAACAGCAAGAGTTAGCACATCAACAAAGCATTGGCGGAAAACTGCCTAAAAACTTTCCATTTGAGATGTACTGCCATACACTTACCGATGATTCCATTCTTTCAAAAGAATTAAGCCATAAGGGCTTTCATACCATCACAGCTTTTGGCATGGATACGCCCTACTCTATTTTTAAGGAAGACAATGAAAAAGCTAAATCTCAAGTATTGAAGCTATTCTATGAAGGCATTAATCCATATTTAGAGAAGCCTATTCAGGAGTCGATAGCCTTAGACTCATCAGGAAACCTCTGTATTGAGTGTAAAAGTGCTTTAGATTTAGAGAGAGAGTTAGGATTACCTCTTGGTAATATTTTCCATAATGACCTGAGTTGGTTCTATGCTGAAAATGGAGATCTAGAGGGAAAACTAGGTGTAGAAACTGAAGACCCGAATATTGTCCTTTGTGGTTCTGCAGCTTTAAGAGGGGGAGCAGTAAGTGGAATTCCCGGCTATCTAGCAGCTAAATACATCAGAAACAAAAAAGGGTGATCGCCTTGATAGACAACCACCCCATTCTTATAATAACTTTGGTTATTTTAACTCAGCACAAGCTTTCTTGATACGCTCAATAGCTTCTTCTAAAGATTCGTCAGAAGCGGCCGTAGAAATTCTGATACAGTTTGGAGCACCAAAACTAGCACCAGCTACCGTGGCCACGTGAGCTTTCATTAGTAAGTACATACTGAAATCACCACTGTTTTCTATGGTGGTTTCACCATCAGATTTTCCAAAGAATTCACTGATATCAGGGAAGGCATAAAAAGCACCATCGGGTACATTTACTTTAAAGCCAGGGATTGACTTTAAGCCATCTACTACCAATGCTCTTCTCACTAAATATGCTCTCTTCATGGTCTCAGAAGCCGTCATATCATCCCATGCTACCACTGAGGCACGCTGAGCAATATGGTTCGTCCCTGAAGTTACCTGACCCTGAAGCTTTGTAATTCCTTTAACTATCCATTCTGCAGCACCAATATACCCGATTCTCCAGCCTGTCATAGCAAAACCTTTAGCCATACCATTTACAGTAATAACTCTGTCTTTTATGGCATCGATTGAGCCTATTGAGAAATGACCTTCTTCCATGAAATTGATATATTCATAGATTTCATCAGCCAAAACATGAACATGCTCATGTTTCTCCACTACTTCAGCAATAGCCGTAAGTTCTGCCTTACTGAAAACAGCACCTGTTGGGTTAGAAGGCGAAGAGAACATGATCACTTTAGTTTTATCAGTGATAGCTTCCTCTAATTGCTCCGGAGTAACTTTGAAACCATTCTCAAATGAACCTTTCAAAATAACCGGTACACCACCAGCCAGCTTCACCATTTCAGAATAACTCACCCAATAAGGTGCAAAAATGATCACTTCTTCACCCGGGTTCACCATTACCTGAAGAGCATTAGCCAAAGAGTGCTTAGCACCTGTGGAAACTACAATATTCTCAGGTTTCCAGTCAATATTATTGTCGCGTTTAAACTTGTCTGCTATAGCCTTTCGCAACTCAGGAATACCTGGTACTGGTGTGTAAGAGTGAAAACCTGCGTCAATAGCCTCCTTAGCTGCTTCGCAGATATGTTCAGGTGTTTTAAAATCGGGTTCACCGATAGAAAGGTTAATAACATCGATTCCCTGATCTCGTAACTCACGAGATTTTTGGGACATCGCAATGGTAGCAGAGGGCTCCAGAGACTGGATACGTTCAGCTACTTGATGTACTGCAGACATGATAAATTTTGGTTTTGTTTTAAATTAGTTCCTCTTTTAAAGGGCTGAAAATCAATAGATTTTCATTACACCCCGAAAAAATCGGTGGCAAAAATAAGACCCTTCTTTTTGATAATGAAGTCAAAACCTAACTTTCTTAATGAGCGGTAAAGAAGTTTTAAAGTAGAGTGTATATAAAACAAAACTCCGCAAGAATTTCTTCTGCGGAGTAATGACTTAAAAGTTTAACTGTGCATCTAGCAGGTTGTGAATCTTTTCAATAGTGACCCAAAGAAAATTCTTCTTGAGGTTCGCCGAAAAAAAATTACACCAATGACAGTTTTATCTATATCAACTCTATGCTGATATAGAGTAGTAAGGTTTCAGCGAAACCGCCAGTGATAATAGCTGGTTTCTGCCTTTTAGCTTTAGCTTATTCATAATGTTGGCTCGGTGATTATTTACCGTAGCCTTACTAATTGTAAACTTCTCTGCAATTTCGGGTGTGGTACATGAGTCCGAAAGTGCTCGCATAATTTCACGCTCTCTAGGTGTAAGTAGCTCTAAAACAGAGGTATCTAACCTAGAATTTTCGCTCGTGATCGTACTTGCCAGTAACTTTTCAACGTTGGGTGAGACATATTTTCTTCCGCCTGCTATTTCGTGTAACGCAAAGAAAAATTGACTCATGCTGTCTGTTGACATCACATGCCCTTCTACATCCAATCCATTATCGACTTCCTTAGCTTCAAGGGAGTCTTGTGACATAAAAAGTATTTTGGTGCCATTACCGACTTCTCTAATCTTCCTGACTAATTCCACTCCTGTCATATTTTCGAGCGGAAATGCGACAATCGCAATGTCTGGTTTTACTACACTTATCTGCTTCCACGACAAATCCCCTGAAGTAGCATATGAAGCCACGTCAAAGTTTCTGCTATGCAATGATTCTCTTAAAAGCTGACAAAAAAATGTGCTTTTGTGGGAAATGGTAATCTGCATACTTCTTATTCATTTTTACTTTTTTGGATGGTTTTGGGAGGGCTATTGTGTACGGCTTTTCTTACATTTTATAAATGCAGAAATACAATTTAACCAAATGGCAATGTCACAAAGAGTTTAGCCGTAGATTTTACGTTTTGGTTCACTCTTGATTTTTCATTTAGTTTAGAAACAACTACTTTCGAAATACTTAAATTTTTCATCTTATGTTAAGTTTATGATTTATACTAACTATACCGTATAGTTAGAATTAACTATGACAAAGGTGCATCTTACGTATATGCCAGTAAAATTTAATTGACCTTCCAGCCTATACTAAGTACACATAGCTTAATTAACTGTACAAAATGAATTTCGAAGCGATCAGAAGCTTTTTAAAAGACAATCAAAAAGAGATAAGAAAACATCTTTTAGCTTGGACACTTTACTACTTGGTTGACTTTATTTTTGTTTTTACTTATCGTCAAATTTCAGGTGGGAAGTTTTTAGCATCCTATTTTACAACACTTATTTTATTCACCTCCTCCTTCTACTCAGTAGTAGGGGTTTTATACCGAAACTTACCAAGAAAAAAAATTCAGCCTTTCCTAGTAGCTATTCTAATTGTGATGGGTTTCGCTTACACCAATTATCTAATCTCCTTACACTTAATTAAACTAGAATCGTATTTATTGAGTGTAAAAGAGTCTGTATGGAGGGCATACCTTTTTGAAGTCTGGAGATTTTCAACTTCAGCTTTTTATGCTTTTGCGTTCTGGATTTATTTGCAGCGTATCAAAGAACAAGACATCCTATTCAAAACAGAGCAGCAGTTGCTCAAAACAGAGTTAAACTTTTTAAAGGCTCAAATTAACCCACACTTTCTATTCAATACCTTAAATTTTGTTTACGGCGAAGTAGCACCGCATAGTGAAAAGTCGGGGAAGGCAATTATTAAGTTGACCAACCTGATGCGGTACTCTGTAGAGAGTACTAAACGTGAGGTATCAAACCTCAAGAAAGAAATAGACGCTATAGATGAATACATTGAACTTCAAAAAGCTCGCTTTAGTGATAAGGTGGCAGTAAGATTTGATAAAGAAGGGCTATTCCCTTTCTTTGCTCTTCCACCATTGGTCTTAATGTCATTGGTAGAAAACGCCTTTAAATATGGCGTAATAGATGAACCTAATAATCCAATTCATATCAAGCTTAAGGTATCTCAAGAAAAACTTGAGTTTATTTGCAGAAACAAAAAAAGAAAAGACTTTCAGGATAAAGAAACCACCGCAGTGGGCATTGAAAATATCAAAAGGAGACTGCAGCTGGTTTACGATGATAATTATGCGATTGACATCGATGACAGTGAGCACTTTTATGAGGTAAAGCTCTCTGTACTATGGAAGAAGTAATTTTTTGATTATATTTAATTTACTAAAGTATACATACAAAACCCCGAGTAATGAATTGCATAGTAGTAGATGATGAACAAGCGGCGATAGGAATCATAGAGAGCTACCTCCAGAAAATCCCTTCAGCGAACCACATACGATCATTTAGTGACTCCGTAGCAGCATTGGACTTTGTTCAGGAAAATGATATCGACCTGATTTTTTTAGATATCAATATGCCTACTCTTACCGGTTTAAGCTTCCTGGAGCTACTCAAGGGTAAATCTATGGTTATTCTCACAACAGCGTACACTGAATATGCATTGGAAGGTTTCAAGCATGATGTGGTAGATTACTTAACGAAACCAATTGCATTTGACCGCTTCCTGGAAGCCGCTCAAAAAGCTCATAGAAGATTAACCAATAAGTACTCATCTGGGGTAGACGATTATATCATGGTAAAAACTGACAGAAAAGGTAAGTATGTCAGGATAAAGTTTGAGAATATTCTTTACATAGAATCGCTTAAAAACTACGTAGCTATATATACCAAGCAAGGTGACAGAATAGTTTCTCTTCTAACAATGAAAGAACTAGAAGAACGTCTTCCTTCTGAAATGTTCTTTAGGACACATAAATCATTTATTATTTCCCTTGATCAGATAAACCATCTTGATGGAGGTGAAATTACTTTACTTGACTGTGAGGTGAGAATACCACTGGGAGTAACTCATAGAGACCGTTTCTTCAAAGTGCTAGAAAGTAAAATCATGCAATAGCCTTATTTTTTCCTCCTCCTGGCTATTTGAGATTTATATACTCTACTCAAAAAATCATAAAGTGTGAGCTCGTGCTCCCTTGGCTTTGTTAAGGATACCCGATTTATACTCATATGAATAAAGGTATCAGCAAGTTGTGATCGGCTGTTTTTAGATGTAAACTGGAGATTACGCGTTAAGTTTTGGAGCATCGGCTCAAAATCAGAAAACTCTTCGATGAATCCTGAGGACATTACCTCCTCTAACTCTGATCTATGTTCTCTAAACTTGTGATCAAAACTCTTTTTCTCGATTTGAGTGATTTCAAATTCAGTGTAAAAGTCAGACCTTTTTTGTTCGGCCAAATTGTACTTTTCTTCTAGATCTAAACCTATCGCATTCATATATACGTCTATAAGTTTGAGGCCCAGCTTCCACCTTATATCCTCCTGAATTCCTTCCTCATATTGACTTAACACATATGAAATAAAATATGCATCGAGTGAATGTATTGCCTCTGCAAGATGAATATTTTGAGGGCCATATCTTTCCATTTCTCTGTGATAAGTCTCCAATTGGGTTTTGAAAATCAACCTGTTCGTCAGAAATGGTTGTAAAAGATACTGTAGCCCTTGCAAAACAAGGATAAAGTCATCTTTAGAACCCAGATGAAGTCTTATCCTCAAATGTGGTTCAGGATCTGCAAATCTTACGAAAAACCACATGCGAATTTGCTGCTGCTCAGCAAGAGACTGTAAATAAGGGTAAATCGTTTGAAACAAAAGCTTGTCCAATGCTTTCTCTGAAGCATAAATTTTCAAATATAACCACTCCGACCCCGGGTAGAAGATACGTTCAACCTTATCAGAATCATCCATGCCCTCAAAACTTAAATTCCGAACAGGCACATCATTCTTAACTAAAGCTACAAGCTGATTGGCCAGAATTTTACCTTCATGATCTCGTATTTTATCAGATGTCTTTATATCCTCAAGAACTGTTAAACTTTCTTTTCCTTTAGCTTCCTTTTTTAACAAATTCAATGACAGATAGGAGTCAAACGAAATCCTCAATTCATTATCACCGCTTTTAAGTACAACCGACTCGGGAAGGTTAGTATTTATTCTCCATTGCACTAAAGACTCCTCAGTTTTACAAGCCAATAACTCTTTTAACTTCGACTTCTTAAGATTCCATCTGGCTCTTTGAACAATCACATTCTTATGCTGAATTCGTGGAAGAAATTCCAACTCATTGGTCCAAGAAGGCCATTCAAATTGAACTCCTTTTAATTGATTCTGAGATTGAAGATCACCGAGAAATTCATATAACGGAAGAGCATCCATGGCATAATTATGGGCATTTGCCATTCTAGGCAAAAGCTCTTTACCTGAAGCGGAGTCTGTCAATACAAATTGACCTTTAACGAGCTGAATTATAAGATTTCTGGCTAAAATCTGCTGTTTAGATGACACACCTGAATGAGCCAGATAAGGGATTTCATAGGACCTCAAACCTGGCCTGGCTACTATATTTCCCGTTTTTTCCTGAGGAAAGTGAACTACCTCTACCAACTGTTGGGGCCTCTTGCTTTGTTCATCTTCGGCCAACAGCCTTAAGGTATCAAATAACTCTGGGTCAGCATCTGCAAACCGTGCAGACAAGGCCAAAGCACTCGTGCCACCAGCATAATCAAACAACAATTGATTATCTACCAAATGCCTAAAAACCAAAGAAAAGCTATCTGCCAAAGGAGGGCCCTTTAAATCCTGATCTATTAGACTATTCAATTCCAATGAATAACTCCTATGATTGAGTAATCGCTGAAAAAGTTGGCGATCCACTGATATATTTTGGCTCAAATGATGATAAGGAATTTGAACACCTTCCAGTAGAGGAATTATTAAGGATGAACCGCCTCCATAACCTATCCCAACCTCATCATCCAATACTTCAAGCAAAGGCACTTTGGCCTCCTCATAACGCTGATAAAATTTGTCTTTAAACTGTTCAATCTTATGATTTCCTACGCAAGCAAGTTTGCACTTTCGCAATAGCTCTACAGTTTCAATCAGGTTTTGACGACTTTCTTTAGAAATGCCTCCAGCCACTACTTTATTTAAGGAAGTTACCTGAAGCAAGGCCCCCTTATTGTACTCCAGTTTTAATGGCTCCAGATGCTCATGTATACGGTCTATATCCTCACGGTAATTTGATCCTTCCTGATCAAGGCCATCCAAAAACCCGTTAAGGAGTTGAAAAAATTGCTCAGGCCTTTCTCCTTTAGTCACCTCCAAAATATGTTGAAAATAGCCTTCGCCAGTTATGGTAGGCTCCAACTCATTGACAAGAATTTGATTCTCAATCAAGGACTCAATAAAACCTCGAGACTCTTCTTCCGTAAAACCTTCCTCTACCACAAGGCTTACGTATTCATTTATCGTCAGGCCTTCGTTCTTAATTCCTAATAATTTCTCTAAAACCGCATTTTGAAGGATCGCGGTGAGTTGGTAAGTCCTTTTCCCCCCTTCCATTTGATACTCAACAAACCTGAATTGGCCATTCGCCTCATACAGACTAGTATTGGGATAGAAGATTAATTTTTCTCTTATCTCTAGAGTATGTTCAATCTGCCTCTTTAAAGCAGAAAGAAAGTTCATATCAAACTTAGTCTTCCGCCTTGCCTTGGTTTTTACTTTTAGGCCATCATCCTCAGTCCACTTCACAAGACTAATTCCCGAGAAAAGGCCAAAAGGTGTACATCGATTACTTGCTCTTAAAATGTACTTTGCTAAAGAAAGCGTGACATCTTGGGATAGATCGGCTTCCTCGGCTAAAGATTTCATGACCGCATCATGTAAAACCGGACTAGCAATTAATAAGGCCTCCAAAAAGTGGGGATTCGCTATAAATTCTTGAATTTCCTTCTCTGAGACTTTATCCAATACAGGCCAGGAAGGTGTACGTAACACAAGGGATGAATAGAACGTATAATTATTACGATTCTCAGATTTCATTTCAAAAAGGGCCGTTTGAACTGGTAATCGTACTTAATTTTGACCATAAATTAAAGCTTTTGATGAATCAATTGATTCCTTTTTTACAAAGACTTAATTTTACCGTCACAATTCTAAAAACATATCAATGGGAAGAGCATTTGAATTCAGAAAGGCACGAAAAATGAAACGTTGGAGTACGATGGCCAAAACCTTTACCAGAATAGGTAAAGACATCGTAATAGCTGTAAAAGAAGGCGGTCCAGACCCGGCCTCTAACTCCAGACTTCGTGCTATTATTCAGAATGCCAAGGCGGCCAATATGCCAAAGGCCAATGTAGAGAGTGCCATCAAAAGAGCCTCATCTAAAGATCAGGAAGATTATAAAGAGATCGTTCTGGAAGGGTATGGTCTGCACGGTGTGGCTGTTTTGGTAGAATGTACCACAGACAATAATAACCGTACCGTAGCAAACGTGAGAAGTTATTTTTCTAAAACTGGTGGCAGTTTAGGTACCAATGGAATGCTTGATTTTATCTTTGAAAGAAAGTGTATTTTCAAAGTTGGTAATAAGGAGGGGCTTGACATGGAGGAGCTTGAGCTTGAGCTTATCGACTTTGGTGTAGACGACATCTTTGTAGATGAAGAAACAGGCCTTATTAATATCTATGGCGAATTCAAAAGTTACGGTGATATTCAGAAATATTTGGAAGAAAATGATTTTGAAATTGACAGTTCCGGCTTTGAGCGTATCCCTTTAGATACCAAAACATTAAGCGAAGAAGATTCTGCTGAAGTAGACAAACTTCTGGAAAAACTGGAAGAAGATGATGATGTACAGAATGTCTACCATAATATGGTTTTGGCAGATTAACCATTGCACTTCAAAAAATTCAAAGGCCGACCCTACACGTCGGCTTTTTTATTGTCTCATTTGCCACTTTCCTCTACTCAATTAGTTGCTGGGTTGACAAAAGTCCATATTCCGTAGACTCTATAGTTAATTATGACTATTTCCTGAGCCTCTCAATTGCCTAACTTTGCAATCACAATCTGACTCTTAACTTCCTCAATTTGAACAAACTAATACCCCTTCTGTTTTTTTGCTTTGCATTAAATGCTCAACAGATAAAACACGACCCCGCCAACTACACACTACAGGCCTATCTTGCAAATGAGGAAATTAATTTAGATGCCGAGGCTAATGAAATGGTTTGGCAAAGAGCACAAAAAGTAGGTGACTTTTGGCAAAAATTCCCAACTTCTGATAGGAAATCAGACGCTAAAACGGAGGTAAGAGTGGCCTACGATGATAAGTTTCTTTACTTTTTCATTGAGGCTTATGACAGTACTAATAACTACATAGCTCCTTCATTAAAGAGAGATCAGAGTCTTAGGGAGCAAGACGGTATAACTGTGGTGCTAGACCCTGTTAATAAACAAGCCAATGGTTTCGGATTTGGCTGTACGCCTAATAATGTTCAGAGTGAGTATCAATATGCCAATGGCTTCAATGAGCTTTCCTTCGCCTGGGATAATAAGTGGTTTTCTGAAGCCAAGAGATTAAAAGATCGTTATGTCATAGAAATGGCTATCCCTTTCAAAACTCTACGCTATAATGCGTCTAACACCATTTGGGGAGTCAATATCATTAGAAGTGATAGGAAAAATAATGAGTTTTCTACCTGGACAAATATCCCCGTACAGTTTACCGGTATTGACCTTGGGTATATGGGCGAGCTGCATTTTGAAGGTAAGCTAACCCAACAAAAAGGAAATGTATCCATAATCCCTTATGTAGCAGCCAACGTAAGCTCTGACAAACAGAATGATTTACAAAGCACCACCAAAGTAAACGCTGGCCTAGATGCTAAGATAGCCGTGAGTCCTTCATTAAATCTAGACCTTACGGTTAATCCTGACTTCTCTCAGGTAGAGGTAGACCAGCAGGTCACTAACCTAACCAGGTTCTCTATTTTCTTTCCTGAAAGGAGAACTTTCTTCCTGGAAAACAGTGATATATTTTCAGAATTTGCAGCTCCTCCTTTTCGACCATTCTTTTCAAGAAGAATCGGTTTAGATGAAAACGCTCAGCCTATCCCAATTTTATTTGGAGCCAGACTGAGTGGCAACCTAACTGAGAAAACAAGAATAGGGGTCATGAATATGCAGACAGCCGCAAAAGACGATTTTGCTGCTCAAAACTATACTGCCGCCTCAGTTCATCAAAGATTTGGTAGTAGATCTGTCATTAAAGGTTATTTTCTTAACAGAGATGCCACCGGAGAAGTGGCAGAAGCTGGCTTAAGTTCACTGGATAAGTACGGAAGAAACCTTGGTGGTGAATTGAACCTGATTGATAAAGCTGGTGTGAATCAATTTTGGGCGGGTTATCATCATTCGTTTAAAGAAGGCCTGAATACTGAAAATAACTTTTATCAGTTTGGTGCAGGTCACTTCGGTAAGATTTTCGAAGGCTTTATTGATGTTGCCAAATTCGGTAAAAACTATTACGCAGACCAAGGTTTCATTAACAGAATAGAAACCTACGCCCAAACAGGCTTTAGTTATAATTTGCCTGACACCACTATCAGGGCGGGATTCACCCAAATGTATAATGAAAACAATTTGTCATTTAGACCTAAAGACAAAAAACTAGTTTTGATTCAGCTGGGTCAGAGTAACTATGTGGTATGGTTTGCTGATGGAAGCCTGAGCGATAGAGCACATTCAGTACTGGCAAATCTAAGATTTAGAAATACTTCCGGCCTCTATATGGAATACCTGGTAAACCATGATAATCTCCGATACTACTTCCCTTTGCCTCAAAATAAACCTTTAAAGCCTGGGACTTATGACTACGGAAATCTGACCATAAATTACACCGGCGATACTCGAAAAAACTTTATTTTAAATGGCGGTGTGGTACTTGGCACCTACTATAATGCCCAGCTACGTCAATATAACTTAAGTTTATTGATGAGAAAGCAGCCGTATGTAAACATGACTTTAAGTGCACAGTTTAACGACCTTATTTTCCCGGAGGAATTCGGGAGAACTAAGCTTTGGCTGGTAGGCCCACGAGTGGAAGCCACATTCTCAAATAAGCTATTTTGGACTACCTTCTTACAGTTCAATACACAGGTGAATAATTTCAATATCAATAGCCGTATTCAATACCGATATGGCCCAATGTCAGATTTCTTCCTGGTGTACTCTGATAATTATTTCACCGACACTTTTTCAAATAAAAACAGAGCTCTGATTTTTAAATGGAATTATTGGCTCAGTTTATAATCTTTTGGTTCTATTGCTCATAAAGCAAAGCATTTCTTAACCTTACAAAAAACGCCTTTTCTTTCTGCCTCTGTATTAACCTACTATCTTTGAGGCTCAATTATATACTTTAAGGAATTTAAATAAACGATGAGAACAAAATACGCTGCCGGTAACTGGAAAATGAACATGAGTTTTGAGGATGGTCAGATCCTATTTTCAGAAGTCACCAATATGGTTAAGGATGAAGTGGTAAACCCGAATGTGAAAGTTGTGATGGGTGTACCTGCTCCATATTTGAGTTCATTCAGCAAGCTGATCAATACAGAGAAAGTGAGCATAGCTGCTCAAAACTGTTACCCAAAAGCTTCAGGAGCTTACACTGGTGAAGTTTCTGTACCAATGCTTAAGTCTGCCGGGGTAGAGTATGTGATTATTGGTCACTCTGAAAGAAGAGAATATTTCAATGAAACAGATGCGTTTATTGCAGAAAAAGTTGATGCAATTTTAGCCGAAGGCTTAACTCCAATTTTCTGCTGTGGCGAAACTCTGGGGCAACGTGAAGAAGGTGTACATTTCGACTTTGTGAAAGGTCAATTAACCAATAGCCTTTTTCATCTGGATGCAGATGCTCTTCAAAAAGTAGTGATCGCTTATGAGCCAATCTGGGCTATCGGTACAGGGGTAACGGCTAGCAGCGACCAAGCACAAGAAATGCATAAAGAATTAAGAGCTCATCTGGCTTCAAAATACGGAGCAGAGGTAGCAGAAAATATTTCTATTCTTTACGGTGGTAGTGTAAAGCCGGGCAATGCTCCTGAGCTTTTCTCTCAACCTGATATTGACGGTGGTTTAGTAGGAGGTGCCTCTCTAGACTCCAGAGGATTTACGGATATTGCGAAGTCTTTTTAAGAAGACAAGACAAAAGACTATTATGGAAAAGACCTCTTAAACTTAGTTTGGGAGGTCTTTTTATTTATATTCGATTACAGGCGAAAGTGCTCAAAGTTGTTTGCCTTTTCTGTAAGATTAAACTACTTCATGCTCCTATCATATACATGAGCTGAAAGCAATAAAGTCTTACATCTAAAGTGTCAAAAATCAAGAATACCTATCATTTCTCCATGGATAGGCCGTATCAGAATAACCGCGTTCTTCCCAGAAACCACGTTTATTGGCATTCAGGAATTCGATCCTTTTAATCCATTTAGAACCTTTCCAGGCGTAAAGCTGCGGGGTTATCATGCGGCATGGGCCGCCGTGCTCCAGCTCCAGAGGTTCCCCGTATACAGTATGAGCCAGCAGTACGTCAGGTTTTAAGGCTTCTTCTATCGAGACGTTGGTGGTATATGTATCATATCCATAACACATAATATGAGTAGCACTTTCTTGAGGCATCACCAAGGCTGCCAAATCAATAAGGCTAACCCCTTTCCAAGGCATATCCATCTTACTCCAGGTGGTTACACAATGAAAATCAGAAGTGTCCTCTGTTTGTGGCAATGCTAAGAAATCATCCCATTTCAGCACCACCGGATTCTCCACTTCGCCGTCAATGGTTAGTCTCCATCGATCTTTAGATACATCAGGATGATAACCTAAATCCAGCACCGGCCATTTCTGGGTCTCTGTCTGGCCAGGAGGCAGCTGAGGCATTCCATGTCTGTTGGTGGGCCCTGTACCCAAAGGTCTATCATCGGCCAGAGAAGGTGTTTCACTCATTTGTTTTTCAAAACGAGCCTTCAACTTCATTCTCGCCTCTACGATTCGGTCTAGTTTCTCCTGCATACTTTTTTGCTGTAGACTTATCTAACGAATGATAGATATGAATGGTTTTATGAATTATGATTCCTCTTTTTAAAAGAGACTTAGTCATACTTTATCTCTCCGGCGTAATTTTTCTCTCCGGCTTCAATTCTAACCTTTAAGTGGTTTTCCTCTGGTGGAATTGGGCAATTATAACCGGCAGAATAAGCACAATAAGGATTATAGGCCTTATTAAAATCAAGCCATATTTCACCTCCTTCCAGCTCCTTCATCCTTAGATCCAAGTATCGTCCTCCACCGTAGGTCTCGGGGCCACTGGTAAGATCTTTAAAAGGAATGAATAGGTAATCTTTATACAGAGGATTACGCATCAATGCCATACTTCTGTAGACATTTAGCTTTGCCTTTTTCCCGTTGACTTTGAAGGTCAATTGACCAAAAACTGAATAAACCTTCGTTTTTCCCGAAGAAGTAGGAATTTCAAATGGCTCACTTTTCTTTACCGCTTTAAATTTACATTTCACTTTAAAAGCCTCATTTGGCTCATAAAATCGTATATTATCAATATCACCTTCTTGAAGAGGAGAGTTTTCAGAGGCTAAAAAATCAGCTTTATAATGTTCTCGATGCTCTTCTATTTCTTTCACAAAACCTTGGGCAAGGACATTGCACTGCATGAAAAGAAGGGAAATAAATGGTAACAGCAAGTAGCTTTTCGTAATTTTCGGCGATATCATAGACGCAATATAAACCATAATTTATGTCAGTAACTATTCTTTTGGTCATCGCTACGGTCATTGCCAGTATTTATGCCTGGAGAGACCAAACCTTAAGAAATAAGTGGATTCATAACCCTTACTATGCCAATAGAAATAAGGAATACCACCGTCTATTGACATCAGGTTTTATCCATGCCGACTACCTTCACCTGTTTTTCAATATGTATGCCCTATACCTTTTTGGTGGTGTAGTAGAGCAGTACTTTGCTGTCTTCTTTGGTTCAAAAGCCATTCTGGCTTTTCTTGGTTTATATGTATTGGGAATTATTGTGGCTAACCTCCCTGACTTTGTGAAATACAAAGACAGTATAGGTTTTAATTCTCTGGGAGCATCAGGAGGAGTATCTGCTGTCGTTTTTTGTTCGGTCATTTTAAACCCGATGATGGAGCTTATGATCTTCCCGATTCCTATTGCCATGCCTGGGTATATTTTTGCGGTGATCTATGTGGCTTATTCAATTTTCATGGAGAAAAAACAAATGAATAATGTCAATCATATGGCTCACCTCTGGGGAGGGCTATGGGGTGTGGTCTTTATTCTGCTACTGGAACCTAGCTCCTTAAGCCGCTTTATTGAACAAATCAGACTGCCATTTTGAAACTAAAAAAGCTCATACAGCAGCCCTACCCTTTTGTAGATAATGATCGCTCAGCTCCTGAGATATTGCTACGCTCATTTTTGGTTGGGATGTTTATTGCAGCTTTTCTTCTCATTTTTCAACCTTTTGGCATCTCCAAGTGGAAGACTGTAGCTCCGGATTGGTACCTCTACACAATGGGATTTGGTGTGGTAACTTTCGTGTGCTTATTGATTGTTCGCTTCGGTGTCATAAAGCTCTTTCCAAAGTTCTTTAATGAAAAAGACTGGACTATAGGGCGTGAGATTTTTCTCAATATCGGTTTCCTGATTTTTATTGCTTTTGGCAATTTCTTATATGAAGTCGCCTGCATTACTAAAGATTGGAAAAACCATCAATTTCTCTGGAACCTTCTTACCGTGATAGCCATTGGGATATTCCCAATTGTCTTTGATGTCTTGTCTACTTACTACCGTGCCCTTAAAAAATATAGACCTTTAGAACTCTTTGAAAGTGAGGTAGCTCCCCAAACAACGGAGATTATACTCACTGCAGAAAATGGTACTGATCAATTGAAATTCAATTCTGACGAGCTTCTTTACATTGAGTCAGCAGATAATTATTCCAAAATTGTATTGACCACAAAAGACCCGGTTTTACTCAGAGGAAGCCTTTCCAGAATGACGAGCCAGATTTTGCAGGATCACATCAAAAGATGTCATCGTTCTTTTGTTGTCAATTTTGACAAAGTCAAGAAAGTCACTGGAAATGCACAGGGTTATAAACTTGAGCTAAAAGACAGTCTGGAGGTCATACCTGTGGCCAGAAAATACAGCGACTTGGTGAATGAGTTAAAGGCGGCAAAGGCCTAAATACCCTTTGTCAAACATCCCAAAAGGCCCCCAAACAACCCAAAACCTTGCTGTTTAGCACAACTCTTTGCCCAACATCCCTTTGATTTTTGGAGTAGCTAAGACCAAAATACATTTGAGTCATCAATCAGAAAAGCAATAAGATTATGAAGACTCAAATTTTCACAAACGCCTTAATAATTCATGTAATTGCCGGCATACTCTCCTTGATTTTCGGCCTTGTGGCTATGACAAGCAGAAAGAAGGGAGGGAAAGTCCACAATGTATCGGGGCAGATATTTTACTGGAACATGGCCATCATTTTTGTCACCACCATTTTATTCACCATTCTATACCCTTTTGAACTGAAATATCACTTCTTTCTCACTATTGGGATTGTTAGTTTTTATCCCACTTTTACAGGAAAGCGATTGTTAAAAATGAAGAAGAAAATAGAAGGGAAATGGTACGACTACTTCGCTTCATATCTAATGTTTGTCTCTTCTTTGGTTATGATAGCCTATGGCATTTATCTTCAATTCTTCAACCCGAATGAACTCGCCATTCTATTTTTGGTTTTCGGGCCATTTAGCCTTGTGCAGTCCTGGTCAGATTTACGCATTCTTTTAGGTAAGAAAAAAGCAGAAAAGATGCACTGGTTTCTGGGACATGCCGGTAAAATGATAGGAGCATACTCAGCTGCAGTCACCGCTTTTTGTGTAAACGTAGTACCTAGATATTTCCCTGAAAACACGCCTATGATAGCGTACATTATGACCTGGGTATTGCCAGGTGTAATATTCGGAATTGTATCGGCAGTAACTATCAAAAAATACAGAGCTAAATTTGCTGGCAAAGCAGCCAAAAAGAACCCCTTAAGAAGGAAGACAAAAGACACTTTGGAGCTCGCTTAAGTTCGGATTTGACCTGACAATACCCTACTTTTGCACGATTACTGCACAGTACACTTCTGAATCATGCAAAAAAGACTTAGGTCAAACACGTACTTTCCTTTACTGATCACCGGATTATTTTCATTAGGGTTTATTGCTCTTGGGATGTCAGATTCCGGAAGCTTTGAGCGTGCCTTTTCTACCGATCCTGAAGACGAGAAAGTACAGAAAGAGTGGGCTTGGGCAGATAGTGTTTTACAGACACTTACGCTTAAAGAAAAGATAGGTCAGCTTTTCATGATTCCGGCCTACTCTAATAAAAATGAAGCCTATTATAACTCTGTAGAAAACCTCATTGAAGACTATCATGTAGGAGGTGTCATTTTCTTCCAGGGGGACCCTGACACACAGGCAAGGCTAACCAACAGATATCAGACCGGACGTGATGTGCCACTTTGGGTGGGCATTGATGCTGAATGGGGCTTAGGTATGCGATTAAAAAATACCATGTCTTTTCCCAAGCAAATAACCCTGGGAGCCATTTCAGACGATCAGCTCATTGAAAAAATGGGTTATGAGATAGGTTTGCAGTGCAAAAGATTGGGAATTCATATCAATTTTGCCCCTGTAGCTGATGTAAATACCAATCCTGAGAATCCTGTGATCAATTACAGATCATTTGGCGAATCGCAGGAAAAAGTAGCTCAAAAAGCCAGTGCTTACGCTCGCGGTCTCAAAAGAGCTGGCGTTATAGCGGTGGCAAAACATTTCCCTGGTCATGGAGATACAGATGTTGATTCCCATGTCTCACTACCAGTAGTGGCACATGGTAAAAACAGACTTAACGAAATAGAACTCATACCATTCAAAAGACTAATAGATGATGGTATTGATGGTGTAATGACTGGTCATTTATTCGTACCTGCTCTGGAGCCGGCGAGTAATACACCTGCCACTGTATCTGAGAATATCGTGACCGAATTCCTGAAAAATGATCTGGGTTATGACGGCCTTACCTTTACCGATGCCTTGAATATGCGAGGTATTACCAAGGGCTACGATGCCGGAGGTGCAGATCTTGCGGCGTATAAAGCTGGAAATGATGTGCTGCTACAAACAGCCAATTTACCCGCAGCCTTTTCAAAAATTCACTCGGCTTTTACAAAAGGAGAATTAGATGAGTCTGATCTCAATAAGCGAGTTCATAAAATACTTCGTGCCAAATATCGTGTAGGTTTAAGCGAAGTAAAACCTGTGCAGTTGACCAACTTGGTATTTGACCTGAATAACGATAATAGTTTATCCGTCAAAGATCAGTTGTTCAAAAAAGCCGTGACCATTGCCAGAGTTCAGCCCGGTATTATTCCTTTTATTCAGCTAGATACCCTATCTATAGGTTCTGTGGCTGTAAGTGGTAGCAAGGCCACTTTCCAGAATCAACTCGGCACTTTTGCCAAAGTCATAAACTATAAGATGGATGTAAAGCCCGGCTCTTCCAAAGACTGGCAGTACATCGTAGACCAGGCCGATGTACTAGACTATATGATTGTAAGTGTTCATGACATGAACAGCCGGAAATCTAGAAACTTTGGTGTATCTCCCTCTACCATTCAGATGATCAGAGCCTTATCGGCCAAAACTAAAGTTATCATTTGCACATTTGGTAATCCTTATGGTCTGCAGCTATTCGATGAATTTCCGAATGTTATCTGTGGATATGAAGAAGAGCCAGAGGCCTATAAAGCTGTGGCTGAGACGCTTTTTGGTGCTTTATCTGCCAATGGGAAATTACCTGTGACAGCCTCATCTGTAGCAAAAGTTAATATAGGAAGCACTTCCGCTAATCTCGGGAGGCTAACAGAAGACTTCCCGGAAAACGTGGGTATGAGCAGCCGTAAGCTTAGAGAAATAGATGGAATCATTAATGATGCGATTCAGGAGAAAGCTTTTCCAGGTGGACAGGTCTTAGTGGCTAGAAGAGGAAAAGTGGTTTATCACAAAGCCTATGGAACATTCAGATATGACCAGGATGAACCTGTAACCACGGAAACCATATACGATCTGGCCTCGCTTACCAAAGTCAGTGCTACACTCCAAGCGGCTATGATGTTGAATGAGCGTGGTTTGCTGGATTTAAATCTTAGAGCTGCCGACTATTTACCTGAGCTGAAAGGTACCAATAAGGCCAATATGAGAGTGGGTGACATCCTTTTTCATCAAGCTGGATTAAAATCTTTTCAGGCATTCTGGACACATACTAAAACTCCAAGTAAGGCTTTTAGCGGACACTATTACGAGTTTCAGCCAACAGAGGATAATCTTCAGGTTGCTGATAATTTATACATCAAACCGGCTATCAGAGATTCTGTTTGGCAATGGCTCATAGACACAGATTATACTACCAGAAGAAACCGAGATGGCTCTTTCAGGTACCTGTATAGTGACCTGGGCTTGATCATGATTCAGCGAATCATCGAGAAAGTATCTGGCCAGCCATTGAATGAATTTCTGGAGCAGAACTTATATGAGCCTTTGGGAATGACCAGAACTTTGTTCAATCCCCTTGATAAGTTTGATAAAAGTGAAATTGCACCCACTGAAAATGATCAGATTTTCCGTGGTCGTCAGATTTGGGGAACGGTTCATGATCCTAACGCTGCCTTACTGGGAGGAGTAGCCGGGCATGCAGGATTATTCAGTACGGCCTGGGATCTGGCAAAGCTTTATCAGATGAATCTTCAGAAAGGAGCCTATGGTGGCCGTAGATATTTATATCCTGAAACAGTCAAACATTTCTCCACCAATTATACGGCAAAGAGCCATCGTGGCATAGGCTGGAATAAGCCACACCCTGATGCCGACCTATCGAGTATTGCAAGCAATGCCTCACCGAATACTTACGGACACACAGGTTTTACGGGAACTGTGGTATGGGTAGACCCCGATCGTCAATTGATTTTTATTATGCTGGCTAACCGTGTTTACCCAAGAGATAATAACCGAAAACTAATGCAGCTAGAAGTAAGAAGAAGAGTTCACGAGGTAATTAATGCGGCGATCGAGTCTTAAACTATTTGGCCATAATACCTCTTTTTTGCATCAGTGGCACCTCACACAGAGCTTCTTCACTTATCGTATTAGCAGAAAGAAGGAAAGTCTGTTCCATGAGTTTATTGTCTTCAAAAAAGGTGACTTTAAACTCATTATTAAGCTTGAAAAGCTCGGGTTGTATCAACTCAATTTTAGCATACGATTTAGCGGGTAGAAGGTCAATTTTCTTTCGCATCAAAGAAGTCTGATCTTTATTATCATACCCATGTGAAACAATGATGACCATTTCCAGAGGGTCATTTTTATCATTGATGAGGTAAACATTCCAATCGTCACTTTGAAAGACTTCATTGTACTCTTTTACCACGGCCAAATGCACGTCCTTTACCTCTGGAATTTCAATGTCTTTTTTCATTGCTCTTGTCAATTAGGCCGTAAAATTAAGAGAGCTTTTGATAGATACCAAAGCAGAGTGAACTACTCAAAATATATGTTTTCAGAGTAATTGTGCCTATCAGTTTAAGATAGAGAATAGTTTCTAAAGCTCCTCCATATATATCTTTTCACCTTCTGTCAAACGAATATTCTTCATTTGATCTTTATACACTAAAATCGTCTCCGTCCCTGGTTTTGAATAAACAGTCACAGAATTTAGCTTCCCATCTGACCAGCTTAAATCTACTTCAAAACCTCCTCTGGCACGTAGTCCTTTCACTTCACCTTTTTGCCAGGCATCTGGCAATGCTGGCAAAAGATAGATATGGTTCTCATCAGACTGAACAAGCATTTCTGCTACAGCCGCCGTACCCCCGAAATTACCATCTATCTGGAAAGGCGGGTGGGCGTCAAATAAGTTTGGATAGGTACCTCCGTGCCCTTCATTTTTAGGTCTGATGGCATCTGGTTTTACATAACGCAGCAGCTCACGGTACATTTTGTAGGCGTGATTTCCATCCAATAAGCGAGCCCAAAGATTAATTCTCCAGCCTTTGCTCCAGCCTGTAGTTTCATCACCTTTAATTTCTAACGACTTCTTAGCGGCCTCAGCTAGTTTGGGAGTTTCTTTTACGGTAATATGTCTGCCCGGGTGTAGACCGTACAGATGAGACTGGTGCCTGTGAAAGGGCTCGGCATCCTCCCAGTCGTGATACCACTCTTGCAGATTCCCCTTATTGCCTACTTTATAGGGTCTTAATTTCACCAAAGCCTGCTCCACTTCAGTCCTGAAATCGTTATTGATTTCCAGAATCTCCATGCTGGTGACCAGATCTAAGAAGAGTTCTTTGATCATGCCTATATCTGCAAAAGCACCATAGAGAGTGGCTCCTTTGTATCCTTTATCTGTGATATACACATTCTCTGGTGAGGTAGAAGGCGAAGTCACCAGCGTTCCATCAGGGGCTTCTACCAGCATATCCAGGCAAAATTCTGCTGCACCTTTCATGAGAGGGTACGCGTAATTTTTAAGCCATTCCTTATCTTTTGAAAAGGCATAATGCTCATATAGATGAGCCGAAGCCCAGGTGCCACCCATGGCCCAGTTTGCCCATACAGGGTCACCATCACCAAAATTGCCCACGGGGTTTGTCATAGCCCAGATATCTGAGTTATGTGAGGCAGTCCAGCCGTCTGCACCGTAAAATGTTTTGGCAGTAACCGCACCCGTTTTTGAGAGGTTCTCAATAAACGTCAAAAACGACTTATGCATCTCGGGTAGGTTTGTGATTTCAGCCGGCCAGTAATTTTCTTCTGCATTAATATTCATGGTGTAATTACTACTCCATGGTGGCCTCATGTAGGGATTCCATAGCCCTTGCAGATTGGCAGGAATACCCTTGGTACGTGAACTGCTGATCAAAAGGTAACGACCGTATTGAAAATAAAGCGTTTCTAAATAAGGGTCTGTAGCTCCCTTTTCGTAACGTAAAATTCGTTCGTCTGTCGGAAGATTGCTTAACTTATCTTCTCCCAAGTTAAGCTTTACTCTATTGTAAAATTCATGATAATCTTCCAGGTGATTTTTCTGAAGCTGCTCTGTAGATTGACTTAAAGCTCCTTGTAATTGCTGCAATGCAATAGCCTTTTCATCTAGGCCTTCTCTATATGGATCTTTGTCAAAACCATTAAAACTAGTGGCCAAACTAAGCACCACCGTGGCCTCATGAGCTCCGTTAATACTTAGGGAGGAATCTGTCAAAACTGTACTTCCGTCGTTTTTCAAAACCCCAACCATACCACTAAACCGTGTGCCACCATCCTCCTCATAAATAATGGGGTCTGTATTTTGATTATAATAACTGGGGTCTATTCTCACAGGAGCTTTTCCATTCTTATGCAAAAACTCACCCTGTGCTTTTGATGAATTTCTAAGCTGACTATCCATCTTCAGAGTGGCGAAAATGCCATCCGGCGAATCTGTTTTAAACCTCATCACCAAGGCCTTATCTGGATGCGAATAGAAATAAGAACGCTCAAACATATGCCCCAGATGCGTATATCTGATATTGACGGTGGCATTATCCAGATCTAACTCGCGGTAATAATCATCTACTGGTGTATGTCTGAAGTCTATGGTGAGATCACCCAGTGGAGCAAAAGACTGAGAGAAAGAGCCCTGAATAAAATGCATTAAACTATCTGCGGCCTTATAATCTTCATTGGCCAATGCCTCTCTCACTAAAGGCATATAGGTATGAGCCTCAGGGTTCATATAAGGATCCACAGGCTCGCCCGCCCATAGACTGATATCATTGAGATATAATTTCTCCTGATCTGCACCACCAAAAACAGTAACGCCAGACCTGCCATTGCCTAGCACCAAGGCCTCTTCAAAATGATTTGCCGGCTCATCAAACCATAGTTTTAGAGGGTATTGCTGAGCAAACGAAAAAAAGGGAAGCAGCAGAAGTAGAGATACTTTTTTCAATAACATCGTTTTGTAATCAATTAGAGCCTTCGTCAGGAAATGGTCAATTTGATTTGCCAATTTAAGGCTTTAAGAAGAGAACTTAAGAGTCAATTCAGCTAATTTGCATTTGACAACCTTTAGAATAGATGAGTGTAGAGCAAGCCTATAACGAATGGTCAAAACAATACGACACCAATAAAAACCGAACCCGAGATGCTGAAGCTTTGGTGCTTCGTGATATGCTACGTGGACAGACCTTTGAGCATATTCTGGAAATAGGCTGCGGTACAGGAAAGAACTCCATTTTTCTGGTAGAGAAAACCAAAAAATTAACAGCCGTAGATTTAAGCCCTGAAATGCTGGCCATTGCCAAAAGCAAGGTAGATGATTCAAAAGCTAGTTTTTCCGTTGCCAATATTCTCCATGATTGGACATTCGCAATTGAAAAAGCAGATCTGGTTACTTTCAGTTTAGTTCTGGAGCATATTGAAGACTTAACAGCCATTTTCAAGAAAATAGCTACTGTTACCTCTTCAAATGCCAAGGTTTATATTGGCGAGCTTCACCCTTTTAAACAATATACAGGCACTAAAGCTCGCTATGAAACAGAGGAAGGTACACAAGTGGTAGAGTGTTATACACATCATATTTCTGAATTTGTAGATGCCGCGAATTCAGCTGGATTTAGGCTTTCCAAGCTCCGGGAACGTTTTGATGAAAATAACAAAGAATCTATTCCACGTATTCTCGGTTTACTCTTTGAAAAACAGGCATAAACAATGCAATTATTTGGTCCGTCTCCAGATCAGAATCTCTTACCTTTTGATGGCGAAGTCTTTTATTTCAGAAGAATTTTTGACTACCCTCGGTCAAAGCAAACTTTTGAAACGCTTTTCAATGAAATTGACTGGAAAAACGATGAGGCTCATATCTTCGGAAAGAAAATTATTACGAAACGCAAAGTAGCCTGGTACGGAGACGATGCATTTGCCTATACCTATTCAAAGAATACCAAAACGGCCCTTCCGTGGACAAAGGCATTGCTCAGCATCAAAATCGAAACTGAAAAACTCAGTAAAGAGACTTATAATAGCTGTCTCCTAAATCTATACCACGATGGCTCAGAAGGGATGGGATGGCACACCGATAATGAACCCGAAATGAAAGAAAATGGGGCTATTGCCTCCTGGAGTTTTGGAGCCGAAAGAAAGTTTGTCTTTAAGCACAAGGTCTCGGGTGAAAAAGTAGAAATTTTATTAGAGAACGGAAGTCTTCTTATCATGAAAGGAGAAACACAGAAACACTGGCTTCACAGATTGCCACCAACAAAGAAAATTCATACCCCAAGAATCAATCTTACGTTTAGAACATTTGTCGATGTGAATGCATAATTTGGTCAAATGGAGCAAAAACTAGCCATTCGGGAAGCGACTCTTGATGACCTGCCAATATTACTGCCCTTTGAGCAGGCAATAATAACTGCAGAGAGGCCATTTGATCAAACTTTAAAGCCAGACCCAATCAATTATTATGATATCGGTGAGCTCATCGTGGCCGATAATTCGGTGGTAATGGTAGCAGAACTCAATGATGAAATTGTAGGATCAGGCTATGCTCAAATCAGGGATGCAAAGTCTCATTTAAAACATGATCAATACGCTTATCTCGGGTTTATGTATGTGGATTCTACAGCGAGAGGGCAAGGCATAAATGGAAAAGTATTACAGGCATTAAAAGATTGGACAGCCGATCAAGGCCTCTCCGAGATTCGTCTTGAAGTCTATTCTCAAAATGAGCCCGCCATAAGAGCTTATCAGAAGGCCGGCTTTTCAAACCACCTCATCCAAATGAGAATAAACCTGGATGATGAGACATAAAAAAATGGCAGAAAGATTAACCTCCTGCCATTACATTCAATTTTACTTTTAGCTTACTATAAATAGGCTAGCGATAGCCACGGCCGTTTCTCCCGTCATAGGCTCATCATAGGCCTCGGTAGACGCACCCATAGTAAATGGAGAATCTGAACCTAGAGTGGTAACATCTACCCCTCCTTGTGTGATATTCTCTTCCCCATCGTATACCGCTTGTGCTGCGGCAGGTACTCCTGCACCACGTTCGTTATTGGTGATCCACCCTTTTAATCCTCTGATTCTTCTGATTTCAGAAGCATGTCTTGCCTCTACTGAATGAATCTGTAAAGCAGGCGTCAGATAAGGGGTTCCCATCAGCTCACCAGCCTGGCCTTTATAAGCTCTTACGCCAGTATCTTCAAACGCCTGAGCTAAAGCCAATAGCTGGGCATATGCGGTGGCTTGACCCACACCATTATTATTAAAAGGATCAAAAGCCCCTCCTACTGTAAAGTCGAAAGTTGGCTTTGACACCGGAGTTACACCTGCATCTGTTAACCCGGCAACTAAAAAGTCTACGTGAGCCTGCTCATGCTGAGAGATTTGCATATAGACCTTCTCTTCTCTGCTACCGGCAGGTATCACCCCAGACTGTAAGGCCAGGTCGTAAAACTCATCTTCCAGATACTCCAGAGTTAGAGCCAGCTGTAGTGCCGATACTGCGTCTTGAGGATTTTTAGCATGAGCTTTTGTGGTAGACATCACCCCTAAGCCTAGTGGAATAGCAGATGCTGCCAGATTTTTCCCGATTTCACCGAGCGAACCAAACATTTGGCGTCTCGAGTTTTTTACGTCTTCTTGTATATTTTCTGAGGTAAACTCAGAAAGAAATTTAATGATATTCATAATTGACTGTGTTTGAATTAAGGTAATTGATTTGCTGTGAATGCCGTTTTCACAAAGCCTGTACCACCCACGGCGGCCAGTATTTCTGAAGGCATCATGGCGGCATCAAGGCCGTTGGCATCCACAATGTCATCTCCCGCAAAATCCTTCGAATCAGGATTAATAAGAGATCTGATAGCAGAGGCGTGTCTGGCTTCTACCGAGACTATTTTACCTGCTAAAACCAGGTAATCTGCATTAGTAATCAGATAACCTGCCCCATTATAGGCTGCCACACCGGTATCTTCTAGTACCTTGGCTGTAGCCAATACATGATCTCTGCTGCTGAAATCTAAATCACCATAGTCAAATTCCAGATCAGGCGTGATAAGGTCTGTATTTCCGCTGGTAGCTGCATTTAATGCTGCTCTGAAAAACTCTCTGTGGTTTACCTCATGATTATAAAGATCTGTAAATACAGTCTTCTCCAAATCTGAGATACCGCTGTAGAATGAATTAACCACTTTAGTATAGAAATCAGCTTCTAACTGCTCCAGAGCATAAGCATAATTTAAAACTCCCAAATCTCCAGACCCTAGGTCGAACACAGGTGCGTCCGGGTCGGGCATCGGGTCTACCATTGAATCTTTCTCGCAGGCTGCCAGCACACCGGCACTCGCCAGGGTAAGACCACTGATCTTTAAAAACTGCCGTCTGTTAGATGGCTTTGTTGAATGAACTTTGACTATTTGCTTTTTCATATTCCAAATGTTTAGGTAATGAACTTGAGGTCTACCTACGACTCCAGAGAAGCATTTAGATCATTTGGGAAAGATTATTTTGCCTCGGCCTTCACACAAGAAAAACTGAAATATGATAATAATGCTAAACGGTGAATTGAAGAAAAAAGCCCGTAGTATATAAGCGAGCAAAACATGTTTCTATGAATAATACAATTGAAGTTTTTTTAAGGTATCACCTCAATATATCTCCTTAAAGCTCATTCAGAATCCCTAAATTTGCACTGCATTAAAGAATTGAACCTCAAATAATGAGCAAAACTCCCCAAAGATATACCGTCACCGCTGCCTTAATTTATGCAAACGGTCCTATCCACATCGGTCACCTGGCCGGCTGTTATCTGCCTGCAGACGTTTACGTAAGATACCTTAGAGCTAAGGGAAAAGATGTAGCATTTATCAGCGGTACAGATGAGCACGGTGTACCTATTACTATCCGTGCCAAAAAGGATGGAATATCTCCACAGGAGTTGGTTGATAAGTACCACGGTCTTATCAAAAAAAGTTTTGCTGACTTTGGGATCAATTTTGACATTTACTCACAAACATCAAAACCAAAACATCACGAGGTTTCGCAAGATTTCTTCAAAACATTATACGAAAAAGATGTTTTTATAGAAGAAGAAACAGAGCAGCTTTATGATGAGACTGCCAAGCAATTTCTGGCAGACAGATATGTGGTAGGTACCTGCCCAAAATGTGGTAACGAGAACGCCTACGGCGATCAGTGTGAGAAGTGTGGCACCGCACTTTCGCCTACAGAATTGATCAATCCAAGATCTACCTTATCTGGCTCAGCACCTGTAAAAAAGACTACCAAAAACTGGTATCTGCCGCTGGACAAAATGCAGCCTCAGATAGAAGAATATGTCAATAGTCATCCCGAATGGAAAACCAATGTGGCAGGGCAGTGTAAATCTTGGCTGAATGATGGTCTAAAGCCACGTGCCATGACTCGTGATCTGGACTGGGGAATCAAAGTTCCTGTAGAAGGGGCCGACGGCAAAGTCCTTTATGTATGGTTTGATGCCCCAATCGGCTATATCACTTTTACGCAAGAGTGGGCCGAGGCCAATGGCAAAAACTGGAAAGACTACTGGCAAAGTGAAGACACCAAACTGGTACACTTTATCGGTAAGGACAATATCGTTTTCCACTGTATCATTTTCCCGGCCATGCTTATGGCTCATGGTAATTATACTCTGGCAGATAACGTTCCGGCCAATGAATTCATGAATCTGGAGGGTGACAAAATCTCAACGAGCCGAAACTGGGCCGTATGGCTTCATGAATACCTGGAGGAATTCCCTGGAAAAGAGGATGTGCTACGCTATGCCCTGGCCTCAAACGCCCCGGAAACTAAAGACTCAGAATTTACCTGGAAAGACTGGCAGACCAAAAATAACTCTGAGCTGGTAGCCATTCTCGGGAATTTTGTAAACCGTACCATGGTACTCACCAATAAGTATTATGACGGCATAGTGCCGGCTAAAGGGGAGCTAACAGAAGCCGATAAAGAAACACTGGAGCAGCTAGCACAGCTTCCTTGTGATATTTCAGACTCAATGAAGAACTACAAGTTCAGAGAGGCTTTGTCGCAAATGATGGAGGTTGCCAGGCTAGGTAATAAATACTTAGCAGATGCCGAACCGTGGAAATTGATCAAGACAGACCCTGAGCGTGTTAAAACCATCATGAATATTGCGGTGCAAATCACCTCAACATTGGGAATAGTTTGTGAGCCATTCTTACCATTTACGTCAGCCAAAATTAATGATATGCTCAATGCAGAGCAGCGTCAATGGATGAATGCCGGCAAGCCAGAGGCAATTAGCGAAGGACAGCAAATTGGAAAGGCAGAATTACTATTCGAGAAGATTGAAGACAGTGTGGTAGAAGCACAGGTCAATAAATTACTGGAAACAAAGAAAATGAACGAACTGGAAGGAAAAGCAGTGCCTGAATTAAAAGAAGAAATCGTGTTTGATGATTTCATGAAATTGGATATTAGAGTGGGTACTATTCTGGAGGCCGAGCCTATCAAAAAAAGCAAAAAGCTGCTTAAGTTTTTAATAGACGACGGAATGGAGAAACGAACAATTTTGAGTGGTATAGCTCAGTATTATTCTCCCGAAGAAATGATAGGTCAACAGGTGACATTTATTGCCAATCTGGCACCAAGAAAAATGATGGGTGTGATGTCTGAGGGTATGATCCTGATGGCCGAAGACAAAGACGGCTCATTAGCCCTGATGCAGCCCAATAAACAAGTATGGAATGGTGCTGGGGTGAGCTGACATAGAATTCGCTCAAAAGCAATCTATTTTAGCCAAAGACGATATTTCGTAGATTTGATACCCGTCAAATTGAGAAATCCATGTCTCTGCCACAACGAAAAAAAATACGTTTAGAGGGTTTTGATTACTCCTCAGAAGCTCTGTACTTCATTACCACCAATGTAAAATCTAATCTGAGCCTTTTGGGGCGGATAGAAAATTCAAAAATGGTTTTGAATCAGTTTGGCCGAATTGTGGAAAAGCAGTGGGACTGGCTTTTTGAACAGTACCCTTATATAAAATCTCATGCCTTTGTGGTGATGCCAAATCATATCCATGGGGTGATTGAAATTAAGAAACCAGATATACCCGCTGTCAAAATTAAATCTATCCCCCAGTTAATTGGTGCATTCAAAACTACATCTTCTAAACAAATCCGTTTAGCTGGGCTGAAAAATTTTCAATGGCACAAATCTTACCACGATCATATCATTAGAAGTCACATTTCTTATCAGCGAATCGTGAATTATATTGCTCAAAACCCGGCCAAATGGAATGAAGATAGATTCAAATAATAGTAATTGACATGGCTTTTGAATAATTTCATGCATACACAAAATGCCAATTATGCATCGACGATCTTTTCTTTCTTTTGCGGCGATTGGCCTGATGGCCCCTGCCACCGCATCCGCCGCTGTACGGATCGCTCGCGAGCGATCCCTCCACGATGGCGGATTATTCACCAAATTCCCAAAACCTATAACAGACAAAGAAAGGCTGGAGAGAATAGCGAAGGCCCAACGCCTTTTGCAAGAAAATGAAATGGCGGGCTTAATACTGGATGCCGGTACCTCTATGCAGTATTTCAGTGGCATACGCTGGTGGCCGTCTGAAAGAGCCTTGCTGATTTTAATACCTGCCTATGGAAAGCCAGGGATTATTTGCCCGGCGTTTGAAGAGGACCGTTTGCGTGAGCAGCTCACTCTTGATATGAATGTGCTTATCTGGGATGAGCACGAAAACCCCTTTAAATTGGTCGGATCCTACCTCTCTGACCTCGGTCTCTCTAAGGGTAAAATAGGAATGGAAGAGCGTGTGCGATTTTTTATCTCTAACGGTATAGCCAAAGCTAACCCTGAGTATACTGTGGTATCAGGTGACCCAATTACCATACCCTGCAGAATGATCAAAACGGAGCATGAAATTGCTTTGATGCAAGCTGCTACCAATATCACCATAAAGGCAATTGAAGAGGCCGTTTCTTCTTTAAAACCTGGAATGACAAACTACCAGATCGGTGGTATAGTGAGAGAGGTACATGAATCACATGGTGCCGAGCATGACTTTGCGTTAGTGCTAGTGGGTGAAGCTTCAGCCCTACCCCACGGCACTCGTAAACCTCAGGTTCTGAAAGAAGGAGATATCGTATTGATGGACTGCGGCTGCCGGGTTCACGGTTACAGTTCAGACATTACTCGTACGACAGTTTATGGAGAGCCTTCTGCATTCCAAAAAGAAATCTGGGCACTGGAGAAGAAGTCTCAGTCTGCAGGTTTTGCAGCAGCACAGCTCGGCAATACAGGTGGCATGGTAGATGCCGCCTCCCGAAAAGTGATCACAGATGCAGGCTACGGGCCAGGCTACAAAGTACCCGGTTTACCCCACCGCACCGGTCACGGAATAGGCATGGATGGCCACGAATGGGGTAATATGGTCAAGGACAATCCTCGTAAACTGGAAAAAGGAATGTGTTTCAGCATTGAACCTACTATAGCGATTCCCGGCAAGTTTGGTATCAGGCTTGAAGACTGCGTATACATGACTGAGAAAGGCCCAAGATGGTTTTCAAAACCCGCAAGCTCTTTGAAAGAGCTGTTTTAGTCTCTAATCCGGCTTAAAACCTCGACAAAATTATAAACTGTATATTAGGGTTTTCTCTTAGCCACTATGAAAACTCTTTATTTACTGATCCTTCAGTTCTGTACGTTTACAGTATTTTCGCAATCAACCTACATTGTAGACAGCACCTCTAACACTTCTGGAACACTATCTATTTATTCGGCCATAAGTCAAGCCTCTGCGGGTGATACTATTGCATTTTCTTCTCAGTTGAAGGGTGACACCATTACTCTTTATAATGGACAGCTGATTATTGATAAGAATTTAGTTCTTAAAGGAAATGGATTCCTGGAAACCATAATCTCGGGAAACAATAGTTCAAGAATTTTCTTGGTGAACTCAGGGGTTTCATTAGCTCTTATTGACATGAAGTTGATTGATGGGTATGCCAATGGAGGAAATTATATTGAAAGGAGTGGTGGAGCTATTTTAAATCAAGGTACCCTAATTTCTAATAGAGTTTTGTTTGCCGGAAATGAGGCCGTAACTGTAGGAGGAGCCATCTACACAAATGCTAGTGCTAGTTTCAAGAACTGTGTTCTTTCAGGCAATAAATCATCATCTGAAGGAGGCGGAATTCACAACGCAGATGATGCCTCATGTACTATCATCAATTGTACAATCACTGGAAATGAAGGAAGCTCGGGCGGCGGAATTTTCAATGGTTTTAGTTCTACAATGGATTTAGGGAATTCGGTTGTCGCATTGAATTCGTTGAATGCTGGTGGCTTTAATGATATAGAAGACCTAAATGGTATAAACTACATTGGCAGCAATCACATCTACACATCAGGTTTTGGTGTCCCTAGCTCGGGCAATGGTGTTGATCCTCTGTTTATAGAAAATGCAAGTACTGCTCCTTCAACAGATGGAAACTTTGAGCCTAAAGCCTACTCGCCTCTTATTGATCAAGGGACTGACACAACAGGTTTATCCATTGGAAATATCGATCTAATAAAATTACCAAGAGTCAAGTCAACTAAAATTGACCTTGGAGCATTTGAGGTACAAAAAAGTGGCTCTGTCTGGGAGGTCACTAATGCTACCGATGGTTCATTAGGCTCCCTTAGGTATATATTTGAACGATATCTTGAGAATGATACCGTTACATTTTCTGCAAACCTAAATGGAATTGAAATTGAGTTTAGCAACGGTCAATTTGAAATTGATAGCAACCTAGCCATCATTGGGAACGGAACCTCTCAAACTATTCTGGATGCGAATAAACTTAGCAGACACTTTAACCTCTTACCTAACAAAACACTTCATTTAGAAGGACTCAGTCTAATGGATGGAAAAGTAAATGGAAACGGAGGAGCTATATTCAATGATAATGGCTCTTTATCATTAATTGATGTTCATTTCAAAAACGACTCAGCCTCCTTTGGCGGTGCTATTTATGACAAGGGCAATATCGTTGCAAATCGAGTTGTAATTTCGGGTAACTGGAATTATGGCCTTTTCAAAGTTTCTGGATCACTTTACTTAAAAAATTCAGAGATTTCAGGTAATACAAAGTATGGGGTTTACTTTACCTCAAGTACAAGTGCCTCAATGAGTGGCTGTACCGTTGCAAACAATGAAAGCATAGGAATTTATAATACAGGAATAGACCTTCATCTGTCAAACACCATTTGTGCGGGTAATCAGTTTGTAGATGTCTTCATAGAAAGTCCTGGAACTATTGTAGATGGAGGTTTTAACTTTATTCAAAACCCTGGAGGCGGTCATGGGATAACAATGGGTAACAATATTAAACCTTATTTTACAGAGCCTCAAAACACATTTCCAATCCCTACTGCCACAGGTGACTATACCCTGGAGCCTTGTTCTTATGCCGTTAACCGAGGCCTGAATGATACCACTGGATTTGACTTGGGGATCATTGATGCTGCACAAAATTTAAGAATTTCTGGGAGTAGAATTGATATTGGGGCCTATGAATTTACCGGAACACCAACCGCGAACCTCTATACGGTTACGAATAACTTAAATGATGGCTGTGGAAGTTTGAGACAAATATTAACAGGAACAGACCTTAGTGATACAGTAAGATTTTCCACTCTATTGAACGGTCAACCATTTGTTATAACTTCCGAAGTTATAAAAGTGAAAAATCATCCAATGAAATTGAAAGGAAATGGAAGATCTGAAACAATCCTGGACGGAGGAGGAGTACAACAGATTTTAGACCTTGATTTTGGCAGCGACTTTTATTTAAGTGACTTAACCTTAAGTAATGGCTTTGGTAATGTTGGTGGGGCTATCTATAACAGAGGGAATTTAGAAATAGATAAGGTTACTTTTACAAACAACAATTCTGATGGTTCAGGTGGGGCAATATATAACACAGGCACCTGTGTAGTAAAAAACTCTTCATTCTTTTCGAACAATGCCCCAATTGGTGGAGGTATATATAATGTTATGAGCTTAGAAGTGTTAAAAAGCGAATTTAAAGGAAACGAATCCTCTATCATTGGTGCTGGTATGTACAGTGAGCGATTTGTAACAGTGAAAGGATCACTATTTACAGGAAACAAGGCTCAAGACGGAGCAGCGATACTTATATCTAGTTTGGGTTCTCCCAATACAGTTTTAATCAACAACACTATAGCTAAAAACGAAGGCAGAGGAGTTTACATCACCGGAGATGCGTTCATGGCCAAAAATGGTATGCCGGGAAGCTTTAGTGATTTACAGCTTTTTGAGGCGAATCTAACGGATGGTGGAGGAAACTATGTTACCGATGATGTGAATGATCACCCATTCACTTACGGAAATAATGTAGATCCTCTTTTTATGGATGACAACATAACTACTCCAGCACTTATTGGTGATTTTAGACCATTACCTTCCTCACCTTTAATTAATTCTGGAACCCCTGACACCACTGGTTTAAATCTCTCTTCTATAAACATTACAGGCAAGCCTAGAATTTATGGCTCGGCTATTGATATAGGAGCATTTGAGTTTCAGTGCCCTAAAGCCTCTTCTGAAGTTCTCAATATAACCGCCGCCATTACTGCCGGGCCTCAATACCACAGGGCCACAAAAATCACTGCGAATAGTTCCATTAGTGCGTCTGACCTAATTGGTCTAAGAGGGTATAAAGATGTGGTTCTATTGCCGGGCTTTGAAGCAGAATCGTCTTCAGTATTTGAGGCCAGCATAGAGGAGAACTGCTTTGAATAACACCTTGGTTTTAGGTCCCCTTTCCTAAACGGAACCGTGGCATCACAGTTCCTTTAACTTCATTTAACATATCTGTAATACCCTTTACGCAACCTCTCCCGTTAAATGGTCATCAATTAAACAATTGATTTAAGGCTCATTGACGTACTTGACAAAAAGGTTACCGCTCAACAAGTTTATTTGCCATACATACTATTATGTATTGCATAGTACTATAGAAAAGTGACCTTTGAAACGTAAAGGAAATCAGAAGCCTTTCATTTATTCTATTACTTACAAACATTTATTAAACTATTACAATTATGAAAAAGCAAGTAAAAACAATCGCAATCGCTCTTTTAGCCGCAATGACCATCTCAACCGGTTTTGCCAAAGAACATGAAGATCCTAAAAAGGTAAAGTCTTTTGACGTAGGAATGTATTTTGATCACCATAACGGAATCATCAAAACATTTGTAGAAAAAGACTCTAATACCAAGCTCAGAATTTCATTTCAGGATGAAAATGGAGTTGAACTAGGGTTTACCACCGTCGATAAAAAGACCGAAAAAGGAATGATCCCTTTTAATGTGAACAATCTGCCTAGTGGCTCTTACCAAATGGAGGTAAGCAATGGTACAGAGAGTACCATTCATGAGCTGGAGATTAGCCGACCTGATCCCGTACAGCAGGTTACGTTTTACTAGAAAAGAGAAAAGCCCTGTGCCATAATATGGCAGAGGGCTTTTTTATGTTTGAAGTTTTGGTGTCTAGAATGTTATAGGCACCATTACTTTTGTATCATCCCAGGCGATCACCATGTCGCTTCCTTCAAAATAAATGCTGAATAACTCTACTGTACCGTTAGTAGAGCTAGCCTTAGCAGAAATATGTGGTAGATCAGCATCTTTAATCTTTTCATAGCCATAAGCTCCCCACTGCTCTAAAGTTGGGTTCAGAATAACTGTCCAGTTGCCATCTTCCTGAGGAATAGTAAATAAAGAGTACGTTCCGGCCTTTACATCTACGCCTCCTACTTTTCCATCTTTTTCAAGGGTTAATTCTGTGGCATTATTGGCTCCTGTTCTCCAGATTTTGCCGTAAGGAACCAATCCTCCAAAAATCTCTCTGCCCTTTTTAGAAGGTGCACTGTATGTTACTGATACATTTTCGCCTTCTACATTTTTCTTCGGGCTGGCAGGCTTTTGAGCCATTACCATAGATCCTGTGAACAAGAAAGCTGCTAGAAATAATAGATTTTTCATCGCTCTAGTAAAATAGTTTTAGGTGTTATTATTCAGAGAACTATTCTCTGACACCAAATAAACGCAATAGAGCAATAAAATGTTTGTCCGAAACGGAAATGAACCTAAAATGAACTACTCAGACTTCTCAGCCGCCAGCTTGGCAGCCATTTCCCGAGGGTTCGTAGGATTTGGATTGATGATATCAGACTCTATTAGGCCGTCACGAAGTCTGATAATTCGGTGGGCATACTGAGCAATGTCTTCCTCGTGCGTTACCATAATGATGGTATTGCCTCCGGCATGAATATTCTCAAAAAGCTCCATAATCTCATATGAAGTTTTGGTATCAAGATTACCTGTAGGCTCATCAGCCAGAAGAATCGACGGATCATTTACCAAGGCACGGGCTACGGCAACACGCTGACGCTGACCACCCGAAAGTTCGTTCGGTCTGTGAGAAGAACGGTCTCCCAAGCCTACACTTTCCAGAATTTTCTGGGCTTTTTCAGAACGTTCAGATTTGCTATAGCCAGCATATATAAGTGGCAATGCTACATTATCTCTAGATGAAATCCTTGGCAAGAGGTTAAAGGTCTGAAACACAAAACCAATCTCTTTATTTCTGATCTCGGCTAACTCAGCTTCGGTCATATCAGAGACGTCTTTTCCATTGAGAATGTAATTCCCTCCAGTAGGCGAATCCAGACAGCCGATTATATTCATCAAAGTAGATTTACCCGAGCCAGAAGGCCCCATAAACGCCACGTATTCACCTTTATTAATGGTGATAGAAATGGTTTTCAAGGCATCTACTACCTCGGTACCCATTACGTATCGTTTAGCTATATCGTTGGTTTCAATGATTTTCATGCGTCGGCTGTTTTTGACTAGATACAAAGGTATGCCTTAGTGTGGCTTCGCAAATTGCTTTTTTATTAATGCCTCCATAGGCGGATAGGTGGTTTTGAAAAAATTTGAGTGGTTAATATGTTTTGAAAAGCGGCATTTTACTCGATGCATTGAACACTTTTTCCAATTTTTGCTCAATCGTTTGAGCAATTTTTCAAAATATTGTTGAACTTATTGAACAATTAGAGCGGTTCAAAACCAGCTTCAAAGTCTTTTTTGGCTTGCTCATATTGCTCATAAAACTTCGCAAACTCATCATCCGGAAGTAAAGCTTCCAACTTATCCAGACCATTAATAGCGTAGTCATTCACTCCATTTTTGACTGCGAGCAGAACATATTTTTGCCACAGAACTACCGAGCTTTCATTAAACTCCAGAGCATCAAAAACCACTTGGTAAGCCTGATTGAGCTCTCCTTTCTCCTCTAAAAACGAGGCAATATCCTTCACCAAAAAACCATTTAGAGGTGCCTTTTTTAGAATATCCTGATAGGTCTCCATGCTCAACTCTAACTGATGAAGTTCTCCTGCCTGCTGAAGCTGGGATGATAGAAGGTGGCTCCTAAAATTGTTTTCTTCTAAAACCTCCACAGAACTCTCATCTCCCGAGGCCTCTAGATTATTGACGGCTCTTTGGTATAAGCCTTCTTTGAGATACCACAAACCCAATGTTCTCCGATTCCTCATTCCGGTTTCTGAGCTATCTTGTGCCAAATAAGTCATTTGCTTTAAAGCAGAGATCTTTTCATTTGATTTATAAGACTGATAAGCTTTTGCCAGCAAAACGTCATTATTCAAACCCGCACCCACACTATTCTCAACCAGCGAACTCCATACAGAGTCTGGTTTTTGAATAATCTCTGAAGGCAGCATGGCTCTGTTATAAAATGACGCAAACTGAGCCGAGTTAGGCGATACACCTTCATAAACTTCAGGCAAGTTTACAGGTATATTACCTGTCATTCTGGCGATGGCCAGTTGGTTAGCCAAATTACTTTCTCCTTCATCTTTAAAAGCTCTGGTGACCGAATCTAGCTTTGCGGGGAGAGCATTCTCTATCCAGAAAGCTTGTAAATTGGTGTTTTGCAAAGCACAGTCTGAACAAAGAGCCAGGGCCTTATTAAGGTAAATATAAACGCTGTCTCGGGCATTTGCCTTTTCCAGTGTATGTGCCATGTTGGTCATTAATCGGGCACTTTTGGGGTAAGCTTTTAAGCCTTCTCTTAAATTAAATAAAGACTCAAAATAGAGATCTTCAGCTTCAAGATTTTGACTCAAAGCCGCGTAAGTATATTCAGTAGGGTTCTTTTGAAGAGCTCGTTTATAATAATAAGAAGCAGTTACCTGGTCTCCCACCTGATAAGCCATCTGAGCAAGTGCATAATTAGCTTTGTGATTATACAGGTCATTCATGACAGACTCCTTATAAAAAGTCTCGGCAGCCGTAAGCTCGCCTTCTGCCTGATAATAATCCCCGATGGCATTCGCCAAACCAGCCTTAAGCTGGGAATAGCTATAAATGTTTTTTTGAATCAACAAAAAGGCCACCGCCGCCACTGCTGCTACTTTGGTCAAAATCAAACGATTGAATTTAGGCTTGTAAAGCACCAAATGAACGTTCAACCCTTGTCTGAAAAGAGCAATAAAATTGATGATGACATGTATGAAAAATGCCAGCCCCAAGATCAGATGACAAATGGCTGTATAATCGATGAGTAACTCAAAAAGAGGATCATTACCCGTAGAAAAGGCAAATCCTAGTATAGCTGTAGAGACAAGTGCAGCTCCCAAATAAAGCCAGACACCTGTTTTTTGAAAGCTAAACCAGCCAAGTTCCTCCGACTGCTTTCTGAAGCCCCATAGCCCAGCTACGGTGGAGAAAATAAACAACCAAACAGGGCTTATAATATAACTGCTAGCCTCAATATACTTTCCGTTTTCCAAATAGATTAAAAGGCAATTGAGCAAATAAAAAACAGATAACATTAAGTAGGTGCCTAAAGAGTTTTTGCCTTTTTCAGTACCAGAACTGGCTGCGTAGACGATAATGGCAATAGCCTCATGACCGACCATGAAAACGAATGTAGCAAAGACAGCAAGTGGAAAAATGAGACCATACTGGGCGAAAGCCAAAAGAGGCTCATCCACCACCGAAGCAGCATTAAGGCATAAGAAAAGTATAATCAGTGATACAAGGATCACCACAAAACGTAACCAAAAAGAAGCGGCCTTTATGAATGAATTAAACAGGAATAAAAACCCGCCTATGATGGCAAAAGATACTAAAAATGCCAGACTTTCTGTTTGACCTAAAATGATTTCCATGCGACCAGTTAACAGAAAAAGAGCCGTTAAAATGATAGCCGGGAGAAGCCAAAGCGTGTTTTCTGACGAAAGAGCAGAGCTCATCAATGCCAAGCCCACAGATGAGCAAAAGAGAAGTAAAAGCACCGGAAAGTCCGAAATATGCTGAGCTGAAGGGATAAACCATTCTTTGACATAATACACGATCTCGTTATTGGTAAACCTCAGACCTTTTTCTACAAAAGCTTCTACTGCAATGTCTTTCTTGAGTAGCTCTGTGGCCACATCCCAGCTGAGTACGTTATCATATCCATTGAAATGCCAGAAGAGTAAAAGTGCTGAGAGGAATAGGCAGAAACCCGAGAATACGAAAAACAAAGCCTTTGATAGTGTGGGCCAGTTCTTCCAAAAACGAGTATTAAGAATCATAAGGGTGTTTTAAGGTCTTATTGGAAAGTACTGCACAAATAACGCCATTTTCTTACAGGTTCGTGTAAATCGTTTCGGCACTCTTATATTTGCTACTGAATCACAATGAATTGATATGACGCTTCATAAGGAAGGAAAAGCAACTTTACTTATTGCTCTGGCCGGTGTCCTGGCCGTTTATGCTATTTTAAGATACTTTTTACCGGAGAATGACCTCATTCACGGTTTGTGGCTTTTTGCTTCATTGGTGATTATGGGGCTGGTTCTCCAGTTTTTCAGAAAGCCCTCAAGACCTCTGACTCAAAACCCAAATCAAATTTTAGCCCCTGCGGATGGCAAAGTTGTGGTTATTGAAGAAACGACTGAAACGGAATATTTCAATGGACCTAGAAGGCAAATCAGTATTTTCATGTCTCCGTTGAATGTCCATATTAATTTCAACCCAATCTCGGGCATTGTCAAATACTTCAAATACCACCCGGGCAAATACCTGGTAGCATGGCATCCAAAATCAAGTACGGATAACGAAAGAAGTACGATCGTAGTAGAGCATGAAAATGGCAAAGAAGTACTTTTCAGACAGGTGGCAGGTGCTATGGCTCGCCGCTTATGCTGGTATGTAGAAAAAGGGCAGAATGTAGAACAAGGAAAAGAGTTCGGCTTTATCAAGTTCGGGTCTCGTATAGATATTTATCTACCTCTTGATGCCAAAATCCACTGCCAGATAGATGATAAAACCGTTGGGGGGCAGACGGTGATTGCTGAGTGGTAGTCAAAAGCAGCCTTTCTATTTTAAATACACACTATACTTTTTATGAAAAAAATTCTTTTCTACACTTTACTTTTTATTGGACAACAGTCTTTTGCTCAAAGTGCCTATTCAAACTCTCCTGTTTGTAGTGATGGTTCAGATACTTTAAAGTTATATGCTGAAGGTGGTAGTAACTACGAATGGTCAGGCCCCAATGGGTTCACAAGTTTAGAGCAGAACCCTCTCATTTTGAGTCCAAATGAAAAGAATAGTGGAGAGTACTCAGTGAAAATTGATAATGGGCAGGTTATTAAAGTAGCTACTGTAGTAGGTAGCAGCAATATTGAAAGAGGCTTGACTAATATTAACAACTCATTTATTGGTAGGGATATCCATCTAAGTCCTAATTATTATGAACCAACGGCAAATTATTTTTGGTCCGGACCTGAAAACTTTAGAAGTACGGAGATTAGCCCCAAGGTGTATAATTTCACAATTGATAATTTAGGAATCTATTCACTTGAAATAGTTGATCGATTCGGGTGTAAAACCAGATATGAGAAAAATGTCGCGGTAGATGATCCAAACTGCTTATACAAGCCTATACTTTACGCTCGGTCCAAAAATTCGGAAATTACTCACAGCTCCAATTCATATCAGTCAACAGGATATTTTTGTTCAGGCAGCGAAGTAGAACTAGGTATTGATACCACTTCAATTGTATTAGCACAAAACGACAAATTGGATTGGTATAGAAATGGAATTCTTCTTAGCTATAATGACTTTTCAATAAAGGTTACAGAGGGAGGAGAGTATTATTTCATTTTAGACAAAGATGGTTGCCAATATAATTCTGGTATTATCAGACTCATTGAAAAAGAAGCATTTCAACCAACCGTAACTAGCAATTATGATAATCCGGTTATTTGTGAAAGCTCTGGTTCGGCATCCTTGAACGCCAGAATTCTCAATTACTCTCTATTGGCCAATAAAGTAGTGTATAGATGGAGAAGAGACGGAGAAATTATTGAGGATGAATTAGAGAAATATTTGTATACAAATATGCCTGGTTCTTATTCTGTTGAGGTCAAGGTAGATCAATGTGAAGCGAGGGAAAGCTTTCCTTTAGAGGTGAAAAAGGGATTTACCCCAAACCATGACTTTTATGTGGTCGGATATGATCATGACCAGAAAACAATTGTTTCATGTCCGGGTTTAAATAGTGAATTTGGTTTGTATGGTTCTTCAAACTCGTCTTTTGAGTCAATTACCGATGATAAAGGAAATGAATACCCCACATACAACCCAAGTATAAAAGTGGGCCCCGGAAACTATTACTTTAGTGCAGGCTACGGTAATTGTGTTGTCAAGGATACGATAAGAATTATTGAACAAGGGCAATTTGATATTGATACTTACGATTACCTCAATTACAACTTTGGAGGTCAGGGCTGCCGTACAAGTTTGTTTTTTCTTAGCAGAGATACATATCTCTATGGGAATCCAAATCTGACTATTTTTAAAGACAATAAACTTCTTTTAACAAATTACTATTTGTCTACTCTAACCCCCGGTAAATATCAATTCAGATATGACGACGGTACTTGTTTTGGAACTTCCGATGAATTTGAATTTAAAGGTGACGGAACAGAACCTTTACTAAAAATAAAGGGGAGAAATTCTGTTGATCTCTGCCCGGGAGAGTTTCATACATTAACTTTAGAAAGTTATGATATTAATAAAATCTACAAGTGGTATAAGGACGGTGAGCAAATTTATAAGGGAGAATTTTTTACAATAAGTATTGATAAACCTGGAAATTATTGGGTGGAGGAAGAAAATGGTGATGAATCTTGTAAAACGTTCTCCGACACAATAACAATAAGAAACCTAAAAAAAGAATCATGGAAAATAGATGAGCAGTGTAATCTAGAATCTGGTGGCACTTTACAAATTGACCCCAATGGATCAAGGCTGAATAAAGATTACCATTGGTTCCTTGATGGTTCATATATTGATGGCTCTAAAAACAAAATTCAACTAAATATTTCAGAACCAGGCGTTTACTCAATCATGGTTTCTGAAAATAACTGTTTATATGAAGCAGCAGAGAATATAGCTGGCATTCCATTTAGTATAAATTCTGAACTATGCAGAGGGGATAAATTGGAAATAGAAATAGATACCACCAAAGGTAGCTTTGAAAATCTGATATCTCCAAATGGCTTAGTTTTCAATAGTATTGAACAGTTAAATAGTGCTACTGCACAAAGTGGTACTTACTCATTTAACTCTCGTAGTCACATGGGTTGTTTATATGAGGCAAAGGAAGAGATTGATATTCAAGACCCTATTTTATTTTATATTCCTGAAAACCAAGAGTTTTCGGAAGGAGAGTACCTTTCTTTGGATATAACTGTACCTTCATTAACGGATTCGACTGAGACTCCCCAAGATTTTGAGCTGTATTCAAATGACCAGTTTATTGGTTCGTGGTACATAAATCAACAAGGAGAGATAAGTCAATCTACTCCCGTATACTTTGAAAGTTCAATGGTTGGAGACTACACATTGAAAGGGCATAGTTACTATGGCTGTACTCTTGAAAAAAAGGTGAGCTTATCATTAAAATCAAGTAATGTTCCTATTGTAAGATTAAAGGTTGCCAATACTTATTCTACCTATTGTGTTGAGGAGGAAATTGGTATCCCGATTTTAATACCCGAAGGTATCACAGATTCTGATTTTGACATAAATATTCGGTTTCAGCAGAGTAAAGACTCCATTCGTGGGACGGTAAGGAACGATTCAGCATTCTTCAAATACTCTCTTGAAAAGTACTTGGAACTTAACCGCCAAACATCTTTTTATTTTGAGGTTGTTCCCCGAAGTGCAAAACTTGCTTATTGGAGAAGCTATTCTTCCTCTTTCTCCGTAGTATTTGGGAATAGCCTCACCACCACACCCAAATGTGACTCAACTCTTGTTGAATTAACACAGAAAATAAGTGGCCCTTTTCAATGGTTTAGGGATGGGGAGTTTTTTGCTCAAACGTTGGCCCCGTACTTATTAACAAAAGTGCCTGGAGAATTCTACGTGTCCTCTGCCAATAATGCCAGGGTTTGTAAAAATGTATTTTCAATGCCGATTCGAGTAAAAGAGGAAAAGAAATTGAGAACCCCTGTTATAAGTCAAAATTTACATGAATACTGCCACACTGGCGAAAACATCTTAAAAATTGATAATCACTATGAGAATGCGGGCTATTTATATCGATGGGAAAAAGATGGTAACATCCTTGAAGGAGAAACATCTATCAACCTCAATGTTATAGAAGATGGAGTTTACAAAGCAATAGCCAGCTATGGTGATTGCGAGACTGCTTCTCTGCCATTTACTTTTAAAAGTAGTCCGTTTCGTCAGGCTCCGATTTATCACTCTCCTCATGAAAATTATTACGAAAATTTAGGCAAGTTACACAAAGAGGTTTGTACAGGTGGCTCCGTCTCAATTGCATTCAAAGAGGACATTAACCTCCCTGCAAAAAAAATAAAGTGGTATCGGAATGATTCCTTAATCGAAGACCGTCATAAGCCTCGAGAAAAATTTGATTTGAGTGGAACATATAGAGCATCTTCCCAAAATGGCAATTGCACTTATATCTACGACTCCTTCTCCATTGAGCTAAAGGATACTCTTAAAACAAGTATCGAGATTTATAGTCCTAACCCCTTAACACATGGAAGTAATGCCGACCTAAATTTCTATACTATCAATGAAACTAATAATAGCACGTTTCAGTCTTCAGAAGTTTTGAATTGGTACCGGAATGACTCAGTATTTGTTGATCCAAATGAGTATAGGCATAACAGAAGTCCAAATTATATTGATAGTCATATTTACCCGTCGAAAGAAGGTTCATATTATGCGTTTGGTGAGGTAATAATGATCGACTCCTCAGCTTCATGTATTATAGCTACGGACACCATTAATCTTGAAGTAATTCCGCCCGATACAACTACCCCAGATTCTGATTTTGTAGTTATCAGTACCCAGAGTTATAGCTTAGGTTGCAATAATTTGGCAACAATACTGAAAGTGACAGAATCGAGAAAAGTAGATATAATCTGGAAAAAAGATGGTGTAACTCTAGATAACAAGTTAAGTGAGTTAGTTGTTGAAGATGCCGGAATTTATGAAGCCTTTGTGATTATCAAGGGATCCTTTAACCGGAAGTACTTATTTAATGTTATTGGGAAACAAGGTGTTCAAATTGAAACAGCATATAAAGAATCTCCATATAGCTTTGAAGACTGCTTTGCAGGCGGACTTTATTTAAGTCTGAATGACGAGTTAAACTCAGATATTAAAGATTTTTACTGGTATCTCAACGATGAGCTCGTTTCTGTTGGTAGCACATCTTTTACTCCTCAGGTTGCTGGTACATATCATTTGAATCTTTCTTTGGCAAACTGCGAAATGACTTCTAATAAGATTGTAATAAATAAACAAGAACCTGAGAAAATATTCTTTAGTGATCATGTCCAATACTTATGTAATGGAGATCTATTGGAACTAGAACCCGCCAATGACGAGGACGTGAATCTTATATGGGCCGTTAATGACAATGTTATTAGCATTAATTCATCTAACCGCCTTGAAGTAACATCTACAGGCACATATACTCCAATTCTAAATGAGAATGGCTGCCTGTATAGCCTAGAACCAATTAACGTTCAAAATTTGTCTTATCCTGAAGAGATTTCAATTTCAGGAGACTCATTATTTTGTCCGGGCTCTATAGCCCAAATTAACATCTTTCCTGTGAGTGAAGGAGTCAACTATACAGTTTTCAGAGACGGCTTAGAATTAATTGACTCAGTAGAGTCAGAATTCGTAGTAGACCATCCGGCAGTTTATCAAGCTGTTTTCGAAAAAGGAAATTGCAAAAGCACTTCAAACCTCTTTACTGTTACAAAAGAAATAGAGAATAAATTACGGGCTGAAAGCACAATCTTATGCTTAGACTCAAACATAGACATCTCAATTGAGGATCCAAGAATAGTTTCTTTTCAATGGTATAAAGATGGTCAGCTTCAAAGTGACATAAACACCACAACCTATACCGTTAACTCAGCCGGTATGTATTACTCCACTATCGCCTCAGGAGAGTGTATTACATACTCTGATACTATTCTTATAGAGAAGGCCGAAATTTCGGAAGGGTCAATTTTTGGGAATCAGGAAGTGAGTTATGGAGATTCGGCAACTTTAGATATTTCAATCAATGGAAATGCCGGACCTTGGGAAATAGTGTTATCCGATGGTACAATACTAAATACTGAGCAGGCTCAATATCAATACCATTTCATTCCTACTCAAAGCGAAACATTTACCATAGCAACTCTTTCTGATATCTGTGGCGAGGGCCAATTTAGCGGTTCGGCTGATGTAAAAGTGCTCGTTTTAGCTAGTGAAGAAGATGATCAAGTCTTAGTTTATCCGAACCCGAGTTCTTCATTTATACTTATTAATCATACAAATTTAGAAGCCATTAACTTAATCAATTCCCAAGGGAAAGTTTTAAAGCCAAAAGTCGAACTCAGTAAGGATTACACAAAAATTGACATAAGGCAGATACCTTCAGGAATTTATCATTTGAACTTTTTGAAGGAAGATCAAAAAATCAGTCGCAAAGTGTTAAAGCTTTAAATTATCTCAATAGTCGTAGAGCATGAAAATGGCAAAGAAGTACTTTTTAGACAGGTGGCAGGAGCTATGGCTCGCCGCTTATGCTGGTATGTAGAAAAGGGTCAGAATGTAGAACAAGGGAAAGAGTTTGGCTTCATCATGTTCGGGTCTCGTATAGATATTTATCTGCCTCTTGATGCCAAAATCCATTGCCAGATAAATGATAAAACCGTAGGGGGGCAGACGGTGATTGCGGAGTGGTAGCTAGTCAGATTTTTTAACACCCAAGACATTATCATGGGCCCCTGCTGCTACTACCATAACCTCATAAATAAGTTCCTGAGGCACATTTAACTCCTTAAATGTTGACATAAGGTGCCCAGCAAATACCATAAAGTGCACTTCACTTAAGCCTTTTTGACGGGCATTGATATGAATGTCTCTGATGACTTGTGCATCATATTCTGCGGGACCTCCAAAAATGTGAATAAAAAATCGTTTGAGTTTACCCGCAAGGGCTTCGGTGTCTATTCCTTCAAAGAAGGGAAAAATTAGATCATCTACGGCAACCTTCTCGTAAAGTATGGTAACTGCCTTATCTACTGTTTCTTCGCCTCCTATCTTATCGTACAGTGTTTCTTTTTCCAAAGGGCTATGCTAATGTCCTTCGAGAAAGTTAATTAAATATTCACGATAATCATAATACCTTGGGTGCTCCAAAACCTCTTTTCTGTTTCTAGGTTTAGGGATTTCTACCTGTAAAGTATCACCAATAGTGGCTCTGGGCCCGCTGGTCATCATGATGACACGGTCTGCAAGAAAAATAGACTCATCTACGTCATGAGTAATAATCATGGCAGTGATCTTTTCTTTATTCAAAACCTCAAGAAGTACATCCTGAAGCTCGCCTCTGGTAAGGGAGTCTAACATACCAAAAGGCTCATCAAGAAGAAGCATTTTAGGTTTAAGAGCAAAAGCTCTGGCTATACCTACTCTCTGCTGCATACCCTGAGAAAGGTCTGTAGCCTTTTTATCAAATGAGTCTGCTAAGCCTACTTTTGATAAGTAATATTTACAAATATCTAGTCTCTCTGATTTTGAAGCATGTGGAAAGACCTCTTTGACACCAAGCATCACATTTTCAAGAGCAGTCATCCATGGCAATAAACTCGGAGCCTGGAAAATTACACCTCTATCTGGACCCGGGCCGGTAATTGGGCTACCATTCAATACGATCTCCCCTCCTGAGATAGGGTTCAGACCTGCAATCATTGATAACAAGGTAGTTTTACCACAGCCTGAGTGACCAATAACCGAGATTATTTCTTCATTCTTAATGTGAAGGTCAAGACCATCCAATACCACATATTCGCCCTTTGGAGTTGGGTAAATTTTTACAAGCTTGTTGATTTCAAGCATGTTGCCAACCTGGCTTTCTTTAATCTCTGGTGTAAGTTCTAAGGCTTCCATATCTCCTTTGGTTTAAGCTACTTTCTTTAATGTATTCCCTTTTACAATTGGCTGAATCTCCGGAAGAATAAACTCTTCTGTAAGATCAGACTTGCGTCCCTCTCCGATTTGCATTAAATACTCAATGATATCGTTTCTGATCTCTTTAAACTTAGGATCATGATTCATTTCTGTTTTGTCTCTCGGTCTTTCTATGTCTATGACAAACTCTGGCCCGAATGTGGCATTAGGTCCCGGATCAAGCGGGATAATTCTATCTGCCATCAGAATACCTTCATCTACATCATTAGTGATGAGAATAGCAGTTCTTTTGTTCTTACTCCAGATGTTCAAGATCTCATCCTGGAGGTTTCCTCTGGTTAGGGCATCAAGAGCACTTAATGGCTCATCCATAAGTAGAAGCTCAGGGTCTACTGCTAATGCACGGGCTACCGAAACCCTTTGACGCATACCTCCAGATAACTCTTTGGGTTTCTTATTAATAGCAGGTGTGAGATTTACCATCTCTACACTTTCTCTTATAATTCTGTCTTTAATGACCTTACTTTTTTCTTTGTAAACAGAGTTTACAGACAGAGCTACATTATCATAAACAGATAGCCATGGCAATAGGGAATAGTTTTGAAAAATCATTCCTCTTTCTGCACTCGGGCCGGTAATCTTTTCGCCTTTGAAGGTAATCTCACCAGAGTCTGGCATAATTAAACCTGCCAGCATCTGCATTAGTGTAGTTTTACCACTTCCTGAAAAACCTACAATGGCCAAAAACTCTCCATCCTTTACTTCCAGGTTGATATTGCTGAGAACGTCAACTTTCTGGCTCCCTGTTCCGTAGGATTTTGATACGTTATCAAGTGTTAATATTGACATATTTTTCTTATTTAAAGCTCATTGCTGTTTGTAAATACATCATGATTCTGTCAAGAGCAAAGCCGATGAAACCGATAACAAACATGGCTACGATGATTTTAGCATTTGAATCATTGGCTCCATTTTGAAACTCTTCCCAAACGAAAGAACCAAGTCCAGGGCTTTGTGCTAATAGCTCAATGGCAATCAGTACCATCCAGGCCACAGACACAGTAATTCTCAATCCTGTAAAAATCATTGGTAATGAAGCTGGCAGAATTACCTTGAATACTTTTTTGACAGTGCTCAGCTGTAATACACTCGCTACATTAAGGTAATCTTTGTCAACAGACGAAACTCCCACAGAAGTATTCACCAAAGTAGCCCACATAGAACACAGACCCACACTGATAAATGAGATGATAAAGGACTTATCCATGTCAGCATTGCTGATAGCTGTTTTCACAATCATGAATACAAGAAGAAGCCATACTACCGGTGAAACCGGCTTAAATATCTGGATGATCCAGTTGATAGAATCTCTAAGTTTAGCACTCAATCCAAGGACAATACCCGTAGGCACTGCCAATAAAATAGCTAAAAGAACACCAGCTAGAACTGTCTTAAGGCTTGTCCCGATCTGATCGACAAATGAAGGACGGCCTGTGTACTTGATTGCAGCCAAACCTTTGGCTTTTCTGCTGGCATTAACTTTGGCAGTCTTCTTATTGAAAGCTTTTTTATCCGCTGAAATTACTTTGTGATCTGCCCATAAGGCGTTAAAACCACTCCAAACCTGAACGGGAGTTGGTAAGGTATTTGGCTGACAGCTAACATCTCCAGAAGCAATACATGCCTTCATCTTCTCTGCAGCCGCTGCCCCTTGCTCTGTCATGGCCTTTTCGATCTTTCTATCTGCTTCAATATTGTATAACCAGCTGGCTCCTAAATGCCAGATACCCACAAAGGCGATGATAGATACAATAGTGAACAGAAGCCCTTTTAACTTACTTCCTTTCAGAAATCCAGGCTTTAGGAATGAAAAATCAATCGGCTTTTTAAGTGTTGCTGTCGTTTTCATTGATAGTACTTGTTTATTTTTGATAAAGAGGCTCTTTGACTCGCAAGCCAAAGAGCCCGGAAAAATTCTAGTCTTTATTACCTATTGCGAAATTACTTAGGTAGCCTATCGGATCTTTACCGTCATAGGTTACGCCATCGATAAAGTCAGCAGTAGGTGACTTATAGCCATCTGTTTCGGGAATATCTTCTGCAGGAATCTTCCCTTCGGCTACCAGCTCATTTGCTGCTTTAAGCCATACATCTGGTCTGTAAATGTCTCTGATGGTTTCATCGTACCACTCTTTAGGCTTTTCTTCAGGAATCTGTCCCCATCTTCTCATCTGAGTAAGGAACCAAACTCCGTCAGAGTAGAATGGATATGTAGCGTTATACTTGTAGAATACATTGAAATCAGGCATTTCACGCTTATCACCTTTCTCAAACTCAAACGTACCTGTCATTGAGTTTGCAATAACTACAGAGTCAGCACCTACGTAATCAGGCATTGAAAGTATACCTACAGCTTGTGGTCTGTTGGCTGGATCATCCAACCACTTACCAGCTCTGATTAAGGCTTTAGTTACCGCCTTAGCTGTATTTGGGTTCTCTTCTACAAATTTCTTTGTCATTACAAAAACCTTCTCAGGGTTGTTCTTCCAGACGTCATAGTTCGTTGTTACCGGCACACCGATTCCTTTAAACACTGCCTGCTGATTCCAAGGCTCACCTACACAATAACCGTAGATAGTACCTGCCTCAAGTGTAGCTGGCATTTGTGGCGGAGGAGTCACAGAAAGAAGAACATCAGCATCAATCTGACCTTGAATATTATCAGCAGTATAGAAACCTGGGTTAATACCAGCTGCCGCTAACCAATATCTGATCTCGTAATTATGCGTAGATACCGGAAATACCATACCCATTTTGAAAGGCTTACCGCCATTCTTATACTCTTGAATTACCGGCTTCAAAGCATCTGCTTTGATAGGGTGAATAGGCTTACCATCAGCACCTTTAGGCACATTTGGCTTCATTTTAGCCCATACATCATTGGAAACAGTAATACCGTTACCATTCAGGTCCATTGAGAATGGAGTTACCAGTTCTGCCTGACGGCCAAAACCAGCACCAGCCGCAATTGGCTGACCAGCCAACATGTGTGAACCATCTAGCTCGCCATCAATTACACGGTCAAGAACGTTTTTCCAGTTAGACTGTGCTTCAATAGTTACGTAAAGGCCTTCATCTTCAAAATATCCAAGCTCTTTTGCAATGGCCAAAGGTGCCATATCTGTAAGCTTGATAAAGCCAAAAGTAAGCTGTGGTTTTTCAATCTCAGCACCTACCGCTACGGCTACTTCTTCGCCCTCAGAGGTCTCAGATGAGCCACAAGACTGTAGAAACAAGCCTAGAGCTAAAACAGGTGCAAACCATTGTAAATATTTTCTTTTCATGAGTATTTCTAATTATATTTTTTTCTTAATTATTTGTCAGAGCTAAATAGTGTAGGCTTAAAGGTGATCATAGCCCACGCCCAATTATTAGACTTTGAGTTTCCAGGTCTTAATGTTGTTAGTGTTTCTGTGCCAAAAAGTTGAGAGAAGCCCAGGTTCAGTGTTACGTCTTTTCCGATTTTCTGAACATAAACCAGGTCTATCTCAGTACCCATCGCTTTTTCAATTACACCACCAGATTCAGTAAGTTGTTCTGATCCTGTAAGGAATTCATGTGCGTGTGCTAGTAGTGCACCTTTACCTAACTTAAACTTGGTTTTAAGGTATATATCCTGAACACCTACATTACCATTAGCTGGCCCTACAAAGAAGTAATCCATGAAACCGTTATGAGCGTGGTTGGTACCAAAATCAGGGCTGAAGTTTGTGATGGTAGAAGAAGCATCTGAATCATCTTTACCAGAGATATATTCATAACCAATTGTAATAGGCGTAGCTTTCGTTTTGAAAGTAGCGTTTACACCTGCCAATAAGGCATTAACTTTTCTCTTTGACAGTTCACCTGTCTGATAATATACATCAGCTGCCAGCTTCACTTTGCCTACATTTTTTGAACCGATAAATCCAAAGGTCTGCTTAAATGACATGGTAGAATCAGCATTCTGACGTCCATCATTCAAAGCAAGTAAAGAGAAGGCTCCGGCTTCAAAATCCTTGTGTAACCATGCATACTGCATTGTTTTGTAGTTTCCTCCTACTGAGTAGAAGTTAGCAGCAGGTCTTTGTAAAAAACCAGGCTCTGCAATATCCTGATCAGAGTTAAAGGCGAAACCGATGTCTAATTTCAGCTTGCTGGCTGCATCATTAATTTTGAACAAAAGAGCATCGTGTCTTCTACCTTGCTGAGCCCACTCAAGACCTCCTAAAAAACGCTGATTATCGTAAGAAATAATTTGGCGACCAGCCTTAATTCCTACTTTCGGAGAAAGCTGTAATTGTCCCCAGGCTTCACTTAAGAAAGTAGCACCCGGCTCACTTTTAAAAATTTGGCCTGTCTGCCCCCAGAATCTAACGTCCTGAAAAGCCAGCTTCAGCTGATACTTGTCTTGCTTGTAGTCTACATAAAGTCTACTTCTTTGTTCTGTAAACACTGCTGGTTCAAATCCATCTGAGGTTGGAGTTTTAAAACCATTTCTAAATTCGGTACGGGGTCTTACTTCGGCCGAGAGAGTAAACTGGCCATAGGCACTACCTGAAGCCAAGCCTCCTATTAGAAGAGCGGTCAGATACTTGATGCCAATTAATTTTTTCATACTTTTGAGAAGTTTAAGTTTTACTTATTCTACTTATAGCCCCTTTCGGACCACGAATCCACTGGGGCTTTTTTATTTGATCAACTAAGTATTAATACTCAATTGATTGATATTCGAATTAAGTACTATTCAGTCTTATCCTCAAAGTATTTAATGAGTATTTGGTATAATTAAGGGCATGTTCTTTATTTATTACAAGTCAATTTAAGAATATCACAAATTGATAATTTTGCATATTCTCAAACAAGCATTATCAAATCGATTTGAAATATCACAAGTACAAACTTTTATTCTGTTTTGAATCAATAAAAAGGTATAATATTTTACAAGCCTCAAAACGCACCCCCTCAAATCACCACTAAGTATACTCAAACAAAAAGCCCTCCGAAGAGGGCAAATTGTATCAACTCAAACCGAAAAGAAGATTCATTAAGTATTTTCCACAAAAAGAGAAGAGGCTAAAGTTTTTTTCTGGTACTCATTCTTAGAAGAAAAGCACACGGGGCAGGTATAGTCATCATCGACCTCTGAAAACGGAGTTCCCGGCAGAATACCATTTACCGCATCTCCGAACGCATCATGATATACCGTTTTACAATTTTTGCACTCATAGACCTCCACCAGCTCTACATCTTTTGACTGCACAGAGCTTTGACCTGGTTCTGGCTCCTGATAAAAAGCGATATGCTCATTAAACTCCAAAACGGAACGTCTCAATTTCTCAGGCAAATTGAAACCAAGTACATTTTTGGCGTAATACGCCACCTCTCTTCCATTTGGATCATAATCTCTGGTATAGGTGATGTCATAAAAGCTCAATCCCAGGTATTTCTTTCTCGTCACCAGAATGCTTGCAAAAACCTCAGTGCCGGGCCTTGTCTTTATACCCAGACAGATACCAAAACTCCTTAAATCTTTCTGGTTAAAATACCTCACCAGTCTGGCCTTTAGCTGGAGGGCAGAGGGAGAGTCATCTTCTATCTGCCAATTCAATTCATTGGCGGCATGACGTACATTAATATCATGCTTTGCCAAAAGACTACTCCACTTTGGTCTATCCTTATTATCAATGTTTTTGATAATGATTGACTTCCACGGCGTAAGGCAAACCTCCCCGATTTTAGTCTCTATACACAGCGTACACAGATCAATCAGAAAGTTGATTTTGAATACCTCATTTCTCCTGTAAATACCGAGCCACGACTTCCTGCCGTATCTGTTAAAACCTTCATAATAAGGAAGTGTAAATTGAGGAAGCTCCAGCTTGCGGTCAATCTCAGATGAGATCACCTTTGGTAAACCTTCAAAAGGGGTTTTATTTTGAAAATGGTTTACCTCAATTTTTTTGGCGATGGCCGCCAGCTCGGTACTATACAGAAGTTCGTCGTACTCTATAAGATCATTACTCTTTGGCTTTCTGTAATACAGGTGCCAAAAGTTAGGCTTGGCTGAGGATATAAAATTGATGTGACCAGAGAAAAACGGCGTAAAACTTTGGTCATTATCTGAAATGTTAATCTTCAGCTTTGGATTAAAATCAAAACCGTCAAAAACATCTTTATAAATACCTTCAGTAAGCCAATTCCCAGACTGAAACACCTCCTCTGCCACATAAGAACTAACCACATTCGGATGAGGATTACCATCGATATAGTGGTCTATACCAGCCTTTTCCATTCGCTGGTTAAATGTTTTTTCATGAAGTACAGAAACCTTAAAAATCAACTGCTGCCTTAGACCAAACCTTAGATCAGACACCTCACAGATTCTTAAAATCTCCAGTAGGTTTCTAAGCTCACCCGGCGATGCAATACCACCCAGATAATTCACCCTAACTACATTAAAGTCCTGTATCATCTTTAAACTTTTACTGCTTTTTCACTCAATTCTTTTATCTGCTGCTCTCTTTGAGTAATCTCAATGATAGACCTCACTTCTGGTCTGCAAGATCCACAACCTGCTCCTGCTCCTGTAGCATCACATAGTTTTGCAAAATCACAAATTCCGGCTTCTATTTTCTGCTTCAGATTTCCTTCACCAACGCTATTGCATGAACATACCAATCTACCTATAACCGGCTCGGCCTTTTTACCTGAGCGAAGCAGCTCTAGCCTTTTATCTGAAAGTTCGATTTTGTTAGCAATAAGGTCTTTGAATTCCAGGAACTCAGATTTATCACCAATGAGAATCGCTCCTACTAGTCTATCATCCTTAATCAGACATTTTTTGTAGTAGTGCTTCGCCTTATCTAAGAAGATAACCTCTTCATAAGTAGGGTCATTTGCCGGAGTTTCTATTTCACCCAGAGAGCATAAATCAAGCCCCTCCATTTTTAAGATATTCATTGAAAGGCTACCTCTATACGGAGATGAAATATCACCGGAAATAAATTTAGCAGCTACCTCTGCCTGCTGTTCAGCGGCCGCAGTTATTCCCCACATTTCACCACGCCATTGAGCTATTTCGCCGCAGGCAAAAATGGATGGATCTGAGGTTTGCATGTAGTCATTGACTACAATTCCTCTATTACACTCCAAGCCAGACTCTTTGGCAATTTCTATACCTGGTCTGGTACCAGCCGCCACTATCACCAGAGAACAATCCAGCTTGTGACCAGATTTAAGTCGGACAGATTCTATTTCTCCGTTTCCGAAGAATTGCTCTACCTCGTCATTATAAAAAACCTCAATGCCTCGGCTAATAATTTCTTCATGTAAAATGGAGCTGCCCTGTACATCAAGCTGGCGATCCATAAAACGACCGATTCTCTGAACCACCGTTACCGGCATACCTATCTCTCTTAAAGAGGCCGCCATCTCTAAACCAAGAAGCCCCCCTCCTACGATAACCGCCCGGCCATTCTTAGCAATAAATGGCTCAAGGGCATCTGCGTCCATACGGCTTCGCATATTGAATATCCCTCCCATTTTAGGGAAGTTACCCGGCATAAAAGCTCGGCTACCCATACCCAGGAATAACTTGTCATAACTATGCTCATCGCCATTAGAATCTACCACAACCTTGTTTTTGCGGTCAATGTGTCGAATACTTACACCCTTGTAAACTCTGATGGCATTATCATTAAATTGCTCTTCTCTCAGTTTTACCAGCTGCTCCCATCGCTGGGTTCCGCTAACATAATCGGGCAGCATAACACGGTTATAAAAAGGATAAATCTCCTTCGAAAAAACCTTAATCTCATCACTGAAATTGAGCTTTCTGTAGGTATTGATAAAACCAAGACCAGCAGAACCGGCCCCTATCACAATTATCTTCTCAGAAGGCTTCTTATATAGTTCTATCTGAACTGCAGAGTACTTAAAATCAGGCTCTTTGGAGATTGGATCTACCTTGTCTCCGGTCAGTTCATTTGCCCTCCCTAAATTACTTTTCAAAATTTTACCCCAGTGCATCGGCATAAAGCAGGTACCTTGGCGTACATCCTCAGTCACTTCTACTTTTACCCTCAGCTCCCCTCTCAGCCCTTTAACACTTACCAGCTTCCCATCTTTAATTTTTCGCTCGGCAGCATCAGCAGGATTCATTTGCACAAAAGGCTTGCTTTTGTGCTGATTCAGCCTATTCACCTTCCCGGTTTTGGTCATGGTATGCCACTGGTCTCTTACTCTACCGGTAAGCAATACCAACGGGAAATCTTTTGAGGTAGACTCAGAGGTATTCACTCCTTTTACAGGAAGAAGCCTCGCCTTTTTATCAGAGGTATAAAACTGATGGTCTGTAAATAAACGACTTTGAGTTTGACCATTCTGTGTATACGGCCATTGCAAAGTGCCCTTGCTTAACAAATCATAACTCACCCCGCTACAATCGATATTAGTACCGATTGTGGTTTTCTTGTACTCATTATATATATCTGATGGATGGCTGTAATCAAAAGACTCGCCCCATCCCATTTTCTCAGCAAACCTGCAAATGATTTCTGTATCTGGAAGTGCCTCTCCTGGAGCCTCCACTACCTTATCCAGCTTTGAGATTCGGCGTTCGGCATTGGTCATGGTACCTTCTTTTTCTGCCCAGGCAGCGGCCGGCAAAACCACATCTGCAAAAGCAACCGTGTCAGAGTTGCCTGAAATATCCTGAACCACCACAAAAGCCGCCTTATTCAGGGCATTTTCAATCTTCTTCAGGTTTGGCAAACTTACCAGAGGGTTTGTACAGACAATCCACACTGCCTTTAACTTTCCACTTTCTAAGGCATCAAACATCTCGGTAGCAGATAAGCCAGCCTTTGTAGAAAGACCCTTAACCCCCCAAAGGCTTTCCATCTCCTCTACATGAGTAGGATTTGTGAAATCACGATGAGAAGCCAACATGTTCGATAAACCTCCAACCTCTCTACCTCCCATGGCATTGGGCTGACCCGTCAAAGAGAAAGGACCATTCCCCGGCTTTCCGATTTTACCGGTAATAAGCGAGAGACTAATCAAAGAAAGGTTTTTCTCTACGCCTATAGCAGACTGGTTTAAGCCCATAGTCCACATGCTCAAAAAGCCTTTTGCTTTAGCAATCCACTGAGCCGTCTGCTTGATACTCTCAACAGAAATGCCGCAAAGCACAGCATATTCCTCAATTGTCTTTGAGCAAACTTCCTTTTTATAGTCCTCAAAACCTAAAGTAGACTTCTCGATAAAGGCAGGATCTACCCAGCCATTGTCAATCAGCTCTCGCCCAACAGCATTATTAAAAAACACATCTGTACCCGGTAAAAGCGGTATATGTAAATCAGAAGAAACAGCAGTTTGTGTCTTTCTGGGATCCAGACAAATGATCTTCACATCAGGATTAGCCTCCTTATGAGCCTCCACCCTTCTCCATAAAATAGGGTGACACCAAGCCGGATTACCACCTTCTACTAAAATCACATCACTTAACTCAATATCATCATAACAAACAGGCACAGAATCTTCTCCCAAAGTCTTTTTATAGCCCACTACCGCCGAGCTCATACAGAGCCTAGAGTTAGTATCTATATTATTACTCTTAATAAACCCCTTCATGAGTTTATTCCAGAGGTAATATTCTTCAGTAAGACACTGACCCGAAACGTAAAATGCTACAGAATCAGGCCCGAATTTTTCCATCAAAGATTTAAAGACGGCTGCAGTTCTATCCAAGGCCGTATCCCAGCTAACTTTTTGGCGAGGCATGGCTCTGCTGTATCGCATCTGAGGATGAAGTAGCCTATCTGAGGTATCATTAACAGTATAGTGAAGATTCATCCCCTTTGAGCATAGCATACCTCTATTTACAGGATGATCCTTATCTCCTTCAATCAGAATATTACCATCAGTCTTTTTGATGATATCTACGCCGCAGCCCACTCCGCAGTAGCTACAGGTAGATTTATACACCTCTTTTTTGATTAACTTACTCTCAGACATAAGCATTGATTTGTCTATTTACTTCTGATTTCAAATACTCAGGAGAACACTTCACTGTTTCTCCAAAAACAATCACCGCAGGATTAGACACTCCTTCTTTTTTTGACTTCTCGGCGATTGTACCAACCTCACCCACTACCATTCTTTCACGATCTGTGGACCCTTCCTGAATAATAGCCGCCGGCAGGTCTTCCTTTCCTGCATCTATAAAAACCTGACATATCTCAGCCAGCTTGCTCATACCCATAAGTATGATAACTGTGGCGTTTGATCTGGCTGCCAAATACATATCTTCAGGTAGCTGGCTACTCTTGGTATGCCCTGTCAATACCCAGAAACTTTCGCTGACACCTCTTTTTGTTACCGGCACTCCAGCAAGACAAGGCACCGCTACTGAACTGGAAATACCTGGCACTAACTCTACCTCAACTCCATACTTTTCAACCATTTCCATCTCTTCAAACCCTCTCCCAAACACCACGGGATCTCCACCTTTAAGCCTGGCCACATGTTTGCCAGCTTTTACATTTTCCAGAATGATTCTATTGATTTCATCCTGAGATACTGAGTGCATCCCCTTTCGCTTACCTACATATATTAGTTCTGCTTCTGGTTTCACATAAGTCAGAAGAGACTCGTTTGCCAATGCATCATACATTACCACATCTGCTTCTCCCAGTATCCTTACGGCCTTCATAGTTATTAACTCTGCATCTCCTGGCCCCGCTCCTAAAAGTGATAATTTCATAATGAGTATTTATACTTATTTTCTAATTCTTAACAAATGAAACAATTTAAAATTAAAGTTCCTATTGATGCCATAATATTTTTATTATATGCTATTTATTAGTGTTTTATTTTGCTATTATTAATTATTGCCATACATTTGAATCACTAGTAAGTACTCATTTGAACAAATTTTAGAATTGAGTATAATTATTAGTTGTTTTTACATAATTAATGCTATTTGCTAATGGAAAAGTGCAAGATCGTAGTAGTAGGAAATGGAATGGTGGGTTACAAATTCTGTGAGAAGGCCGTAAACTCCCCTATTTATGATGACGTAGAATTAGTGGTTTTTGGCGAAGAGCCCAGACCAGCATATGATCGCGTTCATTTAAGTGCCTATTTCGGTGAAAAAACCTTAGAAGAACTCACCATGGCTCCTAAGGAGTGGTATACTGATAACGGAATCAAACTTTACCTGGGCGATTCTATCACAGAGATAAACCCTGAGCAAAAGACAGTTACTTCTCACAGAGGAGTTTCTGAGACATACGACTATCTCATTATGGCTACAGGCTCTGGAGCCTTTGTTCCTAATATACAAGGTGTAGGCATGGATGGTATTTTTGTTTACCGTACCATTGAAGATCTTGACTTGATGAAAGCCTATGCTCAAAAGGCCAGCAGAGGTGTAGTTATAGGTGGTGGCCTTTTGGGTCTGGAAGCAGCAAAAGCGTTATTAGATCTAGGTATTAAAGATGCACATGTGGTGGAGTTTGCCCCTAGGTTAATGCCAAGGCAAATTGACGATAAAGGTTCTTCTATCCTGGAAGGTAAGCTGAATGAGCTGGGCATAACCGTGCATTGCAGTAAAAATACAGCCCGATTTAGTGGCGAAAGTTCAGTTACAGGCTTAGAGTTTCATGATGGACAATTCCTGGAAGCTGATATGGTCGTCATCTCTGCAGGGATAAGACCTCGTGATGAAGTTGCGGGTAAGGCCGGCCTGGAAGTAGGGCCTCGAGGTGGTATTCTTGTTAACGAACAAATGCAAACCTCTGACGAAAATATTTTTGCCATAGGTGAGTGTGCTTTATATGATAATATGATTTATGGCCTGGTAGCTCCGGGTTATGAAATGTCAGAAGTGGCATTTAACTCAATTGCCGCCAAGCTTGATAAGCCTGCGATCTCCAAAAAGGTAGAGTTTACAGGATTTGATATGAGTACTAAACTCAAGCTAATCGGAGTAGATGTAGCCAGTTTTGGTAATGCCTTTATTGAAGAGCCAGATTGCCAGACTATTGTTTATGAAAACAAAGCAAAAGGCATCTACAAGCGTGTTAACATTGATACACATAATAAAAAATTACTTGGTGGTATCTTAATTGGCGATGCTGAGCAATACAATATGCTGCAGCAGGTCTGTATAAATGAATTGCCTATCCCTGCAGATCCTGAAGATATGATTTTGGGATCAAGAGGAGGCGAGGATGAAGGTGCTGGGGTAATGGCTCTTCCAGACAGTGCTCTAATATGTTCGTGTGAAGCGGTCTCAAAAGGCGATATCATTGAAAAAATTAATGATGGGTGCCGTACAATAGATGAAATAAAAAAATCTACCAAAGCTTGTACAGGCTGTGCCGGCTGTGTGCCTTTAGTTCAAGACCTCGTTAGTGGGGTGTTAAAAGAGCAAGGAATTATAGAACGTAAAGTTATCTGTGAGCACTTTGACCATACCAGACAAGAGCTTCTAAGCCTCGTCAAAATGAAGGGTCATTTGACCTTTGACGAAGTACTGAAGGCTCATGGAACCGGCGACGGGTGCGAAAAATGTCAGCCAGCCGTATCCTCAATTTTGGCTAGTCTTTGGAACGATAATGTCCTGGAAAAGGGTCGTGATGTATCGCAAGATTCAAACGATAGATTCCTGGCGAATATTCAAAGAGGTGGAACATACTCTGTGGTACCTCGTATTCCTGGTGGGGAGATCACCCCAGACAAGCTAATTGTGATCGGTGAAGTGGCAAAAAAATATGGTTTATACACCAAAATCACCGGTGGTCAGAGAATTGATATGTTTGGTGCACACGTGGGTGACCTGCCTAAAATCTGGGAAGAACTGGTAGCCGCCGGCTTTGAGAGTGGTCACGCCTACGGTAAAGCCTTAAGAACAGTAAAGAGCTGTGTGGGTACTACCTGGTGTCGTTTTGGGGTACAAGATGCCGTAAGCTTTGCTATTGAAGTAGAAAACAGATACAAAGGACTCCGATCTCCTCATAAACTGAAGTCAGCAGTTTCTGGCTGTACCAGAGAGTGTGCAGAGGCCCAAAGTAAAGACTTTGGAATTATCGCCACAGAAGCAGGCTGGAACCTGTACGTCTGCGGAAACGGAGGAACCCGACCTCGCCATGCAGACCTTTTGGCTACAGACCTGAGCTCTGAAGATTGTATAAAATACATTGATAGATTCCTGATGTTCTATATCAGAACGGCAGAACCACTTCAGCGTACAGCCGCCTGGTTAGATAAACTAGAAGGTGGTATTTCTTACCTCAAATCTGTGGTAATTGACAATGTTTTGGGCATCAATGATGAACTGGAAGCTGAAATGGATTCACTGGTAGGAAAATACAAATGTGAGTGGAAAGAGGTGGTAGAGACTCCTGAGCTTAGAAAACGCTTTACTCATTTCGTAAATGCACCGGAGGTCAAAGACCCGAATGTAGAATTAGTTCCAATGAGAGATCAGGTAAAAGCAGCAGACTGGAACGCCTAAACATTTTAATAACAAGTGGGGTGACAGTCTTCCGGACCCTCCCAAACACAAAAAGATATGTCTGAAGTAATGGAAAAAATAAATTGGACGCTGGCTTGTAAAACAGATGATGTGCCAGAAAACGGTGGAGCCTGTGTTTTGATCAATGAAGAACAGATAGCCATTTATAACTTTACACGTAGAGGGGAATGGTACGCTACTCAAAACTTATGCCCGCATAAGCAGCAGATGGCTCTCTCGCGTGGAATGATCGGCTCTTCAGATGATACACCGAAGGTGGCGTGTCCGTTTCATAAAAAAACCTTTTCTTTGGAGTCAGGTTCCTGCCTCAGTGGCGAAGAGTACAGCATTAAAACTTACCCTATTAAAATAGACAACGATTTAGTTTATATAGGAGTGGAATGACGCAGGACGATGAAATAATCGACGGCGTCAGTATGAACTCAATAGACGAGGCAGTATCTAAAAGACTTACTATACAGTACATTATTGCCTTGTCTCTGGTGGCTATACTTACGCTCGCCGGGCACGGCCTTATCCAGTTTATTCTTAGCAATAACACAGATAGTAGCCGTATAATTAACCTTGCCGGAAGGCAAAGGATGCTTTCTCAAAGACTTACCAAACTGGCGATTCTTCATCAAACCAGTCCTGACCATTGGAACACAAATCTTGATTCAGAATTTGAAGAAAGTCTGAGCGATTGGGAAACCGTACACAAAGGACTAAAGGACAATGAACTGGTTGAAGAAAAGCGGTATCAGGTAAAAAACAATGCGACCATAGACAGTCTGTTTATTGCGATTACACCGTCTTACGAGACGATGATCTCAATTTTTAAAGGCCAGATTACCGGTGAGTCAGATGCTGACCTGACTACACTGCTGGAGAGTGAATCTGTTTTTCTTGACACAATGGATAGTATCGTTTATGAATACGACCATCAAAGTGCAAGAACCCTCTCAAACCTCAAAAAAATAGAATTCCTTATTCTGTTTTTAACCTTGGCTACCTTGGTTATTGAGTTTTTATTCATTTTTCAGCCTTTGTCAAATTATGTCAAAAAGGTGATCAATGAGCTCATTGACTCTCGTGAGAAATTAGAAGATACTTACAGCCAGTTATCCGTCTCTAATAGAATGCTCAAAACAATTCAGGAAGACTTGGATAAGGCTATCAAAGAAAGATACGAGCTCAAAAGGGCCGAAGACAAGGTTAGATCAGCTTCACTATTAGAAGGACAGGAAGAGGAGAGAAAGCGAATTTCCAGAGAAATTCATGACGGGCTGGGCCAAATGCTCACTGGTGTTAAGCTAGGCCTGAGCCGACTTAAATCTGCAGATGTATCTGAAAAATATCAGAAAGCCTATGAGCAGACCCGAGAACTGCTCAATGAAACCATTGACACCTCCAGGGCGGTCTCCTTTACACTTATGCCAACAGTTCTCAATGACTACGGCATCTCTTCTGCCTTGAAAATCTTGGTTTCTCATAATACCTCTCCTGATATCGAGATAGAACTGGATATTGACGAGCCCGAAAAGAGATACGATCAGAAGCTTGAGATTGCCATTTATAGAATTGTTCAGGAAGCCCTCAATAATATCATGAAACATGCTCAGGCGAGTATCGCGAAAGTGAGCCTGAACCTCAATAATGATGCTCTGGAGCTCAGTATTACAGACAATGGCGTTGGCTTTGACACCAATGAGCTTAAGCAAAGCAGGATGTCTTTGATCCATAATGGTATCGAAAACATGAAAACAAGGACGGAGCTTCTGAATGGCTCATTTAAACTCACTACAATCAAGGGTGGCGGAACCGACATTTTCATTAAATTGCCGGTGAAACCAGTAAATGAGTAATGTCTGAGCCTATTAAACTTCTTCTTGTAGACGACCACGAGGTTGTAAGAAAGGGAATGAAATTTCTTCTGGAAGAAGAAGAGGGATTAGAAATTACCGGAGAAGCATCTGACGGACAAGAGGCCCTTGAGAAAATACCTGTTCTGGAACCGAACCTCATACTTCTGGATGTAAACATGCCGGGCATGAACGGCATTGAGGCCGCAAAAAAAATCAGGGCTCGATTTCCTAAAGTTAGAGTGCTGATATTCTCTATGCATAATGACCCAGATTACATTGTCAATAGTGTCACAAATGGTGTAGATGGGTATATTCTTAAAGATGCCGAGAAAGAAGAGATCTTAAAGGCAATGAAAACTGTGCATAGTGGTGAAAAATACTTCCCACCTGAGGTATCGGCCATTCTTGTTTCCACTCTTCAAGGTCAGGGTATTCCTAAAGCCAAAGTGAATAGATCTGAAAGTGTGCTGGATAAGCTTTCTAAAAAGGAGAAGGAGATCCTTCGTTTTATTGCCGAAGGACTTAGCAGTAAAGACATTGCTTTAAGACTCACGCTTAGTATTAGAACCGTGAGTAACCACCGTGCCAATATGCTCAAGAAAACGGGCTTGAATAATACTGCCGAACTCGTAAGAATGGCGACCAATGAAGGCTTCTGATCTTCCCATCTATCTTGATTTTGCTGCCACCACGCCCGTAGACCCTGCGGTAATGGAGAGTATGTTACCTTGGTTTACAGAGTCTTACGGAAACGCCGCCAGCAGATTTCATGCTTATGGCTGGCTGGCTGAAGAGGCTGTAGATGAAGCAAAGAAAAGCATTGCCAAGCTTTCTGGTTTTGGGTCAAAAGAAGTCATTTTCACCTCCGGAGCTACAGAATCTATCAACCTTGCGTTGACTGGCTTTTTTGAGAAACTAAATTTCAAGGGAAAATTAGTTACGGTTCAAACAGAACATAAGGCTACCATAGATACGGCACACTATCTGGCAGAAAAGGGAGTTGAAGTCGTTTATCTGCCAGTAAATGAAGCAGGCCAAATTGACCTCCAAGAACTTCAGTCACACCTGGCCTCAAACACTCGTTTGGTATCTATAATGCAAGTGAATAATGAGACCGGAGTCCTTCTTCCTGTTGATAAGGTTATTGACCTCTGCAAAGAGAAAGACATAAAAGTACATATCGATGCTACTCAGGGAGCAGGTAAGTTGGCAATACCCAATGCAGACTTCGTTAGCTTTTCTGCCCACAAAATTTACGGGCCAAAAGGAATGGGCTGCCTTCTGGCTAAAAAAGATATTGCATTCACGCCTCAAATTCACGGCGGCAAGCACCAAAGAAATCGCCGCAGCGGCACATTGAATGTCGCTGGCATAGTTGGTTTAGCTGAGGCCCTTAAATTAGCCGAAAGTAAACGAGAGAAAGAGCATGAGAGGCTAAACAACCTTACTCAATTATTAGAGAACAGCTTAAAAAGTGCCTTAGATAAAGTACAAATCAATGCTGAATTTAGCCCAAGAGTCCCGGGCATTAGTAATATTTGCTTCAAAGGGGTAGATGGAGAGGAAATACTACTGCGAATGTCCAAAATAGCTGTTTCAAATGGCTCGGCATGCAACTCAGCCTCCACAGAACCATCTTATGTATTGAGAGCAATGGGACTTTCAGAAGCTGATGCGTTCTCTTCAATTCGCTTTAGTCTGGGTAGATTTACTACCGAAGAACAGATCAAAACCGCGGTGGAACACGTTATACAAACAGTGAAGGCATTTTGAGAGAATCGTTCTTAAAACTTTATCAAAGTAGATGTAAATTGGCAAAAGCCAAAGAGGAAAAAGAAAGATGATAAGAGACAACCATGGCAGACCTATCAATTACTTGCGACTGGCAGTGACAGATCGCTGTAATCTGCGTTGTTTCTATTGTATGCCCGAAGAGGGAATCAAGTTTTTGCCCAAGCCGCACTTATTGACCTTCGAAGAAATGGTGCGTATGGTCAGCATCATGGCCGAAATGGGCATCAATAAGGTTCGCATTACCGGTGGAGAGCCTTTCGTCCGAAAAGATATGATGCAGCTATTGCAAAGTATCACGGAGCTGAATGGAATTGAGCAAGTGAATATCACTACCAATGGTGTGCTAACTGCTCCTTTGGTACCAGAATTAAAAGCTCTTGGAATTTCTTCTGTCAATCTCAGCCTAGACACTCTGGACCGTCAGCGGTTTATTGATATGACTCGCCGAGATGAGTTATCAAGCGTACTGAAAACGCTAGATGCTCTACTGGAGAATGATATCAAAACCAAAATAAACGCCGTAATCATGGCGGGTAAAAATGATGAGGACATCATTCCGATGGTAAAACTGGCAAAGGACCTTCCAGTGTCGGTAAGGTTTATTGAAGAAATGCCCTTCAATGGAAGTGGTATCAATAAAGAAGCCTTTATGAGTCATACCCGAATTATTGATATGATTCGTGAGACTTACCCTTCACTTCATAAACTTCAAGATGAGCCAAATTCTACGTCTTATAATTACGCGATCAATGACTTCAAAGGCTCTGTAGGTGTTATTGCGGCGTTCAGCCGTACTTTTTGCGGTACGTGTAATCGCATCAGAGTGACACCTACCGGTACACTTAAAACCTGTCTTTATGATGACGGAGTTATGAATATCAGAGACCTCCTTAGATCTGAAAATGATAATGGAGTCATCAAAGAAAAACTGTACACAGCCTTTACTAACAGAGCCAAAGATGGTTTTGAAGCCGAGTCTCTGAGATCTGCAGAAGTAACAGAGAGCATGACCACTATTGGAGGTTAATTAAGCTCAGTTCCCTATCACATCGGTATCTTCGTTACACCTTTACGTATATCTTCTTTCTCCAGAACCAAAGTAGAATCAGAGACCAGAAAACCAGATAAAATAATGCCCAGCTCAATGAGTGCAATTTAGGATCTGAAATGAACCCTAAAACATGATCATAGATATAACCTTGTAAGCCTTGATCGCCTACTTTAATTGAAGATAATACCCTTGGAATAATGCCGGAGAAGAAAAAAACAAGCATTGGATTTACTCCAAAAATCAGAAATGGCGTAGCCCATTGTTCTCCTTTTGTCTTCTCAGCGATGAACTGAATAAGCACCAAAGAAACACAAGCCAAACCTGCTGTAAACAGCACAAAGGTGGAAGTCCACAAGGCCTTATTGATTGGGAAAACCTGATGCCACAGATAGCCAAATAATACTAAGGCAAAGCCGGCATATAGTAAGGTCCTCCATTTCTTATCTTTCAGTAATCGACCCGAGATTATCAACCCGGCAAACAAGCCCAATATCCCGGTTCCTATAGCAGGGAGTGTACTGAATAAGCCTTCAGGGTCCCAGGTTTTGCTCTGGCTCCACATATGACCACTTAGAAAAACCCTGTCGATCATCGCAGCCACATTTTCATTGGCTTCCAGATTTCCCAATTCACCATTCACAGGAATGAGCATCATGGCTGCCCAGTACCCAAGTAAAAGAACCAAACCAATGAAAGCAATCATCTTCAAACTTAGGCTTCTGTACAGTAAAGAAACAATGAGGTAGACTATGGCTATTCGCTGTAAAACCCCTGGTATTCTTACGTTCTGAAAGTGTTCAAAACCGTAAGCCAGAAAGAACATCAAACCTACCACGGCTACTGCACTTATGAGTTGAAGCCGTTTCTCATATTTGGTCAATAGTAAATATACCACCACGGCAGTTATGAGTAATCTAACAGCCAAAAGTGCATAGCCTTCAAGTCCAAAAAGCTGAATCTTGGAGAAGAAATTCAGATATAAGCCTAAGCCAAATATCCGTAAAGCTCTAATGAAAATTTTAGTAATATCAGGCTTACTACCGTCTGCAGGACTAGCCAAAACCGTAGTCACACCCACTATAAACAAGAAAAACGGAAATACCAGATCAGTAGGCGTACAGCCATGCCATGAAGCATGCAAAAGTGGTGGATACACATTCCCCCAGTCACCAGGGTTATTCACCAGGGTCATCAGCATGACGGTCAAACCCCTAAATACGTCTACAGATATTAGTCTTTCTTTCATGTGACTTTCAGCTTAGCAATTTCAATTTCCTCGTAAATTGTGCATTGAGAAGGCAATACACAAATAGAGAAGCTTTTCTGTCGTCGATCTTTCCGTTCCATAGGACGAAAATCGATTTTATTTTGAAAATTGCTAGTACAAAACCCTATCCATGAGAAATAACATTTACACCATTGTGGTCATTTTGGTGGTGATCATCACCTATAATTTCCCTCAATATTTCATTAAAGTAGGCAATCTTGAACTCACCACCTTAATAAAGCCGGTACTCCAGATCATCATGTTTGGTATGGGTACCACCATAACCTTGGGTGATTTCCTCGGGATTGTAAAAACACCCAAAAAAGTGATCATTGGCGTAGTTTTACAGTTCATGGTAATGCCTTTATGGGGTTTTGGGATTGCCTATGTTTTTGGTTTCCCTCCTGAGATTGCAGCCGGCATCATGCTCATAGGCTGTAGCCCAAGCGGACTGGCATCTAATGTCATCGCCATGCTGGCCAAAGCCAATATCGCCTTATCGATCACTCTTACCACTTTTGCGACCATGCTGGCACCGGTATTGACACCACTTTTAATGAAATACCTGGGCGGACAGTTTATTGATATCGATTTTCTGGCCATGATGTGGAGTATGTGCCAGATGGTCATATTGCCTGTAGCATTGGGTTTTGCCCTAAACCGTTTCCTTCCCAAATTCGTCTCCTCTATCAAGTCAGTACTTCCAGTTTTCTCCATGGCTGGTATTGCCTACGTCATCGGCACTGTGACGGCCAAAGGTCATGATTCGTTGGCTACCGTAGGGGCATTGCTATTTGTAGCTGTTTTGCTCCATAATATCGGAGGCTATGTATTCGGCTATTTTGCCGCTAAAGGTATTGGCATGAATGAACGCGATAGCCGAACCATCTCTATAGAAGTAGGTATGCAAAACGGCGGCCTGGCATCTGCACTGGCTGTAGAAATGGGCCGAGTAGCCACTGTAGGGCTGGCATCCGCTATTTTCGGGCCATTGATGAACGTTACAGGCTCTTTACTGGCCAGTTGGTGGGGAAAAAAAGAGATAAAAGAAGCTTAACTGTCCATGGCATCCATTTCTTTCTGGATCACCTCTCTTATGGTTAGTTTGATGTCGGTACGTTTGAGATAAATAACGCCTAATGTAATAGCTAGCAGAGCAAAAATTAGCACATAACCCCATGGAGCTCCCAGCCAAAGGTTTAAGCCCCAGGCCGCTATCATTAATAAAAAAACTACGGCAATAGAACCCAGCACCAGAAAGACAAAACGAAAGATAGCATCGGCCACAGCTCGTTCTATTTTCTCCTGTATTTCCAGTTTCTTTAGCTCAAACTTCGCCTCTATCAGCTTGATCACACTATCCTTGATCTCGCCTAGTTTGAACAAATCAGAAAGAGAGTTTTTTAAGCCCATCTTGTTTAATTTTAATCTATTGAGCCAGAAGGCTTGAGACAATAACAATCAATGATTTTGGAGTCTCAAATCTATAGTCTTAAGAATCAGACCACATCTACATTCACCACAAACCTAACACTTTTAAACTCCTTCTGGCTGTTGAGTTCTATAATTTGCTCTGCAATAAACTGTTTCACGGCTTTCATATTTACCTTCTCCTTCTCCAGTTTTACCCATACCTCAAAAAGGTACTGATTGCGGATTCGCTCCACCAATGCCTTCTCGGGACCAAGCACTCGCTGTGCTCCTAAATAGCTTCGTAATGCATTGGCTAGTTTACCCGCCGCCTGATGTGAAACATTTCGCATGATATGCTTGGTAGTGATACTGATAATCCTACTGAAAGGTGGATAATTAAACCCTTCTCTCTCGCCGATCTCACGCTCGTAAAACCCTTTATAATCACCTTCTAAAACAGACTTCAGCACACTATGCTCTGGCCCACCGGTTTGTATAAAAACTGTTCCCGGTTTTTCTTTCCTTCCTGCCCTACCACTCACCTGAGTTATCATCTGATAGGCTCTTTCTGCCGCCCTGAAGTCAGGGAAATAAATCATCTTATCGGCATTAAAAACAGCCACAAGGCTTACATTATCAAAGTCTAGTCCTTTAGAAATCATTTGAGTGCCCACCAGAATATCCACATCACCTTCGGCAAATTCATTGATGATATTTTGATACGCATTCTTGGTTCTGGTGGTGTCTAAATCCATCCGAAGAATTCTGGCTTCCGGAAAAATGACCTGCAGGTCTTCTTCAATTTTTTCGGTTCCTACCCCTACCGACTTAAGCCTGGTAGACTCACAAACCGGGCATACCTTGGGCACCGTCTCTTTATAGCCACAGTAGTGGCAAACTAAGGTGTTTTCATACATGTGATGCGTAAGACTCACGGCACATTGATGACACTGCCCTATCCAGTTACACTCTTCACAGTTTAGGTACGGAGCGTATCCCCTTCTATTCTGAAAGATGATCGTCTGCTCTTTACGTTTGATATTGGCTTCCAGAGCCTCCAGAAAACTCTGACTAAAACCATGCTGCACCCGTTCTGCCTTGCGTTCCTCTTTCATGTCTATCACCTCGAAAGATGGAAGGGTCGCTTTGCCAAAACGTTGATGCAGTTCTACCAAACCATATTTGCCGTTTTGAGCTTGCCAGTAAGACTCAAAAGAGGGTGTAGCGGAGCCCAAAAGCACTTTGGCGTGCGACTTATGAGCCAGCATTATGGCCACATCACGAGCATGGTAACGTGGAGCCGGGTCAAACTGTTTATAGCTGGTTTCATGCTCCTCATCGGCAATAATAAGCCCCAGATTACTAAAAGGAAGAAAAATAGAAGACCGCACACCTACTACAAACTGGTAGTTGCCTTTCAGTACGCCCATATACACCTCCACGCGTTCGTTATCAGAGAATTTCGAGTGATATACACCCATTTTATCTCCGAAAACCCGCTGGAGCCTACTGACTATTTGCGTAGTAAGAGCGATCTCGGGAAGCATAAGCAAAACCTGTGAGCCACTACTCAAAACTTTCTCAATGAGGTCAATATATATTTCAGTTTTCCCGCTACCGGTTATCCCATGAAAGAGCACCACCTGCTGCTCTGCAAACTGCTCCATAATCTGATCAGAGGCATTTTGCTGCCGCTCTGTCAAATTCACAGAAATCATCTCATCGGAATCGTATTGCTCAAAACGAGAAACGGTAACTTCAAACTCCTCCAATACATCGTTTTTGACCAAAGTTTTCAAGGAAGAGCTGGAAAGATCTTTAAAAAAAGCTTTGTCTACTCCATGAAGGTTTTTGGTGGCAATTTTATCTGGAGGGAGAAGGCTTAGGAGCTTGAGAATGATCTCCTGCTGCTTTGTCTTCTTCTCTAATTCATCAACCAGACTCAAGGCAGCACCCTGATTGGCAAAATTTTTAGCCAGCCTTATCTTTTTTACTCTTTTGGGCGTATATCGTTCCTTAACCTCTTCATAAACGATAATAGCACCTTTGTCAATTAACTTTTTGATCAGTTTATTGACATTCACCTCGTCAGTAAATTTGCTGAGGTCAGCATATGACAATGACTCTTTCTCCTCTACCAGACTTACGATTTCCTTCTCAAAATCATCCAACCTATCAGGATCATCAAAGTCAGGATTCAGCTGGATTCTGGACTCGCTATTGACCTTCATACCCGAGGGCAAAGCCATATTCATCACCTCTCCCGGGTGACACATATAATATTCTGCCACCCATTGAAAAAGCCAAAGCTGAGAAGCCGTAACCACCGGAAACTCATCCATGAGTTCTGAAATGTATTTGGCCTTATATTTCTCAGGCGGCGAGGCATGAACTTTTGAAATGATCCCGGTCAAAACTCTGTTTCTACCAAAGGGCACAATCACCCTTCCGCCAGTCATCACCAGCTCTGCCAAATGACGGGGCACTCTATAAGTAAATGCCTGCGGAATGGGTACCGGCAGCAGCACATCCACAAAGACAGTTTCGGTATCAAATAGTTCGTTGCTCTGCAAAAGAGGAGAATTTTGACAAAGATAAATCTATTTCTTTTTGCCTTGCCAGGAGATCATCACTCCGGAAATAATTACCAGAGCAATTCCAAAATAAGCCAGCATCCCTGGGCTAGGATCGCCCAAAATAACCCCGAAAATAATGGAGAAGATGATATTGCTAAACCCTACCGCAGAGATGATACCTGCCTTGCCATAACTAAAGGCCTTGGTAAGGTAAATCTGACCTATCATAGCCGCTACTCCCAACAATAAAATCCAAAGCCAGGCAGAGCCTTTAGGCGTCACGTAAGATGCGATGATGAAATCGAGCTGAGGTACTTCATAAAACTCCGCAATACCCATAGAAATGATTGGCAAAATAATGCCCGATATCATAAACGAAAGCACAATACTTCTGGAATCATAATAGGCACTCAAGCCTCTGATGCTCATGTAAGCAAATGCCGTAAGTATGGCATTGGTGATGCCTATCACATGATTTCGGGCAGAAAGCAGACCTCCGGACATTTGAGGCACAAAAATGAAACAGATCCCCGCAAAACCCAGAATTACGGCCATCCACTCTTTTCTACGAAGCCCTTCACCCGCCACAAAAACAGAAAATACAGCAATAAAAACCGGGTATGTTTGCTGATAGGTGATGGCCTCGGCCAGGCCTATCTGTGTAATACTGTAGAAAAAAGTGTAAAGAGCTATTGTACCCACTACACCTCTAAAAACCAGCAAAGCCGGCTTACCACCAACCTGCTGCAGGGGCCTTCTCATCACCGAGTAGCCGATGAATAATACGCCAATAAGGTTTCTGAAAAACACCAACTCTACCGAACTGATCGAATCTCTTAATAATCGCGTACATGCCCCTACTAATGCAAAGCAGAAAGAAGCAATCAGCATATACAAGACACCTTGTTTGAGTTTGGCCTGGTCCATGTGAGGCAAAAGTAGCGGCTTTTCTTGCCTTAAAATCAAATTGAAAGTGAAATCTGGCAGGTATGCTTCAGTTTCTGCTATTTTTGCCATCGCATCATGAAAAAGTTAATCTTTTTAAGCCTTTTTGCTTTCTCCTCAGCGGTTTCCGTTGCTCAGATTTCTCTTTCTTTACCGGTAGAGCGAATGATCTACCAACGCAATAACTCCAATCAAGCCTACATACATATCACTGGAAATTTCACGGCCGAATACGACAGTATTACCGCCAAAGTTTTCCCAAGAGTGAGCGGTCAGGGTACAGAAGGATCTTGGCAAACCATAGATTACCGTGATGATAAACCGTACTTCTACGGAAAGTATTTGGCCAACGGAGGTTGGTATAAACTTGGCGTTAAGGCCTATAAAGATGGCGTGGTGATTGACTCGGTAGGCAGAGAACGTGTAGGTATAGGGGAGGTTTTTGTCGTTGCCGGACAATCAAACGCTTCAGGAATTACCGATTATGTAGACCCTAACGTTGGGAACTATCCAACCGGTATCGGTTATGATTCTGATGAAGACAGGTCAAATGTAATGCACTTCTCAAATGGGGAAAATACATACGATCTTCTGCCAATCGGCTTCTCAAAAATGGCTTCTACAGATGTAGCAAATGATACGCTATTTATTGGACCATTTCAATCTGCACCTTGGTGTTGGGGTAAAGTCTCCGAAGATTTAGTGACTGCCTTAAATGTACCTGTTCTATTCTATGGAGCCGCTTTTGGGGGTACTAAGGTTCAATGGTGGAAAGAATCTGCCAACGGCGAGCCTCTAACAAACCCTTCATTTTTTATTAAGGAAGAGTTTGACCACCCTTACGGAGCACTCGCCATAGTTATGAAAATGTATACTGGGCTTACGGGCTTAAGATCAGTCTTATGGCATCAAGGAGAGTCTGACCACGGTACGGCCTCTAGTACATACAGGGCTTACCTGGAACAGGTTATCGCTAAAACACGAGAGCACTCAGAGGTCCCAAACCTTACCTGGATGGTGGCCAGAGCTTCCTATAGTTTTAATCCTGCCTCAAATGTAATTAACGGTCAGCAGGCCACTATTGATAACGATGCCAACGTGTTCAATGGGCCTACTACAGATAATATTACAGGTACCACCTACAGGCATGATAACATTCACATGGATACTGACGCCGGCATTCTGGAACATGCCAGTTACTGGGTGAATAGCATTACCGGTGGTTTTCTATCTTCTTCTACACCTACATTGGCTACGGATTTAATAGAACCAACGATGTCATGTAATACTAGCAATGCGTCAACTCCTATTACATTGACTTCACCTGCTACATATAATAATTACGCGTGGTCAAATAGAAATAATACCGATGCAGAAGCTGAAGGAGAATTTGGTAATTGCTGCCGAAGTCATACGGTGTTACCTGGTCCAAATTATATCAGACTAAACTGGGGTTATGACAGCACAAACTCCATAACAGTAGGTTCTGGTGTCTATGCTCTAAATGTTCGTAAACCTACTTCTGAGAAAATTCTCTTTAGCCCTCTCATTGACCTGAGTACGCTAACATTACCAACCAACCCATCCTTTACAGCATCTGCCGGCCAAATTCGGCCCGGAGACTCCGTGACATTGACCGGAGCTAACTGCAACGGCACTTACCAGTGGAGTAATGGCAGTTTCGGAAGTCCTTTGACATTTAGTCCGGCCAGCACAGATTCCTATACATTAGCCTGCAAAACTTTGCATTGCTTAAGCAATAGCACCTCTCCTACCCAGGTAGTGGTTTCTTCTTGTTTTCCTAATGCTCTAAACATTAGTGGTACGGTTAGCTCATCTGAATCACCATATCAGAGTCAGCAAAGCTTACAAAGCCAGCAGATTATCTCTTCGCCTTCAGGCAATATTCAATATACAGCCGCCCAATCAGTCACATTGAACCCGGGTTTTAGAGCAGATAACGGTTCTGTGTTTAGGGCCAGCATTTCTAACTGCCCTTAAAGCCAATTCTTTCTGGAAAAATTAATATAGTATGCTTGCATAACATTATTTTCTTTGCTTTATTTGTAAAGGTATGCGTGCATACTGTTTAGTTTTACATTAAAATTTTACACTATATATGTCAGCCGTAGCAGAACATTCAGCCATAAAAGGAGGCGAATTCCTGATCAAAGAAACTCAGGCACAAGACGTCTTTATTCCTGAAGAGTTTAATGAAGAGCAGCAGATGATCGCAGAGACCTGCCGCGACTTCCTCAAAACAGAGGTGCATCCTATTCTGGATGAAATTGACAAGGCCAAAACACCAGAGCTTATTTCTTCTTTGATGGATAAAGCCGGTGAACTTGGGCTATTGGGAACTGCCGTACCAGAAGAATACGAGGGTTTTGGTATGAACTTCAATACCTCAATGCTGGTAGCAGAAGTTTTGGGTGCTGGTCATTCATTTTCAGTTGCTCAGTCTGCTCACACTGGAATTGGTACATTGCCAATCCTTTATTATGGTAATGAAGAGCAAAAGAAAAAGTACTTACCTAAGCTAGCCTCAGGAGAATGGAAAGCTGCTTACTGTCTGACAGAACCTGACTCGGGCTCAGACGCCAACTCAGGTAAAACCAAAGCAGAGCTTTCTGCCGATGGCAAAACATACAAAATTAATGGTCAGAAAATGTGGATCACCAATGGTGGTTTCGCAGATGTTTTCATTGTGTTCGCTAAAATAGAAGACGACAAAAACCTAACCGCCTTCATAGTAGAAAAAACACATGAAGGAATTACAATGAACGAGCCTGAGCATAAAATGGGTATCAAAGGCTCAGACACACGTCAGATTTTCTTTAACGACTGTGTGGTACCTGTAGAAAACATGCTCTCAGACAGAGGAATGGGCTTCAAAATAGCCGTGAACATTCTGAATGTGGGTAGAATCAAACTTGGAATTGCCGCTGTAGGTGGCTCCAAGGGCGTGTTAGATCATGCTGTAAACTATGCCAATGAACGTAAGCAGTTTGGCATCTCTATCGGTAGATTCGGGGCTATCAAGCATAAACTTGGTGAAATGGCTACACGTATCTGGGTGAGTGAAACTGCCTCTTACCGTGCCGGTCAAAACATTGATGACCTCATTGAGAAATTACTGGCAGAAGGCAAATCAGATGCTGAAGCTAAACTAAAAGCTCTGGAGCAATTTGCCATTGAGTGTGCCATTATGAAAGTACATGGCTCAGAGGTGCTTGACTACGTGACAGATGAGGGTGTGCAGGTCTATGGTGGTATGGGTTATTCTGCCGATGCTCCTATGGATAGAGCATACCGTGACTCCAGAATCAACAGAATCTTTGAAGGTACCAATGAGATCAATAGACTTCTAATTGTAGACATGCTGCTCAAAAGAGCTATGAAAGGCGAGCTTGACCTTATGGGCCCAGCCGGCGAAGTAGCCAAAGAAATCATGTCTATTCCTTCTTTTGGAGATGACGATGAAGGATTATTTGCAGCCGAAAAGAAGGTGCTTAAAAACCTTAAGAAGGCTGTTATGATGGTAGCAGGAGCCGCTGTTCAGAAATTCATGATGAAGCTTTCACATGAGCAAGAGATTTTGATGAATGCTGCTGATATGTTGATAGAGATTTATTGTGCCGAATCTGCGATACTAAGAGTAGAGAAGCTCGTAGGTATTAAAGGCGAAGAAGCTGTAAGTCTTGAAAAAGACATGATGATGATTAATCTTCATAATGCAGTAGTAAAATGTAATACGGCCGGTAGAGAAGCCATCCAGGCTTTTGCTGAAGGCGATGAACTTCGTGTGATGCTTATGGGGCTGAAGCGTTTCACCAAAATTGAACCATTTAATACAAAAGATGCCAGAAGAAGAGTGGCCGACGCCATGCTTGCTGAGGGCAAATACATATTTTAAGTCGCAAGACAAACTTCAAATCGACAAGCTAGCAACCGCCTCCTTTACAGGAGGCGGTTTTTATTTGGTTTTGTACCGTCAAAACCATACAAAATAGGATAAATCCACTTTTTGCTTATTCTTTCCAAATGTATTTTCCATTTATTCCAAATTATTATTGGCAATAAACTATGGAGATTGTAGTTTCATTTTGAATAAGAGACAACAAACCAAAAAAAGAATTGAGCAGCACGAAAACAGTAAGCCTTGAGAGCCTACCTTTTTTGTCTAAAATGCCTTTAATTCTCAAAGAGAAGCTACTGAATAAGGCAGAGCTTTTAGAACAAAAAGAAACAGACATCATAACGGCTCAGTACAGCCCGGCAGATAAATTTTATCTGCTTCTTAGCGGAGCCGTAGCCTTCTCCTTAAAAGTAGAAAACGAAATGGAAGAGCTGGTGGTAGGGATGAGCAATCGTCTCTTTACGCCCGTTGGTTGGTCTGGTTTCAAAGAACCTTTTAGATATGCTACCACAGTCACTTGCACTGAAGATTGCCAGCTGATCTGTTGGGAGCATGAATTCCTGAGAGAATTATTAGAAGAAGAGCCCGCGGGTAGCCTGCCTTTACTAGAGTTCATTTCTGAACAATCGCAGCTCATGCTCAAGGACACCTGGCAAATGCTAGCTCAAATGGTGCCCGTCTCTGATAAAAGTTTATTAAAGCTTAAGACTTACCAAAGCATTGAGCAGGGCGTAAGTGTTGAGCCTTTAGACCTACTAATGCGTTCACCATTTTTTGAGGTTTTTGAGGAAGAAGAGTTGATTGCTTTTGAGCAAATGGGAGAAGTACAAAACCTGGAACGTGGACAGGTTCTGTTTACACAAGACAGCCCTTCAAAAAGTTTTGATGTACATATGCACGGCAAAACAGCCCTGATTTATTCTGTGGACAAAGCTCAAACTCAGCTCGACCATAGAATCGTCAATCATGGAGGATACCTGATCAGTACCAATTGCCTCACAGGTAAAAAACAGAACTTCTTATCATGTCTGGCTTTAGCACCGAGCACTGTTTTCAGGATTGACGCAGAGCAGCTGACGCAATACCTCCACGATCATCCGGATACAGCCGTAAAATTTAATCTCCGATTATTATGGTTTTACAGCAATCGTCTTCGATCTGCCAGAGCTAAATTGATAAGAATAAAGTTTGATGGTGAGGTGGCTGCCGTCACCAATATGATTGAGCAAAACTGTACGCAACTGGATGTTACCTCTGAGCTTCATAAGGTTCCACATCTACTCAAAAGTACCTTACACTTACAAGACGCCATCTTTTCACTAAGAAACCTGGCCGACTCCGGGAATTCTCTGGAAAGAAGAATAGCGAATAGTGCCTTGGATATCCTCACAGAGGTAGTTCGCGAATGTGATTTCTATAGCGGGCTTTTGAGGGTATACTCAGAAGTGGTAAGTGCTCCGTTTCATTTGTCTCATAGAGAAGTGCGTGATTTATGTGCAGAGCAATTTCTGGAAGTCTTTGAAAACAGTTCATATCAAATAGAAGGACTGGAGAACCTACCAGATGAGCCAGCCATTTTCATTTATAATCATCTGGAAAACCATGTGTACAATACACTCCCGAATCGTTTTCAGTTAACGCTTGACTCTCATTTTATCTCCTCTGTTATCTTATACAAAAAGTACCAGAACCCCGGGGTAAGAGTAGTAAGAATCCCCCGTGGTGAAGAGTATGGGCATCAGTATTATTATGAACGACTAGGACACATCCCGGTTTTTACCAGAGAGTCCGGCAGCAAGTTTGACTCTCATGAAGAGCGTAAAAAGCAGCGTAGTGAGTTTTATGCCACAGCCCAGCAATACCTGGAAGGCGGTACCAGTATCATGCTGGCCCCTGAAGGCACCAGCTCTACTACAGAAAACTCTCCGCAGGCCTTTAAGGCCGGAGCGTTTCTTTTGGCTACCAAAATGAAAAAAGAGCCATTAATTGTACCTGTGGCTGTTGCAAATTTTGACAAAAGGCTAAATAGAACCACCTTTGCGGCGGTCATAAAAAAACCCTTTAAAATATCTGAAAAGGTAGAAAACCCAGACAACAGAACGGACATGTCAGCGTTTTTGGAGACCTATACCAAGGAATTCAGAACGTTTATAGATGAGGCTGTGGCCTTAGCCAATGACGACTCCTGGTTAGAATTATTAGAACAGAATTAATGGAAGAATTTAGAGAAGAGGTGGCCGAACTGGCCAAAGCGAGACTTGAAAATATTCCCGACAAACCAATCGTGTTTTATGGAAGCAGCTCTTTCAGATTATGGGAATCGCTACAAGAAGACATTCCCGAGTTTCCTTGTCTGAACCTGGCATTTGGCGGCTCTCAAATTAAACATTGTAATGTCTATTTTGACCAATTGATTGGTCAAACAAAACCTCAAAGAATCTTCTTTTACTGCGGTGATAACGATATTGCAGATGAAGTTTCTCCACGTCAAATTCTGGAACGTTTCAAAAGATTCAATGATCTGGTAAATGAACATTTTCCGGGCGTTCCACTAACATTTTTAAGTATCAAGCCCAGCCCGATCAGAAATGAGAAAATTGTTACCATACAGGAAGCTAATCAGCTTATTGAGGGTTATTTAAAGGGTAAAGAGAATAGATATTATCTCGATATTCATCACGAAATGCTGGCTGGTAAAAAAGCCCGCCCAGAGCTTTTTACAGAGGATGAGCTACACATGAATCCGGCGGGTTATCAGATCTGGACCAAGAAAGTAAGAGAACATCTTGACCTACCTGCTTTAGATATGGCCATGAATAGCTAATTTCGTGGTGATATGTCTATTTCAATACAAAACCTCACAAAGGAATATGGCTCTCAAAAGGCCATAGACTCCATTAGTTTTGACCTTTCTCCGGGTGAAATCGTAGGATTTTTAGGTCCAAATGGTGCCGGCAAAAGCACCACAATGAAAATCTTAACAGGATATATCAAAGCCACTTCAGGCGAGGCAACGGTCAATGGTTTTAATGTCAATTCAGAGACCATCGAGGCCAAAAGAAGCATTGGTTACCTGCCGGAGCATAATCCACTGTACCTGGAGATGTACATCAAAGAGTTTTTGGAGTACGCAGGATCACTATACGGCCTGAAAGGCAAAGCACTAAAAAACAGGGTCGCCGAGCTGATTGAGTTGGTGGGCCTGCAGCGAGAGCAGCACAAGAAAATAGATCAATTATCTAAGGGCTACAGGCAAAGAGTAGGACTGGCTCAAGCCATGATTCACGACCCCGAGGTACTGATTCTGGATGAACCTACCACCGGCCTTGACCCAAATCAATTGGTAGAAATCAGGCAGCTGATCAAAGAAGTAGGGAAAAACAAAACGGTTATTCTCAGTACACATATCATGCAGGAAGTGGAGTCAATCTGTGAGCGTGCTATAATTATCAATCTCGGTAAAATAGTAGCTGATAAGAGCCTTCATGAGCTAAAAGAAAGCGGCCAAAGCATGGAAGAAGTTTTCAGAAACCTTACAGGAACGCAGATCTGATGCCTGAGATCAGACATGTACATATTGATCGCTATATTTCTCCACTAAGGGAAGGTGGCTCACTGCCCGCTATAGTTGAAGCCGACGATGGATTTTTATATGCTTTAAAGTTTAAAGGAGCCGGTCAAGGCACCAAGGCTTTGATCGCCGATCTAATTGGAGCAGAGTTAGCTCGTTTAGCGGGACTCAAAATTCCTGAAGTAGTTTTTGGTTACCTGCCCGATGGCTACGGCAGAACTGAGCCCGATGAAGAAATTCAAGATCTCTTAAAATGGAGTGTAGGTATAAACTTCGGCATCCACTACCTTCAAGGGGCTGTCACTTTTGACCCTGTGGCTCACGATATTGATTCTACCCTGGCCTCTAAAATCCTTTGGCTAGATACCTTTTTGATGAATATCGATCGTACAGCCCGAAATACGAACCTCTTGTATTGGAAAGGAGAAATATGGCTCATTGATCATGGAGCCTCTCTTTATTTTCATCATAATCCTTCTGCCTGGAAAGAGCAAAGCCAAAAGCCTTTTGTCAATATCAAGGATCACGTTTTGCTTAGCAGAGCCTCTGACTTAAATGCTATCCATGAGGAAATGCTCGCAGTGGTCTCTGAAGAAAACATAAAGTCAATTGTAGAGCTGATTCCTGAAGAGTGGCTGGAGGCTGATGATGCTATCAGCAAGCAACTTTACATCGACTTTCTAAACGCCCGTAGGAATAACGCAGAAGCCTTTTTAAACGAAGCCATCAATGCCAGATAAGGAAGTATACGAATATGCAATTGTCAGGTTCTACCCGCAGGTAGAACGTGGAGAGTGCATGAACGTAGGTGTGGTTCTGTTTTGCAAAGCAAAACGATATCTAGGCTTCAAATACAGTATTGATAAATCAAAATTCAGCTGTTTTGCCAAGCAACACAGTTTAGAGGAAGTTCGTCAAAACCTGGAGGCTTTTCAAAAAATCGTCAATGGAGAAAAAGGCTCAGGCCTCATTGGCGAACAAGACATGGCATCTCGTTTTCGTTGGCTCACGGCCAAACGCAGTACCATCATCCAAGCCTCTGAAATTCATCCAGGCTACACAGATGAACCCGAGAAAACTCTATATAAGATTTTTGAAGAAATGGTTCTATGACCTACTCATCCGATGACTTAGAGTCATCGGATGAGTTTTAGATATTTTTACCTATCCCTGCCAAACAACCACTGAGCAAAACCTCTTAAAGTGGCTTTTCTTTCTTCAGGAACCTGGAGTTTTTCTATCCCTTCAAAGCCTTTATTGAAAAAATCCGTCATAGCTGCTTCTGCGGCTTCCTTGATACCCAGATTGGTGAAAATTCCTCTTACAGCTTTCACTTTCTCTTCAGGGTCAAAGTCAGACTTCTGAATCCATTGATGAAGCTCGCTTCCCGGCTCACTTTTCTCTAAAGCTTTGAGCATAAGCCAGGTTTTTTTGTTCTCTATAATGTCTCCCCCAACCTGTTTTCCAAATTTTTCAGGGTCACCGTATACATCTAATATGTCATCTTTGAGCTGAAAGCCAATCCCCAGATTTACTCCGATTTGATATAATTCTGAAATAACCTCCTGCGACTGATTAGCAGCACGTGCACCCAACTCCAATGCAAAACCAAGCAGAACAGAGGTTTTGAGTTTGATCATCTCAATATACTCAGCCTCCATGACCGTTTCTCTGGACTCAAAGTTCATATCCATCTGCTGACCTTCACAGACCTCAGCCGCCGTGCGATTAAAACGCTTGAGCATCGCCTTGAAATCTCCATCTTCCGTTTCTGAAAGTAGTTCATAGGCGGCCACCAACATCACGTCACCGGATAAAATAGCAGTGTCTCTGTTCCATTTTTCATGAACCGTCTGCTGACCTCGGCGTAAGGGGGCTTCGTCCATGATATCATCATGCATCAGCGTGAAATTGTGGAATACCTCCACAGCCAAAGCGGGCTTAAGTGCCTTCTGCCAGTTCTCTTCAAAGAGATGATACGCCATGAGTGTTAGAGCAGGTCTGAGACGCTTACCACCAAGGCTCATCAGGTACTCTATCGGCTCATAAAGTTCTTGTGGCTTATCACCATACTTTAAGGTTTCTATCTCTTTTTGAAGTGCAGCAAGGTATTGATCTAATGCCATCAGGAGCTTTGTTTTTTTGCTTTCAGCAGCAAATAAAGCGGATAGGTAAGACAAAGAAAAATGATCGCATACTTACTATTTTGCCAGTCGCCATAAATTGTACCTACTAAAAAGGCCAATGAACAGATGAGCATAAACCATGGCAAAAAAGGATAAAAAGGCACTTTAAAAGGTCTCTCTAAATCGGGCTCTGTTTGGCGTAGTTTCAAAAGCGAAGCAAAGCCCATGCTATAAGACATCACAAAGAAGAATGTGGCGATATCTGATAATCTACCTGAGGTTTCTTTACCAGAAATCACCAGTAAGATAGAAAGGCTGGTGGTTATAATCAGTGCCATAGCAGGTGTACCTAGTCCATTGATTTTTAAGGCTTCCTTGAAAAAAAGTCCGTCTCTACTCATAGAAAACAAGACTCTGGGAGCAAACATCACCTGAGCATTCATCAAACCCAAGATAGAAACTAACAAAAACAGCGTTACAGCTTTCTGAGACCCCTCCCCTGCCAAAAGCCCAATGGCATCTGCCGCGGCGAGTTTACTATTGGCCAACTGATCAATGGGCAAAACATAAAGAATAGAGGCATTGACCAATAAATAAATGACGATGATACTCAGCACTCCCAAAATCATTGACTTGGGAAGATTCTTGGTGCTATCCGTATTTTCTTCTGCAAAATATGCTGCCGTATGCCAGCCATCAAAGGTGTAAAATATGGCTTGCATAGCTCCTAATATAGCGACAAAAAGTCCGCCCTTGGCCGCTGAGGCCAAAGCTTGCGGTTCAGTCCAGGCTGCTTCTCCTTTGATAAAGCAGAAGCCAACAAAAGCCAGTAAAGCAACAGCCTTGATGGCCGAAACAATCTCCTGTGATTTCCCTCCTGCCTTTGTACCTAGCATATGAAAGCCGGTCAATACAGCAAGAATAAGTATCGAACTTAAGGTCAAATGCTGGTTAACAGCAGGGAATAATAAGCCCAGATACTCGCTAATGGTAAAAGCACCAAAGCCTAAGGAAGTTACCGTACCCAGCCAACTGGTAATACCGGTAAAAAAGCCCACATAATTACCAAACGCTCGTCTGGCATAAACATACCATGCACCGGCCTTGGGTAAGGCTACCCCTAATTCAATGGCACATAAAACGCCTAAAAAAGCATAAACACTTACAACTACCCATACCATCATGATCAATACAGGATCTCTTAGCAGCTCTGCCACCGGCCCCGGCTTTCTGAGTATACCTGTACCTATTGTACCTCCAATCGTTACTGCTATACCAAAGCCTACACCAAGTAGTTTCAATAGTTGGTTAGAACCTGAAGTAGAAGTATTAGCCATTTTCATGTAGTTTTGAGCAAATAACAAAGATTTTATGGCTTAGAGGAAGTTCTGCTTGATTATTCCTGAGAACCCACCAAAGTCAAGAGATTATTTGTCAAAAAGAGTAGACCTCTTTTAATTTCAATCTTAAAACAAGATGAAAACCCTTTTATATATTTTCATTGGAGGTGGTACCGGAAGTATCTTCAGGTACCTGATAGCACGATTTAGTGTTACCACTCTACCAACCCATTTGCCCTATGGAACTACCATAGCTAATGTGCTGGCCAGCTTGGTACTGGGATTTATCACAGTTAAGACTTTTCAATCTGAACAGGTCTGGAAACCCCTCATTGCCGTAGGCTTTTGTGGTGGATTCAGCACTTATTCTACTTTTAGTAATGAGACTTTTAAGTTACTTAGTTCAGGGGAGTACGGTGGAGCTATTCTTCATATAGGCATCAACCTTATTCTATGCCTTGCCGCCATTTGGCTGGGTATGACCCTCGGAAAGTAAAAAAGTGGCAGAGTCATTAGTCTGACTCGTACCACTTTCTATTCCACATGGATTTAGTAGCTCTCTTTCTATATCACATTCATCAGAATCTCAGTCTAAGTGCTGCCAGGAAGTTAGTACCAGCTTGCGGATAGAGGAAGTTATCAGTGATTTTACCGTAGTACAAATAGCTGTATGTATAGCCATTTGAAGAATACTGCGTATTGAACAGGTTATTCACCAATAAGCTCAGCCCAATATTCTTCGCCCATTTGGTTTTGAAGTTTAGATTAGCTCTAAGATCGTTAACGAAGTACGCCCCTATCACTCTATCTTCATTTGAAGTGTTATCAAGATACTGCTTGCCCACATATTTTGGCATTAGAGCAAGTTCTAGCGTTTCTACAGGCTTGAAGCTAAGAATACCACCAGCTATTACAATTGGAGAAAAAGCAATATCTGAGTTCTCAAACGTATTGACTTCATTAGGGTTATCATCATAACTAGGCACTACTTCCGTAAAGCTTTTGATCTTGTTTTGACTCAAAGTCAAATTGGCCGTTAGCAATACCTTCTGGCCAACTTTTTGAGCTGCCTGAAGCTCAATACCCGCTCGGTAACTTTCGGGCACATTCACACGAATAGCCTCACCTACATTATTGATAGCCCCTGTAAGTACCAGCTGATCTTTATAATCCATCCAGTAAGCATTTAGCTGAATTTGCGTTTTTTCCTTGATGAAACGGTAACCCGCTTCAAAATCAAATAGCGTTTCTGGTCTTGGAGCTGCCCCATCATTTGAGGTGGCATCCACGATGTCCTGACGACTTGGCTCTTTATTGCCCACGGCAAAAGAAGCATAAGCAGAATTATACTCGTCAATTACCAAGTTTGTCCCCAACTTAGGATTGAAGAAGTTATACTGATCATCTGTAACTACGCTTTGCAAAGCATCAGCTGTACCATTGATTTCCAGACCCACAGTTCTGTATTGTAAGTCTGCAAAGACGTTCCAGTTGGCATTCAATTGATAAAAACCTTTACCGTAGATATTGAAGTCTTTCTTTACCCCTACATTTTCATACCATCTTTCTCTGATATCACTGTTCGAAGCAAACTTGGCCCAGATGATTTCGCCAAAATGATCACCGTCATAGGTGTTCCAGCCTCCACCAAAAGTACCACTCAGTCTGCCATCACCTTCATAATCAAGTGACCATACAGCCCCATAAAAATGATTATCAAGCCACTTCCTTCTAATTAAATCTGTGCTTTCAACTGTCTCTGAGCCAATGGTCAGGTTTTCTAAGCCATAATCGGCAAAGTCTTCTCCATCTTTAAATTGCTCGTAATATCCTCTACCGTATGTGTAATGCAGCGTAGGATTAAAACGCCAGTTAGCTCCCAGTTTAAAAGAGCTGATCAATTGAATATGATCCTGTGCGTAATTATCCACCTCGTTTTCGTAGCTGTAGAAATTATAGGTTCTGCCAGCATCCCAGATGCTATTGGCCGTTTGCTCATCCAGCCAGTTATTGGCCACAAAAACATCAAACTTCTCACGATCACCCAATGCCAGGCCTTCCGGTACACCATACCACGACTGATAGGTTTTCTCTTTTCCGCCGAAAACATTCAGGCGTACAAAATTCTGTTTGCCATAATACCCTCCGCTTAGGTAAAAAGAAGTCAAATCAGAAGATGCTCTATCCACATAACCATCAGAGGTGATTTTTGAAATTCGGGCATCCAACACAAAGTGATCATTGATCAATCCTGTGCTGGTCATGGCATTGAATTTCTGAGTGTTAAAAGAGCCAAAAGAGGTGTTCACTTCGGCAAAGGCCTCTCTATTGAGCTGAAGTGTGTTGATATTCACAGACCCACCGAAAGCTCCGGCACCATTTGTACTCGTACCTACGCCACGCTGCACCTGAATACTGTTCACAGACGAAGCAAAATCGGGCATATTTACCCAGAATACACCTTGCGACTCAGAGTCGTTATACGGAATACCGTTAAGTGTAACATTCACACGCGTAGCATCTGAGCCTCTGATTCTGATACCCGTGTAACCCACACCAGCACCTGCATCTGAAGTGACCACTACCGAGGGCAATTGGTTTAATAAAAATGGAATGTCCTGTCCGAGGTTTTGCTTCTCCAGTTCCTTTTTCTGAACTGTGGTGAAGGCCATCCCGGTTTTCTCTGTAGCTCTGGTGGCATTCACTACCACCTCAGAGAGGTCAACAGATGATAATGTATCTGCTTGTGCAAATACCAGATTGGAAGAAAAAAGCAGACTTAATACTAATGCCGCTTTCAGTTTGAACGTAAAGGTTTTGTTGTTCATAATTATCTTATTAAAGACGAATTACGAAGCAGATCAAGGAGCAAAATCGCTGTCGTTTTGTTTGACAAAAATTTTGAAAATTCCATAGATAGGCCGGTACGTCTACCTGCCCGTCTCAAGTTCCCTTCGTCGGTGCTAACCGTTTCAGGTTCTATGGGTATGATCTCAGCCCGTTTTGTTAAGGCACCCCTTTGAGATTTATTGGCAAAGATAAACCGATTCTCGTTTCTATACGTTATACTTGGTAAAGAATTAAGACGAAACGATCCGTAGAGTGCAATATTCTCGTATTTAGTTTCACTATTCCAATTTTCAGTATGTCGCAGTACATGGTCGAGTTTGATTTACCTACACCATATTCTGAGGAGTTCATGGCGAAAATCCCTCATCAGAAGATTGTGGTAGACGAGCTCATGGAAGAAGGTAAGATCATTTCTTACGCTCTCTCCATGGACAGAGGCAGACTATGGATGGTACTCAACGCCGAAACCGAATTTGAGGTTTTAAAGGTGATCAATGAGTTTCCACTGATTCTTGACATGCACTATATCATTACCGAACTTATGTTTAATCATGCCGGAGCTATTCATGTACCGGCTTTCTCACTGAATTAAACCCATGCTTCGTTTTTTATCGCTTGCAGTACTTTTTTTCAGCATTCTCTCCTGCAGGCTTCCGGAAACCTCTCAGACACTAACAGACCAGATACCTCAGGCAGCCTTTGACACCTGGGCCTATGTGAAAAAACATAACCGAGCACCCAGAGGCTATGTGGGTGGCAGGCGTTTTGGGAACTACGAAAAACTGCTCCCTCAAAAAACCGAAACTGGCAAGAGGGTATACTATAAAGAGTGGGACATCTACCCGAAGATTAAAGGCAAAAACCGAGGGGCCGAACGTATAGTCACCAGCTCTACCAATAGGGGATATTATACCCCGGACCATTATGAAAGCTTTATTGAAATGAAAAACTAATACACAGTTCTTATTCCTTTTAAACTGATGAACAATTTATTTATCACCGACAGTCCTGAGGAATTCAATGATTTCTCACTCATCACTATTGACGCCAAAAAATGTAAGTCTTTAAGAGACTTCTACGAGACCCTGGCTGAAACAATGCACTTCCCTGATTATTTCGGATTTAATCTCGACTCCTTTGATGAGATGATCAATGATTTATCATGGATTGAAGACGAGAGGTTATTGATTTATTTCAAAAACTCATCTGACTTTCTTCTCAATGAACGAAACGATAAGAAAGTGGTGACGCTTCTAGAGCTGCTTGATGCTTCATGCGAAGACTGGAAATACATGGATGAGGAAGCTGAGAAAGAAACCATTGAAGGCGAGGAAGATGAAGATGACTATTTCATCCCTAAAAAGGAATTGATTATAGGCTTCTCAGAAAGCGACCGAATGGACGATTTTCTGGCCGAGCTGTTCGGATAAGACGCAAAAAAGCCCTCAAAGAAAGTTCTTTAAGGGCTTTCAGCTGTAAATTATTTTACCGGAATATCTACTGCGGTATTGGCCCAATGCAGATTCAGAATGACCTCATCTTCACTGCCAAGTGATGTATTGATTGTAAATAGTTCCTGGCTTTCAGCAGTCTGCATAGAAGGCACCTGCACTCTTACAAAATCCTCAGATTCGTTATAGCTGGTTCCCCATTGACCCGTCTGGGAATTTAGTATGACTGTCCAGTCGCTTTCTGTGGGAATAGTCCATAGTGTGTACTCACCCATTGGCACATCAGCACCTGCAAAATTGACATCACGACTGAAGCTAATCAAAGTGGCCTCATTGGCTCCAGTTCTCCATACTTTGTTAAACGGAACCAGCTCACCAAATATGGTTCTTCCTTTCACTGCCGGTTGGCAATACTTGACTTTAACATTTAAATCACCAGAGGTTTGTTCAACTACTGCTGCAGGACTATGGCTTTTAGTCCATGATTTTAAACCGAAGAATAACGCCGCCAGAACAGCGATTACGATCAGAATGATTCTCACAAATTTCTTCATAAGGGAATGGCTTTAGGGGTTCATTTGTTTTGATTTATTTATCAACACTTTGCTTGTTGAAAAAATTCGACTTTACTCAATCGGAATTCCATTGGTGAATCCCCACCTTTGTAATCACGCCTGCAGAGAGAATTTATTATGGACATCATACATCTTTTATCAGACAACATAGCCAACCAAATAGCTGCTGGTGAGGTAGTTCAGAGGCCAGCCTCAGTGGTAAAAGAATTACTTGAGAATGCCATAGATGCCAAAGCATCAGAAATAAAATTGATTGTCAAAGACTCAGGCAAAACGCTGATTCAGGTTATCGATAATGGCATTGGTATGTCTGTTACCGACTGCCGAATGTGTTTTGAAAGGCATGCCACTTCTAAAATCAGTACTTCAGACGACCTCTTTGCTATCAAAACTATGGGTTTCAGGGGTGAAGCTCTGGCTTCCATAGCCGCTGTGGCCCAGGTAGAGATGAGAACCAGAAGGGCCGATGATGAGCTAGGCACATGCGTTCAGATAGAAGGCTCAGAGTTTAAAGGGCAGGAGCCCGTATCTGCACCATTGGGTACCAGCTTCATGGTGAAAAACCTATTTTTCAATGTACCTGCCAGACGAAAGTTTCTAAAGTCTAACCCTGTAGAGATGAAGCACATCCTTGATGAGTTTCAGCGGGTAGCCCTGGCCCATCCTGAAGTAGGTTTTGAGGTTTACCATAATGATGTAGAATTATATAAGCTTCCTTCTGCTAAACTGGCGAAGAGGATAGTCGATGTATTCGGCAAAAACTATCGTCAGCAGCTGGCCGCCTGTGAAGAGAGTACACCATATGTGAGTATAAAAGGCTATGTGGGTAAACCCGAATCTGCCAAAAAAACGCGTGGAGACCAATACTTTTTTATCAATCACCGTTTCATCAAAAGTGGATACCTGCATCACGCCATAACCGGTGCCTTTGAAGGCACCATTCCTGATGGTCATCACCCGTTTTATGTGCTGAATATTGAGATAGATCCCAAGCATGTAGATATTAATATTCATCCGCAGAAGACAGAAATTAAGTTTGATGACGAAAAAGCGGTATATAGTATTCTCAGGTCAGCCGTACGGCAAGCCATTGGTGTTTATAACCTAACACCCAGCATTGATTTTGAATCGGATATCAACTTTGGGAATCTGACCAGCACCCCTCTGCCAGAGAAAAAACCTTCTGCTTTTGAGAAGTCAGGCTCGGCCATTGGCAATTTTGAGCGAAAAACCTCAAGCCCCAAAGCTGATTGGAAACCATTATATGAAGGACTGGAAAGTGCAGCCAATTACCAGAAATCTGAACCTCAGATATCGCTAAGCTCGCGTGCCAATTTCAAAACAGAAACGGAGGAAGACCAGCCTGCCACTTCTGAGTTTTCTAAACCGTTAGAAGAGGAGGTGGATGCTGTGCAAATCCATCAAAAATATCTGGTGCTTCAGGTCAAAAGCGGCATGCTTCTGATTGACCAAAAGGCCGCCTGGGAAAGAATCCTTTTTGAACAATACGAGAAAAACCTCCAAAATAAGTCAGGAGCATCTCAACAATTACTTTTTCAAAAAACACTCAATCTAAAGCCGGAAGAGTTTGCTCTGGCCATGGACTTGAAGGATGAAATCCACGCATTGGGGTTTGGCTTTGAAGTTTTTGGATCAACTAGCCTCATCATAAATGGTATTCCTACAGAACTGGGCGATGAAGAAGGAGCCAAAGCTTTGGAGGACCTCATCAGCCAATACAAAGAAAACCAAACAAGCCTAACTCTGGATAAGACTCAGAATCTGGCTAGGGCTTTTGCCAAAAGAACCGCTCACAGGTCTGTAAGAACGATGGACAAACGAGAGATCAGCAGCCTAATCAATCGGCTATTTGAGACCTCAATGCCCACTTATACGCCTGGTGGTCAGAAAATCATGAAAATTATACCACTGGAAGAAATCGCTGAACTCATTTCAGGCACCGGTGGTTTTTAAAACCTAAACGAATCTTTATGTTTGACAGAATAACACCGATGGTTAAAAATCTGCTGATAGCGAATATCGCAGTGTTTTTTCTGTCAATGTTGGCTCGTCAGTTTTTCTATGCCAACTTCAGCTTTTTCAATCCTATTTTACCGGGAAGTGATGAGCTGATCAATCCAAACTTCCATTTCTGGCAGATCATCACATACATGTTTATGCACGGTGGTATCGGTCACCTTTTTAGCAATATGTTTGGGTTGTTTATCTTCGGTTCTACACTGGAGACCTATATGGGCTCTAAAAAGTTTTTGACGTATTATATCATCACTGGAATAGGAGCAGCAGTACTTAATTCATTGCTGAACACGTATGAGATGTCTCAAATGGTGGTAGAATCTGAGGCTTATTGGAGACAAGCTGTTACCCCTATGGTGGGTGCATCAGGAGCCATTTTTGGTATCCTTGTGGCCTTCGGAGTTTTGTTTCCGAATGTAGAATTGATGCTTTTGTTTTTCCCTGTTCCGATAAAAGCCAAATATTTTGTAATTTTATATGGTCTCTATGAGCTTTATGCCGGAACAGCCGGCCTTCAGCAAGGAGTGGCACATTTCGCACATATCGGTGGGTTAATCACCGGATTTATCTTACTCAAAATGTTTGGGTTTGATCAACGATCCACAGGGGGATTTCGTAGATGGTAGAGAATAAAATATTCAACTATGGGAAGCATAGGAGATGACATAAGACAGGTATTTAGTCGGGGAAATAGCTCAAGTGTCCAGTTAATTCTGGTCAATTTGTTCGTTTTCATTGGCCTGTTTTTGTTTAAACTTCTCCTTTCTGTTTCTGAAAATACACGTCCCATAGCTGCTCAGTTTGAAGAAAACCTTTGGCTAAGTGCCAGTATTCCTGAGTTTATAAATCGCCCCTGGACACTGCTCACCTTTGGGTTTATCAATTCGTCGGTTATTCAGCTCCTGTTTAATTCCATTGCACTTTATTGGTTTGGTTTATTGGTTCAAGACTTTATTGGTAGCAAAAAACTGATCAATATCTACCTCTTGGGTTACGTTTTTGCAGGCCTCTTTTACCTGTTGGCTTATAATCTCATCAACATGTCTAATACCACCGTTACCATGAGTTCATTGGTGACAGGGTCTAATGCTGCTGTATACGCCGTTATGTTTGCCACGGTAACACTTATACCAGATTATGAATTTTACTTCTTCAGAAGGTTTTATATCAAGATCAAATACATAGCCCTCGCGTTTTTGGTCTTCTCTTTTTTTACTCCAACCTCAGGTTTATTAAATCTGGGCGGAGCTTTTTTAGGTTACCTGTACATCAAGATGTTACGACTTGGCATTGATCTTGGTGCACCGATAGAGTCGGTATTTGGTTGGTTTGGCAGCTTAGGCAAGCCAAAACCTAAAAGAACCTTCAAAATGAAGAAATACAGTCATTCTGCCGTAGGCAAAAAAGGAGGCTTCTCGATCCCTGAAGAAGAGGACTACGTACCTGATCAGGAGGAAGTAGACGCCTTGCTTGATAAAATTAGTATGTCGGGCTACGAAAGCCTCTCAAAGAAAGAAAAAGAAAGATTGTACAGAGCCTCAAAGAGTTAGCATGAAGAGAAATTTATTTTTAGGTCATCATAGAGCTGGTCGTTCTTCGTACTTTTGCCCTATTGCGGTTGTACAAAACCCTATTTTAACATCAACACTATGCTCGTAACACCGGGTAATCTTTTAGCAAAGGTTAACACTCCAGAAGACCTGAGAAAACTCTCAAAGGATGAGCTCCCGCAACTTTGCGACGAGCTTCGTCAGTACATCATCGATACGGTATCTATCAATGGCGGGCATTTTGGTGCCAGTCTGGGTGTGGTAGAACTTACGGCGGCATTGCACTATGTGTATAATACACCTGATGATAAACTCATCTGGGATGTGGGCCATCAGGCTTACGGACACAAAATTTTAACCGGCAGAAGAGATAAATTCTACACCAATAGAATCTATGGTGGTCTTTCAGGCTTCCCTAAAATCTCAGAAAGTAAGTATGATGCCTTTGGTGTTGGGCACTCTTCTACTTCTATTTCTGCGGCGTTAGGTATGGCTGTGGGCTCATTACATAATGGAGACAAAGATGCTCAGCATATTGCTGTGATAGGTGATGGAGCCATGACTGCTGGTCTTGCCTTTGAAGGAATGAACCACGCTGGCTCACTCAAAGATGCTAACCTTCTGATTATTCTCAATGACAATTGCATGTCAATTGACCCTAACGTAGGGGCTCTGAGAGAGTATTTGACCGATATTACTACCTCTAAGTCTTATAATAAGGTTAAAGACGAGGTTTGGAATTTGCTGGGCAAAATGAGCCATTTTGGCAAAAGTGCACGTGAGATAGTTTCAAAAATAGAGACCTCGTTAAAAGGTGCTGTTACCGGCAATAGTAACTTCTTTGAAGCCTTAAATCTTCGTTACTTCGGACCTATCGATGGCCATGACATTGATCACCTCGTTCATGTGATGGAAGATCTGAAAAATATCCCCGGTCCTAAGATTTTGCACTGCTTAACTAAGAAAGGGAAAGGCTATGAACCTGCAGAAAAAGATCAGACCAAATGGCACGCCCCGGGTCTTTTTGATAAGCTAACGGGTGAAATCAAGAAGTCAAACTCTCCTGTTCCTCAGCCGCCAAAATACCAGATCGTATTTGGGAAGAGTATTGTAGAACTGGCAGAAAAGGATGAAAAAATTGTTGGTGTTACACCGGCAATGCCCTCAGGCTCTTCTCTCAATATCATGATGGAAGCCATGCCTGAACGTGCATTTGATGTGGCTATTGCAGAGCAGCATGCCGTTACTTTCTCAGCAGGTATGGCCACAAAGGGCCTTACCGTATTCTGTAATATCTACTCCACCTTTATGCAGCGTGCCTATGATCAGGTGATTCATGATGTGTGTCTTCAGAAATTACCGGTAATATTCTGTCTGGATAGAGCTGGATTTGCCGGTGCAGATGGACCGACTCACCATGGGGCGTATGATCTGGCTTATATGCGTTGTATACCCAACATGATTGTATCGGCACCGATGAACGAGCAGGAGCTTCGCAATCTGATGTACACCGCTACTCTTGATAAGATTCAAAAAGGGAAAGATGCCTTCACCATCCGATACCCTCGTGGTAAAGGGGTAATGGTAGATTGGCAAACCGACTTTGAAGAAATAGAAATTGGTAAAGGTCGCAAAATCAAGGACGGTGAAGATATCGCTATTTTGACCATTGGTCATGTAGGTAATTACGCAGTAAAAGCTACTCAGGCCCTAGAAGCCGAGGGGTTAAACATCGCCCATTATGATATGCGTTTCGTAAAACCGCTGGATGAGGAATTGCTTCATGAAGTCTTTCAGAACTTCAAAAGAGTCATTACTGTAGAAGATGGTTGTTTACAAGGTGGAATGGGCTCAGCAGTTCTGGAGTTTATGGCCGAAAACGGCTATATGGCTCAGGTGAAACGCCTGGGTATCCCTGACAGACTGGTAGAGCATGGCGAGCAGCTGGAGCTACAGAAAGAGTGTGGTTTTGACCCTGAAGGGATCATGGAGGCTTGCAGAGCCTTTGCTGAGCAAAACGCCATCACGGCCTGATGTTCATTGAGTCTATTTACTTAAGGAACATCCCCGAAGAAGAGGTTTTCCCTTTTACACTACCTATTATTAAAAGTCTGGAGGAGCCTGTTGATCTTACCAGTAATGTCACCTTTTTCGTCGGTGAAAACGGATCTGGCAAAAGCACCCTTTTAGAAGGAATGGCTGCCAAACTGAATCTTCCAGCCGCCGGCACCGCTCCCGTAGACATTGATCCTTCTTTAGAAACAGCCAGAACCCTGGCTAAATATTTGAGTTTACGACAAAAGACCAGAAGTACACGAGGCTTTTTCTCAAGAGCCGAGGACTTCATTGGCTTTGTAAGAAATATTCAGAGTAAAATAGCCGACCTCAATAGCGAAATTAAAGAAATTGAAGATACCTGGACGGGTGGAGACATCACTCTGGCTCTAGGTGCTATCAAAGGAGAAAAACAAGAGCTTATTCGCCGATACGGCGAAGACTTGGATGCCATGAGTCATGGCGAAGGGTTTCTGAAGTTCTTTCTTGCAAGAATCACCGGCCCCGGAGTCTACCTTATAGACGAACCCGAATCTGCCCTCTCGCCTCAACGGCAACTTTCACTCATGGCTCTGATCAGAAAAAAGGTAAAAGAGGTCAATGCTCAGTTTATTATTGCTACGCATAGCCCCATCATCATGGCCTTGCCAGAAGCTCAAATCCTTCAATTTAAAGAAGGCAAGATCACTCAGGTCAAATATAAAGAAACCGACCACTACCAACTCACTAAGAGCTTTTTGGATATGCCGGAGGTTTATTTGAGGGAGTTGTAACATTGGCATAATCTACACAATTCGCCCCTTGGTATTCGCTAAGTAAACCAGTTGAAATAAATTATTCTAACTTGGGATTAAACATAACTTTTCTTATGAAATACTTTATCCCACTTTTACTCTTCTTATCTCAAACGGCTATTTCTCAAATAAGTCAAAACCTTGTACTTGATATTAACTTTAATGGCAACATTTCAGACGAGAAGAATTCTCACACGATAGTTGAAACGAATATGAACCTAACAACTGATAGGTTTGGTTCACCAAATTCCGCTGGTGATTTTTCTGGTTGGTGTTCTGGAAACCCAGGACACTTTAAAGTATCTAACTCCAGCCAACTACAATTTACTCAAGGTTTCACAATAAGCTACTGGGCTAAATTAGACCTGAATTCTGGAATGAACCCAGCCGATGGTACCTGCTCAGTTAGTGGTCATTATGTTATGATTGCCAAAGGAGGTGATGGATACGGAACATCTCCTAAAGGAATCTATTGGAAATATACAGACAATGGCGATCATGTTATGGGCACTTCACCCAATAGCTCTTCTTTGTATCATAGTGTTAATCAGTCTAATGTGAACCAATGGCACATGTATACATATGTGGTTACACCTGATCGTTACGACTTCTATCTTGATGGTATCTTACAACAATCGATTTCCCACTCTCTCGACTTTAGTGAATTGAATAATGAGGACCTTTATGTTGGTGTATTAGGCCCCAAAAGCACACCAGCCTAAGGAATCACAGACTGGTTTCCAATCACCGGACAGATGGATGATCTTTTGATTTTTAATAAAGCATTAAACCAAGCTGAAGTGGATTCCTTGGAGAACTACGGTCAAAATTCACCTTCAATTGCCAGATTTGAATCATTAAATACAAACTATATTTTAAGTGGTGGCCGAAGATATTTTTGGCAAAATAAACTTCATAGTTTTACATCTGGAAAGTATATTACCTCCTTTAATCCTTCGTACAACTGGTTTTCAGCGAGTTTTAAAATTTACTTTAGCAAGGTTAGTAATAAACAAGTTGTCTTAAAAAAGGAGTACGACTATTCAGTATCAAACGTATATTCTCAAATAGAAAGCTTCAAGTTTGTTGAGTACGAGGGAAGTTTGGCTCTTCTTTTAGATTATCCAGTTCAGGTGCCATATGATAAAATCGTAAGGTTTGATTCTTCTCTGAATATTATTTCTGAAACACAAATTCCGAACTTGAAAGCAACAGAGTTATTAATTCATAATGATGAATTGGTACTCATTACAAAAAGCTATGACGAAAACTCAACAGTCGTAAGATTTTATGATGATAACATTAATCAAACGAATTTCACAATCATCTCCGATAACCTGAATAAGGTCGATAAAAATGATGATGAGTTAATACTTTCTAATACATCCGGTATATACCGATTTAATAACTCTACACATACTTTCTTAAGACAAGGGCTGTCTTCTGAACACGTATATCTAACCAAAGAGAACGTCATTATGTGGAAAAGCAATGAACTAGTATTATTTGACTTTTCAACCAGCTCTCTACTAATTGCTCCCGTCTCCTCAGATACCTTATTAAATCATCCAGACTCTACGAACTTTTACCTCTTATCAGGAAGTGTAATTACTAAATATGATAGAAATGTTAACCCGCTAAGTAGTTTCAGCATATCCACTCAGTTTGATGAAATAGGGTTTAGTCATAACTATTTTATTACGAAACAAAGGATAAATCCTACAGAAGGAACGAAATACAGAATATTTGATACAACAGGAGAACAATTGTTTACAGAAACAACAAGTTATTACTTCATTGAGAATTTAAACAAGGTCTTATTCCCACTTTTATCTGAAAATTATATTGTGTCGTTTGGAGAGAATACTAAATTCATTGACTCAAATTGGTCTATTCATTGGTCTAAGAATATTGGATTAAGCAACTTATTTGTTAATAATGACCTAAGTCTATGGCTCCTAACCAGTGGTGGTTACAGAGATAATTTGCTCGTTAAATTGAATAATAATGAAAACTTATGCTCTTACGAGGCGATAAATCCATTTACTGATCTGTATTGTGAACCCATCAATAGTATAAACCATACTTTAATGCCAAGTTTCAAAGGAAATTTTCACCCTATCTCATACGCCTCACCTCCTCTAGCAACTTTAAAGAAAAATTATCTGGATTTCGGTATTTCATTTGATTGGAAAAAAGACAATAATATATATAGTCATGACTACTTTGGTGAGTTTACTGGAAATGGTACTTACAGCTTGATTGTTAAACAGGGTAATTGTGAAATTGAAAGCCCTAAGAAATATGTCTCTTATGACTCCAACACACCAGATGGGCCGATTTTATCATCTACTAAAGATTTAATATGTACTGGCGAAAGCGTAGAACTTACAACCCTTTGCCAATCTGGAAGCCAATCGTATTGGACCGATATTGAATATTCCAGCTATAAAAGAATGGAAAACCCTTCCATAAGTACAGTGTACTACTCTTATTGTCAATCAACAAGTCCAAGACTTGATGAAATTCAGTATGGTGGACAAGTTGTAAATCAAACGGTCTGTAGATCTCAACCAACAAATATTGAAATTCAAGTAATTAATGAAGAGTCTCAAATAAACTTAACAGGCGATATAGTCCAGGATACTAAAATAGCATCTGGCTCAATAAAAAGTAATCAGCGAATCATAGGCAACAATCTACGTCTAACTTATATTTCAATTAAATCAATTGAACTATTACCTGGATTTGAAACTCAAAATCAACCTATTTTTAAAGGAGAAATCTATTTAGATTGTCCCAATTAAATTCTTTTGGTTTCGTACCAAAACTCTCCTTATATCATTCTATTCCATTAAAATCAAGGGAATATTACCCAAAAGCCAACTTACCCTCAAACTGAAATTCTTCTATTGTTTCTATAGCTGGTTCTTCCTTGCGTTTTCTAACAGGCATTGTTTCTATTTCGGGTTGAGGAATTTCTAGAAAATTGAAATTGCTTCTGTTGAAAAATACCTTGGCTAAAAGGATTAGTGTAGTGTTTGTAATGTTCGTTTTCATGTGCTTAAAGTTTCTATTGCATACCGAACATACTCTATACCAATGTCTTAGCGAAACATCTTTTGTGAAATACTGTCTCAGTTTTGTATTTGGTTAGAAACTTTATTTTATGGCTTGAGAAAATCCAAAACAAAATTTCCTTTGGGCTCTGTTTTCCACACTCTTCCTTCGTTTTTGTGTATACTGATCTACAGAATTACATGAGCAATTGAGTGGTATGTACTTTTTATTCGTCTTGAAAAAACAAACACAAAATATGAAAAAGTTATTGACTGGATGCGGCTTACTTATAGCCATTTTACTTACAACTCATGAATCTCAAGCACAAGAAAAATCCTGGGGGCCCATGGCCGGTATCAACGGCTCTACGCTGGTAGATATGCCTCTAAACATTTACAAACCCGGGGTGAATTTTGGGGCATTTTTGAATTACTCTAATAGAGAAAGAACCGGACTAAAAGTAGAGGCTATGTACAGCCAAATGGGGACGAAATTTGACGGCTTTGAGGACAAAATTGAAATGCATTATGTACAGGTGCCGGTCTATGGGGTTTGGTATCTGAATGACCGAGGCAATAATTTCAGACCGAAATTAATGGTAGGGCCATACCTTGGATTTCTACTTAACGCCACGGGTAGTAATACCACTGATAATAACTTCACCACCGAAAACTTTAATACAGTAGACTTTGGTGGTAAAGGTGCGGTTGGATTCAACTGGAAGTTTAGCCCGCGTGTATGGTTAAACTCTGAATTCTACTTCGGCGGAAGCTTTGCCAATATTTATAGCACTGATATTATCAATGTTAAAAACACCAACTTTGGTGTGAATGCCGGACTGAGTTTCCCTCTCGACAACTAAGCTAAAACCATAAAAAAAGGCACTCGCTGACTAGCAAGTGCCTTTTTGTTTTATATGAATGGAGAATTAAGCTTTAGCTGCGTTACCCGCCGCTTTTAAGCCTTCTTCTTTCTCTTTTGTAAGTTGTCTTTGCATCGCATCTACTACGATAGGAGCCGCAATATAAAGCGAAGAGTATGTACCTACTATTACCCCAAGGAACATCGCAAAGATGAAACCACGGATAGTCTCACCACCGAATATCAAAAGGATCAGGAGTACAAGCAATGTAGCAATACCTGTAACTGCCGTACGGCTCAATGTGCTGTTAAGGGCGTTGTTGATAACCTGAGCAATACTCTCATTGGCCTTACGCTTATCATTCAGGTATTCACGTACACGGTCAAATACTACCACGGTATCGTTCATAGAGTAACCCATCAAAGTAAGAACAGCACCCACAAAAGCCTGGTCAACATCTAAAGAGAACGGTAGTATACCGTTGAAAATAGAGAAGATACCAAGAATTACGAGTACATCATGGAATACCGCCACTACAGCACCAAAACTAAAGGCAACACTACGGAATCTGATGTAGATGTAGATGAAGGTTAGAATCAATGAGTAGAAGATCGCTTTCAATGAAGACCAGATCGTATCATTTGCAATCGTAGGTCCTACTTTAGAAGAACTCACCACTTCACCGGCATTACCATCAATATTGGCAACAATACCGTTGATTTGCTCCTGAATCTGAAGCTCTACATTTGGATCTGTGTTTTCAATTTGATACGCTGTAGTAATTTTCACCTGATCAAAACCACCGAAAGTTTTCACTTCTGCAGTAAAACCGGCATCTTCCATAGCCTTTCTTACATCCTCTGTAGCTACTGTATTCTCAAACTTAGCCACGTAAGTACGACCACCTTTGAAGTCAACACCAAGACCAAAGCCTTTGATACCGATAGAGATAGCACCAGCAATAATGATGGCAGCAGAAACCATGTAGAATTTCTTACGATTATCTACGAAGTTGATATTCGTGTCTTTGAATAATCTTTCAGACCAATTGGTGAAGAACGAAATAGTCTTACCCTTCTTGATATAGTGCTCAAAAATCAACCTTGAGATGAAGATCGCACAGAACAGGGAGGTAAAAATACCAATCAGTAGAGTGGTAGCGAAACCAAGGACAAGACCAGTACCGAAGATGAATAGGATAATACCCGTGATTAAAGTCGTCACGTTTGAGTCAATAATAGACGGCATCGCAAATTTGAAACCGTTTCTTACTGCAGTTCCGAAAGGTTTACCTTCATTCAGCTCTTCTTTCACACGCTCATAAATCAGTACGTTGGCATCTACAGACATACCTACTGAAAGTACCATACCCGCAATACCCGGTAGTGTCAATGTAGCACCAAAAGAGGCCATCACACCAAGAAGTAAAACAAGGTTAACTATCAAAGCAACGTTGGCAATCCAACCAGCCTTGTTATAATAAATCAAAACGAAAATTAGTACCGAAAGCAAACCAACAAGTGATGATATCACACCGGCTTTAACAGCACTGCTACCTACAGAGGCACCCACTACCGCTTCTTCGATGATATTGGTAGGAGCAGGAAGCTTACCTGCCTTTAGTACGTTGGCAAGGTCACTAGCTTCTTCCAAAGTGAAGTTACCAGAGATGCTTGAGTTACCACCTGTAATCTCCTGGTTTACGTTTGGTGCTGAGTAAACAAATCCATCAAGCACAATCGCCACTCTTTGACCTACATTAGCAGCTGTCAAATCCCTCCACTTTCTAGAACCCGTAGCGTTCATTTGCATGCTTACATCCGGACGACCAGACGTAGGATCATAATCCTGACGAGCATTGGTAATCACATCACCTTCTAAAGGAGCATTGCCAAGGTCTTTCACGAAATAAAGACTTACCAATTCCTCGTTATTCGTGGTATTTGTGAATGGCTTCACATCATAAACAAAGCTCAGGTCAGCAGGGAAAAGTTGTTTCACAGCAGATCTGTTCAATAGCTCATTTACACGCACAGTATCTTTTACTCTTACAGCAAGACCATTCCCGGTGTTAATGAATAAATTACTCATTGAGTTAGAATTACTCAATAATGAATCAGCAGTATCTGCCGCAGAATCTGTACCAGCCAACTGTGCAGCCAGATCATCTGCTCCTGAAGTAGTATCTGCAGAAGCTTCTTTAGCATCAGCAAGATCTTCTACTTTATCTAGTCTTGCTTCCAGATCTTGCTGATTAAGGTAAGAAGAGAAAGCATCTAATGATGGTCCGATTTCGTTCGGCTCATAAACTTCCACAAATTCCAGTTTTGCAGCCCCTGAAAGAAGCTTACGCACACGCTGTGGATTATCAATACCCGGAAGCTCCACCTGAATACGGTTGGTACCTGGTAACTTCTGAAGGTTAGGGTTAGCTACCCCAAATTTATCGACACGAGTCTGGATAATATTGAAGGCTCTGTCAAAAGCACCATCTACTTCACCTTTAAGGTAATTGGCAACTTCTGTGTCTGAAGAGTTAAGGCTAAGTTCTCCTCTGTTAGAAGAATTTGAGAAAATTCTTGCCAGCTTAGTATTTGGAGCTAGTTTTTTAAACTCCTCAGAGAATAGATCTACAAAGTGATCTGAGCTGGTTACAGCTCTCTCCGCAGCAGCCGTTATGGCTTGCGTTACACGCGGGTCACGAGAACCACTTGCCAGCGACTTGATGATATCATTAGGTGATACTTCAAGAATTACGTGCATACCACCTTGTAGGTCAAGACCCAAACCAAGCTCCTGCTTCGTAAGGTCTTCTAGAGTGGTCATGCCTAAAAATACAGGCTCTTTCCATAAAGAGTCCAGGTAACGTTGTTTTACTTGGGTGTCTACATTTCCATCGGCAGTCATAGCCGCGGCCTCTGCATCTTTTCTGATGCTATTGGCTTTAAATGTTCTCACCAGATAGTAGGCACTTACCGAAAGTAAGATTACGACGAGTGCCAATATTCCACCTCTGTTTCTCATAATAAATGGTGTCTTCTGCCCGGAAAGAAGACCATAAATAATTGTGATCATTAACCGCCGGGCCGTCGGTCAATTTGAATTCGATTTGGTTTTATTAAATAGTAGAGTGTTTGCATTGAAGAATATCAATGCAAAAAATCAGGGAGCATTTATAGCGATATGATGCTCAAAAAGTTTTTCGAAGTATGAGATTCTGAATACCGGCTTGGTAACAGCCTGAAAAGTATTCTCAAAAATCAGTAGTGAAACTTCTGCCGATGGCAAAAGGGCAAAGTCTGAGCCAAAGTCAAAAGCAAAGGAAGGAATAACAAAATCTAAGGATAGCTCACTTAGTTCTGCTTGAGGCTCTTCAGTATCATCCGTAGACTGAGCAGCAGCTATATCCACTAGATTCTGCTCTTTTACCAGACTATTCACACTAACCGTGGCCAGCATAAACAGGCTCAAAAAGAGACCCAAAACCTTAAATATGTGCTTACTCTGCTTCATCTTAGGCGGCAAAGCTACAATCTTTTCTCAGAAAATGTCAAGAACTGCAGTATTAATCATCAGTACTTCAGCGGCTAATCTGCCATAGATCTGATCAATTCTCTTTTGGATACTTGTACTTTATAGGCCTTCACAGAGTCACAGTTCACCGTAAAATAATAGGCATAAAGCGTGTCATTGAGTTTTTGAGGTGTAGGATCTATCAGTTCTCCATTTCCCAAGCTATAATCCAGAGCCTGAAAAATACCTTCTTCTTTTTCAATAGAAGAACTCTCCCCTTGCTCTATTCTCCTCAGGTTAACATAGTTCGGTAGCTCCAGGGCATTAGCATCACAGTCTTTCGTAAGTGATTGATAAACCTTGCTACCTGCTTTGTTCAGAGCCCCCATAATTTGAGCTTCAGTAACCTTCTGAATTTTATAATCACCCATTTTGGCTTTCACCGCAGAAGTATCAATCTTCTCCACGTTACTGGTGCATGAAATCCCGAGAATCATTGGCAAAAGCAGAAGTTGCCACCTATTTTTAAGTATACTAAGACTATTACTTTGAAATATTTTCATCTGTTTCTTTTACTTGTATGTTGTTCGTTTGGACTATTTGCACAGCAAACTAACAAGGACTTTAAAAGACTTCTTTTCAAGAATAAAGAATTGAAGCCTTTTCTGAAAGAAAGTCAAAAATACCGCATTCAGATCATATTTACGTCCATTGATCAAAATGGTAATCTGGAGCCAAGCAAATTTTTCAATTATGATCCTGATTTTTACTTCTACCCGGCGAGCACAGTCAAGCTGCCGGCAGCACTATTGGCTGCAGAAAAACTAAATCACCTCAATATCCCGCTGAGTGAGCCGTTCTTCAGCCAAAATTTGTACGATAACTATGGTGGCGTCAATGGTGAGGAAAGTGTAAAATCTTACATTCAAAAAATCTTCTTGGTGTCTGACAACGATGCCTTCAATCGACTCTACGATCTGTTAGGTCAGGAAGAGTTTAATCAAAAAATGAACGCTAAAGGATATACCAATTCTCAGTTCACTCATCGATTATCTATTTCATTGAGCCAAGAACAAAACAGAAAGACTCCTTCTGTTAGGCTTGGAGAAAAGTACAACCAGGAAGAAAAAATAGCCAAGAATCTCAAGAAACGCCCATTTACACCAATAGGTAAGGCCTACTTTGCCAAAGGCAAAAAAATTGAAACACCGATGGACTTTTCTACCAAGAATAACTTTGATCTTTTGGATCAACAAATGGTTTTAGCCTCTCTTTTTGGTTTTGAAAATGAGAAAGCAGCTTTTGAAATCAAAAAGGAGGACCTCACATTTATCAAAAAAGTCATGAGTGCCATGCCCAGAGAATATGGTTATGAGGAAGTAAACTTCCCTGACAATTATGGCAAGTTTCTCATGTTTGGTGATCGACAAGGCAGAATTCCAGACCACATCAAAATCTACAATAAAATTGGTGCGGCCTATGGTTTTCTAATTGACAATGCTTTGATAGAGGACACCAAAAACAACATTCGGTTTTTGCTTTCAGCCGTCATTTATGTCAATGAGAATGAAACACTGAATGATGATACGTATGAGTATAACGAAAAAGGCCTGCCTTTTCTCGGAGAATTGGGCAGGCATATTTATGAATATCAGTTGAAGAACTAGACGAATTCGCCACCTTTTTCTTCGGCGTCATTGACAAATTGTTTCACCTTCTGCTCATCCTCCATTTTACAGATCATGAGCACATTATTGAATTCAGTGACAATAAAACCGTCAAGTCCATTCAATACCACCAACTTGTCTTTAGGTGTCTTCACAACGCAGTTGGTAGAGTTATAAGTCATTACGTTGCCGTCAATGGCATTGGAGTCTTCATTTAATTCTGAATTTTCATAGACAGACCTCCAGGTACCGAGGTCAGACCAGCCGATATCAGACTTCACCACATATACATTATCTGCCTTTTCCATCAGACCATTATCTATGGAAATAGAACGGCATCTCATGTAAGCAGAGTCTAGTTCATCTTTTTCACTTTCAGTATAGAAATGCTTCTGAACTGAGTTAAACGCGTCTGCTTCTTCAGGCATAAAACGCGAAAACGCCATGGTAATACTAGCCGCCGACCAAACGAAAATACCAGCGTTCCAGGTGTAGTCTCCACTTGCTAAAAACATCTTAGCCAGCTCCAGGTTTGGCTTCTCGGTAAAAGTTTTCACTTTTTTGACCTCAGATCCTTCATCCTCAAACTGAATATAACCGTAGCCGGTATTCGGGTGAGATGGCTCAATACCCAATGTTACCAGTGCATCATTTCTAGAGGCATAATCAATGGCAATATTGATTCTCTTCTTAAATTCTTCCTCTTTTAAAATGATATGGTCTGCGGGAGCCACCACAATATTGGCATCCGGGTTTTGCTTTTGAATTTTATAACAAGCATATCCTATACACGGAGCAGTATTTCTTCTACCAGGCTCACAGAGAATCTGATCATCCGAAAGATACGGGAGCTGTGTTTGTGTTAACTCTTTGTACTCGTGACCTGTAACTACATAGATGTTTTCCTTTGGACAAACGCCCTCAAAACGGTCAGCAGTTTGCTGAATGAGTGTACGGCCTGTACCCAGCACATCGTGAAACTGTTTCGGGAAATTTTTTCTACTAAAAGGCCAGAATCGGGTGCCTATTCCGCCAGCCATTATGACTACGTAGTTATTGTTCATGAGCTTTGTTTTGAGTTAAAAAAGTGGACACCCGCAAAGCTACATTTTCTCGAATGTTCATCCAATATAAATTGATATCGGCTCTGTGCCAGATTTTAGATCGAATGAAAATTCTACCTGGCACATGAGGTTTGCTTATCCAGAGCATACCGTCATGCACCTGTGCATCTACAGGTTGTTTGTAAAATTTGTACTTCAGCCCTACTCCTCCAAGGTTTTCGGTTCGGGGTACGTACTCTTCATTAACTCGCCAGCTCAGTGGATTAGTACAAATGGCTTTGTTTAATCCATCATTATAATAATTAGGATAGAAGCCTTTGACAAAGGTGTTCCAGGTCACAAAGCCTCCAGTATGCTCAGGGGAGTCGCTCGGCTGAATAGTCTCAAAATAATCGCCGGGAGTAGCTATTCCTATCAGATAAGCCTCTACTAGTTGGTTTTGAAGTTCTTTTCCATCAAAGAACTCTTTGAGCAGCCTTCCTGCATGTACTGTTCCTTGTGAATGCGAAGCAATAACTATTGGTCTTCCTTCATTAAAGTTTTTGAGGTAATACTCAAAAGCTGCTTTAATATCCAGATAAGCCAAATCCAAAGCACTATCAGCACTATTTTCATCATCGGTAGTAAAGGCAGTATAATGTGCCTGCCTGTATCTGGGGGCATACACTTTACATGCTCCATTAAAGGCTGTAGCCTGATTCAGGATAGTGCTATTGTCTACCTTGATATTCATCTCGCTATCGTTCACATCTGCATTCCAAATAAAGTCATTTGCAGGCTCAGCAGTGAAAATGGTAGGGTGCAGAAAAAACACATCCGCTTTCGCCGTATTCTGGGTTTCTGAAAGTCCTGAATTTATTGGTGTGCTATCAGCCATATCTTTCATAATAGGCAATGCCGCCCAATGGCTAATGTTCGAGTAGTCAGGGGCTGGCGGGTGTTTTGTGTCAGAAAATCTCTCAGATATTCTGAAAATTTTTTGAGCCAAAACCTCTCCAGATAGTGTAAAAACGAAGATTACGAGAAAGAATAGCTGTTTGTTCAATTTTAGAATTATTTTTTGTTTGAATTGTATAATAATAATATTTCTTTTGCTACAACGATATAGCCTACCTTATAAATTACTTAACCTAAACTATTCATCATCTTTATGAACAAACGTCTATCAAAAAAGTTGGTGTATCTCATGCTTTTAATGATATGCACCCTAACCTATGGCTATGCTCAAACCCGCATATCGGGAACCATTTCAGACGCAGAAACCAAAGAACCCCTTGTAGGAATTAGTGTTCAGGTAAAAAATAAAATCATTGGTACCATTACAGATATCAATGGCCAGTTTGAGCTGAATACTTCTACTCCTTTGCCTTTTGACCTCATTATTTCTTCAATTGGCTATCAAACTCAGGAAATACAAATCACTTCTGATAATTCTGACCTCACCATTGCTCTGGAGGAGCAGGCCGTGCAAGGTCAGGAGGTTGTAGTAGCGGCTTCGCGTGTTGAAGAAAGTGTAATGAAATCACCGGTGGCGGTAGAGAAAATGGACCTCCGCCAGATTCAGCAAAACCCAACCTCTTCTTTTTATGATGGCCTGGCCAATCTGAAAGGAGTAGGAATGACTACCCAGGGTCTACTTTTCAAATCAGTAAACATGCGTGGTTTTGGTGCTACGGGTAATCCAAGAACCGTCCAGATGATCGACGGAATGGATAACTCCGCACCAGGGCTAAACTTCCCGATCGATAATATCGTGGGTATGCCTGAGCTGGATGTAGAAAGCGTAGAAGTTCTTCCAGGGGCAGCATCTGCCCTATACGGCCCTAACGCCCTGAACGGTTTGATATTAATGAACTCTAAGAGCCCATTCTTATATCAAGGGTTGAGTGCCAACGTAAAAGCGGGTGTAATGTCTGCAAGCAACAGAGATGTGGTTACCACACCTTTTTATGATGTTTCAATGCGTTACGCCAAAGCATTCAATGACAAATTTGCCTTCAAAATCAATCTATCTTATATCTCAGCTGATGACTGGCAGGCCTCTGATTATACCAACCTCAATGTAGGAGGTGTTCAGAATGGTATGCGTGGAGCAGGCGTTAACCCTGATTATGATGGCATGAACATCTACGGTGACGAGGTACAAACCAATATGACCGGAGTAGCAGACGCCCTAATTAGTGCCGGGCTTCTACCTCAGGGTTCAGATGCCTTGATTCCTGATCAGATCGTTAGCCGTACAGGTTTTTATGAAAGAGACTTGGTGGACTATGATACCAAAAGTTTCAAAACCAATATTGCTCTTCACTATCGTATCAATGAAAATATAGAAGCAGTAGGCCAGTTTAACTACGGCTATGGTACCTCGGTTTACACAGGTACGGGTCGTTACTCTTTAAGAAACTTCAACCTTTCTCAAACCAAGCTAGAGCTAAGAGGTGATAACTTTACAGTTAGAGGTTACACTACTCAGGAAAACTCAGGGCAGTCTTACCTTGCTGGTTTAGCGGCAGTTTCTATGCTTGACGACTGGAAATCTCACCAGACATGGTTTGGAGAATACGTTGGGGCTTTTGCACAAGCAAGAGCTGGCGGATTAGGCGAAGCTGAGGCTCATGTAGCCGCAAGAGGTTTTGCAGATCAGGGAATGCCACAACCCGGTACTGCTGGTTTTGAAAGCCTTCTGGACAAGTACAGAGATTTGGGTATTGCAGACGGAGGCGGTCGTTTCCTGGATAAAACAGATATGTATCATGCTGAAGGTTTCTATAACTTCAAAAACGAAATCGATTTTGTAGATCTTCTTGTGGGTGCCAATATCAGACATTACCGTCTTCAATCTGAGGGTACGCTCTTTGCTGATACCAAGGATGGTCGTGATGGAGTAATTCCAATCAATGAATACGGTGCATTTATGCAGGCCGGTAAAAGTTTGTTCAATGAACACTTGAAATTGACAGGTTCCATCAGATATGACAAAAACCAGAACTTCGATGGACAGTTTACGCCTAGAATATCGGCTGTAGGTACGTTTGGCACTCAAAACGTTCGCCTGTCATATCAGACTGGTTTCAGAATACCAACAACTCAAAACCAGTATATTGACCTGACTACGCCAAACGGTACCCTTATCGGAGGTCTTCCTGAATTTAATGACCGTTATAATTTGGGCAGTGGTATTTTGAGACAAAACTTATCGCAAGCTAACATCGCAGCTACAATTGCTGCTAACCCTTCGATTGTTCAACAATCTCAGGCTTATGCTACAGCCGCCGTTAATGCTGCCATAGATCAGATTACGGAGCAAGTTTCTCAAGCCGTAATGGCTCAATCAGACGCTATACTAGCCGGAGTAACTCAAGCCGTAACAGCCACCATTACTCAGCAAGTGACTGCACAGGTAAATGCTGCTGTAGCTAACGGTGATATTCCTGAAGATCAAGCAGCTGCTTCAATAGAAGCTGGAGTAGCTCAAGCTCTAAGTGCTCCTGCTACACAGCAGTTGATTCAGTCTAATGTAGAAAGTCAAATCGAAAGTTTGATTGCTCAAAACGTAGAAGCTACAGTAGTATCTCAAATTACAGCCACTACCCAGCAGGTGGTTCCTTTATTTGCTTTAGCAGCTCTATCAAAATACCAATACCCGGGTCTTTCTCCGGAAAGAATCAAGTCTTGGGAAATCGGCTATAAAGGGTTGATTGCTAAGAAGCTTTACATTGACGCCTACTATTACCAAAGTGTCTACACTAATTTCATGGGAGGGACCGCCATTATTGTTCCTACTGCACCAGCGGCTCCTGGCTTACCTGTTGAGTCCGGGATCGGTGTTGGAAACTTCAACGGATATTCTAGACCAGCCAACTCTTCTGAGGAGATTAAGGTAACAGGATGGGCCGTAGGTGCTAATTACAGTATCAAAAACGGTTTCAATGTAGGTTTCAATGTTTCGAATAACGAACTGGTAAACTTTACCCCAACTCCTGAGCAGCAGTACTCTGGTTTTAATACACCACGTTACAGATATAATGTGAGTTTCGGAAAGAGAATTGGTAGTGGAGATAAGTTTGGATTTAACATCAACTACCGCTACTCAGACGAGTATCTGTGGCAGTCGAGTTTCGTGATCCCAACAACCACCTCGGCACCATTATTCTCAAATACTATGGTACCAGCTATTAAAAATCTGGATGCTCAGGTGAGTTTCAAAATACCTTCAATGAAGTCAATTTTGAAAATTGGTGGAACAAACATTGGTGGCAAACCATATATTCAAGCCTTTGGTAGTGCTTCTATCGGCTCAATGTATTATGCATCAATAACTTTTGACGAATTATTGAATAGATAATTACGGTTTATTGTAGAACTAAATTTTGTGAAAATTAAAAAGAGCCTGAACTATCGGGCTCTTTTTTTTATGACTATAATCATCACTCATTTTTTTGTAGATTTGCACTCCTTTTTCAAACATGAAATTATTGTAGACAGAAGTTTCCTGTCTCCTAAATCTTAAAAAGATATATGTCTAAGATCATTTATACCAAAACTGACGAAGCACCTGCTTTAGCAACCTATTCTTTACTTCCGTTTATCGAGGCTTTCACGGCTAAAGCCGGTATAGAAGTTGAAACCAGAGATATTTCATTAGCTGGTAGAATCATTGCTAATTTCCCTGATTTCCTAAATGAAGATCAGAAAATAGGTGATGCCCTGGCTGAGCTTGGCGAACTTGCCAAAACTCCGGAGGCTAATATCATTAAGCTTCCGAATATTTCGGCTTCTATTCCTCAGTTAAAAGCGGCTATCAAGGAGCTTCAGGCACAGGGATACGCACTTCCTGATTACCCGGATGAGCCGAAAGACGATGCTCAAAAAGACATCAAATCAAGATACGATAAAATTAAAGGTAGTGCCGTAAACCCGGTATTACGTGAAGGTAACTCAGACAGAAGAGCACCAAAAGCCGTGAAGAATTATGCCAAGGCAAACCCACATAGCATGGGTGCCTGGTCAAAGGATTCTAAGACTCACGTGGCTACCATGGGCATGAATGATTTTGCGTCAAACGAGAAGTCTGTAACCGTAACAGAAGCTACCGATGTACGTATAGAACATGTAGATACTAACGGCAATGTGACAGTACTGAAAGAAAGTACTCCACTTCAGGCAGGTGAAATCATAGATGCTACCAAAATGAGCAAAGGAGCTTTAGTGAGCTTCCTTGAAGAAGAAATAGCTGATGCCAAAGAGCAGGGCGTTTTATTCTCTTTACACATGAAGGCCACTATGATGAAGGTATCTGACCCTATCATCTTTGGTCATGCCGTAAGAGCTTACTTTAAAGACCTTTTTGAAAAGCATGGAGCTACTTTTGCAAAGCTGGGAGTAGATGTAAATAATGGTTTTGGTAACCTGATAAGCAAACTTGATGAGCTTTCTGCAGAAGAAAAAGCAGAGATAGAAGCAGATATTCAGAAATGCTACGAAAACGGCCCTGACTTGGCCATGGTAAATTCTGACAAAGGAATTACCAACCTTCATGTACCGAGTGATGTGATTATTGATGCGTCTATGCCGGCTATGATCAGAACCTCTGGTCAGATGTGGGATAAAGATGGAAAGACTCAAGATACCAAAGCGGTGATTCCTGATAGCAGCTATGCGGCCGTTTACCAGGAGACCATCGATTTCTGTATTGAAAACGGTGCATTTGACCCTACCACTATGGGTAGCGTATCTAACGTAGGTCTGATGGCCCAGAAGGCTGAAGAATACGGATCACACGATAAAACTTTTGAAGTAGCTGCTGCCGGAACGGTAAGAGTAGTAAACTCAAAAGGTGAGACTATCCTGGAACATGAGGTAGAAGAAGGTGATATCTGGAGAGCATGTCAAGTGAAAGATGCACCAATCAGAGACTGGGTAAAACTAGCCGTAAACAGAGCTAAAGCTACAGGTACTCCTGCAGTATTCTGGTTAGATGCAAACAGAGCTCACGATGCTAACCTAATTGAAAAGGTTCAGCAATATTTACCTGAGCATGACACTGATGGCCTTGAGATTCATATCCTTTCTCCGCAGGCAGCCACTAGATTCTCATTGGAAAGAATCATCGAAGGAAAAGACACTATTTCTGTAACGGGTAACGTACTTCGTGACTACCTGACAGACTTATTCCCAATTCTGGAGCTTGGTACAAGTGCTAAAATGCTTTCGATTGTTCCATTGATGAATGGCGGTGGTCTTTTTGAGACGGGTGCAGGTGGATCTGCCCCTAAGCACGTTCAGCAGTTTACAGAAGAAAATCACCTGAGATGGGACTCACTAGGTGAATTCCTTGCCTTGGCGGTTTCACTGGAACACCTAAGTGAAAAAGAGAATAACCCTAAAGCGAAAGTACTGGCAGATGCTCTTGATGAGGCAACCGAAAAGTTATTGACTACTGGCAAATCTCCTTCAAGAAAAGTAAACGAACTGGATAACAGAGGCAGTCATTTTTATCTGGCAATGTACTGGGCTCAGGCTTTGGCTGCTCAAAATGATGATGCAGAACTAAAAGCAGCTTTTGAAGGTATAGCTGGTGAAATGGCGACAAACGAAGCGAAGATTGTAAACGAGCTTAACGAGGTTCAAGGAAAAGCTGTAGACATCAAAGGTTATTACCAACCAAATGATGATTTGGCTTCTGCCGCAATGAGACCGAGTGTTACATTAAATGGAATTCTGGCAAAACTTTAAGCTGGAAAAAACATATTCAAACCGCCTTTCTATGCTATAGAAGGGCGGTTTTGTTTTTAGGCACGATGTTTGAAATCTCTTATAAAACACCTGAATTAAGAGAACCTCGACATTGACTTTTATAAGAATCACATTCCTGCTAATCCTATCACTTCAATTATCTGCCCAAACAGTGTACCACGTGGGTTCGCAGTTTTCTTTTGGTGGAGATAATAACGATAACGCCTATGCTCTGGCCCAAACTTCTGACGGAGGGTTTATCATAGCTGGCTCAACCAACTCTAACGATAATGGTGATATACCGCTTTCATATGCCTATAATGGCAACGGGGGCACCGACTTCTTAGTCTTAAAAATCAATGTGCAGGGGACCATCCAATGGATAAAGACTTTTGGCGGTAGTGATGCCGATGTAGCCACGGATATCGCCAGGACTTCAAACGGGGAATATGTAGTAGTAGGCAGCTCCAGATCTGTGGATGGCGATGCCAACTTTAATGGACCTAACGGTGGCATTTTGATCATTCGACTCAAAGAGGATGGCAGCCTGGTCTCCAAACGAATCATTCCCGGAGGCAGAAGGTTTACGGAAGACACCTATCACTTTGCCAATGAGTTCTCTCAGCCCTCAGTTGAGGTGGATAAATCAGGATATATTTATGTAGGTGGCACTTACGAAATAGGCTCAAACCCCTATAAGGCCAAAGACTTTTATCTCACGAAACTTACACCTACAGGTGATACTCTTTGGGAGAAATACTTCGGAAGTTCTCTAGATGATCAGATGCACGGCCTCGCCATAGATAATGTCGGGAATGTAGTGATGGTAGGTAGTACCTCAGCCCTTGCCAATGAAATCAACGGTGCTGGCAACGGAAACCTCGATTACTTAGTTATCAAAACGAATTCTAATGGTCAATTGCAATGGCAAAAGGCTTTTGGAGGTAGTAATATTGACGCCCTTCACGGTATTACCGTAAACCCGAACGGCAGTGGTTATATTGCTGTAGGCGAAACCAGCTCTACCAACGGTATAGTCACAGAAAGTTTTGGCCAGAAAGACGGCCATGTTCTTGGGATTAGCTCCTCGGGGTCTTTGCTATGGCAAACGAAAGTTGGAGGTGACGGCAATGACAACCTTTATAATATTCTGGTGGAATCAAACAAAAGCTTGCTGGCTTTTGGTACAAGTGATTCCCGAATCCGTGGAGTTCAGTCAAAAGGCTCGCTTACTGATGTATTCACCGTAAAATTGAATCCAAACGGCGTCATTGAAGATCTGGGAATGTTTGGAGGTGAAGATATTGACGTAGCTCGTGGCGGAGCAGTTTTAACAGATGGAACAGTTGCTTTGGCATGCATCAGCCGATCAGAGTCTGAAGACTTAACTCGAAATAATGGAGAAAACGATTTCTGGTTTGTAAACCTAACTCCGCCAGACCCAATAGAGTTTGAGTATTTCAGAGGAGAGTTAGTTGATAAATCAAAGATCAATTTAAGCTGGCATACCCTTTACCAGGACGGAGCAGACATTATTAGACTTGAAAAGAGCCTGGACAATAAGAACTTTGTAAGGCTACAGGATTTTAATGCTTCTGCCAACACCACCAGTGGTGAATCATATGCCTACACAGATAATAATATTGGCTACGGTACTTTTTACTATCGTTTGAAGTTCTACAATAAAGCTGGTAAAGAGTTCAAAGGCCCTTTTGTTACCATAACTAATTCTCCTTTAGCGAGTGAGCCTGTAATACAAAACTCAGCCAATGATTGGGTATTTTACCCAAACCCTGCAAAGGAAAGGTTAATTGTACCTGTCAAAGATGCAGGAGCAAGTTTTGATCTTTATGACGCCATGGGTAATCGACGTTCGTTTTATGCTCAATATGCTCCATATAGAGGCTGGACTTTTGACCTCAGAGAGTTAAGCTCAGGCACCTATCTGCTAAAAGTAAACGCCGGAGCCCAGTCTGCCACCAAACGCTTTGTGGTACGTTAACCGAATCTTTTCCTAATTTCGTGACCTCAAACACGAAAACCCTATGGAAAAGAAAATAAACTGGGGCATCATAGGAATCGGTAAAATTGCCGAGAAATTTGCCTCTGATCTGGCCACCGTAGAAAACGCCGAACTTCTGGCTGTAGCTTCCTCATCTATTGACAGAGCTACTGATTTTGCCGGTAGGCATGGAGCCCAATTTGCTTATGGAAGTTACGAGCAGCTTTTTGAAGCCGAGGGACTTGATGCTGTATACATTGCTACGCCTCATAACTTACATCACGAATGTACAATGCTATGCCTAAAGCATAAAAAAGCAGTGCTTTGTGAGAAGCCTTTCGCGATGAACGAAGAGGAAGTGGATGAAATGATAGAGACAGCCCAAAAGTCAGAAACATTTCTGATGGAAGCCCTCTGGACTCGTTTTCTCCCATCCACAAAAAAAGTGCTCGAGTTAATTGACGCCGGAGCCATTGGCAAGGTTAAAACGCTTCAGGCAGACTTTGGTTTTATACCTCCTTATATGCCAGAAAGAAGAACACTAAACCGTGCCTTAGGAGGCGGAGCCTTTCTAGATATTGGAATTTACCCGGCTTTCCTTTCTCTTTTGATTTTGGGGTACCCATCAAAGATATTGGCAGCAGCTACCATGGGACCAACGGGCGTAGATGAAACTACTACTTTCGTTTATCAATACGACGACCTGGCCACAGCCAGTCTGAACTGCTCTTTTGGTACTAACACCGAAACTGATGCCATCATTTATGGCGATAAAGGAAGAATTCACATCAAAAGGAAGTTTCACGAAAGCAAGGAAGTAAGCTTTATTCCTGACGAAGGAGAGGCTCAAACTTTCGAGTTTCCCAGAGAAACTTTTGGCTACGATTACGAAATAAGAGAAGTGAATGATTGCTTAAGACGAGGGGCTACACAGAGTGAACTTTGGAGTCATAAAGACAGCAAGAGACTTATTCATCTGCTAGATGTGACTAGAGAAAAAGCAGGGATATCTTATGAAACAGATCGTTCTTTCTAAGCGTTGTACATCTCAAAAGATTAATAAATTATGACAAAAAGCCTGAAACTTATCTTCACACTTAGCTTGCTCATCACATTGATCTGGGGCTGTGAAGAGAACACAAAAACGATAAACTCAACAGACCCATTAGATATCAATCTGGTACGTTTTGACCAGCAATTGATGTCGCTGGAAAGCAAAGAAGATTTACAGGATTTTCTGGAAAAGAACCCCTGGTATTCAAAGAGCCTATACAGAGCCTTCCCTGAAGACACTTCATTTATCAGCCACCTTTTTGAGATTATTTCTCACCCGGGGAGCCGTGCCTTTTATCAGGAAACTGATAGCATTTTTGGTAATTATGAATCGCTAAGACAAGAATTTGGAAAGGCCTTTGCCAATATCAAACAAACCTACCCTGACTTTAAAGTTCCTTCTGTGTATATCACTTTTACAGGCCTTGAAAACGACCTTTTTGTTGGAGACTCCATTGTGATTATCTCATCAGAGGCCTTTGCCGGACCATCGGCGAGCTATAGGCCAGACCAGCCAGAGTATATACAGCTGAGGTATCAGCCGGAGTATATCGTACCCACAGTGGTAAGACTAATGGCAGGGCCATACATTGAGAATAACCCTGGCGGCGAACTCCTGAATGATATGATCTTCTTCGGAAAGTCTTTTGAGTTCACAAAGGCCATGTTGCCGGAAACTCCTGAATCTCAAATCATAGCTATTCCTGATAGCTCGCTGGAGGGCAACTGGTATAACCAGGACATCATTTGGGCTCATTTCATAGATAAGCAATTGCTCTATGAGCAAAACCGGAGAGTAAAGGAAAAGTATATCGGTGAGCGACCGAAGGTGCCTGAAATTGGACCATCCTGCCCAGGCCGCGTAGGTCAATGGCTAGGCTGGAGAATCATCGATAAGTTCAGAACCGAAAACCCGAAAGTCTCGTTAGAAGAGTTACTTAAGATTAAAGATCCTCAGGAAATTCTTCGTAAATCGAAGTATCGAGGATTAGTAGAAGAGTAATGGCACAGGAAAAGAAAAGTGTTTTGGATGAAATAGCTCCAAAAGAAAAAAGAAAGATTAGCCGGGATGGTTTACAAAAAGCCAAAAAGCTCTTTCGGTACATTTTACCATACAAGTGGACCTTCATTATCGGCTTGATTTTTCTGGTGCTGTCTACCAGTACTACCTTGACTTTTCCTAGTCTTATAGGCGAAGTAACCCGCGTGATAGAAGGCGGTTCAGATTTCAGCTTAAATCAGGTTGTCCTGTTTTTTGGACTCATTCTTTTGCTCCAGGGAGTATTTTCATTTTTCAGGGTGTACTTCTTTGCTGTGGTAAGTGAGAATGCCTCGGCAGACGTCAGGAGAAACGTTTATAATAAGTTTATCAGCCTTCCCATTGCCTTTTTTGAGAAGAATCGAGTGGGCGATTTATTGAGTAGAATCACGGCAGACGTGAGTGCCTTTCAAAGCATTTTATCTCTTACTCTCGCCGAATTTTTCAGACAGGTCGCCACTTTAGTTGTTGGTATTGCCATCATCTTTTATATCTCCTGGAAGCTCACACTTTTCATGTTGCTTACCTTCCCGATAGTAGTTATTGCCGCATTTTTCTTTGGCAAATACATTCGGGTGCTGAGCAGAAAAGTTCAGGAGACCCTTGCTGCCGCCAATACACAAGTAGAAGAGACTTTGCAGAGTATCACCGTGGTAAAAGGATTTACAAATGAGCGTCTGGAGAGTGGAAAGTATAATAATGCCATGACCGATATTGTGAAACTGGCATTGAGAGCAGCCTCTATCAGAGGTGGGTTTATCTCCTTTGCTATCGTGGGCTTGTTTGGCGGTATCATGCTGGTGGTTTGGTATGGAGGTGGTTTGGTAGAGGCCGGCGAAATTGCATTGGCAGACCTTATGTCATTTTTGTTTTATACTGCCTTTATTGGTGCATCACTAAACGGATTGGGTGACATCTACGCCCAAATTCAGAAAAGCATCGGAGCATCTGAAAGGCTGCTTGAGATTCTGGATGAGCCTGTTGAGGTAGAGCTAGAAGATGATATAGAAGAACTTCATTTAAAAGGAGAAATTGACTACCAAAACCTGCGTTTTTCTTATCCTTCACGGCCAGACATAGAAGTTCTCCAAGGCTTCAGTATGAATATCAAGCCTGGAGAAAAGATAGCCCTGGTGGGGCAAAGTGGGGCAGGAAAGTCGACGATTGTGCAGTTGCTCATGCGTTTTTACTCAGACTATGAAGGTGATATCCTGATCGATGGCAAGTCTGCAGGCTCCTACAATATCACAGCTTTGAGAAAACAAATGGCGATTGTACCGCAAGAGGTCATTCTGTTTGGCGGTAGTATTGAAGAAAACATACGTTACGGTAAGCCTGATGCTACCGAAGAAGAAGTTTTGGATGCTGCTCGAAAAGCTAATGCAATGGAGTTTATTGACCGCTTCCCTGAAGGTATGAAGACGATTGTGGGTGAGCGTGGTGTTAAACTTTCAGGTGGTCAGAGACAACGCATTGCCATAGCGAGAGCCATACTCAAAGACCCCGTAATCTTACTTCTGGATGAAGCCACAAGTGCTTTGGATTCTGAATCAGAGCATTTGGTGCAGGAGGCCCTGGGTCAGCTCATGGAAAACCGTACCACTATTATCATTGCCCATAGGCTGGGGACAGTGAAAAATGTAGATCAGATTTATGTCATAGATCATGGCAAAGTAGCTGAAAAGGGTACGCATAAAGAGTTAATTTTGAATCCAGAAGGAATTTATTCAAATTTGGTTAAGCTGCAGATGGAGCATAATTCAATAGAAACGGAGGCATAGAAATGGAGGCAAGAACGGTATTAAAATCTTTTAGCTTACGGCATACAGATTGTCGTGAAGAGGTATTGAACGCGTTTATGAGCAATTCTGCCGCACTTTCTCATGGAGATGTAGAAGGGCAGGTAGATGACAGATATGACCGTGTTACCATTTACAGAACACTCAAAACTTTTGTAGAGAAAGGCCTCATTCATAAAATTCCGGATGCTGACGGAGGAAGCAAATATGCCTTATGTAAAGAGGAGGAATGCTCTACCGATAACCACCATCATGATCACGTACACTTTAAGTGTAATGAATGTGGAGATACCACCTGCCTTGAAACCATTCACATACCCGGAATAGAACTACCTCAGGGCTACCAAAGAGAAGACATCAGTTTATTAATAGAAGGGCGATGCCCAAAGTGTAAAGATTAATGCATCCGATAAAAGCAGAGTTTGTCAAAAGTGCACCTCGTGTAGAAGACTGTCCAAAACCAATTCACCCAGAATATGCCTTTATTGGTCGTTCTAATGTTGGGAAGTCTTCACTTATCAATATGCTGACCGGCAATAAGAAACTAGCTAAGACCTCTTCTACCCCGGGCAAAACACAACTAATCAATCACTTTCTGATAGAAGACCACTGGTATTTAGTGGATTTGCCTGGTTATGGCTTTGCCAAAGTACCTCTGAAGGAGAAGGCCAAATGGGAAAAAATGACCTGGGATTACCTGGAACAAAGGGAGAATTTACTTTATGTTTTTGTCTTGATAGACAGTAGAATACCTCCACAAAAAATAGACATCGAGTTTGTCAATAAACTTGGGGAAAAGGAAATTCCTATCAAAATCATCTTTACCAAGTGGGATAAAGTGAAGCCTATGAAAGGTCAAAAAAACATCAATGACTTTAAAATGGCCCTGGCAGAACGTTGGGCTATTTTGCCCGAGCATTATATCACATCTTCTGAGAAAGGTATGGGCAGACTGGAAGTCCTGCAGCTCATTGATGAAATCAACGCTTCAAATAATTAATATTTTTTAAAAATTAAGGGCTCGTTCATAACCTTTTTGCATAATCTTTGCAAAATGATGCTCCAAAAAGACATTTTGGATTATATTTGTCACGCATTAACCCTTGGAAAAAACAACAAATGGCAACAGAATATCTGGGTATAGACATCGGAGGTACAAACGTTAAAATGGGTATCGTAGATGCCGAAACAGGTAATATCACAAACTTTTACAGTCATGATACAGGCAGCTGGCGTAAGTCTGGCCACTTTGTAAAACGACTGGGAGATGCCATAGCTTTGCAATTAAAAGAGAACCCACATGTTCAAAAAGGTGGAATAGGTGTTCCGGGCCTTATTACCAGAGATCGTCAAAGCTTAATTGAGATCACGGCTATTCCTGAAATCAATGGTATTTCGGTTATACCTGAACTGGAGGCTCGTTTTGAGGGTAAAAAGTTCTTTTTAGAAAATGATGCAAATGCTGCCGCGTTAGGTGAATATTATTTCGGTGAAGATGGAGTGCCTGAAGATTATATCTTCGTAACCCTTGGTACTGGTGTAGGCGGTGCAGCTATTATAGATAAACAAGTTTTTAAAGGCGGTAGCGGAAACGCTATGGAGCCTGGTCATATGCCTTCTAAAAACGGCAAAGTGCTGGAGAGAAACATTGGAAAAGTAGAGCTACTTGACCTTGCCAATGGAATGAGAGCCGAGTGGACCGGCGAAACTACTTTAGCAGCTGATGGCACTATATCTACTACAGGATTGGTAGCTGCGGCCTCTGAGGGAGACAAATTGGCCCTGGCTATTTTCGATGAAGTAGGTACTCTGCTGGGTGATGGTTTAGTTTCAATGATCAGAATACTTGATATCACCACAATATTGATCGGTGGTGGCCTTTCAGCTTCTTTTGAGTACATTATGCCAGCCGTTAATCGTCAGATCAACTACTGGTTAACTCCGTATTACACAGAGAGCCTTGAAATTAAGAGAGCAACCCTTGGCAATGACGCCGGCCTGCTTGGTGCAGCTAGCTTGTGCTTCTAATCTCTTACTGATTTAAGATAGACTGAACCATTCTTGGCTGAATTACGGCTGCAGCAATTCTATCGGATTGTAATGCCGCAAAACCTCTCCAAACCGTGGTGTATCCTTGCGTTTCTACCATTTGTATTAACAGGGTCTTGCCTTTGGTTTTCATCTTGCCTGTTTCAAGCCCGGCCTCGGTAGAGTTTCCACTGAGAAGCTTAACGCCTTTAGGCAATTCTTTTACAAAAACTACCACCTCAGGGTTGACATTATCGTAGAAGTAATTCTTGCTTTGAAGGTCTACAAAAACAGCTTTTTGAAGAGGCGACCACATGGCCTTATCCTCTGGAGAATCTCCTGCGAATGCGAAGCCCTTCAGCTCTTCTGATTTGGTTATGCCAATGTTTCCGTTGGTCTTATAACTTGATTTCATACAGCTGCTCATAGCCAACGAAACCACGACAAATAGAGATAATAATATGCTTTTCATTTCAATAGAGGTTGTGTTACAAAGGTCGGTAGAAGGGCTCTGATTTACCAAAATAAATGGTACTATTTAAATATTTTATGTAATTAAAATACTTTATTCTTCGTTTTCACTTTTCTCCCCGTATTCGTTTCCTCTACTGAATTATTCGTAAAATTTAATTCTTTGACTCCTGAAGCAACTTTTAATAAAAAACCATCATCTGACCTCCAAAAGCTATCAAACTATAACAAAATCAATTATGAAAAAGCTATTTAAAACACTTTCAATTGCCATTTTGGCCATCACTTCAATAAATACAATACAGGCTCAAGATTACGATCACCACCGCGACTGGGACTCAGAATGGGATGATAACGATCAACATAGAAAGTCTCATAGAAGAGAAAATATGTTTGACAAAAAAGACTTCGGTCTTGTACTGGCTCTTAACAATTTTGACGCTGCAGTGGATATGCCAGAGCTTAGTACCTGGCAGTCAAGATATGTGGCCTTACAATGGAGAAGGAATAACAAACTTATCACTGGCAGACATGTAGATGTGGCCTTAGGTACGGGTCTTGAATTCGCCTGGAATAACCTGATGATGCGTTATGACGAGCAATATTTTGAGGCTGGTAATATCTCAGACTTTGAACTGGTAGATGAAACACTAATCAAATCAAAGCTGGTCAATAACTTCGTGAACATACCTGTAATGTTACAGTTTGGCTTTAAAGAAAGCAATTTCAGACTAGGCATAGGGGCTTATGGTGGAGTGCGAATTAACAGTTATCAGAAGTTTGAAGATGCCTACGGCAAATTCAAAGAAAAAGGAGAGTATAACCTGAGAAGGTTTAACTATGGACTAATGGCAGAAGCCGGTAGAGGTGACGTCAGACTATTTGCGAAGTATGATATGCAGCCCTTATTTAATGATAATAACCCCATCAATGCCAATGTCTTTTCCATTGGATTAAGACTTTAAACAGAACGGGTGCCGCATAAACTCGGCACCCATTTCACACTTTTTCTCAGCGAAAAATGCTTAAATTACTATTCGTTTAATTGCCATAATTCTTGAGAAAACCATCGACCCTAAACAGAAGAAATTTCCTAGCAAGCACGGTTATACTTCCATTTTTAAACTACAAGAAGAATACACCAAAGCTTTGTTATAACACCATGGCCTGCCCGTCATGGAACTTTAAGCAAATTATAGATAAGGCCAAGGTCTATGGCTTTGGGGCCGTAGAACTGAGATGCTACCTTGATCAAAGAGACCTCTTTAATCACCCAGATTTTTCGGCTACAAACATCCCTTCACTGAAGAGGATCGCCAATGATAACGGTGTTAAAGTCCTTATGCTTAACTCAAGCACCCAACTACACCACCGAGAACCTAAAAAAAGAAAGCAGCATTTAGACGATGCTAAAAGGTATATTGACTTGGCAGAAAAACTTGAAACTCCCTTTATCAGAGTATTTCCTGATAAGCTTTTGGGAGATGATCCTTTAGGGCCTATTCTTTCCGGACTTCAAACTTTAAACGATTATGCCAAAGAAAGTGGCGTAGAAGTGCTTCTTGATGCTCATGGTGATTTAGTAGATTCAAACCAATTATTAAGTGTTCTACAAACCACGGGGAATCGGCTGATCTGGGATCAATTCAATATGTACAAGAAAACGGGAGAAGCGACCAATTCAATGGTTAAGACCTTACAATCAAAAATTGCGGTGGCACAATACAAAGATGGTTTGATTGACACAGACGGCAGCTTTCACTATACTCTTCCAGGAAAAGGTCAGTTTCCTATTGAGCCCGTTCTTAATGCTTTGAAAAGTATAAACTTTAAGGGCTACTTAAGTTTTGAATGGGAAAAACATTGGCACCCTGAACTGGCTAACCCTGATATTGCTTTACCTGCTTTTGTGAGGTATATCAATAGTTAAAGTGAATTCATAATAGCAGCTGCCCCGTTATAAGAAATGAGCACCGAAAATATAAATGCTATTACAAGGCCAACATTAAGCCATACTCCTGCCCTATGCTCACCCATTAAGTCTTTTTTATTGATCAATAAAATGATACTTAATATGACTAAGGGTAGCACAAAAACATTAAATACTTGAGAAAGTATTTGTACCTCTATGGGGTTTCCACCCTGTAAAACACCAAAAAGTGCAATACCTGCAAAAACAGCTGTAATAATCCTGAATTGAATAGAACCAGTGTCCATTTTCTTGCCTTGAAAATCTTCTATCATAATTGGAGTAATCAGCATTATCGGGAAAATAGAAGATAAGCCCGCCGAAAGTAACCCAGCAAAAAAGATAACCACTGCAAAATCTCCTGCAAGAGGTCTTAGTATTTCAAACATATCTAAAACGTTCGTGATAGAGCCCGATGAATTCTTAAAGGCTCCGGCTGATACTCCCATAATAGATGCACAGATCAAAAAGATCATAATGACAGCCCATAGGCCATCTTTCCGCTGCTGATGTATCATTGACCGATCCCATCCCTTGCCTTGAATAAACAAGGGTCTGGATATAAAAGTAGCTGCCGCCATAGTGGTACCAACAAAAGCCACAAGTAGCATGGTAGCTCCCTCAACTTTTGGTACCTGAGGTACAAAACCAGAAATAACTGTACTTAATAAAGGTGGTGTTATGAAAAGACCTACGATAAACGAAAGACCTAATAAGGAGACAAAAACGATTAGTATTTTCTCAAATCTTGAATATGATCCCTGGATCAAAATCCAATAAAAAAGGGAAAGAATAATGCCTCCTATAAGTTTTGGAATCCAATCAGAAGTGGAAAATTGAGGAAAATATAAAATCATTACCTCAAATACGGCATTTGAGGTAATGCCTAAAATGCCTACTAAGGAATTTACCTGCCCGAAAGAAATACCCAGAATTATAAATCCCGCAAGGTATGTTCCAAGGCCAAGCTTTTCTCTGATAGCTCTTAATGATGTCTGACCCGTGACTAAAGCAAACCTTCCATATGCTTCTATTAACACAAATGAGAACAGACAACTCAGGAAAAGTACCCATAGTAAATCCATCCCAAACTTACTCCCTGCCACAATCATCGACGTGACACTTCCCGTGCCTATAGTAAAGCCAATGGCCATAATACCAGGACCAACCTTTTTTAGCTGATCAAATAATCTGGAGATGGATAATTTCACAATTCTTGGTTCAAAAAGCCTTTAAGCTCATTAATCATATTTTTAGATCCGGTAAAAAACGGTACTCTTTGATGAAGCGAAGTAGGCTCTATATCTAATACAGACCCCGTACCATCTGTTTCTCCACCGCCGGCCTGCTCTGCTAATAAAGCAATTGGATTACACTCATAGAGCAAACGGAGTTTACCGTTGGTGTCTGTCTTGGTGCCAGGATACATATAAATACCACCCTTCAGCAGGTTACGGTGAAAATCAGCCACTAATGACCCCACATATCTGGACTTATAAGCACTCTTGCCATCGGTGCTTTTACAGTAATTCAAATATTCGTTTATGCCTGGCTCAAAAGATGCACAGTTACCTTCGTTTATGGAATAAATTGACCCGTCTTCCGGCTGTTTCATATCCGGGTGAGAGAGATAGAATGTTCCTAAAGCAGGGTTTAACGTGAAACCATTCACTCCGTTACCTGTAGTGAAAACCAGCATGGTGGAGCTACCATAAATGATGTAACCTGCAGAAATTTGGTTTCTTCCTTTTTGTAGAAAGTCTTCCTGAGTTACTGGTGTGCCTACAGGAGTCACTCTTTTATAGATTGAAAAAATAGTGCCTACTGAAACATTAACATCAATATTACTGGAGCCATCCAGTGGGTCTATTAGAAGCACATATTTGTTTTGATGATTCTTATCCTGACTGTTTATGGTGATAAAACTTTCCTCTTCTTCAGAGGCAATTCCACAGACTATCTCTCGCTTAGATAAGGTATCTATGAAGGTCTTATTGGCCATGAGATCCAGCTTTTGCTGTGATTCGCCCTGAACATTGATCTCACCTACCTCACCAATCAAATCCACAAGACCGGCCTTATTTACTTCATGATTTACAATTTTGGTGGCCAGGCCAATTCCATTGAGAAGTTTTGTCAACTCTCCTGAAGAGTAGCTGAATGAGTCTTGTTTCTCAATAATAAACTCCCCTAAAGTCTGATGCTTTATTTTCATTTTCTTGTCCATTTTTTGTGTGGAACACTAGCGTTTTATTCTACCTGAGCTATCGCCCAGCATTACGTTTTCAATTTCTTCAATACCCGCCAGATTGATATCGCCCGGAATGGTATGCTTTAAAGCAGAGGCTGCCGTACCAAAACAGATAGATTTTAAGTCATCCTCATAAATGAGCTGCCCATAAATAAAGCCTCCCAGAAAGGCATCTCCACCTCCTACCCGGTCCACTATATAAGTGATGTCGTTTTCTTGTGAAGACCACAGCCTTTCCCCATCATAGAGCATTGAAGATATCTTATTATGGTGTGAGCTAATTTGCTCTCTATTGGTATTCACCACTTTGGTGATCCCTTGATACATCTTCATAGTGTCATGGCTGGTACGCTCAAAACTCTCATGACATGAAGACAGCGGAGCTCCAAGTAACTCATGCATATTGGCTTCATTCGCTAATAAGACATTAGAATAAGAAGCAAGCTCGGGTAATATATCCTGTGGTTTCTTACCGTATTTCCATTGATCGCTTCTATAGTAAATATCGCTGGATACAGTAATCCCCATTTTTTGGGCGGTTTTTACAGCATCTAAACAGGCAGTGGCGGCCGACTGGCTTAAAGCGGCCGTTATACCACTCCAGTGAAACCAGTCCGTTTCCTTCAATATTTCTTCCCAGTCAAACCAAGCAGGATCAAGATTTTGAAAGGCAGAATTTTCACGGTCATACACGATCTGACTCGCCCGCATGCTTGCCCCCTTTTCTATGTAATACAGGCCCATTCTTTGACCCTTTTCAATCACATAGCGGGTATCCAGGTTAAGCTGTTTCAGGTAGTTGGCAGCTTTTTCTCCTATTAGGTTTTTCGGAAAAACAGTAACATGACAGGCGTCAATTCCAAACCTGGCTAATGAGGCCGAAACGTTCATTTCTGAGCCCCCATATGACAAATCGAACTGTTCTGCCTGTTCTATTTTCTGGTAGTCGGGTGCCGAAAAACGAAGCATCACCTCTCCAAAACTTACCACCCTTTTAGATTTCATAACTTCGAATAATTGAATTGATAATCAACACTTTACAACCATGAAGAAAACGATTAGAAATGAAATAACTCCGATTGTTCTGATAAATAATCACGGTATCGTTGCCGGTAACGATGACAAAAAAGCAAAGGGGACTATAACTGGTTATAAATCCCCTATATTTTGCCTTTCACCTAACTTATAAACAACCCTGATAGGTCACATTAAACAGCCTTAACGGTATACTATATACCCAATGCCTGACCTCCACCAATCTGAATAGTCTCTGCCGTGATGAAAGAGGCGTCATCACTTGATAAGAATGAAACAACCGAAGCCACTTCCTCAGGTTGACCAAGTCTACCCAACATGATATTATTCTTCCAAGAGGCAAAAACTTCAGGTTTAGTAGATTTAATCTGAGCATGAAAAGGAGTATCAATCGTTCCCGGAGAAACAGCATTGACTCGAATTCCATATTCGGCAAGGTCTTTAGCCAACGCTCTTGTAATAGCATGTACACCCGCTTTTGAGGTTCCATAAATACCAGCACCAGGTCCACCGGCATTCCATCCGGCATTAGAGGTATAGTTAATAATCGTAGCGTTTTCCCCTTTTTTGAGGAAAGGTATTGCCGCTCGTGAGGCAAAAAATACAGAATCTAGATTCAGAGCCATTACAAAACGATAAAACTCTGTGGTCATTTCCTCGAATCTTGATCTTCCGCCAAGCCCACCGGCATTATTAACCAAGACGTCTATACGCCCATATTTCTCACCTATTGTCGTAATATTTTTTGTCACTTCCTCTTCTTTAGTGACGTCAAAACCATAGTACTCAGCATCAATCCCTTCTGCCGTCAATTCTTTAATTCTTTCAGCACCTGCCTCATCATTGATTCCATTAAGAATCACAGTAAAACCGTCTTTGCCAAGTCTTTTGGCTACTTCAAAACCAATACCGCCTGTTGCTCCTGTGATAACGGCAACTTTCGCTCCTGATTGACTCATTTTAATTCTTCGTTTATTTTGTTTGTGATAGTAATTTGATTTTTGGGATCAGAACCCATACGCTTAGCATAGTCAGAATTGCCAATGCAGCCCCAATAATAAAAGCCGGGGTATAATTGCCACCACTGGTAAGCCAGGGTACCAAATAGGTTAAGCCTGCTGCCGTTAACTTGGCGGCCATACCTGAATAGCCTGCCAGTGTTCCCACAGTTTTGCCATGATAGATATCACTAGGCAGTGTTTGTATATTCCCAATGGCGGCTTGGAAACCAAAAAGGATAACTGCCATAATAAGAACAGCCTGTGTGGGACCACCCGGATTAGACATCGCCAGCAAGGCCGGTAACATTATTACACAGCCTAAAGTAATGACCAGCTTTCTAGTTTTATCAATACTCCAGCCCATCTTTAGTCTGTTTTGAGCTAAAATTCCACCAAACCATGCTCCCAGCATTGCTCCCACATAAGGTACCCAACCATAAAGCCCTATAGACTTAACATCCATACCATAGACTTCATTGAGGTAAATCGGAATCCAGAATACAAACAGCCACCAAATCGGGTCGATCATGGCTGAAGCCAGAATAACTCCCCAGCTTTCTTTCTTGCCTAATAAACTTTCCTCCTCTGGAGGAGAGTCTTTATCGCTTGTCCCATCCTTTTGCTCATTTAACTGACCACTTAGTATATACTGCTTTTCTTCTTCTGTGAGCCAAGGATGACTTTCAGGTGAAGATTTGACAATAAAAAACCAAGGCAAAAGCCATAAAAGGCCCACTAAACCAACCAATATGAAAATATATTGCCATGAAAAGAATACCGAAAGCGTGGCAATAAGCGGAATAGAAATAATTCCCCCGATAGCTGCACCAGAATTAAACAATCCTTGGGCAAAGGCCCTTTCTTTGGTAGGAAACCATTCTCCATTAGCCTTAGCTGCTCCGGGCCAGTTGCCTGCTTCTGCTATGCCCAATAGAGACCGAAATAAAGCAAACACAGCAAAGGAGTTAGCCAATGCATGCAGTGCTGTAGCTATAGACCATACACCGATAGAAAGGCCAAAACCTAGCCTTGTGCCTATCCAGTCGAATATTTTACCAAAAATAGCTTGACCAAAAGCATATGAAAACACAAAAATGATGGAGATGTATGAATAGATTTCCTTACGCTCATCATTTGATTTATCCGGGTAAAGGTCATTGGCTATTTCAGGCCATAACACATTGAGTGTTTGACGATCTATATAATTTATGATAGTTGCCAGGGCAATTAAACCTATCACCCACCACCGCAAGCCTTTTAATTTCATTGTCTTTATCGTTAGGTCAAGGAATTCTGAAATGGCAGAAAGTCTGTTTTATTATTTAAACAGACTTTCCACCGGGTTGAAAGGTTATACAAAATCCTCTCTCATAGGGCTAAAGAAGTCTAACAAAACTCCCTTCTCAGTACAAACCGCACCATGCAAAGCATGAGGAGGAATATAGAAAACATCTCCTTTTTTAAGTGTCTTTGTCTCACCATCAATGGTCACATCAAAAGACCCACTCTCTACAAATGTGGTTTGGCTATGGTAATGCTCATGCAGCTGGCCTACTCCGCCTTTTTCAAACTCTACTTTTACAAGCATAAGTTTGTCGTCATATGACATTATTTTTCTCCTTACAAGGTCGCTTACCTGCTCCCATTGTACATCTGTGTCTGCTACAAAATTCTCTGTCGCGTTATTAATCATTATTGAACTAGTTTTAAGGTTAAATTCGTCTTATGAGAAGGCCAGGCCTCCGTTTATATCAATATTATTTCCGTTAATAAATGTTGATCCATCTGAAGCCAGATATGCTACAAGATCTGCCACTTCTGACGCAGCACCTTCGCGTTTAAGTGGTGTAGACGCTGCTACTTTGGTACGTACCTCGTCTGTAGTGAAAGTATCGTGGAATGTAGTGGCAATCATTCCGGGGCATACAGCATTAGCCCTGATACCTTTTGGCCCCAGCTCTTTCGATAAAGCACGCGTAAAGGTGGTAATAGCTCCTTTAGAGGCCGCATAAATAGCCGACCCTCCACCGCCACCATCTCTGGCAGCCTGAGATGATAAATTGATAACAGAAGCCCCAGACTTCATTAAAGGGGCCACTGCCTGAGTCACAAAAACGGCCGAATTAAAATTCAAAGCCATCACAAAGTTCACAAAGTCCTCATCCATCTCTGCTAAGGTTTTACGAGCTACCAATCCACCTGCATTGTTCACCAGAACATGCACTTCATCTCCAAACGCCTTTTGAGTCTGCTCCATCATTTTTTTGATATCAGCAGCTTTGGTCATATCACCCTGCACGAGTATGGCCTCACCACCTTTTTCTTCAATCTCAGCTAAAGTTTGTTCCGCGGCTTCTTTACCACTGAAATAATTGACCACCACTTTCGCTCCTTCTGCAGCCAGTTTAAGTGAGATCATTTTGCCAATGTCTCTTCCTCCTCCTGTCACAATCGCTACTCTACCTTTTAGTTTCATTTATTCTTTTTCGTTTATGTTTTGTATGAAGTAATTGCCATTCCATTGAAACATCCCGTATTCGGTATCTATCCATTGGTATTGGTCTGGTTTATTGGTAATTACCAACAATACCTTTTGTTTGCTCTTTTTTGTAATAATGACGGCCGAGCAGGTCTTGTTCGCCATTAAAACCTTGATATTTTCTACAGTAGAGTATGGCTCTACAGCTTTCTCTGTTACTGGTGTATACGAACCGTGAGCTTCTATCAGCGAAGCAAAAGCAGTCAACCCTTTAGCCTCTTTTCTCCAAATAAATACAGGATCTCTTCTCAGGTTAAAATTTGGGTCTGCAGCTCCCGTACGAGCCATATAAAGACTGTCTCCCGTACTGGTCCCGAAGTGAAATGTGTAAAACCTCTGATGACTTAGAGTTGAAAAATAACTTCCGTTTTTATTAGTTCTGGCTTCAGCCTCTTTCCACAAGTGTTGGTAGCCATCAGCGGAGCCCATGGAAACCATGGACCCCAAAGCTGGCGTGTAATTAAAGTCCGTTTCCAGCAGTTGGCCGGTATAATAAACGGGATAATCATAGGAAGTTAATTCGGTAGACTGTGCCTTGAATATGTCAACGACAACAGGGTTTGAAAAGTAGCTTTCATCATCTACTACCACCAGTTGCCTTTCTAATGTAATACCCGGGTAAGCCATAGAATCTAAGGCAGATATAACCTGGATATTATTGTTCTCTATTTTTTGAATCTTTAACTCCGGAGAATACTTGTCAGCTTCTACCGTTTTACCCTGATACTGGGTTTGCTGGTTTACTACCAGTGTGTTATGACCAATCGTTTGCTTTGCAAAACTCGTATTCTCAGGCAGATAAACACCACCTGCTTTTTGTTCAATATTTACAAAACGAGCCATTCCATAATCCTGAACTACTTCTTCGCCATTCTCATAAAGTGAGAACGATAACTGATCAAAATGGCCATGACCCATTCCATGGCTGCCCGCCTTGAATACGAGATTTAGATCACCAGGCGTTCTGAGGATACCAATACCACCGAAGTCTCCGTTTACACCATCTCTGTAAATTTCGGAGCTTAATTTTAGCTCTTTTGCCTTATCTATATCCAGTACCACCTGTAAGCCAGACTGGTTTAAAGTAACTCTTCCCTGCTTCTCGGCGATTGATAAAAGTTCGGGGTCACGGCCTCCATAATTATAGGCTATATCTACGGCGGTTACTAAAGAACTATTATAGATAGACATCCCCTTTTGGGCATCATTTAATGGGAAGAAATCACCTTTAGATGTGGCCTGATTTAACAAGGCATACACAGACTTTATCAGCAGGCTGTCCCGATAGGCAAAAATATTGAGCTCTGGTCGTGTATTCTCCAGACTCTCTGCAAAGATTAAGAAAGGGTAAATCCCATATCTGTGGTAATACGCTCCTTCAGAGTACAAACCATCAGGCGAAAAGAGTCCCTCTATCTGAGCTAGAAAACCGCTTGTAGATTGACCATCCTGAGTGATTAAGCCGCCGTCATTATCAAACTTTAACTCTATCTCTCCGGCTGCTTTATAGCCATATAAGGCTCTATTGACTAAACTAGAATCATTCAGCACCAGCCCAAGCATACCTACGGCGGCACATCCCCAGGTACTATGATTATGTATACGATTAAAAAACTGAGGATTTTCTTCGGAGAGAAAGCGGGCGAAGGGAATCAGAAGATCGCCTTCTACCCTATCTCTATCTTCAACTTTTAACCTATGATAAACACAATCGTATGCTTGACTAACACCCACCAACCAGTTAGCATCGTTTAGGCATTGCCAGAATAACTTCCCTCTGGCATAAGATCTTGTAGCCGGATGCCTCTCCAAGGTTGGGTATAGATCTGCATATTTTAATAATCCATCAATGACAAAGTCAGCATATCTGGCATCACCTGTGATCTGGTATACATACCCGGCCGTCTCCATGAGTCGGTAATTTTTTCGGTGAGTCTCATGCGTATAGCCTCCAGCCATATCTTTTGGAACCGGCACATCCATCCCTTTTTGCATTTCTTTATCGAGAGATGCTATTGTGGCATCCAATGTCTCTTTAAAAAGATCTGCTTTACGTAGCTTTTTTCTTAACTGCTTTACACTTTGCGGAGACATGGTCAGGCTAGGGTGAGTCTGAGCATCTACTTTGCTTAAAGCAATGAAAATGAGGCAGAAGTATGTGATGTATATTCTTACTCTCATTTTAGTACGCCAATTGATTCGCCATCAGAGCCATTGATGCAGCTCGAATTCGTTTCGTAAATATTTTGAGAGCTATACCCTTCTCCTTTGACTGTCACTTCCGGGGTATTGAGAAGACAGATATCATGTACAAAGGTCTTAGGCTCACCTACAGTAAGGTGCACATTTATAGGCTTGGTATTGTCAAAAAGTGAATTTGCGATTTCAGTATTTTGAACACCCAATAACTCTATAGACGAGTCTATCTTGTTTTTTTACCATGGCCGATATTCTTGAATTCGCAATGATTTACGTTAAGCAAACCAGCTGTGGTACTTTCATCTGACCCTCCTCTGTACATTTTAAGAGCGGCTCCTTCTATGTCTTCAAACAAGCAGTTTTCAATAAGTACAGTTTCGGCGTTATAGATGCCTATGTCATCCTTTTCTGCATTTAATAGCAATACTGTTCCGCTAATGTTTTTAAAGCGAGTATTTCTGATAGAAATAGTATCTGCGAAGGTACTTTGAGCTACTTTCAAAACATTATATGAGTGATTAACATCCAGATTGGTGAAATCGCAGTCTTCTATGATCACTTTATAATTCTGATTCATAGAGTACCTACTCGTACTTATTACAGAATTAAGTGGAGCATCCAGGCTATTTTTCCCGTCAATTTTTAATCCTTTGAGTTTTAAACTGGCTCCGTTCTCAATGATGAAAAGCTGGGCATTTTCATAAGTTATGGTGGCCGCATTGGTGCTTTCAAAGCTTAATGGATGAGGTAGGCTCAATACCTTCGTTTGATTATATTTTCCTCCCGTAAGTTGAATCACATCACCCGGCTCAGACTTACTTACAGCGTCAGAAAGTGTATTTAACCCTTCTGATACCAGAATTACTTTACCAGACCCAAAGCCAGCTAAACCTTTCTGTTTTGGATACCAATTTACTCCGGTGTTATCTCTGTTGGCTATTTCATGATCAAAATGGGCTCCTGCTTTAATGTCAAGTGTGGGAATTAGCAGACCATTCTCATTTCTCTTACCAAATAAACTTTTCTTCTCAAAACCTTTAGTTGTTAGTCCTTCTAGTGATGTATTGTAGACATTTGAGCTAAATGAAACTCCTTTAAGCTCATCATAAACACCAAACTTCTGAGCTCTTCCATCCTGGTAAAACAGGTTAGCTGAAACCGTGGTAGTTTGTGGTATGGCACTACGCTCTTCATCACTACCAGCACAAAGCTCTATATACTCACAGTTGATAAATGTATTATGCTCTGCAATAGATTCTTTAACAGAAACATACCTGTTCAAAGGAGAGTTAGGCACCCCATTCATGATGGTCAAGGCCCCTCTGAAACGATTTCCCGTTAAACCCTCCAGATAATTATTTCGAACAGTCTGCTTTTCGTTGATAATTCTTATTCCACCAGTATGTGCTACTCCATTTCCAAAGAATACATTTCCTTCTACCAAGGTCTCATTTCCATGACGCATCGTCAGAGTTCCTTGTGACTCAAAGAAGGTATTGTATCTGTATGTATTCTGGTTTGATTTGTTTGAAATGATTTCATGCTCACCATTACAGCGGTAAAAATAATTATACTCTACAGTGGTATTAGAGTTCATCATTGAGTAGTGACTCGTACCAATTCTCAATGTCTCTCCTCCATTTGAACCCAGATTTTGGCGATAGCCAAAGTAATTATGATCTACTCTGTGAAAATTTTCAACGCTCTCCGGGCTATTAAGTCTTACAATCAAAGTCACACCTTGATTTCTTTTGTCAATAAACTGACAGTGGTCTACACGATTGTGCTTGCCATATAATACGACCCAAGCTTCGGTATTGAACCTTTCTAGGCCGTTGAAGTTATCTATCACACACTCCGTAAGGCGACTGTTATAGGCTAATGTCTTCGAGTCTTTTCTAAATGAAATTAATTCTGTTGTTGGTGAATTTCCGTTTTTGAAAACTAAACCTTCTACATGAAGAAAACTACCTGCTAACCTGAGGTTAGACTGACCTGTGATGATCACCTGCCCTTTCTGTTCAGAGCGTAATATGATTGGCTTTTCTTTGGTCCCTTGGGCATGGAAAAGAATCTCTGCGTCTTTCCATTCACCGTTGGCCATGATTATCGTATCGCCGGGTTTGGCATTTTTAATCGCCTCTTTGAGCTCTGCCTTAGTATTTACTAAGCTCTCTTTCCCAAAAGAAGCAATTGAAATTAGAAGTAAGAATAGGTAATAGGTCTTTTTCATTTGTAAAGAATGAGGGGGAGCTATTCCCCCTCATTGATATTATTTAGTATCCTGCATTTTGAGTTAAAAGGCCCTGACTAAGGTTGATCTCTCTTTGCGGTATTGGTAATAAAAGATCACTTGAAGAGAAGCTATGTCCATTCGCAGCAGCAAAACTTGACAAAACGTTTTCTGCTTCATTGAACCTGATTAGATCAAAAAGTCTATGATTCTCAAAAGCGAGCTCTACTCTTCTTTCGTCTAATAATTCCTGCTTAGTCACAGAGCTTACAGCATCTGTCAACCCAGCTCTGTCTCTAACGGCCTGGAATGAAGCTAAAGCAGCAGCATCTGAAGTTTCATTGGCACCAGCCATTATAGCCTCTGTATGCATTAAGAGCACATCAGCATATCGTAAAACAATCCAGTCATTACCTGCCAGATTTGGGTTTGCTGATGTAGCAGCTATTCCCAGGTTTTCGTCGCCATCCGGCAAGTATTTTACTACTTGGTCAAACTGATTTTGAATTGCATCTTGTCGGTAAGAATACAGCGTTCTGTTACCGCCCATGGCATCTAAGGCTGCTTTTGCATCAGCAGTTACATAGTTAACTCCTGTAGTTCTACCTACAGCATTCAGCCACTCACCAGAGAAATTCTGGCTGTCTGAAGTAAGGTCTGGAGCATAGCCAATAGCAAAGATGACTTCCTTATTATTCTCATTATAGAAAACGTCTTTAAAGTCAGACTCTAATGAATAGCCAGAATTCATAACACTTTCCAGAAGACTTCTGGCATCTGAGTAATTGCCACGAGTCAAATGTACCTTAGCTAGTAAGGCCTGAGCTGCTGCTTTAGATGCTCGGGTTCGATAGGTGTTATTCAACCCTGCAACTGCGGTAGTTAAATCACTTACTATCAGATTATATACATTATCTGTGGACACTCGAGTGAACTGAGTCTCTGTATCAAGAGGAGAAACCGTTTTGTCTATTAATGGTATTTCTCCGTATAATCTAACCAGATTAAAATAAGCGTAGGCTCTTACGAATTTGGCTTCAGCCTCAAATGCTGCTTTAGTAGAAGCATCAGAAACCACCTCAAGATTTTCCAGAACTACATTGGCTCTGGCAATTACGTTATAAAAGCTAGAGTAGTAATCTGTTATGATACCATTATTCGGTGTAATGGTATAGCTCTCAAACTCGGCAGCTTCCCCCTCACTTGATTTCGTTTGGGTATTATCACTTCTCATTTCTGTAAGGTAGAACTCATACATTACTCCATGGTTATCACTGGTATTGGTAGAGTTTGTTCCTTGAATCCCGTCATACATATTGATGAGGGCGGCCTCTACTTCAGATGCATTCTGATAGAAGTTTCCTGAAGTAATACCTGAGGTAGGCTGAGGACTTAAGTAAGAGTCGCCGCATGAAGTCAGCAGTGCTCCTCCCACTATTAAGTATATGATTGATTTTATCTTTTTCATGATAGTTACTTAATGTTTTTATTAGAAGTTTACGCTAAGACCAACTGACTTAGTGCTGAAAATTGGAGAACCGCCTCTTTGGTAACCATAGTTGGTTGGGCTAGTTCTGTCGATAGACTCAGGGTTCCACCCAGTGTAGTCTGCTGCCGTTTTATACAGAAGATTCTGACCAGAAACGTAAACTCTTAAAGAATTGATCTTGGCTTTATCAAGTAGGCTTGCTGGTAATGTGTAACCAATATTTACATTTCTCAGGGCCACATAAGAAGCGTCTTGAATAATATCATCAGTAAAGATTTTCTGCTTGATGAAATCTGGGTTTGGCACATCACTAGTGACATCCATAGCACTGTTAAACTGGTTAAACATGTACTGATCTGCCATGTTTCTCACTTTGGCTCCATGAGAACCCTGGAACATGAATCCAAAGTCAAATGAACCCACTTTAAAGTCATTGCTCACACTCCAGATAAAGTCAGGGTACGGGTCTCCTAGTGAGGTCTTATCATCATCATTGATAACACCATCGCCATTCAGATCTTTCACATAAACGTCCTGAGCTTCTGCACCTACTGGGTGATAAGCGTTTTTCAGGTACTCTAAAGGAATATCTTTGTCTACCACCCACCCGTAGAAAGAAGAAATAGGCTGGCCTACCAGGTTAATCCATTCAGCAGCTCGCTTACTATCTACAGAGGTAATCTGACCATCTGAATCAGCGAAATCAAGAAGAGTATTTTTATTGGTAGTCGCTATAATAGTTGAGTTCCAGCTAAAGTTAGAGGTGTTTACATTACGTGTACGAAGCTCAAACTCCACACCCTCATTTTTCACTTTACCAAGATTTACTAACGCCGAGTTAAACCCTGTAGTTACAGAAACAGGGTTGTTCAGAAGTAGCTGATCACTGTTTCTTTGGTAATAATCAATGGAACCTGTCACTCTGTTATTAAACAAACCGAAGTCGATACCTGGATTGAACTCAATCAAACGTTCCCATTGCAGCTCAGAGTTTGCAATGTTGGCAGGATTAAACCCACCCACAATAGCACCGTCTACTATCGCCGTAGTAGCCGAAAGAAGGGCCAAAGATGGATAGTAATCTACAAGTATATTACCCGTACTCAGGTTTCCACCAGTACTTCTATCAGGGTCTACACTACCTGTGTTCAGGAAGTCATTACCTGTAATACCATAGCTGGCTCTAAGCTTTAAATTTGAGAATAATCTGCTTCCTTTTAAGAACTCCTCGTTGGCAATATTCCATCCAACCGAAACTGCCGGGAAGTTACCATACTTAAAGTCGCTTCCGAAAATGGAGCTCCCATCTCTTCTGAAGCTTGCAGAGGCAAGGTATTTATTATCATAAGCATAGTTTACTCTGGATACGTATGACATCCCAGTCTTTTTCCAATCAAAAGCATCTGCTCCTGAGATAGTAGTCGCGTTTGAAATATTTTTTACCAGGTCATTTGAGTAACCAGTACCCGTAATAGAAGAAGCAAAGAAGTTTCTGTTTTCACCTACAAAACCCAGAACTGCACTCACTTCACTTTTGCCAAAAGAGTTATTGTAGGAGAAGAAGTTATCCGAAATCAAGTATAGTTCGCTTTCATATCTCTCTTGCATAGATGTATTAGAAGCACCATTTCTATGAGATAATACTCCTTGCCATCTTGAACGACGGGTATCTTGGAAAGAAGAAGAAAACGTAGATCTGAAGCTGATGTGATCAGTCAATTTGTAATCTCCATAAATAGCACCAAAGATTTTAAACTTCTTATCGTAGCGTTCTCTTTCCAAAACCTTTGCAGCCGGGTTAGTATTTGACGTGTTTGAAATGTCTACTTCTACTCCGTCGCCATCAAGATTATAATTGTCAAAGTGTCTCTGCAGAGCATAATCTCCCACCTGCACATCAGGATATGTATTTCTATCAACATACTGAATAGTGTTTTCATCATGATAAACCGGCAACCAGTTGGTTTGTCTCAGGATATCGTGAGTAGACCCGTCAAACCTTCTTCTGTTGGTGTATGAAGGCGAAAGGTTAGCCCCAAATGATAGTTTTTTAGAAAGCTTGGTATCTACTTTTAGATTTAAAGCATACTTCGTGAAGTTATCTGTCAATAAAACCCCTTCATCATCAAGGTAATTGAACCCAACACTGAAATTGGTGTTTTTCTCCCCACCTCTGAAACTTAAAGCGTGGCTATTGATATTGCCTCCATCAAAGATCACGTCTTGCCATGATCTGTCTACACCTATTTGCTGCTTATAGCGTGTTTTTGCCGAAATTTCACCGGTAGCTGCTAACTCAGCAGCAGCCGTTTCAGCGATAGAAAAAGTATATGGCTCACTGTGTCTAGCTGCTTTCACACCAGTAAAAGCATTATAGCTGAAGCTTGGCTTCATGTTCGCACCAGATTTTGTGGTAATCATGATGATACCATTAGCACCCTTAGAACCATAAATAGAAGATGAAGCAGCATCTTTTAAAACCTCAAAAGATTCTACATCATTCATATTAAGTGATCCCAGAAAATCTGCACTCACAATCACACCATCTACGACTACTAAGGGCTGAGAATCGCCTGATAAAGACCCTACACCTCTTATAGTAATAGTAGGAGCAGCACCCGCTTCACCATCAGTAGCCTGAATATTTACACCGGACACCTGCCCTACCAAAGCATCATCTACTCTGGCCACAGCTATCTGATCAAGGTCTTCGTTAACTACTTTAGAAATAGAACCTGTAGAGTGGCTTTTTTTCATGGTTCCATAACCTATTACCACTACTTCTTCCAGATTGGTTTCATCAAAAGCCAGAGTTACATTAATGGTAGACTGATTACCTACGGCAATCTCCTGTGCTGAGTAACCTATAAAACTAAATACAAGTGTATTCTCATCTGTTACATTAAGAGTATACTTCCCGTTTACATCTGTAACGGTACCGTTAGAAGTTCCTTTTACCAGAACACTAACACCCGGAAGAGGCTCCTGACCATCTGATGAGGTCACCACTCCCGATACAGCTCGACCCTGTGCTATTGACTGAGTCGCAAGGCCAATAATAAGAGCAAGCACTCCTATTATTCTGCTTACATTTCGAATAGAGTTAAATTTCATAAACTTATTAAATTAAGGTTTAAGTATTTTGTGAGCAATCTGAGAATAATACAATTTAAATGGCCTGTTTATCATTGCTTGCCTTCTCGACTACAGAACTAAACTACCTGCTTAAATTGAATATGCAAGGGAAAAAATAGAATAAATCGGTGATTTTTTGACCCTTTTTGGCCGAAACGTTTCCGAGAACGTTTCCGGTAACGTTTTCATAAAAATCAAAGAAATATTAAAATTTTACACATTTTTCTTTTAGGTTTACAAAAAAGACAAAATCACAATGGTTTGATTTTTTCCGTCCTTGGAATTCCAGAAAATCAAATTCTAAGAAAAACACATTTTTAGATGAGATCTAAAGCCCCTACTATTAAAGATATCGCCCGGGAACTCGGTGTTTCTATCTCAACCGTATCCAGAGCATTACGTGGTATGCCCGAAATAAACCCGGAAACCAAAGACCGTATCGTCAAGTATGCTGAAGAAATAGACTACCAACCCAATATGGTGGCCACCAGCCTGGTAAAGCAAAACTCCCACCTGATAGGTGTTCTGGTACCAAACATGGACTTCTTCTTTTCTACTGCGGTGAAAGGTATTGATGAGGCCGCCATGGAAGCGGGTTATACGGTAGTAATTTCTCAATCAAACGAATCGTATGGTCGTGAGGTAGCCAATACCCAACGCCTGTTTAATTCACAAGTGGAGGGGTTAATCGTCTCCACCAGTAGTGAAACCCAACAGCTGGATCATTTCAGGAGAATACAAAACAAGTCTGTTCCTTTTGTAATTTTTGATCGTGATATTCCAGGCTTTAATGCTCCAAAGGTGCTTCTCAATAATGAAGAAGGAGGCTACCTGGCGACCAAACACCTTATCCAACAAGGCTGTCAAAAAATTGGCTTCCTGGGAGCACAGGAAAACCTTGCGATAAGTATTGGCCGCGAAGCGGGTTATAGAAGAGCTTTGGAAGAAGCCGGCATACCTTTTAAAAGCTCACTCATCATTAGAGGTGAGTTTGACAAAGATGATGCTTATATGAAAACCATGGAACTTTTGCGACAGCAGAATAGAGTTGATGGACTTTTTGCCGTTAGCGACAGGCTGGCCATTGGTGCATATATGGCCATCAAGGACAAAGGCTTAACAATGCCTGATGACATAGCACTAGTTGGTTTTAACGATGAACCCATTACCAGCTTACTCATGCCCTCTATAAGTAGTGTTTCTCAACCAGCCTTTGAAATGGGCAAAATGGCTGCAAGACTATTTATAGAACAGCTGAACTCCGATGAGGAGTTGGAGCACAAAATAGAGGTTTTCAAACCTGAACTAAAAATCAGGGATTCGTCAAATCGCGGACTATAGTTTACGGTACCACCTTATACACTTTACCATCGGGCTTGGTGTAAAAGTAGATTTCGCCTTCGGTGTCATTTCCCATGCGTAAGTCTGCTCTACCGGGGTTGCCGGTCAACTTGTTAAACGTAGTGATTTCACCATTTACCGCTATGTCAATTTCTTTGACTTCGGCACGGCTACCTTCCTTTATATCTGCCAGGTCTGAGATATACTGCTTGGTCTGTGAAATAGAAGTGAACAGATACTTTCCTTTAAGCCATGGGATGGCTGTGCCGGTATATTCTACCGCTGTAGAAATAGCCGCCATCTCATCGTGATCTATTTCTATTACTGGTTCTTTGTATTTATTAGGTAGTTCTTCCTCTGGAATGGCATAAACTTCATTGATATCGCCCAGCTCGTCTATTCTAAAGGCTCCTTCTCTGTAGGGCCAGCCAAAATCATATCCCGGTTTTACCAGATTAACAGACTCCAGCTGCTTCTGGCCTATATTGGTGACCAAAAACTGACCAGCCGTGGTCCAGATAAATCGATGTGGATTCCTAAAACCCAAAGCATAGGTTTCAGCAGCCCTACTTGTTCCTACAAAAGGGTTTGAGGCCGGAATACCATAGGCACCGTTTCGGCTATTCGTTCCTTTAGGGTCTATTCTGATCACACAGCCCCAAATACCTTTTTCATTATGCGGTACATTCGGGTAGCCCATTTCTACCGCAGCTCCGTCTCCTACAGAAACATACAAAAGACCATATTCTTCATCTCCCTTCTGAGCTTGAGGCTTGAAGGCTATCTCCTGTACACCATGCATTCCGGAGACCATATCAATTCTCAACATTTCTCTTGAACTGGCCATTACAGGAAAATTCTCATTCTTTATTTGCCATTCGCTCAGCACCCATTGAAGGGTGACATCAGTAGAGTCTTCAAGGGAAAAGTCTGCTCTGGCCGTTTTAGGTGCTTCTGTATGCGTGGTGTAGAAAGTCTTGTTGTCTGCAAAGTCTGGATGAAATGCAAAAGCCCCTAAGCCGGTGGCCAGCCCCGGCTTGTCAATAAAATGAGGCTTTTCTTTACGCAGGTCAAAGAAAAGCTCAGGCTCATGATCCTTTATTCTATAGATAAGGCCTCTTAAATCAGAAATATAGGTTTCGCCACTGACAGGGTGTGTCTTCATCAGGGCGATTCTGGTTAGCGGAGACTTGTCTGAAGAAGGCGGTATAGTGTACACATGCTGTATATTCAGCACCTTGTCTGTTTTCTGTATTTTCTCTGGTATGGGGTCTTTTATTGGCTCTCCATAACGGGAAGAAAGACTCGGCGGAGCTGGCTGCTCCAAAATATAAGCGAGAATATTTTCTCTTTCTTCTGCCTCTAAAAACTCAAAAGAGGGCATTTGAGTACCAAACTTCTTTTGAAGGTTTACGGCTCGGGAGTTTTTAGCTTCTATCACATCCTGTGCATTAGTGATCATCGCCATTAAATATTTCCGATCACTGATACTGCTTAATCCTCCCAACTGAGGCCCAATACCATCTACTCTGAAGTTATGACAGCTACCGCAATACTGTTCAAAGAGGATTTTACCTTTCGGTGCCTTGGGGGTTTCATTACTTTGCTGTGCAAAAGCAAAAAGGCTAGTGCTCAAGCCTGCACAAAGCAGGACAATTAACTTCTTCATCAATAGGTTTTTAAGAATGGTACCTTAAAAATGTTCGGAAAATTTGAAAAAGCCATCCTCTACTCCCCGAAGAAAAGATGAGCCAGCTTATTTCATAGACTCCTGCCAGAGGCTGTAGAAGACCTTCATGTCTGACTGGCTTAGGGAGTCTGCATCTTCTCGAGCAAGATATTTACGCTTTACGGTTTGTAGTACAGCCAAAGAGTCTCGGGTATCGTAACCGATCATTTTTAATGCAGGCAGAAGTTCAAAATATTCTGGAACCTCCACTCCACTAGTATCTGCGTACCAATTGCCAAATCCTTTTTCTGAAAGTGAGGCCCAGTCAAATAGTACATTCGGGTCATTTTTACGAGTAGGTGCTATATCTGCATGACCTATGAAATTGGCTTTGGGGATTTTATAGGCTTCTTTCAGATAAGCCAATAGCTTTTCTAATGATTCCATCTGCTCCGGCGTAAAAGCCTCAAATCCATTATTATCTATTTCAATGCCTACACTTGCCGAATTGACATCGGTGAGGCTGCCCCACTGTCCACGGCCGGCATGCCAGGCTCGCAGATAATCATTAAGCATATGATGAACGGTACCGTCTTTACAGATGACGTAATGTGCACTAACCTGAGTACGCGGTTTGGTAAATGTCTGTAAGGTTTGCTCACAGCTATGCTGTGCCGTATGATGAATAATGACATAATTGGGCTTACGCAAACTAAAATTGGTGGTACCCACCCATTCTCCCGGCTGCGGTACACTCAATGTATCGGTAAAATGGGTTTGGGAAATGAGTTTTGCATAAGTTTTGGCCTGCTGTTTATAGACTTTATTGGTGGCTTTATAGGCCTTGGGCTGGCAAGAAAGACTTAACAAACCTATACATATATATAAGGCGGTTCTTCTCATGGTTTTTATAAAATAATAGCTTGGAGTTCTAAATATACCACCAAAGTCACCTAATGCCGCATTAAGGATAGAGCGGCATGTCTGAGCCCGAAGTATGAGGGCGAGTAGCGAAAGCCTGACCCCGCTGCTGCGGGGGAATGCCCAAAAAGATATTCTGAGTATAATTCAACTAATTCACAATTTATTAACAACTCAATGGCAACCTGGGGGCGTTTTCCTGCATCTAACATATGAACGATTTAAAAATTACGACTATGAAAAGGTTAATGACAATGCTGATGATGCTGGTGGTAGGAGTGACGGCCGCGTCTGCACAGAGATACTACGATGACAGGCACTTCTACGATGAGGACTTTGACTGGCACTGGGATGTGCGTCTGCGTATCTCTGAAGGTGAGCAGAATGGCCTTTTAACCAGATGGGAAGCCAACCGCCTGTACAAGAAGCTGGAAAGAATAGAGGAGAAAGAGTACAGATATATGGCTGACGGCAACTACGACCGCTGGGAGCAGAATGACATCTGGGATGATGTAGTATGGCTAAACCGTCGTGTGGGTATAGAGCTGAGAGACTTCGATAGAAGATTCTACGGTTTCGGGAATATCTACGTAGGTTTTAACAGTTACCCGTTCTGGTACCACAGATGGTACGCCAATGGCTGGGACTTCTACAGATACGACAGACTAGGCTGGGGTAGCTGGAGATACGGATACGTGCCAAGATATTACGTGCCTCGCAATAATATCTACGTGCATAACCACATCCATAAAAACTATAATAATGTGAACAAAAACGGGAGCAGAAACTCTCGCTACGACAACCGTAATAACGGCAACGTGGTAAGAAGAGACCGCACCGATGTGAACAATAGAGTAGGAAATAACTCAGCCAGAAGAGGTAGCGTATACGCCAACCCAGGTAGCAGAAGCTACGAGTCTGCCAGAAGAGGCAGCTCCAGCACCAGCAGCCGCAGTTCACGTGAGTACAGCAAGCCTTCATCAAGAGCTACTGCACCAAAAGCTACCCGTAGCTATGGTAACAGCAGCAGCCGTAAGAGTAGCCCTGCCGTGAGGTCATCGGCTGGTAGCAGCAGGCCTGCACCAACTATGAGAAGCAGCAGCCCGAGCAGAAGCAAGCCTTCTGCCGTAAGGCCATCTGCCTCCAGAAGCAGCAGATCATCGTCTGCGGTGAGGTCTTCCTCGCCAAGTAGAAGCAGGTCTTCTGCCACAGTGAGATCTTCATCTCCTAGCAGAAGTAGCTCTGCCAGAAGCTCGGCAGGTAGCAGAAGTAGCTCTTCATCAAGAAGTAGCCGCAGCAGCAGAAACTAAGACTGAGTGAATATATGCGGAAAGCCTTCCTGAGAAATCGGGAGGGCTTTTTTGCGTTTGGGACTTTGGTCTCTGCTCAGTGGGTTTTGATCGAAAGTAGTTCTGAATAAACCGTAATAAGTGTATGTTTGGTGACTTTTACCCATTTTAGCAATAACCAATTTTAACCATATGAAATCTAAATTAAGCCTGGCCGCCGCTCTTCTAGCCCTAATGGTGGCTGCCTGTACCTCCTCAGAATCTGAAGAAAAAACAGTAGAGACCGGCCTCTATGATGCCGAGTTTGGTGTACAGGCCTATACATTCAGACATCAGTTTTCTGATAGCACCTGGACTACAGAAGCCATTCTGGACACCATAGTAGCCTTAGGGTTCACAGAATACGAAACTGGTGCCCCAAGGGGGATTGACCCTGAAACTTACAAGCAAATGTGTGCTGACCGCGGTCTTACCATCGTTTCTACAGGTGCGGGTTTTGAACAACTGGAAAACAACCCGATGGAAGTAGTAGAGCAAGCCAAAGCTCTGGGAGCAGACTTTATCATGTGTGCCTGGGTACCGCATAGTGAGGGTTTCCATTTTGAAGAGGCCAAAAAAGCCGTAGAGGTATTTAATGCCGCCGGCAAAGTGATTTCAGAAAACGGACTTACCTTCTGCTATCACCCGCATGGCTATGAGTTTGGCCCTAACCCTGAAGGCGAGGGTAACTTGCTGGATTATATCATTCAAAACACTGATGCCGAGCACGTGTCTTTTGAGCTGGATGTGCTTTGGGCCATGCATGGAGGCGGTAGTAATTCGCCTCAAGAGCTGCTGCAAAAATACGGCGACCGCTTTAAGCTAATGCACGTTAAAGACCTTAAAAAAGGAATAGTAGGAGATGGCACCGGCCTTACCCCTGCTGAAAATGACGTGGTGCTAGGCACAGGACAAGCCAACTGGCCCGAGATCTTGAAACTGGCCAAAGAGGTAGGTATCAAGCATTATTTCATAGAAGATGAAAGCGACCACGAGTTTGAGCATATTCCTAAAAGCTTAGACTACCTAAGAAGTCTGTAAAGACCTGATCATCATTAAAATATTGCAATCTCAAAGAGCCCCTTTTGGGGCTTTTTGGTTAGATTGGGGAAGATGGCAGACGTACATTCTCCTGAAGTAAGAAGTTATAACATGAGCCGCATAAAGGGGAAAGATACTAAACCCGAATTGCTGGTCAGGAGATTTCTGCATTCCAATGGATACAGATACGGACTACACAACAAAAAACTTCCCGGAAAACCTGATCTGGTTTTACGCAAATACAAAACAGTAATATTTGTTCATGGATGCTTCTGGCATGGGCATGAGGGCTGTAAATATTTCAAAATCCCACAAACACGAACTGAGTGGTGGAAAGCTAAAATAAACAGGAATAAGGAACTGGATAATCAAAACTCAACCCTTCTAAAAAGGAAAGGATGGCAAGTTCTTACAATTCATGAATGTGAATTGAAAAAGGACCTACAAGCCAAAACTCTGCAAAACCTTCTCGGCTACCTCCGAACAAATTGCTAACGTTTAGAGCAAAACGTCACTTATAGTCTGTTGACTAATAGTCTACAAAAAGGGTCTTTTACGGCCTAAATATTCCTATGACAATCCAAGAAAAAACAGGCTGTCGATTGAAAGAAATCAGACAGTCAAAATCCCTATCCCAAGAAGCATTAGGTTTTGAAGCTAACGTCCATAGAACCTACATCAATGATCTGGAAAATGGTCGTAGAAATGTTTCTGTCGGGGTATTAGAGCGAATTCTAATTGCTCTTGAAATATCATTCGAGGATTTTTTTAAAGGGGTTTAAAGCGTAAATAAATGTCCAAAGCATATTCAGAAGTCAAAACTGAACTTAATATTGATGTTAAATCGAGTAATAATCAGAGCTTAGCTGAACTAACTCATTTTTTACAAAATGAAGATTCAGCATATCTAAAAAATAGCTTCTGGGAAACACAAGAGGCTAACTTACTTCATGAAAAAGCCTCCCAGTATGGCTTACCCCTAAACTGGGATATCCCCTTCCCTCCCCCCTTATCGCCAAAATTCAAATTTATTGATTTGTTCGCTGGCATAGGAGGATTTAGGATTGCAATGCAAAAGCTTGGTGGAAAGTGCGTATTTACTAGTGAATGGGACGAAAAGGCGAAGAAGACATATGAGGCAAATTTCGGCGAGGTGCCATTTGGGGATATAACTAAGGAAGAGACAAAATCATATATACCTGATGACTTCGACGTGCTTTGTGCAGGCTTTCCTTGTCAAGCTTTCTCAATTGCTGGCAAAAGAGGTGGTTTTGAGGACACTCGAGGAACACTTTTCTTTGATGTTGCTGAAATAATCAAACGAAAAAAGCCAAAGGCAATTTTCTTAGAAAATGTCAAGGGCCTAAGAAACCATGACAAGGGCAAAACCTTGCGTACTATTTTAAATGTATTGAGAAATGATCTAGAATATTACGTACCTGAACCTGAAATAATTAATGCAAAAGACTTTGGTGTCCCACAAAATAGAGAGAGAATCTTTATAGTAGGTTTTAGAAAGGATATGGGAGTAGATTCATTCGAATATCCAAAGCCATTGAATAAAACTATTGTCTTTGAAGATATAAGGGAAGAAGAGGTTGTCTCCGCAAAGTATTACCTGTCAACCCAATACCTTAAAACACTTCGAGAACATAAAGCTAGACATGCAGGAAAAGGAAATGGTTTTGGTTATGAAATTATCCCTAATGATGGAATAGCGAATGCTGTTGTCTGTGGTGGAATGGGACGGGAACGTAACCTAATAAATGATGATAGGCTTGAAGATTTCACTCCTGTTACAAAGATAAAAGGTGTTGTAAACAGAGAAGGTATTAGAAAAATGACTCCGAGGGAATGGGCAAGGTTGCAAGGCTTCCCTGATGAATTTATAATTCCCGTAGCAGATGCCTCGGCCTACAAACAATTTGGTAATTCTGTCGCAGTTCCTGCGATTCATGCTACTTCAAATGAAATTTTGAAAATATTGAACCTCTTGTAAAATTATGGGCTTTCACATATGCATCACTAACGAAAAAGCACTTTCTATCTCCTTAGAGAAAGGAATTTATGGAAATGTTGGAAACAGTCAGGAAAGTAGAAAAACCATATGGGGTAAAATCAAGGACTTATATGCAGTAAAACCTGGTGATCTAATCATACTTTATGAAAAACATCCTTTGTCACGCTTTCATGGCATATATGAAGTTACAACATTGCCTTATATATGTATGGATAATATTTTTGAAGACGATGAAGAGTTTTACCCTTTTCGATTCAACTTTAAAATAAAATACTACTTCCCCAACACTATTCCTGCTTTTGAGTTTTATGCTCTCATCGAAGCTGGTAAAGTCGACTCTTTAATAAGTCTTTCCAGGGATATTAATTCCTCATACCGAGGTATAAGACAACTATTTGAATCAGAATTTCAGGAGGTTCTACATTTATTTTATAAATACAACCCAAAGTCAATTCCTTCCAAATTTGATCAAATTCAAGTTAAAGACTTGGATTTCAAAAAAATCGAAGCCGCCAAATTCAATGCAGAAAACATTGAAGCTTATACTAATCCAACTCAAATAACCTTTAATCAAATTCCAGTCGAAAGTGGACATGCAATTTTAGAAGATGTCTTGCACGCTTATATAGTCTACAATGTCTTAAATGATTCCAATGATGTTAGAGAAACACTTGGGTTACTAAATTTCAATGAATTGATTCTAGAGGCTCCAGTATTTAAGTCAATGCAGTTTAGAAGCGACATTCTGGCAACATTCAAACACGAAGAAAGAGTTTACTACTACTCATTTTTTGAGTTAAAGCGGAATGCCAAAATCGGAATTAATGAAATAGCTCAATTAATAGGTTACCTAAAATCTTTTGCTGCCAGTAAATCCCTACCTGTGAATAGCTATGAAGGTGTATATATTTCAACAAGGTATAGCCGCGAACTTATAGATTATTTGACTAAGAGAAAGAAGGTTGAGAAGGAGAATATAATAAGTCTATTTAGTTACAGTGTTGATGATAAAGGAAATGTAACCTTAGAACGACAGATATGATAACAGGAAATAAGGGAGAATGGAGTGAAATATACACGCTCTTAAAAATCATAGCTGACAAAAAACTGTTTGCGGGTGACAGCAACCTTCAAAAGATTGAAACTTTGATATTTCCAATTATCAAAATTCTTCGCGAGGAATCAGGAGGTAACTATGAATTTTCATATGACAGTGATTTAGTTGTTGTTAAAAGTACAGAGGAAGAATACAGAATACCAATCACAAAATTTCAAAGTAACGCGATTCTTCTACTTTCAAAGCTTCAAGAAACAACCTCTTCAGCTTTTTCTATTCCTGAAATTGAAAACTTCATCAACTCATTTAATTGTACTACGCTTAAAGCAAAATCTTCGGTAAAAAGTGATATTAAAATAATAATCCATGATCAGCGAACTGGATCAACCCCTGAACTTGGTTTTAGTATCAAGTCTCGTATTGGAAGTGCTTCAACTCTTTTAAACGCTGGAAGAACAACCAATTTTATTTTTGAAATTGAGAACGTAGAGCTAACAAATGATCAAATTGAAGAAATCAATAGCATTGACTCTCGAAGTAAAATCAAAGACAGAATTGAGAAGATAGAGGAATCCTCTGGAGAATTAAGCTTTAGAAGAACCGAAAATGCAATTTTTGGCAACAATCTTACTTTGATTGATAGTTCTTTGCCCAAAATCTTAGCTGAAATAGTTTACCTTTTTTTTACGACTGGTCATTCGAAGGTGGGAGATCTAGTACATGATATATCAATTAGTAACCCTTTGAACTATGATACGGAAACCAATCACCCTTTTTATGAGTACAAAATTAAACGCTTTCTAACTGATATAGCATTAGGTATGATGCCTTCTAAAGTATGGACTGGAAAGATGGATGCCACAGGAGGATATTTAGTTGTAAAGGAGGATGGAGATATTTTGTGTTATCACATTTATAATCGGAATGAATTTGAAGATTACCTTCTTCACAACACTAAACTTGAAACAGCAAGTAGTACAAGGCACAATTTTGGATTTGTTCTGAAAGAAAATATGACAACATACATTAAACTCAATCTGCAAATTAGGTTTCTAAAATAGCTAATTAAATCCCCGTACCCGATCCAGAACTTTTGAAGTATCATAATAATGAGCGTTTCAAATCCTAATCTCAAATTTGAATACCTCTACCTAGATGGAGCAAATTGGAAAACTTGGGGAGAGATTGTTATTGACAATCGAAACTCCTTAAGTGTAGAGGAGGCAACTCAAAAAATCAGATCCCTCTTAATTGATGGTGAATTTTTTAATCCTGATCATTGCGGAATAAAGCGTTTCCAAAACTTGTCCTTTGACCCTTCGATTGACCACGAATGGTACGAATTTCATCAACTTATTGAAACCGAAGAAAAGAGTAATTCAGCTATTTCATTTGACCAACTTCTAAAAAACTTTTCCTCCAATCTGCCACAAAGACTCCAAGACTCCAAGTATCCCAAAGAGCCTTTGTGAAACTTCGTGACTTTGTGCCTTCGTGGCGAATAACACACCAAGCACTCACGAACTATGGCCCGTCACCAGCAGCCATTTTCCTTTGATCTTTTTAGCAAGTCCTGATAAATAGCAACGGCGGTTTACCTGTTTATCTTCATACTCCAGATTAAAACGGCCAGTAACGAAATAGACTTTATGGCTCGCCTTCTGCGTCGTTATCTGATCAAAGTGCATCGGAAGTTCGGAGCCACAAAGACTCCAAGACTCCAAGTACCACGAAGAGCCTTTGTGAAACTTCGTGACTTCGAGGCAAAAAACACACCAAGCCCTTACGAACTATGATCCGTCACCAGCAGCCATTTTCCTTTGATTTTTTTGGCAAGTCCTGAAAAGTAGCCACGACGGGTTTCCTGTATATCTTCATACTCCAGATTAAAACGACCGGTGACGAAATAGACTTTATTGCTTACCTTCTGCATCGTTATCTGATCAAAATGCAGCTGCCCCATATTATCGTCGTTATAGTATTTTTTATAGTTGGCCAGAATCTGGTCTACCCCATAAGTGACGCCCGACCGCCCAATCGTCATCGTCTTGGGATTGTCTTCGTAGGCTGCGTTGACATAGCACTCCAGATCATGGGCATTCCAGCAGGTTTCCTGAGCTTTAAAATTCTCCAGAATGCCCTGCTCTGCCTTTGACTGAGCTATTGCGGCAGCTCCGGAAACTGAGAGTAGTATCACTGACAAAATGCTTCGTATAAACTTCTTCTTCATCTCTGTTTTTGGTTTTTTATGGAATGATAATCGTCATCGCCCTTTATGGCTCCATTGATTTCAGAATGCTATGATCTTCATCAGAAAGGGCCGATTGGGGCGATATTGACCCACAAAATATAAACAAATAATACTTACCTTTGGGCAAATTTTGTAACGAATACTACCTCTTTTTCAATGAAGCTATACTTTGATAATGCGAGGCTTGATGAGCTGGCCTCAAAATATGCTGACGAGTACAAGAAGAATGATCCTTTTCCGCATGTAGTCATTGATAATTTCATGGACCCTGAGGCTCTGGAGAAAATCCTTGAGGAGTTTCCGAAGCCCGGTCAAAAAGTGTGGCACGATTACAAAAATGATTTTGAGAAAAAACAAGAACTGAATGGCGAAGGCCGCGTGGGTGAGTTCACGCAGCACATTTTGTATCAGTTTAACTCTGCTCCCTTCCTGGTATTTCTGGAAAAACTAACCGGTATAGAGCACCTGATTCCTGACCCTTATTATTATGGTGGTGGTCTTCACCAGCTGAATGGCAAAGGAAAACTGGGCGTACACGCAGACTACAGCAAGCACGTGAAATGGCCACTGGATCGACGTGTAAATGCCATTTTATACCTCAATAAAGACTGGAAAGAAGAGTATAACGGTCACCTGGAGCTTTGGGATACCGAGATGACAGAATGCAAAAAGCGTGTCAGCCCGATTTTCAACAGGCTTCTGGTATTTAACGTAACCGATTTCAATATGCACGGGGTGCCCGATGAGGTGCTTTGCCCTGAGGGCATGAGCCGTAAATCGCTGGCATTTTTCTATTTTACCAATGGCCGCCCGGCAGAAGAAATAGACCCGAACAAAAAGCTCCACGTGAAGTTTACCACTCGCCCGGGCGATGCACCGGCAGAGCAGGATAAAAAGAACGTGATCGGCTACGAAGCCAACCCACTGAAGAGACTCATCAAACAGGTGACACCACCGATCATTTTTGATGCCTTCAGAAGTATTAAAAAGTAAATAAGAGCACCTCTCCTATGCAGGATAAAAAGCTACGTGGATTAGCTGTCATATTACCGCAGTTTCACCCCATTCCTGAGAATGATAAATGGTGGGGCAAAGGTTTCACAGAGTGGACAAACGTTACCAAAGCTCAGCCAAGATATTCAGGGCACTATCAGCCGCATTTACCCGCTGATCTTGGGTATTACGACCTCCGCCTGGAGCAGTCTCGCGAAGAGCAAGCAAAGCTGGCAGAAGAGCACAGCATCTATGGTTTTTGTATTCACCATTACTGGTTTAATGGCAAACAACTGCTGGAGACTCCGGTAAACGAAATGCTGAGACTGGGCAAGCCTGATTTTCCGTTTATGCTCTGCTGGGCCAATGAAAACTGGACCCGCCGCTGGGATGGTCTGGACCAGGAAGTGCTCATGAAGCAGGACTATTCTCCCGAAGATCACCGTGCTCATGCAAAATACCTTTGCGAAACTGTATTTAAAGACAAAAGATACATCACCGTAGACGGTAAACCTTTCTTTTTGTTTTTCAATACACACATTATTCCTGACCTGAAGGAGAGCATTGAAATCTGGAGAGACGAGGTCAAAAAACATGGTTTCCCCGATATTTATCTGGCAGGCGTAAAAACTTACCAAGACGCCATTAAAGACCCTGAAGGTGTCGGTTTTGATGCGGTTATAGAATGGCAACCAGACTGGGGAAATCTGAATATAAACCCCAATTTCTGGCAGAGAATCAAGCAAAAGCTTGGCCTGAAGATCTCTTACTTTAAAGATGATTATGCCGCCGTAGCGGAGCGAATGCTGGCCAAAAAAGACCCGGATACCAAGCATTATCACTGTATCATGCCGGCTTGGGATAACTGTGCCCGCAAGAAGCAACGTGCCTTTGTAATAGACGGCTCTACGCCGGCCTTGTATAAAAACTGGCTGCAGCGATTATGTGATAAGTTTACACCACCTTCAGAGGAGGAAAACTTCGTCTTTATCAATGCCATGAACGAGTGGGCTGAAGGAAACCACCTGGAGCCAGACCGTAAGTGGGGAAGACAATACCTGGAAGCCACTAAAGAGGTCTTTGACCAATTTAAATAATCACATGAGCGAATTCCCGCCTTGCCCAAAGTGCCAATCTGAATTCACTTACCCAATGGACAGCCTTATGGTCTGCCCAGAGTGTTTTCATGAATGGAACCCGGATATGCCCACTGAGGAAGAACTGGCCTCTCGTATTTTGGATGCCAATGGCAATGAACTCAAGGATGGCGACGCTGTAGTAGTGATCAAAGACCTGCCGGTCAAAGGTGCCCCAAAACCTGTTAAGGCGGGCACAAAAGTCAAAAACATTCGCCTGACTGATGGCGACCATAACATCGACTGTAAGATTGACGGTTTTGGACAGATGGCTCTTAAATCGGAGTTTGTGAGGAAGGCTTGAATGGCTTTCGGCCATCAGCAATCGGCTGTCTGCTGTATTATTTAGGCGGATGCCCAAACACAATCAATCTTATCTGACACCAAAAAACAAGCGGGTGAGTTTGAAGCGTTTGATGATAAACTCATAAAGTGACCAACAGATTAGGAAGCAAGTCGCACTGATAAAGCTAAATTTTGCCCAAAAGCCCCAGTCTGTATCCATCACCAGCCAGGCGAGTAGAATGATGACCGTTTGATGGAGAATATAAAATGGATAAACAGCCCTGTTCCAATACGCCACAGCCTTACTTTTAATATTGAGAAACTTTGCCGCCAGAGCAAACCAAAATAACAACCAAGACCATACGTTTCCCTGATTTACAAATGCCTCAATAATATGCCTGGGCCAGCCATCTTCATATGTTCTGATATACAAAAACAAGGCATAGCAGATGATTCCGCAAATCAAAAAGCCCCAAAGGCCCTTTTGCAAAGCATTCAAAAAAGAAGGGTAAGACTGAATGAGTAAAAGGCCATAGAAAAACAAAATGGCATTATACGGCAGGTAGTACCAATCATCAATTAAGGCATGCGTAACCGGGAAAAACGGATCTACGAAAACCTCCATAAATACCAGAGGTAAGACAAAGAAGTAGATTTTTATGGGACTGCTCACCAGCCTTCGGATAAACTTCATAAAACCACTTTCCTGTCTCTTTATAAACCAGACAAAGACGGGTAAAAGCACTAAAGAAAATATCAATATATAGGGCAAAAACCAGAGATGATGCCAACTGAAATTGCCTTCTGGGTATGCTCCATTGATAAAGAGCTTTGATGGCCAAAAATCAAGATAAGTGCCAGAGAATTCCTCCTGCACTATTCGCTCTACATAGATCTGTGGAGGCACTACCACCAACATCCCGAAAACCAGAGGTGTTAACAGTATTTTGAGTCGCTCAAATACAAAATTGCCTGTTGTTCTTTTCCGAAGAGAAAAGGCTACACCCATTCCTGAAATGATAAAGAGAAGTGGCATTCTCCAGCGATTCATAAATAGCATTGATCCCTCCAGCCATTCATAAACTATTGGGTTTTTGATATGCCACCCCCAAGGCACAAAAAACATTCCCGTGTGATAAAAAATCAAAAGTGCAAAGGCCAGTATTCTCAGCCAATCGATATCATAGCGTCTTTCCATGAATCAAATATGAGACATGAAGAACGTTGGAATCACATGCCTGTGATCAGCTGCAGGGTTTTGTGATCAACTGCAAAGAAATGACGTAGCTCACAAGCCGTTTGTGATGAACATCAAACAGTCATTTTCTGATCAAATACCTCAAGGTAGGTTCTGGAGACTGGTACCGTTTCCGCTGTTCCCTTTATTCTCAGCTTATAACCCTGAGCATTCCCGGTCACCGATTCTATTTTGGTTAAATTCACCAGATAAGACCTGTGAACCCTAAGTATATTCTGACTTTCTTTTAGAAGATCTTCCAAGCCGCTTAATGTCATTCTTTTGAGAACTTCCTGACCACCTTGGCTGTAAATTTTGAGATAATTACCATCTGCATTGACATACAGCAAATCACCCAAATGCAGCTCAAAAGATTCTGAAGTCAAAGGTGTTTTTATGAACACCTTATTGACATTGACATTCTCCTCCTTCTTTATAGAAATGGCCTCAGCACGTTCCTGGTTTTTAAGAAGTTGTAAGTTTAAATTAATGAAGATAACCGGTATGACGATCAACATTCCCCCCATCAGCGTGTTTAGCACCTCCTCCTGCAAATAATGCCATGACCAGTTGTTCGGATTATCATATATAATATCTCGAATAAGAAAATCAATTAGCCCAACCTGAAGTAAGATTATAACGAAAAGGATCAGCTCCTTTTTCAGCGTCCATCTATCAGTCATCCGTGGAAAAAGCTTTAAGATAAAAGCGATGTAAAGAATAACTATAACGGGAATCGCCGAATGAATGAGTTCGGTTACAAAGGCCCCATACTTTAGTTCCGGATGGTAAACATCAAAAGGCTGAATCACCGAATTATAAAACTGAGCCAGCAGGTAAATCACCAGAATAATCTGCCACAGCTTTATGCCTTCAAAATAAAAGCTGTAGGGCTGATTCAGAAATTTACGGATAAGGTTCATTTTAAAAGATCTGAAACAAACATCGGCATTCACTAATCAGTTACTCGCTGCACTGCTTTATTGATCACGTAGATGAGACCAAACGCAGAAACCAGAATAAGTGCAATGACGATAATTTGTTGGGTATTATCTCTATTAGGGTCTTCCAGTAGCCTTCTGATTTCTTTAGCTTGCGTACCTGCCCAAACAGACATCACGGTTCTTGGTATCATGCCCAGAAATCCACCTAACAAGATATTTCTCAGCTTAGCTCCTGATAGGGTAAAAAGGAAATTGGTAAACGTAAAGGGTAAAACCGGTGAGAGCTTCGCCAAACCAATAATCTTCAGCTCATCTTTTTTAATACTTTTCATGAGCTTTGCAGCTTTGGGATTATCCTCCAGAAAGCCGATAAAACGCCTATGATCCAGTCGTTTTACTATGATATTGATCAAATAAATGGCCAGTAGATTGATCACGAAAATGACTGGCAAGGTTTTCCAACCCCAGAAATAGCTCAGCACGAGTGCCACAAAAGTTGGTGGCGTCATGGCAAAAGCCTGAGTGAAAATTCCCGCCGCAGAAAAAGCAAGCCACTCACTGGTAGAGAAGGCGGTAAATGTTTCTTCATTCTGAACAAAATACACACTCAAAAACGAGGTAGCCACCAGCGGAACCACTATCAGCACCACCGAACTCAGCACCGGAATGCTCAGGTATTTTTGAAATGCCTTTTTCAATGAATTACATTTTTCTAACGATGTTATTCTTAAAGTCTTCGTACACCATTTCTATCCCCTCTTTGAGGTCAATACTGTGTTTCCAGCCCAGTCCGTTCAGTTTAGAAACATCCATCAGCTTACGTGGCGTACCATCTGGCTTATCAGTATTCCAGATTACTTCGCCCTCAAAACCTACCGTCTTTTGAATAGTCTCGGCCAGTTCTTTGATGGTCACATCTATTCCGGTACCAATATTTACCAGTTGAGACTCGCTGTAGTTTTCCATCAGATATACACAGGCTTCTGCTAGGTCATTGGCATGCAGAAATTCACGCATTGGTTTACCTGTACCCCATAATTCTACAGATGGCTTTCCTTCCACTTTAGCCTCATGAAATTTCCGAATCATGGCTGGTAGCACATGCGAATTCTGAAGTTCATAATTATCATTAGGGCCATAAAGGTTTGTAGGCATTACCGAAATGAAATCACAGTCGTACTGATCTCTGTATGCCTCACACATTTTAATACCCGCTATCTTGGCAATGGCATAAGGCTCATTGGTAGGCTCTAGTGGGCCGGTGAGTAGATAATCTTCTTTTAATGGCTGTGGAGCCAGCTTTGGGTAAATACATGATGAGCCCAGAAACATCAACTTTTTGACCTTGTGCACATAGGCACCGTGAATCACATTATTTTGTATCTGCAGGTTTTCATAAAGGAAATCTGCACGGTAAGTGTTATTTGCCACTATGCCCCCCACTTTGGCTGCTGCCAAAAAAACATACTCAGGTTTTTCTTTTTCATAAAACTCAAAAACCGCTTCCTGATCTCTCAAATCAAGTTCTTTTGAGGTACGCACTACCAGATTTTCATACCCTTCTGCTTGTAGTTTTCTAATGATGGCTGAGCCTACCATTCCACGGTGGCCGGCTACGTAGATTTTAGCTTTTTTCTCCAATTTTTGAGTACTTTTATCGTTTTCTGAACAGCTTGCCCGCACTAAAAGTGCCTTTGGCAGGTTTATTGAACACGAAAGTACGACGCTTCATTCATATATGAAATCGAATCTTATTATCACATCTTTAATTCTGTGTATCTCAATACTTTGCAATGCTCAAAGTGCTGTGCCTACAGCAAAAACCAAGGCTCAGCGTAAGGCAGAACGCAAGGAGATGACACTTGAGGAACGAATAGAAGATGCTCTGCCGGTAGACGTTACTTTGCCCTCGGCATCCATCAACACTCCAACAGACCAAATCACCTCGGTAGAAGACGCTAAAAAATACTTTAATGAGACTGTAAAAGACTACGGTAAAAAAGCCAAAGAACTAAAACAGAAAGCTAAAAAGACGCAAAAGGCTGTGGCCGAGGCCAAAGAAAAGCTGTTTGATGGTAAACAATACAAAGGTATCCCTGTAGAAAAGCAGATTTACAGAAGAGGCCAGGGTAGCCGTATGCAGTATATTGAGTTCTATACCCTAGAAGAATTTCAACAACCAAGCCCATATATTCGATCTCTTTTCTGGTATGATGAGCGTACAAGAAGAATCGTAGAAGCGGTGATGAGAGACAGAAAAACCAACCACTTGATGCACGGACCGTACAAGGAATACCGTGGGGAAACACTGGTGAAAGAGGGTTATTACTTTATGGGAGCCAAAGACGGCCGTTGGGAAACATATGACAAGGACTTCATCTTACTCGATAAAGTAAGCTACGATGAAGGCTTTTTGGAAGATGCGGAAATCACTTACTATGATGAGGCCCAAAAGAAAATTGATGAAGTCATACCCATGCTATACGGCAAAAAAACGGGTGATTACTATAAATTTCATGAGGGTGGAACGCTGGCAGTAGAGGGTCAATATGACAACGGTGTAAAAGTAGGAAGGTGGATCGAGTACTACGATACCGGAAACAGAAGGAAGCGTGAAACGCAACACCCTAAAGACTGCTATGACGAAACAGAGCCTACCGTCATCAGAGAGTATAATGAACAGGGCAAAATGACTTTTGAGCACGATAGTGTCAAAAGAATGTAAGTCTTCATTTAAGGCTGTTTCATTATCTTAGCCCAAAATGACGTTTATGCCACTTACGCCTGTCAAAACAGCTACAGAACTCATCCTCAAAGAAACTCGCAATTATGGCATTGAAACCATCAGTTTCGAATACGCTGTGGGTAGGGTTTTGGCCGAAGAAATAACCGCAGATCGCGACTTCCCTCCTTTTGATAGAGTAACCATGGATGGCTTTGCTTTTAACTCCAAAGCCTATGTAAATGGTATTAGATCTTTCACAATCAAAGCCATTCAATACGCTGGAGAAGCAGCTCTTTCTATTACCCATGACGAAGAGGCGATTGAGGTCATGACGGGTACGCCGCTACCAAAAGGCTGTGATTCAGTTATAAGAGTAGAAGACACTTCTTCTGAGAACGGAACTCTTCTTTTACCTGATGGACTACCAATGTGTAAGAACATTCATTATCAGGGCCTTGACAGAAAAAAAGGTGAGGTAATTCTACCCATAGGACATCCATTGAAAAGCTCAGACCTGGCAATATTGGCAACAGTGGGAAAACCCAATATTCTGGTTAGAAAAAGACCATCAGTCGCTATTATTACCAGTGGTGACGAACTAGTGGATGTAACCCAAACACCCGAGGCTCATCAGATCAGAAAGTCCAATGTTTTTGCGATTTCTGCTGTGATGGAACAGCTTGTCGATAAGGCCGAACATTTTCATTTACCTGACGACCTGGATAAAACCACCTCCTCAATCTCTAAGTTATTAGAAGATTACAATTTCCTGATACTCTCAGGGGGCGTTTCCGCTGGGAAGAAGGACTACATCCCGCAGGCGATGGAAAGTTTGGGCGTAGAGAAAGTATTTCATAAGATAGCACAGCGACCAGGTAAACCTATGTGGTTTGGACAAAAGGGAGAGACGCTTGTTTTCGCTCTACCCGGCAATCCTGTTTCCGCCTTTATGTGTGCCGTTCGTTATGTCAAACCTTGGTTGGAGGCTTGTCTTCAAGTTTCTTCAAAAGAAGAATTCGCCATCTTATCTGAAGATGTAGAGTTCAAACCGCAGTTGAATTACTTTTTACAGGTAAAGATCAATAATGAAAACGGCCAGTTAATTGCTACGCCGGAAGAGGGTCACGGCAGCGGAGATTTAGCAAACTTATCGCTGGCAGATGCTTTTCTTGAATTACCCTTAAAGGAAGGTCACCGATATTCCAAGGGTAAGGTTTTTAGGGTTTGGAGGTATTAATTCAGCCTCGGGTCAGTAGGGTAATTACTCATCACCTTATAGTTCCCACCCATATCACGTAGCACCTTTCTCCAGAAAGTCTCTGTATCTGCCTCAAAAATCAAGGCGTCATCACAGTCTCTAACGATCCAGCTATTGCGTTTCATCTCACCTTCCAGCTGCTGTTCTCCCCAGCCACTGTAACCAAGGAAGAATCGGATATCATCAGCAGGAATTTGCTCCAACTTGATCAGCTCTTTCAATATCTCATAATCGCCCGACCAATAAATACCATTACCGAGGTCTATTGATCCGGGAAGTTTAGCACCTAAGCGGTGTACATAATGCAGTGTATTGTACTCCACCGGTCCGCCAACATAAAGAGGGAAATCCCCGGTTAGCCCATCTACAGCGTCTGCTAGAGTAAGATTTGAAAGTTGATTCAAAACCAAACCAAAAGAACCCTGCTCATTATGCTCACAGAGTAAAATCACCGAACGCTCAAAATTGGGATCTCCCAAAAAAGGCTCTGCAATCAATAATCTCCCTTTGGCCGGTTCTTCGTTTGACATATAACAAATAAACAGATTAGAGCTCAAAATACCTCACATCCGCCTTTACCTTTTCCAGAATTCTTCTGGTTCTTTCAGGGCGGGCATCAGTTATAAAAATCTGCCCAAAAGTTTCGTCATCAATTTTCTCAATAAGCTTCTCAATTCGCTGATCATCAAGCTTATCAAAGATGTCATCAAGTAGCAAAATGGGCTTTTTTGATTTATGCTTTTCTAAAAGTTCAAACTGAGCCAGTTTGACAGCGAGCACAAACGACTTTCGCTGGCCTTGTGAACCAAACTTTTTAATTGGCTGGCCACTCAACTCAAAACTGTAATCATCTTTATGCACGCCCATAGTGGTTCTGTGAGCAGCCAGGTCTCTTTTCTGATTGTTTTTAAAAACCTTTGCAAAATCAGATTTTACATCTGTTTGATAGGTAATAACAGCCTCTTCTTTACCATCCGATATTGTTTGGTAATGATGCTTTGCCAAAGGCAAAAACTCCTTCATAAATGAGTTTCTTTTTTGAGCTATTGCCAAAGCCTTCTGCACCAAAGGTTCAGAATAACTATCCAGCATTTGCTGGTCAAAATACTCTCTTTCATAGAATTGCTTGAGGAGACTATTCCGCTGATCCAGTAACCGATTATACTGCTGGTAAAGTACAAGGTATTCAGGGTCAAACTGAGCCATGATCCCATCGAACAGTTTTCTTCGGGTATCACTGGCATCTCTGATCATGTCAGTATCGTCAGGAGCAATAAGCACCACCGGATACTTACCTATATGATCCGAGATTCTATCATAAGCCTTTTTGTCTGCCAGAACGCTTTTTTTCTGTCCACGCTGTAGACTTATAGTAATGTTCTGTTTTTGGTCTTCCGCCAAGAAATCACCGTCAATCACCATAAGGTCCTCCTCATAAGTGATACTCAAGGGATCTTGTTTATGAATTGAGCTTTTTGTCAATGACAAATAATAAACCGCATCTAAAAGGTTTGTCTTGCCGTTTCCATTCTGTCCTACAATACAGTTTACTCGCTCAGAGAACTCAAAAGAAGCGTCTGAATGATTTCTGAAGTTGAAAAGTCTGATTGACCGAAGGAACATATAAGGATAAAATCAATGGCAAAATTGATCACTTTGCTCTGGGAATTGCGAAGGTATAAAACTTATCTCAGTCCTATCATACACTTCTACTTTCAGGAAGTCTCAAAAGCTTACAAAAAAGCCTGATTCTCTAAGATCTTTTAATGATGTTTTGACTCTCAGTACTTCTTTTGACATAGATTTTTCCGCAATAAAGCTGAATGCCCTATCTTTGCTGCCCCAATCAAAACATACGAGCTATGCTCTGATGTTTTTAAACGATCAAAAGCAATCATTTATGGCAGCAGCAAAAAAGAAAGCAGCAGCGAAAACAAAATATACGAAAGAGCAGTACATGTACTGGTACGAATCTATGATGCTTCAGCGTAAGTTTGAAGAGAAAGCTGGTCAGTTATACGGTCAGCAAAAAATCAGAGGATTCTGTCACCTATATATCGGACAAGAGGCTTGTGCTTCTGGTGCTGTTTCTGCTTTAGAAAAAGACGATAAATACATCACTTCATATAGAGATCATGGTCAGCCGCTGGCCTTGGGCACTAGCCCTGGAGCTGTGATGGCCGAGCTTTTCGGTAAAGCAACAGGTACTACTAAAGGGAAAGGTGGCTCTATGCACATTTTTGATAAAGAAGTGAATTTTGTAGGTGGTCATGGTATTGTGGGTGCTCAGATTCCTTTAGGTGCAGGAATTGCTTTTGCTGAGAAATACAAAGAAACCGGTAATGTATGTATCTGTTACATGGGTGACGGTGCTGTACGTCAAGGTGCATTCCACGAAGCCTTTAACCTGGCTATGACCTGGAAACTTCCGGTAATATTTGTGGTAGAAAACAATGGTTATGCCATGGGTACTGCTGTAGCCAGATCATCTAATATCAGTGAACTTTATGAATTAGGTGAATCTTATGACATCCCTTCTGAGCCGGTAGATGCCATGGATGTAGAAGCGGTGCACGAGTCTGTGAGCAGAGCCGCTGCCAGAGCAAGAAAAGGTGACGGACCTACTTACCTCGAATTTAAAACATACCGTTTCAGAGGTCACTCTATGTCTGACCCACAGAAATACCGTACTAAAGAAGAAGTAGCTGAATGGAAAATGCGTGACCCAATCGAATTGGTGAAATCACGAATCCTGAAAAACAATGTGGCTACTGAAGAAGAGCTAAAAGAAATAGACGCCAAAATTAAAGATCAGGTAGCTGAAGCTGTGAAGTTTGCAGAAGAGTCTCCGTTCCCTGATGCTTCTGAGGCATTTAAAGATATCTACGTACAGGAGGACTATCCTTTTGTGATGGAGTAAAACCATTATAACCTATGGATTGAAAGAGGCTTTCGGGCCTCTTTTTTGTTTTTCCGGAAGGTGTTGACTTTAAGGTATTTATAATTTTACTCAACTATTTGAGCGAATTAAAATCAATTTCCTAAATTTGCACCTCAAAATTTTAAGCTAACCAATAGAGATGGCGAACAACGAAAAGTCTGGTATTGAAATTATTGAGAGTGCAGAAGCACTTCAGCAGGAGCTAGGTAAGGCAGAGAGTTTCTTTAACCAGAACAAAAACATCCTTTATATAGCTGCCGGTGTAATCATCGCTGCAGTAGCTGGTATTTTAGGATACAAATACTTCATAAACCAACAAAATCAGGAAGCTGAGGTAAGTATGTATGACTCGGTATACTACTTTGAATCTGATTCTCTAAATCTTGCTCTTCAAGGTACTGGAGGAAACGCCGGTCTTTTAGAGGTAGCAGAAAACTATGGAAGTGCACCTGCAGGTAACCTGGCTAAATTTTATGTAGGCGTGGCTTATATGAAACAAGGTAAATTTGATGATGCCATCAATTACCTAAGTGATTTCAGTGCAGATGATATCATTCTTCAAGGTAGAGCATACGCTTTAATTGGAGATGCATACATGGAAAAAGGTGATGCCAACACTGCTATTTCTTACTACGAGAAAGCGGCTAACTATAAACCAAACAAGCAGATTACTCCTGGCTATTTGATGAAGTTGGCTACAGCAAACGAAGAAGCAGGAAACACTGCCGCTGCAATTGATGCTTATACAGAAATCGTGGACAATTACTCCACCTCTAGAGAGTACCTTGCAGCTACTAAATATAAATCGAAATTAGAAGCTCAAGCTGGTAATTAACCCGAGCAATCATATTCACAAAGGGGTAAGCCAGCAGGTTTATCCCTTTTTTTATTTCAATACACCTGATGAGTACAGCACATAAAAACCTTTCAGTTTATAATACCAACGGCCTCGCTGATATGAGTGAGAAACGAATAGCTGTGGTTACTGCCGAGTGGAATGAGGAAGTAACTTTCGCTTTAAGAGATGGGGCAATTGAGACCATAATAAAGCATGGTATTAAAGAAGAGAATATCATTAATGCCACAGTACCAGGAAGCTATGAACTCAGTTATGGAGCCCAGGTTTTTGCTCAAAGAGAGGACGTAGACGCGGTTATAGCCATTGGGTGTGTAATACAAGGAGAAACCAAACATAACGACTACATCAATAACGCCGTGGCTCAAGGGCTAACAGATGTAAGTTTAAAGTATAACAAACCGGTGGTTTTCGGGGTATTAACACCAAACACCTATCAACAAGCCCTGGACAGAGCTGGCGGAAAGCACGGAAATAAAGGAGATGAAGCAGGAATTACGGCGTTAAAAATGCTTTCTATTTCCTAAAGCCCCTTTTTAATCACTCAAAAACATCATAACATTTTAAAATCTATTTAGCATGCAAGTTTGGAAATTTGGCGGTACCTCAGTTGGGAAACCTGAACGTATGAAGTCTATCAGGGATTTGGTAACTGCCAATGACACCCGAAAGATTGTGGTACTTTCTGCACTCTCCGGAAGTACAAATGCACTTCTGGCTATTGGAGAAGCACTGACTAAAGGAGAGAAAGTAGCCGCCAAAGAGCAACTGGTAGCTTTAAGAGCTCATTATGATCAGTTTTTGACTGAACTCTTTAGCACAGAAGAAGGGCTTAATGAAGGCAAAGCCATCGTTGAAAAAGAGTTTGGCTTTATAGAATCATTGGCTAACCTGAAGATTTATACCACTAAGCAAGACAAACAAATGGTGGCTGAGGGTGAATTGCTTAGTACGCAGATATTCACGGCCTACATGAAAGAGCAAGGAGAAAGTGTTGTACTTCTTCCTGCCCTGGAGTTTATGAGTATTGATGCTGATAATGAACCTGAACTGGCTAAGATTGAAGAAAAACTAGGTCAGATTTTGAAGGGTCAATCTGACAAACAAATTTTGGTAACTCAAGGATTCATCTGCAGAAACCCAAGAGGTGAAGTAGATAATCTAAAAAGAGGAGGCTCTGACTATACTGCTTCTCTCATTGGTGGAGCCATTACGGCAGAAGAAATCCAAATCTGGACAGATATAGATGGCATGCATAATAACGACCCGAGAATCGTGAGCAGAACATTTCCGGTAAGAGAACTCCTTTTTGAAGAAGCAGCTGAGCTTGCGTATTTCGGAGCCAAGATTTTGCATCCAAGTACCATCACACCAGCCAAATTAAAAGGTGTGCCAGTAAGGCTTAAAAACACGATGGCTCCTGAGGCTCCAGGTACGGTAATTAAATCTGAAACCAGCGGTGGTGCCGAGATTAAAGCCATTGCAGCTAAGGATAATATTACGGCCATCTATGTGCATTCTACCAGAATGCTGAATGCATATGGTTTCCTGAGAAAGGTTTTTGATGTATTTGAGAAATACAAAACTCCTGTAGATATGATTACAACTTCTGAGGTTTCAGTGGCAGTAACCATTGACAACTCAGAAAACCTCGATAAAATCGGCGAAGAACTAAGACAATTTGCCGACCTTGAGGAACACGATAAAGATCAGAGTATTATTTGTATAGTGGGGAATTTCCTTGCTGATAAGGCTGGTATTGCTATCAAAATATTGGAGGCCGTAAAGCATATCCCAATTCGAATGATCTCCTATGGTGCCTCTGAGCATAATATTTCTTTGTTGGTTGATACCCGACATAAAAATGAGGCCCTTGAGGCATTAAACGAAGGTCTTTTTACCTTTGAATAAAACCGTTATCTGAATGAAAGACTTAGCCGCTGTTTTTGAAAAGGACCTGAAAAAGCTTCGGGAAGAAGTACTTCAATATGACTCTGAAGACTTGCTCTTTGCAAGAGCAGAAGGCATAGCAAACTCCGGAGGAAATCTAGCAATGCACCTGTGTGGTAACCTTCGTCACTTTATTGGTGCTGTATTGGGTAATTCCGGTTATGTCAGAAATCGTTCAGAAGAGTTTGAAGGTAGGTTTGACCGCGAGAAAATCATTGCGGATATCGATGAAGCTCGGGCAATTGTCAAGACTACCTTGGAGTCATTGACAGAAACTGACCAAACCAAAATATACCCTCAGAATGTCTTTGGCAGCGAGATGACCGTAGGTTATTTCTTAATGCATTTACTTGGGCATCTTAATTATCATCTTGGACAAATAAATTATCATAGAAGACTTATAAGTCAACTTTAATATGCTTCAAATCAACATCATTAAAGACAATCAGGAGGCAACAATAGCCGGCCTGAAGAAGAAAAACTTTGGCAATCCTGAGGAAGCTGTTGCTAAAGCTTTGGAATTAGATCAAAAGAGAAGAGACACCCAGAAAGAACTGGATGATACACTGGCTCAGTCAAATTCCATCTCCAAGAAGATAGGCATGCTGATGAAAGAGGGGAAAAGAGATGAAGCTAACGAGGCCAAAGCACAGACCGGAGAGCTTAAGGCTAAATCTAAAGAACTGGAAGAGGTACTCAGAGGTGTAAGTGCAGAGCTTACAGAACATATGTACACGCTTCCTAACTTACCCCACGAGAGTGTACCGGCAGGTAGGTCTGAAGAGGATAATGAAACCATATTCTCACATGGCGAGGCTACTAAACTTCATGAAGGAGCTAAACCACACTGGGAGTTGATCTCTGATTATGACATTATAGACTTTGAGCTGGGCAATAAGGTAACAGGAGCAGGTTTTCCTTTTTACAAAGGCAAAGGTGCCAGAATTCAGCGAGCATTGATCAATTTCTTCCTTGATGAGGCCATTGCGGCTGGGTATTTTGAAGTTCAGCCACCAATTCTGATCAATGAAGACTCCGGATATGGAACAGGTCAGTTGCCAGATAAAGAAGGTCAGATGTATGAAGCTACGGCAGATAAATTATACCTGATCCCTACTGCGGAAGTTCCAATTACAAATATCTACCGAAATGAAATCATTTCAGAAGAAAGCTTACCGATTAAAAACGTAGGCTATACGCCGTGTTTCAGACGAGAAGCTGGCAGCTGGGGAGCTCATGTAAGAGGACTAAACAGACTTCACCAATTCGATAAGGTGGAGATCGTTCAGATCAGAAAGCCTGAAGAGTCTTATCAAGCCTTAGAAGAAATGATGGACCACGTGAAAGTTTTACTGGAGAAACTTGGGCTTCCATATAGAATACTTCGCCTATGTGGTGGAGACATTAGCTTTACTTCTTCCTTAACGTATGATTTTGAGGTTTACTCTGCTGCACAGGAAAGATGGCTGGAAGTAAGTTCGGTCTCAAATTTTGAGGACTATCAGGCAAATAGACTGAAACTTCGTCATAAAGTTGACGGTAAAACTCAACTATTGCATACACTCAATGGTTCTGCTCTGGCACTTCCAAGGATCTTAGCAGCAATTCTGGAAAACAATCAGACTCCAGACGGAATCAACATTCCTAAGGTTCTGCAGCCATACTGTGGCTTTGCCAAAATTTAATCTCATGTGGCACTGCTAATTGTAGTGCCACTAATTTTCTCTTTCCTATATTCTTTCCTAATCGTATTACTTCCATATGAACAAAGCTGAGCTACGAAAATCATATCTTTTGAAAAGAGAGCAGCTTACAGAAACTATGGTCGCCAATAAATCTTTGGGCGTCAAAAACCTCCTATTTAGTAGACTAATGATGCATCGATACGATCGTGTACACTGTTTCCTACCAGTGAAAGAGAAAATGGAAGTAGACACCCGATTGATATTAGACACCCTACAAAGAGACTTTCCGGTGGATATTTACGTCCCGAAAATACATTCTGAAGGTATATTGACTCATCACCAATACACAGAATCTACTCCTTTAAAGCTTAATAAATGGAATGTGCCAGAACCTGAAAATGAGGGTTTAAGTAGCCCGGATTTTTTCAATACGGACGACGATATTCTGGTGATAGTCCCTCTACTGGCTTATGATAGAAAAGGAAATCGCATAGGCTATGGCAAGGGCTACTATGATCGTTTTTTAAGTCATAAAACTCAAAATACCCTTACAGTTGGTCTAAGCTTTTTCCCTCCCGAAGAGCAATTCTCAGCAACGGAAGAAACAGACATACCACTGGACTATATTTTTACGCCGGAGAGGGTTTGGGATTTTTAGTATTCATTATCTATTTTGAGCATTTAGCATTACTTTTGCAGCCCGTAACAGTTTAACAGAGACCCGTTTAGGAAATCTCTAATAATTAAAAACATAGGAGAATAGACCTCTCTCCTTGAAACCATTAATCGCCCTGCCATGGGTCGGGGGGCATGATTAAAAAAATGAAAGTAGCAGTAGTAGGAGCTACCGGCCTTGTAGGTAGCGAAATCCTGAAAGTTCTGGACGAAAGAAATTTCCCGGTAACTGAAATTATTCCCGTAGCATCAGAGAGATCGGTAGGTAAAAAGGTGAGCTATAAGGGTAAGGAGTTCACCGTAGTAGGTTTTGAAGACGCTATTCAAATGAAACCGAATGTGGCAATCTTCTCTGCAGGTGGTAGCACCTCTCTGGAGATCGCTCCTAAATTCGCAGATGCAGGCATCACTGTTATTGATAACTCTTCTGCCTGGCGTATGGACCCGAGCAAGAAACTTGTAGTTCCTGAGGTTAATGCAGATACTTTAACACCAGAAGATAAGATCATTGCAAACCCCAACTGTTCTACCATACAAATGGTGGTGGTTATGAAGCCTCTTCATGAAAAATACAAAATCAAAAGAGTTGTAGTTTCTACGTACCAGTCAGTGACTGGCTCTGGTAAAAAAGCAGTAGATCAATTATTTGATGAGAGAGCTGGCAAAACAGTAGAAGACCCTGCTTATCCTCATAAAATTGATTTAAATGTTCTTCCTCACATTGATGTTTTCCAGGATAATGGATACACCAAAGAGGAAATGAAGATGATAAAAGAGACCAACAAAATTCTTGGTGATGATAGCATAAAAGTAACTGCAACTACTGTACGTATACCTACGGTGGGTGGTCACTCAGAATCTATCAATATTGAATTTGAAAACGAATATGAACTGGCTGATATCCCAGGATTAATCGCTTCAATTCCTGGAGTAGAAGTACAGGATGACCCTGCCAATAATATTTACCCGATGCCGCTTAACGCACATGGTAAAGATGAAGTATTAGTAGGTAGAATCAGACGTGATGAATCTCAGGAGAAAACCTTGAACCTATGGTGTGTAGCAGATAACCTTAGAAAAGGGGCCGCTACCAATGCCGTTCAGATTGCAGAGTATTTGCTCAGCAAAGAGATGATCTAATATTTGATTCCAATAAGCAAAAAAGCCAACAGACGATCTGTTGGCTTTTTTTATGGCTACGAATAATATTATTCTATTTCAATAACTACTCCATCAGTTAGTGGATGAGCTACGCAGGTAAGCACAAAGCCTTCGTCTTGCTCAGCCTGAGTTAGACCATCATCTTCATCCATTTTCACTTTACCATCTATACATTTCCCCAGGCAGGCCGTGCACATTCCTGCTTGACATGAGTAAGGTAAGTCAATATCAAGCTCCAGAGCCGCCTCCAAAATACTTTGATGAGGTTCTACTTTGAAAGTAAAATCATCTCCATCGTACTTAACAGTAATTTCTCGGGTTTGAAGACCTTCATTCTCTGGCAGCTCTACTTCTTCATCGAGCATCGGAGCATTGAAATTCTCCTTGTGAATTTGATTCTCAGGCACGTCAAAAACATCAAAAATTTCCATCATCTCATCCATCATAGCGGCCGGTCCACACAGATAAAACTCTTCATTTTCAGATCTGAAATGTACATCCTGCTCTTTGAGCATTACCACTATATTCGCCTTATTGATTCTTCCTCTGTAACCGGCCCATGAGTCTGTAGGTTGACTTAGCACATGTATCACACTCAGCCTTTTGCGGTCTGCTAGTTCCATATCTGTCAATTGCTTCCAGAAGATGATGCTTTCTACAGTTCTGTTACCGTAAAACAATGAAACTTTAGATTTCGGCTCCATTTTGAGAATAGACTTTGCCATTGACATTAATGGCGTGATACCGCTCCCGGCCCCTATAAGTACTACATGTCGTTCTTTTGAAGCATCAGGCTCTATGACAAAATTGCCCATAGGCTCTATGACTTCAATAAAATCTCCTTTTTTGACATTGTCACATAGGTAATTGCTTACCAGCCCTCCAGCCACTCTTTTCACAGTGATGGCCACAGCCGTATCTGTATGCGGAGAAGAAGACATAGAATAGCTTCTTCTTACTTTTTTCCCGTTATCTGCCGGTACAATAACCGTTATAAACTGACCGGCTTTATATTTTATTTGCTCTGCCAAAGGATGCCAAAACTCGATAGTAATAGCATCTTCTGTTTCCTGAATTACTTCTTTGACCTGCAAAAAATATGTCTTCATTTACGATTAAATTCTGATGTTAGCGGACACAAAACTACAACAGACAAACCAACTATGGCTAACTTTGGTTTAATCAATGACGAGCTTCACTGGTTTTATAGGTAAAACTTGTGAACTTTAATTAAATCTTACGTCAACCTATTAAAGACAAAAACATTAAGCCTTATGGCAAGAAAAAAGAAAAGTGAAATTAAGCTACTGAAAGAAGACATCATCAAGTTCTTCGAAAAGCACAACGAAAGACCTTACACCTACTCAGACCTTTACAATCAATTTAACGTTTACGAAAAAGACGATCAACTCTTCTTTAAACTCATCATGGAAGAACTGGAAGAGGCCGGAAAAATTACTAAAGTAGGTCGTGGTAAATTCACCAAAGGAACTGCGAAGACCACAAGTGAAATTGAGGGGGTCTTGGATTATGTTAATCCGAAATTCGGTTTTGTTAGATATGATGCAGGTCAAAAAGACATCTTCATCACTGCCGATATGATGAATAGTGCTCAGGATGGTGATACCGTAATGGTACGTCTTCTGGGCAAAAGCCGAGGAGAAAATCCGGAAGGCAGAATCACCAAGGTGATCAAAAGAGGCCGTACAGAATTGGTGGGTAAAGTGAAACTATACGCCAATTACGCTATTGTAAAGCCCGACAATAAACGATTTCATGAAGAAGTGTTTATTGCCAAGGGCAATATCCACCATGCCCAAACCGGTGACTTGGTTATTGTCAAAATTTTGGAATTCCCCTCAGATTTTCAGCAAGCCACGGGAGTCATTACCGAAGTTTTAGGCAAAGCCGGCGACAATGATGCAGAAATGCATGCTATCATGGCGGAGTTTGGTTTGCCGGTAAAATTCCCAGAGGACGTCGAAAAGCTTGCAGAGGCTATTCCTGAAGAAATTCAAGAGACAGAAATCAAAAAAAGACGGGATGTCAGAGAGACGCTGACCTTTACTATTGACCCTCATGACGCCAAAGACTTTGATGATGCCATCAGTTTTAAAAAACTAGAAAATGATCATTTTGAAGTGGGTATTCATATTGCTGATGTTACTCATTATGTAAGGCCTGGGACTGTCTTAGAGGATGAGGCTTTCAATAGAGCCACATCTGTTTATCTGGTAGATCGTACCATACCAATGCTACCAGAGAAACTTTCAAATAGGCTTTGCTCTCTCAGACCTCATGAAGATAAGCTGGTTTTCTCGGCCATCTTTGAATTAGACCTCAACGGCAAAGTATATCATGAGTGGTTTGGCCGCTGTGTGATGCACTCAGACAGGCGTTTTACTTATGAAGAAGCTCAGGAACTTCTGGAATTAGACCTTGGCTCAGATCTCCCGGAAAAAGTGAGTCCTGAACTGCACGAATCGCTCTTGATTTTAAATAAAACGGCAAAAAACCTTAAAGCTTCCCGTTTCAAAAACGGAGCTTTTAATTTCGAAACCAATGAGGTTAAATTTCACCTCGATGAACAGGGCAAGCCATTGGGAGTTTATCAAAAAACACGAAAAGACGCTCACAAGCTTATTGAGGAATTTATGCTCTTAGCGAATAAGAAAGTTGCCGAATTCGTATTCCACTCAAAATTTGAGACCGGTGCCAATAATGTAACTTCCAGCAAGGATAAGTCATCCAGTTCTGGCGAAGTCGAGAGCCCAACCATGGTCTACCGTGTGCATGAGCCACCAAACCCTGAAAAGCTCAATACTTTTGCGGCTTTTGCAGGTAAAATGGGCTTTAAGATCAATGTCAACTCGCAACATGCACTTTCAAACTCACTAAATAATTTGATGTTTGAAATTGAGGGTACGCCAATACAAAATGTGTTGGAATCTTTGGCTGTAAGAACTATGTCAAAAGCCCGATACAGCACCTCACCACAGGGTCACTTCGGTTTGGCTTTTGACCATTACAGCCACTTTACATCGCCCATTAGAAGATACCCTGATATGATGGCTCACCGCATGCTTCAGCATTATCTTGACGGCGGAAAAAGCTTGAATAAAGAAGACTATGAGGACAAATGTACACACTCCTCTGATCGTGAAAAGATGGCCGCAGAAGCAGAACGTGCCTCTATCAAATACAAGCAGGTGGAGTTTATGAGCTATCAGGATAGAAACGCCATTTATGAAGGTGTGGTAACTGGCGTCGCGGACTTCGGGATATTCGTAGAAATAGATGGAACAGGCTGTGAGGGAATGGTTCGCCTGGCAGACCTCAACGATGATTATTACGATTACGATGCTGACAATTACAGGGTGATAGGCCAGCGAAAAGGTACTATTATTAGTTTCGGTGAGAAAGTCAAAGTAAGTATAAAAGGTACTGACCTGGATAATAGGAGTATTGACCTGAAACTGGTAGAAGTTGATGGCAAAGAAATGTCTTCATCCGGAAGTTCCGGTTTTAGAGGAAAGAGCAGAAGACCTGGAGCAGGACGCGGTAAATCCAGTAGCCGAAAAGTTATTCCTCCAAAAAGAGGTAAGGGTAAAAACAGAAGGAAACGTTAGGTTACTTAAAAGTCATTGGCCGATCTCTTTCATGGATCGGCTGGCTTCTCTCTCTCAAGTGAGCCACTTCCTTGCCTGAGAATACCGTTTTAATCTCAGCTAAAATAGAAAGTGCTATCTCATCAGGCGTATTGGCTCCAATCTCCAACCCCACCGGAGCATAAATATTGGGCATTAACTGTTCAGGTATTTGATCTCCCTCCTCTTCCAGTTCTCTCCATATTCTTTCTGAACGCACTTTGGGGCCCAGCATACCTATATACCTCACATTCTTCTTGGTGAGTTTTCTTAGGTTTTCTTTGTCGGTATGTAGTGAGTGAGACATAAGCACCACTGCAGTATAATCATCTGTCTGCATCTGGTCGAATTCGTCTGGTGTGATTACCTGTACACCTTTTATTGCTGAAACCTTATTTTTCGGTGCCACTACTGTAATATCCCATCCGAGTTCTAAGGTTTGCCTGAGCAAAGGATACAAGTCATACTGATGACCCAATAAAACCAAATGATATGCTGGTGGCAAAACTTCTACAAAGAGTGTTAGCTCTTCATTGATCACTATGTTCTTGGATTTATCTAGCTCTCTGATCAGTTCTGCCAATTGGTTTGTATCCAACTTCTCGTTCAGCCTTTGAAGGCTTTCCACTCCATTAAAAAGAATCAATTCGCCTAGTAGATCGCTATCTTCTGATCGGGTGACTTTTACCAACTTTGAAATCTTCCTGGGTCCCTCCTGTGTACTTTTAAGCACTTCTAGCGGGTTCCCTTTATCTGCTCTATTGATAGGTTTAAATAAGACATCAATTACACCATTACAGCCAAGCCCCACTCCTATCTGATGATCGTCATCAATAGTAGTATCATAGGTTATGGTAGACGCTTTTCCTTTCAAAATCGCCATTCTGGCTCTTTTTAAGGCATCACCTTCTAAACAACCTCCACTTATCCCACCAATCCAGGTACCGTTTTCAGAAACCAGCATCCTAGCTCCCATTCTTCGGTACGAAGACCCCTCTACCCTCACCACTGTGGCCAAAGCCATTTTCTCTTCTGCTTCCGCCTCCTCAAATTGCTTGAGGATATGCTTGATCTCTTTCATTCAACTGTAAACGCTAATATTATCTCAATTATCACTACTAGAACTAACGCTTAAAAAGTCTGATTTCCCGTGATATAGCTCAATGGTAAATTGGTTTTTTGCATTAAGTCTTTTCTAAAATTCGCCGGTGTATAACCTGTGTATTTCTTGAACAATTTGAAAAAATGATTCAGACTATTGAAACCACAGGCCAGGCTCGTATCGGCGATAGAATTTTCAATGTTAGACAACATCTTTTTAGCTCTTTCAATTCGCTTTTGATTCATATACTCTACCGGAGAAATCCCTAGTTGATTTTTGAAGCACCGATAAAAATTAGCCTCACTCATGCAGCTTTGATCGGCCAGCTTGGCCACCGAAATATTTTCATGCATTCTATCCTCTATATATTGAAGAGCATGAGCCAGACGATTGGTATTAATCAGATTGCTCAGATTATCCATCAAAAACACTCTGGCCTTGGTTTGCATGAGCCTTATGATCAACTCTTTAAGTGTATACTCCGCAAAAACGTCCTTTGCTCGATTGTCTTCTGTAAAAATCTCAATGAGGTGTGTTAGTAAATAATTGACCACATCATCATTGGTGAAATAGAAGTTCTTATCATCAAAAGTCCAGCCTTTTTTATCGTCAATGAGAGGTGTTTTTTCATTGAGTTCAGCCACCACTTTCAAAATCTTTTCTGATGATAAAGCTAAGGCTAAACATTGCGTCGGGTTTTCCATTGTAGCCTCTGGAAAATCAATTCCCATTGTTTCACCTCCTCCTACTATGACTGACTCATTCGGAAAAAACTCAAAAGGATCCTGGTCTTTCAGGTGCATCACTTTTTTTCCTCTGATCATACTTGCCAATACCGGGTCAGAAAACGTGAGATTTACAGACTCTGCTTTTTGATGTGTTTCGTAAATATTGAGCTCTGCAAAGTCAATCGTATAGGATGTTCGGTTCTCCACCATATCCTCCAGTTTCCTGTGCTGCAGGTGCTTCCTGATATTTAATTCATTCTTAAGAGCCATAGAAGGTGAGGGTCAAATAATTACGTCAAAGCAATATGCCTATTCCAAATGTAAAAATTAAGAACCGTAAGACCTATGATAGAATAGTTCAATTCTTTAATCGAAATGTTAAATAATAAGATGAATTTGAATAAATAACTTTGATAAAGTCCAATTTGATATTTAAAAAACCCTATGGAATTAAGCGGTAAACATATTTTAAACGCTCCGGTTGACAAGATTTGGTCTATGATTTTAGACCCTGAAATACTGGCTCAGATAACCCCCGGAATCTCAGAACTACAGCAAGAAAGTGGCGATTTATACAAGGCAATTGCAGATGTGAAAATTGGCCCGGTAAAGGGGCGTTTCGAAGGCTCCGCGGAGCTACTCAATAAGATAGAGCATGAGAGCTTTGACATGAAAGTGCAGCAAAACAGTAAAATAGGTAATGTGGCGGCCTCTTTGGGCATGAAAATGCAAGCTACGGAAGATGGCCAAACAGAGCTTTCTTTTGATGGCAAAGCAGACGTGACCGGGCTATTGGCTCGTACGGGTAACCGTGTGATGAGTGGAGTAGCCAATACACTTACCAAACAATTCTTCAGCAATTTTGAAAAGCTTCTACAAGAAGCCTAAACAAGTCAATTCAACCCTTGAAAGCTTCTAAATGCTTTCAGTAAATAATAAGATCTATGGCAAAAAAAATAACAGTGAATGTCAATGGTGTATCCTTTACCGAAGAGGTAGAAGAACGCATGCTATTGGTACATTTTCTAAGAGACAGGCTTGAACTCACCGGCACGCATGTAGGCTGCGATACCAGCAGCTGCGGTGCCTGTACCATTCATCTGGATGGCATGGCCGTGAAATCATGTACCACTCTGGCCGTACAGGCAGATGGTAGAAGTGTTACTACTATTGAAGGTATGGCAGATGGCGATACTCTTCACCCACTACAAGAAGGCTTCAAAGAATGTCATGGCCTGCAGTGTGGTTTCTGTACACCTGGCATGATCATGACGGCAGCAGACCTGCTCAATGATAACCCAGACCCTTCTGAACATGAAATTAGAGAGGCTTTGGAAGGTAATTTCTGCAGATGTACGGGCTACCATAATATCGTGAAATCTGTAGAGTACGCTGCAGATAAAATTAACGGCAAAGTACCTGCCTGAGTTAAACCCTTAAATTTTTAAGACAATGAGTAATAAATATATAGGTCAGTCGGTCAAGCGGGTAGAAGATAAACGCTTTGTTACCGGTACAGGCCGCTATACAGACGATATAAACCTCCCAGGCATGCTTCATGCCTATATTCTGAGAAGCCCGTATGCCCATGCCAGAATAAAGTCAATAGACACTTCTGCGGCAGAGGCCATAAATGGAGTGGTTAAAGTGTACACCGGAAAAGACTTTGAAGAAGTAAACGGTGTACCCTGTGGGTGGCAGGTAGACTTTAAAGATGGCACCACCATGCGAGAGCCAAAACACCCGCTACTGGTGGCAGATAAAGCCAGACATGCCGGCGATGGCGTAGCACTGGTGGTGGCCACAGATAAATACATAGCACGTGATGCCGCAGATGAAATAGTAATAGACTGGGATGTGCTGCCAGCTGTGGCAAACCCTAAAGAGGCAATGGCGGCAGGTGCTCCTAAAGTGCATGATGAGTTTGAAGATAATCTGGCGTTTGACTGGGAAATAGGAAACCCAAAAGAAGAGGTAGATGCCGCGATGGCCTCTGCTCATCATATTACTAAACTTGATTTCACCAATAATCGCGTAGCCCCCAATCCTATAGAGCCACGCAGTTATGTAGGACATTACGACCCGGTGTATGAGAAATACACCCTTTACACTTCAACACAAAACCCTCACCTCATCCGCCTGCTGATGTGTGCCTTTGTGCTTGGTATTCCTGAGCATAAAGTACGTGTAGTGGGGCCGGATGTCGGCGGAGGATTTGGTAGTAAAATCTACCATTATGTAGAAGAAGCCCTGGTTACGCTGGCAGCAAAAGACCTCGGCAAACCTATCAAATGGACCTCAGACAGGTCTGAGGCTTTCCTTTCAGATGCTCATGGGCGAGACCATGTAAGCACTGCCGAAATGGGCTTTGATAAGGAAGGAAATATTGTAGGTCTTCGGATAGAAACGTATGCAAACGTGGGTGCCTATCTCTCCACTTTCTCCACTGCTGTGCCTACTTATTTGCATGGTACGCTTTTGCAAGGCTTATATACTACACCTAAAATCCACCTGGATATGAATGTGGTCTTTACCCACACGGTGGCAGTAGATGCCTACAGGGGTGCAGGTAGACCAGAGGCCACTTATCTTCTGGAAAGAATTATTGAAGTAGCAGCCCATGAAATGGAAATGGACCCTGCCGAACTTCGTTTGAAAAACTTCATCCCTCCTTTTGACGGAGTCAATGAGCCGGGTTATCAAACACAGGTAGCATTACAGTATGATAGTGGTAATTACGCCCCTGTATTAGAAAGAGGACTGGAAATGCTGGGCTATGAAGATTTCAAAAAAGAACAGGCAGATGCTCGCAAAAAAGGCAAACTTCTAGGGGTTGGTATTTCCTGTTATATAGAAGCTTGTGGAATTGCCCCCTCTGCGGTGGTAGGATCCCTAGGTGCCAGAGCTGGTCTTTTTGAGTCTGCTCAGGTGAGGGTACAGCCTACAGGCAAAGTAAGTGTCTACACAGGCTCTCACTCTCATGGCCAGGGTCATGAAACCACGTTTGCTCAGGTAGTAGCCGATAAACTGGGCATACCTTTAGAAGATGTAGATATCATACATGGCGACTCAGATGCTGTGGCCTTCGGAATGGGAACATACGGCTCCAGAAGCTTGGCTGTCGGTGGTTCTGCCATTGTAAAAAGCGTAGAAAAAGTGCTGGAAAAGGGTGCCAAAATAGCAGCTCATAAATTGGAATGCTCTGTAGATGACCTGGACTATGAAGGCGGTGCCTGGAAAGTAAAAGGAACAGACAAGTCAATTTCTTTTGGTGACGTTTCATTGACCGCCTACGTGCCTCATGTGTACCCAGAAGGTCTGGAGCCGGGGCTCGATTTTAGTAGCTTTTATGACCCTACAAACTTCACCTATCCTTTTGGCTGCCATATATGTGTAGCAGAGGTAGATGAAGAGTCTGGCAAGGTTACGATTAAGCGAATGATAGCTGTAGATGACGTAGGGAATGTGATAAACCCGATGATCGTAGACGGGCAGATTCATGGCGGGCTGGCCCAGGGAATTGGCCAGGCTCTTTTGGAGGGCGTTCAATACGATAGCAACGGACAGCTGATAACAGGCTCATATATGGATTACGCCATGCCTCGGGCAGATGACCTTCCATCTTTTGAGACCGATAGAAAAACCACGCCATGCCCACATAACCCTCTTGGAGTAAAAGGGGCTGGTGAAGCAGGAGCCATAGGCTCTACACCCGCTGTGGTAAATGCAGTCATGAATGCTCTTTGGCATAAAGGAGTAAGAGACCTGGAAATGCCATTGACTCCAGAGAGAGTTTGGCGTGCTATGAATAAAAAATGATAATCCCGGAGCCCAGGCTCCTGAATATAAAAACACTAAGAATATGTTACCATCTTCAGTAGACTATTACAGAGCCAGCTCGGTGGCAGATGCCGTAGCAAAGCTCAAAGGCAACCCCGAAGCCAAACTTTTGGCTGGTGGCCATAGCCTAATACCGGCTATGAAACTGAGACTAAACTCTCCGGCTATTTTGATAGATATCTCTGGCCTCAAAGAAATGACAGGTATCAGTGAAAACAATGGCGTCATTACCATAGGGTCAATGGTCACCCATGGGCAGATTGCTAAATCTGAACTTATAAAATCGAAACTTCCTATACTCACAGAAACCGCCGATATGATAGGCGATGTACAGGTAAGAAATGTAGGAACCATGGGTGGGAGTATTGCCCATGCAGATCCTTCTGCAGACTGGCCGGCGGCACTTTTAGCTACCGGGGCTATCATCGTAACAGATCAGCGAGAAATACCTGCAGACGATTTTTTCATGGGCTTTTTTACCACCGCTCTGGAAGAAGAGGAGATTATTACAGCCATAAAAATACCGGTACCAGAGAACGGCACCAAAATGACATATCAAAAGTTCTTCCAGCCGGCTTCCAGATTTGCCATTGTGGGCTGTGCAGCTGTTATAACTGCTTCTGGCGGAACCATCACAGATGCAAAAGTAGCCTTTACGGGTGTATCAGATGGTCCGTTTAGGGACTCGGCGGTAGAAGATGCCTTAATAGGCCAACCAGATAACGACACCGCTGCTGAAGCCGCTGCTAAACTTGCTGCAGAAGATGTAATGATTAGTGAAGATCATTATGCTTCTGAAGAATACCGCAAGCACCTGGCAAAAGTATATGCCAAAAAGGCCTTAAGAATGGTATGTGGAAGAGTAAGTTAGGGTTATAGTTAGGTTATATGTAAACTGTGAAGCCACCCGATTTCGGGTGGTTTCCCTTATTTTTAAGTATGACATTCCAATCAAAAGACGAAATACAGCAGCAGCTTTCTAAAGGAGGATATATCTCAGACGACGCCACAGCAATGTCTATTTTTCTGGCTTTGAAGCTTCAGAAACCTATCTTAATAGAAGGGCCGGCCGGAGTAGGCAAAACCGAGATAGCTAAAATGATGGCTACTCTTTTGGGCACAAATCTTATTCGTTTGCAGTGTTATGAAGGGCTTGATGCCAGCCAAGCCATTTATGAATGGAATTATCAGCAGCAATTACTTTATCTCAAAAAACTGGAGATTGAAAAAACGGATAAACAGAAAATAGAGGTAGACGAGCTGTTCTCTGAGCAGTTTTTGTCAAAAAGACCTTTGCTACAGGCTATTACTCAAAAGGAGGCTCCCGTATTGCTCATTGATGAGCTCGATAGGGCAGATGAAGAATTTGAAAGTTACCTGCTGGAAATCCTGTCTGATTGGCAAATCACGATCCCCGAGATCGGCACGGTGAAAGCCTTGTCAAAGCCCTTTGTGGTGGTAACCGGAAACCGCACCAGAGAACTCTCAGAAGCTCTTAGAAGAAGATGTTTATATCTGTGGATTGACTACCCTTCCTTTGAAAAAGAGGTACAGATCATCAAAACCAAATTGCCAGAAATTGATGAGAAACTAGCGGCCCAAATTACCCTTTTTATGCAGGAGCTTCGCAAAGAAGACTTAAACAAAAAACCGGGTGTGGCAGAGAGTCTTGACTGGGCTATGGCCTTGGCAGAAATGCATTTTGAACATCTTGATAAAACGCTAATAGAGCAAACGCTGGGTGTTGTTCTCAAAGACTGGGAGGATATAAGAAATACTCAGCTTTCACTTTCTGAACTCATGGAAAAGGTGGGCATTAAGTCAAAAATTGATGAGGTTATATGATCAGTCGGATAACTTCATTGACAGAGCAAATCACCGATTTTGGAAGATACCTGCGGTCAAAAGGTTATGACATTTCTGCGGCTCGTGAGGCTCTGGCTTTAGAAGGTTTGAAAGTAGGTCATTTTGATAAAGCCGGTTTCAAACTAACCCTCAAAAGCGTGTTTCCTACCAGCCACCAAAACTATCAGGACTTTGACCAGCATTTTGACCTTTATTTTAAAGAACGTAAAAAAGGTGTAGACGCTAAAATTAAGGAACAGGCTAAAGAGGTAAAGAAGAGAACTCCGCAGTCTGAGGCTTCCTTTAAATCTCTCAAAAACTGGCTCCATGGTGGTAAGCAGGAGGAAGATGAATTGGCCGCCTATGGCGGAGAATTAAGATTAACAGAAAAAGACCTCTCTGGTTTTACCGATGAAGACCTAAGAGCATCGCAAGAGCTGATCAGGCAACTGGCCAGAAGAATCAGAAAAAAGCCAGGGAGAAGAAATGTTTTCTCCAAAACCGCCACACAGCCAAACCTGAAAGCAACTCTCAGAAAAAATCTAAAAAGGGGTACTGAGATAAATGAGCTTGTATTTACCCGGAAAAAGCCCAGAGCAGTACGTATAGTTTTGCTTACAGATGTAAGTAGGTCCATGGAAGTGTACAGTCGTTTTTTTGTTCAGTTTATGCATGCCTTTCAGCAGGTTTATCCCAGAATAGATACCTACGTGTTCAGTTCTTCACTCACAAAAATCTCAGAGCATATTTACCGCAAAGATTTTAAACGAGCTTTTGCAAATCTGGGCGATTATGTGCCAAACTGGAGTGGTGGCACCAAGATTGGCAAAAGTCTGAATGAGTTTGTCTCTCAAAAAATCAATCAACGCATAGACAGCAAAACAATTGTGATTATAGTGAGTGATGGCCTGGATACAGGCGAGGCTTCTTTGGTTTCTGCAGCGATGAGAAAAATCAAAACCCGTGCAAAAAAAGTGGTATGGGTGAACCCCTTAGCTGGAAACCCCGAGTATCAACCCAAAGCCGCCGCCATGCAGGCCGCCTTGCCCTATATTGATGTCTTTAGCTCTGGCCATAATCTGGGCAGTTTAAAGAAGCTGGTTTTGAAGGATCTTTAAACTTGTGGCACGACTAACCACAAAAAAAGAAGGAGTCGTGCCACTAGTAATCAAAAATGATTATGATTGAAGTCAAAAGCTATACATCCAAAACTATTCCTACAGGTGTAAGTTTGGGTAAAGGCTACGGTAGTTTTCAGATGATGGGAGTTTGGATTGACCAATTAATGCGAAGGTATAAGGCCAGTACAAATTCGCAATTAAGACAAAGTGGAGAATTGATCGATCATATGATTAAAAATAAAGAACAACTGATTGAAAAATATATTGTTCAGATAGATTATTTAGGTAATGCTGCAGTAGTTAGAGTTAACTGACATGGGAAAATACAAACAGGAATATGAGGATTATTCGAAGGACAACATAGAGTCATTAGGTAATCTTAGAATATATAGAAGCAATAGTTTTAATGCCCTTTGCAAAAACTATGAATATGAGGCTCTTTCAATATATTATCTTTATCAAGCCAATATTAATGAGGCAAGAAATAACCTCTTCAAAGCACTTTTCGTAGAGCATCTTCAAAATGAACTTGTTCTTAAAAAGTACCCAAATCTGGAATTTAAAAAAAGGCTAGAAATTGTATGCCATGAAAATTGGCATGGATATAATTATGGGCTTTGCTGTAAAAACGAAGCTTTTTTTCAGAAATATCTAAAGAACGTTATTGTCTTGGGTAATGAACACAAAGCCAATTATAATTTCACAGCCTCTTTAATTAAAAAGGGGATGCTGACCCAAAATCAGGCTTTAATTGATGAGCACCTTCCTCGGTTTAAACAAATAAAAGCGGCAAACCTCCGAGGTTTTGAGAAAGGAGATTATATGTGTATTGAGGGTATTCTTAATCATGATGTCAATCGTTTTAACGAGGGAAGCCAGTTTATTATTAAAGCCTACAAAAGAGAAGCCGGGGTAACAATTGAAGCCAATGTATGCATCTGGGCCACGGCCATGGTGATTTTGGCTCAAAGAATGGGTCTTGTCCCTGACTTGTCTGATAGTTTTATCTCAAAAGAACTGGTCATGGCAGAAGACAAAAGTTTTGAGCTGGATGAGGACCTCAAAAGCTACGTAGAGCAGTTAGAAAGTCTCAGTGCCAACGGAGGACAATACCCCGAAGAAAATATTGAAAACAATGAAGAGCCGAAGGGCTTTTGGAAAAGTTTATTACGTTTCTAAAACGCAGAAGGTTGAATTCATGACTATCGTTAAGTACACAGCTATGTTACTCATTTTTTCTGGCCTTTGTTTCAATTCTTCGGCTCAGAAAAAGACATTATCAGAGAATCAAGATCTCCTCTGGACGAGGTATTCCATCTCTTTACCGATAACGGCCAAAATCAGCTGGACTAATGAGGTTGATAATAGATTATTTATGAGTTCTTGGAATAGGTTTCAGACAATTGGACACAGTCTTTTACATTTTAATCCTGAACCGAGTCTCACCGTATCAGGTGGTATTACTTTTTCAAATGCTAACCCACCCGAGCCATTTTCAGAGAACCCAACTTCCCGAAGTGAAATGCGATTTAATCAACTATTGACATTCACACAAAAGGAAAAGAAGTTAGACCTTTCTCATAGAATAAGATTTGAAGAACGTTTTTTCATGTCAAACCCCGTATCTGAAGGTACTTTCAATTGGCGATTTAGATATATGTTTACGGTCTCAAAACCATTAAATGAGAATCTGACACTAAAACTAAGCGACGAAGTTTTTATCAATGCGGGAAAAAACATTGTCTTTAACACTTTTGACGCCAACAGACTATATGCCGCGTTAAATTATAAAATTTGTGCCCCTCTGGGAGTAGAGCTTGGTTATCTTCGATCTGTACAACAGCTGTCAGATGGATTGACCTACCTAAAACGTGATAACATCCGATTTACACTTTATCATAACCTAAAAACGAAATGAATTTCTTCATTGAACATATCGAGCTAATCCTGCTTTTCTTTGGGATAGCAGTTTTATACTCATCGGTAGGTTTCGGAGGGGGAAGCAGCTATTTGGCGATTTTAACACTATTCGGCATTGATTTTATTACACTCCGAGCCATTTCTTTGCTTTGCAATATTACTGTCGTTTCTAATGGTACTTTCCAATTCTTTAAAAAAGGGTTTCTCAAACTTAAAAAGGTGATGCCTTTGGCTCTTTTTAGTATTCCTTTTGCCTATTTAGGTGGCAGGATACCCATAGAAGAAGAAGTCTTTTTTATCGTACTGGGTACAGCTTTAGTAGCTGCCGCAATACTTATGTGGATTCAGAAGAGTCTGCAAGCCACAGAAATAAACCTTAAAACTGATAGCTGGTGGTTTAATGGCCTGGTAGGCGGAAGTATAGGTTTCTTGTCTGGTCTGGTAGGAATAGGTGGAGGTATTTTTCTTTCACCGCTTCTATATCTTCTCAAGTGGGATGAGGCCAAGGTTATCTCTGCCACAGCAAGCTTTTTTATTCTGGTCAATAGCATCTCTGGCCTGGCCGGGCAGATGAGCTCTGTAGGTTTTGAACTCGACTGGCAGCTGGCACTTACGCTAATGATTACCGTAGGCATTGGCGGTTTTATAGGAACTTACATGGGTACCAAACGTTTTAACTCTATCACCGTAAGAAAAGCTACGGCAGTGTTGGTTTTTTATGTAGGTATTAGAATTTTGTACAAACATCTGCTGGCCTAAAAGAGTAAAATCATGAAAATAAAAGTCTTGTGTTTTGGCATTACCCGTGATATTCTCGGCGGTTTTGAAAAAGAAATAGAGCTTGAAGAGGGGGCCTCTGTAGAAGTGCTAAAGCAAAAACTGATTTCTGATTTTCCTGAATTTCAAAAGCTCAATTCTTTAAGAATTGCGGTCAATGAAGAGTATGGGAATGAAGAACAGATCATTACAGAAAAAGATGAAATTGTTCTGATTCCACCTGTGAGTGGAGGGTGAAAAACTTGCTAGAAACAATGACGAATAAGGATTCAAATCATATTCAAATTCTTCTTTCAAACGAAAGTCTTCAATTAGCTGCATGTGAGTCATTCGTAGAAGACCCCGGAGCTGGTGGTATTGTGCACTTTGTGGGAGCGGTGAGAAACCAGACCAAAGGCAAAACGGTCACCCGCCTCGATTTTGAAGCCTATGAGCCTATGGCGATTTCTGAAATGCAGAAAATAGCCGAGCAAGCAATTCAAAAGTTCGGGGTATTGAAAGTGGCTATTCATCATAGGGTAGGAACTCTTGAAATCGGGGAATTACCCGTGATTATAGCCGTTTCTTCTGCTCATAGAAAGGCGGCTTTTGAGGCCTGCCAGTATTGTATTGACACCCTAAAAGAAACAGTTCCCATTTGGAAAAAAGAGATTTTCGAAGATGGTGAAGTTTGGGTAAGTGCTACTCCTTAAGCTCAAACTCTTCTCTCTCCTCTGGTGTATTTACATTCTTCAAAACGGCTGGATTTGAAGGCTTAATCATACAGATTTCACTATTGATCAGTACCTTTCTGGGGCAGCTGTAGCCCAGGGCTAAAAACTCCATTAATCGCATATAAGCTTTAGGCTCCCACAAAGTGATTAGTGGATCTGGAAAATCAGTTTCCTGGTTAAAGAAGGCGGTTGCCATTTTTCCAGAATCTCGCTGGGTTAATAACTCCTGAAAAACATCAGCATTGACGAGTGGAAGGTCACAAGCCGCTACCAGCCATGCGGCATTAGGATCCTGCTGAAAAGCAGAAGCAATGGCTCCAAACGGCCCCAAACCCTCAAACTTATCCGTGATTCTTTGATAATCCGGGTATTGCTCTGGCCTACAAGAAACAAAAGTCTCAATTTCCAACTTTTCAAACTCATCAATTAGATAATCTACCTGAGGTTTTCCATGATAATTGATTTGACCTTTATCCTCACCCATTCGTGTACTTTTGCCACCGGCTAAAATCAAGGCCTTAACTGTCGGAGCGGGGCAAGTCGTTTTAATCAAATCAGATATCTCATCAACCTGATTATGTGAAAAGACCGGGACGTCTTTGGCCAACTCTCCTAGCCATTCAAATGAAGCTTCCACATCATAGAGCACAAAACCAATGACATTGGTGAGCTGGTCTATTCTCTTCTTTAGTGAGGCCTCCTTTTTTGAATGAATAAGCACCAGCTGTTTCTGAGCCTGAAAGTGATTTCCATTGACTAAAACCAAATCCTGATCATTCAATAAGATCTGCTTGTCAAAATCATTCAAAGACTGCTTATCGTAACGGATGTATTTGATTTTATCGGTCAACTCATTTTTGCCCAGACCTTCAGTCTCTGAGTCTCCGAAAGCATGGTCAGCATCTACATATGTTATGGCAGTATTGTCCAGCTTTTGAATTAGAAGAGCAGCCAAATCCTGAATGTCGCCACAAGGTGACCCTACCAGAGCCAATTCATTTCGGTTAAAATTCCCTATGGAGGGTTTTGCTAACTTGGCGTGTTTTTGATGCTTTTTCATATGACCCTTTTAAAGCTTCTAATTTCGTCAAATAATTCCCAGCCCCAAAGTCCTAAGAAAACAGGGCCAAACACAAACCCTCTTTTATTATAAAGTTTGACAGCTTCAAAATTAAGATGCAGAAAAGAATAAATGGCCTGCCAGATGCCGCAACTGTTGTAATTAGGATCATTGGGGTCGCAGATTGCGGGAGAATTGATAAAGGTTTCCAGTGGGAATATGAGAATTGCCAATGGTACAATAATCAAAATAGTGAGCTTGAGATATTTCCAGTATTTGAGAAGCATTCGGCGAAATTCGGAAGTCTTTTATTATAGCCACGTAATAATTGCTACAGAACAACTTATGAACTTAGCGTCATTGCGACTTTGCGGTGAACTAGTTTTCTAACACAAAATCCCTCTTTCCACCACTCTTTGCAATCAACCTTGTTTCCCTAATGACGATATTATGCGAAAAGGCCTTGCACATATCATAGATGGTAAGTGCCGCCACAGACGCACCAGTAAGAGCCTCCATTTCTATTCCGGTTTTCCCTGTTAGCGAGGCCGTGCAGATGATTTCTACTTCGTTTTGATCATTCATGGATATTTCTACCTGGCAGTTTTCCAGCCCCAGCGGGTGACAAAGCGGAATCAGTTCCCCGGTCTTTTTGGCCGCCATCACTCCGGCAATAATAGCCGTCTGAAACACCGGCCCTTTTTTGGTATGAATTTCTTCACCTTGAAGCTTCTTCATGATTTCGTCATCCAAAACCACTATGCTTCTGGCTTTAGCGATGCGTTTGGTCACCGGCTTTTCTCCTACGTCTACCATAGAAGGATTTCCAGCATTATCTAAATGGGTAAATTCTTGAGAGCTCATAATTCAAAATTATCAATTTTCAACCTCCACCTCATCAAGCAAGGCATTAAAAACCTTAAATCTACGTTCCTTTATTTTTGCTTCAGCTATGGCTTCTGCCTTATTATAACCTCCACTGTAGTACCGCTGAAACCAAGGCAAAACCGAGATGGAAGCATCTAAAATAGATGTATTTACGGCAGACCTGGCTCCCAGAAATAACAGCCCTCCCGTCAATAACATAGAATTTATTCCATTCTTAACGTCCCCGGCATAAAACTGGCCCAAACCAGGTAAGATAATGCTTAGAATCTTCGCTTTTTTAGGGCTCAGCTTGTTGATCTTATCATTTTCTCTGAAGAGCTCGTGCACCGCCAAGGTGTCAGTTGATATGCCTTTGAATAGGGCTTCTGCAGACTCGAAATCCTCGGTAGCAAAAGCCAGCATAGCTTCATAAAAAAGACGCTGCTCCTCTTGCTCTTTGGTGAGGCTATTGGGTAGATTGAATAGCTCTATTTGGGCCTGATTATATTCTCTAAGAATGAGATGACATGATGCTTTTTGAAGAGTAATTGCCGCCTGTTCTTCACCTGAATGAACAAAATATGCCAGATCATAGTAGTAGGCCGCCTCACCATACTCGCCCGTTTCATAAAGGCAGTCTGCCATCTTTTTGTAAGATTGAGCACCATACTCTCCTTTGGCATCAAAAAAGAGTACTCGTTTAAAGGTTTCTACCGACTCCTGATATTGCCCCAGCTCATACAGAGAATTGGCAAATTGAAAACTTTGGTCAATCCCCTGCGTGAAAGCCGAAATGCTAGTAATAAGCATTAAAAAGATCACTCGCTTCATGCTGCAGTAGGTTGATTCGTTTTCTATTCTTATTCTTTGCAGACTTCACAGATCCATAAATATTTCCAAGGTAAAAACCTGAACCTATCACGGTATAAACCCATGGTCTGTAATTATTCACTCCAAATTGATTGAACTTTCTGTACGCCTGAAATGCCATTCCACCCGTAAAAATCAAAGAAACTATACCATCTTTCCAGTCGCCTGTATAGGCTTTACCCAAACCAGGAACTGCCGTTGACATCATTCCTGCAAGAAATGGGCTTTTGCGTTTACCATTAAGACCTCTGTCAATAATTGACCTATAGCCCTCGGCCAGATAATCTGTAGAGTCGTTCACGAGATTGACATACTTCTGAGCCTCCACAAAGTCTGAATTGAAAATCTCGACAGTAGTGTTTAGGAGTGCCTTATCTTTTTCGGATAAAGAGTGGGTACTTAACCAATAACTCTGTGCCGTTTCCCAGTTTCTATTGCTAAGCAATAACTTAGAATACTCCACCGCATGTTTTTGAGGGATATAACGAATATCCTCAAACAAAAGCTGGCTCCTTCTAATGCCATCTTCAAGCCCTCCCGAAAGCCGGTAAGCCTTCATTAAGTTTAGTTTAGCGTCCAGGTCTTCCGGATTGAGATAGTTTAAACGTTCAAACTCCTTTACAGCAAACGAATACTGACCAGACTCCAGGAGATACTCAGCAAACTTTCGGGTATTGCTTTCATTATAAAGACTATCCTGAGCCCGAGATACACCCCCACAAAGAAGAATTGAAAAGAAAAGGATAAAGTATTTCTTCATGAATATCACTTATAAGAAGCCACTATCTGTACCAAAGGTTCTTTGGTTGGGTCATCTTTGAGAAGCATTAATTTTTTATCGAAGTCGTAATTTTGAGGAGAGAGGCCGTTGCATCTGGTAAGCCGATCCATGGTCATAAGACCTCCATTTACCATTCCATGAGACTTCACAGCCAGAATACCATACTCTGAACACGAAGGCGTAAATGTACACACCGTCAGGTCTTGTGAAGAAAAGAATGCTTTGTAAAACAAAAACAATCCCGAAAAGGCCGTTTGTACTTCGTTGGCGTTGTTTTGAGCCTGCCAGTAGGTCTTTTTAATATTGCCGTCTTCCAGCATATTTCGGTATAAATCCTTTCTTTTACCCGACTGGGCCATGCTATTTTCGCATAGCAGCAGACTTAGTAATAGGAATACGATACCTGTAAATTTCATCTTCATCTTGCTGGTCTGTCACTATGTTTTTATACGTGGTTCTTTGAATGTTCTTTTCACCGTTAGCACCATAACTTATCATGGTCACCTCACTCGGAAACTCCACTCCCTTAACGTTAGTATACTTCTTAAAAAACTGTCGACTCACCATTTTCCCATCTTTGTCATAGAAAATCATGGCATCTAGCCTCCTGTTTTTCTTAAGCATCTTTATATCGCCAAATAACTCACGGAGCTTTGCATCTGTAGGCACCCAAGTGGTGAGTATTCCCTCATCTGTTTTCTCTACATTCTCAATTTTATAGATACTTCTTTCTTCTTTATTGCTGGTAAGCCCATAATCTGAGAGTTTCCCGGTAAGGGCTAGGTGAAAAACAGTAAACTCAGGCATGAGTACTGTCTTGCTTCTTTTGACCAGAAGACCCGCCTTGTCAATAGTAAAAAGCGTAGTATCCTGAATCACCAAAGTTTCTTTCTCCGGGAAATTCAGCGTGTATACTATTTTCTTGTAGATTTTATCATAATACACTTTCCCCATGGTAAGCCTGTATTTACCGTCAGCCAGTTTATCTTTTACAGATACATCGGCCTTAAAGCGGTAAAACTGTTGTGCCGAAGCAAAATTGGCGAAAGCCAAGGCAAAAAAGAGTATGTAAATAAGTTTCTTCATTTGTTCATTTTCAGCAGTTGGGGAGCATCATTAAAGTCTCATAAACCCTAACTCTATAGACTCCGGTTTATTATAAAAGCCCCAGATCTAACCGCCGTGAATAACAAAGCCCAAACTATAGAAATAGTCTGGGCTTTCAAAAATGTTTTCAAAGAGGTCTTAGAAACCGATACCTGTTCCCCAGATAGCACCGTAAAGTACTACGTAGAAAATAATGTAAGCACCAGCAGTAACTAAACAACCGATCAAAGCTTTCTTAGTTTGCTCTTTATCCTGATCAGTTAGAACGTATACTAAAATTACTCCAAGAAGAGTAAGTACACATCCCCACCAGAAAGCAGGAATACCAAGAGGAAGCTCATCTGCAGCAAGAGCACCAGCAGTATCAGCACTTAACTCGATACCAGAAACCAGATCAGAGTTTTGAGCCTGCAATTCTTCAAGTGTTACGTCACTCTCCTGAACATACTTCTCAATTTTGTCTAGTTGATCAAACTCAGCTGAGATTTCATCTTCATTAAGCGAAAAAGCCTGCTGAGGTTCTGTAGCCATTGCGAAGGTCATTGTCAGACATAGCACAGAAAGAATAGATAAGAATTTTTTCATGGTCAAAACAAATAAATGGTTAATTGTAGAACAATAATAGTCTAATAAATTGATAATTCAAACAATCAAAATCGATGTTGCGGCTCCAACAGGAACCACGCAAATCAAAGCAATAAGACTTAATTTTACTGGCGTTCGCCAAATAAAATAGCAGAGAATTTTATTTTACGGAACTCCATTTTTCAAAAGCACTACATCAATGATAAAGTATCAGAGCCAAACCGTTTCTTCAACAGAAATGACTCAAAGAGCAGAAAAAGTATTGGCGTTTTCTCAAAAAAGAAGATCTGTAAGAGAGTTTTCAAACACGCCGGTAAGTAAGGAAATCATTGAAAAACTGATACTTACAGCCGGTAGTGCCCCAAGCGGTGCCAATATGCAGCCTTGGACCTTTTGTGCTATTTCTGATGCTGCATTGAAAAAGAAAATCAGAACAGCCGCAGAGAAAGAAGAATACGAAAGCTACACCAACCGTATGAACAAAGAATGGCTTAAAGACTTGGAAAAGTTTGAAACTAACTGGCAAAAGCCTTTTCTGGAAGAGGCTCCGTGGATCATCATTGTTTTCAAACAATCGTATGGCTTAAAGCCCGACGGAAGTAAAAAACAACACTACTATGTTAATGAAAGTGTGGGGCTTGCCTGTGGTTTCCTTATCAAAGCTATACATGAATGTGGTCTGGTCACTCTTACGCATACACCCAGCCCTATGGGTTTCTTATCAGAGATACTAGAGAGACCCGTTAACGAAAAGCCTTTCCTTCTACTTCCGGTAGGTTATGCTTCTGAAAATGCCATGGTGCCCAAATTAGAAAAGAAGTCAAGTGAAGAGCTCATCAATTGGTACTAAAAAAAGGGTAAATTTGCGGCACCAGTAGCGGTAATGATATGATAGAACAATTAGAATCCATTAAAGAGAGGTTTCACGAGGTTTCCCAACAAATAGGGATGCCGGAAGTGGTCTCTGATATGGTCAAGTTTAAGAAGATTAGCAAAGAGTACAAGGATCTGGAGAAGATCGTAAACGAGTACAAAAAGTATAAGGAAGTTCTGGAAAATCTGGCTGGTGCCAAAGAAATTCTGAATACTGAAAAGGACGAGGAGCTACGGGAAATGGCCAAAGATGAGCTGGAGGAACTTGAACCACAAAAAGAGGCGTTGGAAGAGATTCTCAAAGAAATGCTCATACCAAAAGACCCGAATGATGAGAAAAATGCAATTCTCGAGATTCGTGCCGGTGCTGGCGGTGATGAAGCTTCTATTTTTGCGGGAGATTTGTTCCGAATGTATCAGCGATTTGTAGAAAATCAGCCTGGCTGGAGCATAAGCATCATGGATATTAATGCCGGCTCATCAGGAGGATATAAAGAGATCATTGCAGAAGTTACTGGTGAAGAAGTTTACGGGAAACTAAAGTTTGAATCTGGTGTGCACCGTGTTCAGCGTGTACCTGCCACAGAGTCTCAGGGGCGTGTACATACCTCCGCCGCTTCTGTGGCCGTTTTGCCAGAGGCAGATGAAGTGGATTTTGAGCTCAATATGGGTGATATCAAAAAAGATACCTTCCGTGCATCTGGAGCAGGTGGGCAGCACGTTAACAAAACCGAGTCTGCGATTCGACTTACACACTTACCGACGAACACAGTGGTGGAATGCCAGGACGGTAGATCTCAGCATCAGAATTACGATAAAGCCCTAACTGTACTACGTTCCAGACTTTATGAGGCCGAACTCAAAAAACATGAAGATGCCATTAGCTCAGAACGTAAGTCTCTAGTGGGGAGTGGTGATAGATCAGATAAGATTAGAACTTATAATTACCCACAAAGTCGGGTTACCGACCATAGAATCGGCCTAACAGTTTATAACCTACCTACTGTAATGGATGGCGAAATCAATGAATTTATTGAGAAGCTGAGGATTGCTGAAAATGCGGAAAGAATGAATGAGGGGGCTTAGGCTTTTCCGAATTTATAACTACACAATAGTGCTATGAAAACCATCTGCCTCGCCACGAATAACCAACACAAAGTAGAAGAGCTTCAAAAGATGCTTGAAGGCCATTTTGAAATCAAAACACTTCAAGACATCGGCTGCACCGAAGATATCGCTGAAACGGCCGATACTTTTGAGGGAAATTCACTCATCAAGGCCGATTACGTTTATCAGAACTATCATATTGATTGTATAGCTGATGACTCAGGACTAGTAGTAGATGCCTTAAATGGTGAACCAGGTGTGTATTCTGCACGCTATGCCGGTGAGCACGGAAACCATGACAAAAACATGGACAAGCTTCTGCTTAATCTAAAGGATGTTGAAAACAGAACTGCACGTTTCAAGACAGTGGTAACCATGATTCTTGCAGGAGAGACTTTCACTTTTGAAGGGGCTGTAGAGGGAAAAATCATTGACCGTAAAACCGGAGATGGTGGCTTTGGATATGATCCAATATTTATGCCCGATGGCTATGACCGCACCTTTGCTCAGATGAGCATGGAAGAAAAAAACCCTATCAGTCACCGAGGCAGGGCCATCGAAAAACTAATAGGGTTTTTAAAAGGTCGTTAATTAACTCTAACGCATTCTATCTGCGTCTTTTACCATTTTCTCATCCTTTTTGATGAAGCGGTTTGCCAGCCAGTTTAAGGCCAAGGCCGCAAAACCAGCGTAAAGCCCGATTTCAAATTTGCCTTCACCGGCTCCTTCAAGCGTCATGGCATCATATTTTACATGGTAAACGCTTACTGCTACTGCAGCACCTATCAATAGAGAGTTCAAGGCTACAAATAACATTTGACGCACTCGATTTTTGTATTGAAAAATGGTAAATACACCTACCGCAATGGCTATGGCAGCCAATACAGCCACATAAAAGATTTCTTTTTTAAAAGCGGCCAGCCCACCTTTTGTCTGAACAATCTGATAAGGGTTGACCAATATTTCGTTTCCTTCTGTACCGCCAGTCCAAGTGTTTGTACTTAAAAACACACCTAGTGCTATGGCAGATAATAAGAGAAGCAAACTTTGAATTCTTTGAAGCATTCGTTTCGTTGTTTTTTCTGCAAATGTATTAATCTCTGGTAAGCTCTTCAATAATTCTTTGATGTTCGGGGTATTGAGCCTTAAGAGTGGCTCTTTTTGCCATCTCAAAATCCTGAAAATCAAAGCCGGGAGAAACGGTACAGCCCACTAAAGAGTATGAGCCACCCGCTACCGGCCTGGAGCCAAACCACACTCCAGCAGGTACCACAGCTTGAAATACTTCACCATTTTCGGGGTTATTGCCGAGTAAAATTCTTTGCACTGCACCCTGAGAGTCAATAAAGAAAACCTCAAGAGGATCACCTGCATAGAAATGCCACATTTCATCAGACTTAATTCTATGGAATGCCGAGAAATTTTGCTTCTCCATCAGAAAATAAATGCCAGTGGCAAAGTTCCTTTTTCCGGGCATCCCAAAATCGTCGGTTTTCACCGTCAACTCAGACCTGTAGGTTTCGGAAAAATACCCTCCTTCTGGGTGAGGGTTAAGATGAAGTTTTTCTATCCAGTATGCGGCTGTCTTCATTTCATTCGTTTTTCTACAAAATAAATCTAATTTTTGTACCTGATTAAAAAACACGTGATTGCTCAATGAGTAAATACTCAAAGCTTTTCCTATTTATTGCCGCAGTGGTTTTGGTCAATGTCTTATCAGCGTGGTTCTTTTTTAGACAAGACCTGACCGAAGAAAAAAGATACAGTATCTCTGAAGCAAGTAAAAACCTCGTTACAAGACTGGGCGAGCCTGTAGAAATAGAGGTCTATCTCGATGGCAATGATCTTCCCGGTGGTTTTGAGCGACTCAAAAAAGCAGTAGACGAAACACTCGGGGAATTTAAGAACTATGCCGGCACCAATTTGAGCTACCGATTCTTTGACCCCAACAGCATCAGCAATCCAGAGCAACGAAACGCATTTATTGACACTCTAATCTCAAAAGGAGTACAGCCAACCAATATTTTTGACACCCAAGGTGGGCAAAAAACCGAAACTCTTGTTTTTCCTTACGCCGTAGTAAAAACAAATTCAAAGGAAGAAACCGTTTTGCTTTTGCAAGGCAATCAAGCCCTCTCTGCACAGGAAAAACTAAATCAGTCTTACGAAAACCTGGAGTATTCCTTTGCGAAAGCTTTCCGCAAACTTTCCTCTGCAGAACGTAAAAAGGTTGGTCTGCTCACTGAGTTTACTCAGCTGGAGCCAATAAATTTTGCAGGACTTATCAATGGTCTGCAAGAGTATTACGATTTGTTTATTGTTGACGCAAAAACCTCAGAATCGTTCATCGGACTTGATGCCCTGATCCTTCCAAAGCCCGATTTACAAGTTGATGATACCACCAAGTATAAGATTGATCAGTATGTCATGTATGGCGGTAAAGCCCTCTTTTTTGTGGATGGGCTTAAGGTAGATTCCATTGGTCTGGAGGGCTCTTATGCTCAGCCTTTACGTCATAACCTTGACGACCTTTTCTTCAAATACGGTATCAGACTAAACACTGATATGGTGAAAGATGGAGGTAGTGCGGCCATGGTGCCTTTGGTGGTTGGTAATATGGGAGACAAACCAAATATTCAGCCTATCCCCTATCGTTTTTTCCCTTTGGTGGGAAATTTTGGAGAAAGTCTAATCACTAAAAATATTGACCTGGTCATCTCCAGATTTGCTTCTACAATTGATACAATTCCAGGTACCGGCACAAAGAAAACTCCTTTGCTCGGCACTACGCCTTACACCAAAGTTTTGCAAGCACCAGCACTGGTAACTTATAATGATGCACGCAAAGACACAGATACCGAAGAATACAATAACGGAGTCAAAGAAATCGGCTATTTGCTAGAGGGCCGATTTAAGTCGCTGTATGAAAACCGTATTTTACCATCTGACCCGAGGAGTGAATATTTCAAAGCCTTAAGTGAGCCTACTAAAATGATCATTTGCTCAGATGGCGATCTAATTGTCAATGAGATTGACCGCAGGAATGGCGAGCCCCTGCCGCTTGGTTTTGATAAAGTCAGCCAACATACTTTCGGGAATAAGGATTTTTTGATGAATGCCATAGACTACCTCATCGATGATAATGGTGTTATCACAGCCCGCAACAAAGAGGTAAAACTCAGACCACTGGATACGATCAAAATCAGGGATGAAAGATTCAGGTTACAATTAACCAACCTACTTTTACCATCCTTACTCATTCTCATTTTAGGAGGTCTGAAGGGATATTTTTGGCGAAGACAATACGGTCGTTAAGTTCTACCCTAAAAATTTATTTGAACCGCTGTTTTTATGTCATTTTGACTAACTTTGCCTAGTTTTATAAACGACTATAACCTTTTAATCATCCATATATGAAGTTTATCGTTTCATCATCAGAGCTATTGAAGCACTTAGCCACCATCAGTGGTGTAATTGCCAATAACCCGATAGTTCCGATTCTTGAAAATTTCCTTCTTCAATTAGACGAAACAAACCTTACCATTACGGCCTCTGATATGCAAACTGTGATGATCACAGAAGCACAGGTAGAATCTTCAGACAAGGGTTCTATTGCCGTACCGGCAAAACTTCTGATGGAAACCCTTAGAAGTTTACCAGAGCAACCTGTTACAATCACAGTAGACGAAGAGACTTTCGGAACTGAAATAGTAACCGCCAACGGTAGATTTAAACTGGCTGGTGAGAATCCAATGGATTTCCCACGTGCCCCTGAGGTAAACAGAAACTTTAGTATTGAGCTGGACTCAGATGTCCTGGGTACTGCCATTGCCAATACCATTTTTGCGACGAGCACCGATGACCTTAGACCTGCCATGACAGGGGTTTATGTTCAACTAGGCGACGAGCACACTACTTTTGTAGCCACTGACGGTCACAGGCTAATTCGCTACAGACGTGAAGATGTGAAGTCAGATAACTCTACGAGTATGATATTGCCTCGCAAAGCTTTGACTCTTTTGAAGTCTAGCTTACCATCTGAGGTGCTTCCTGTAAAAGCTGAGTTTAGCAACTCAAATGCATTCTTCAGTTTCGGAAATATCAAAATGATTTGTCGTCTGATAGATGAGCGTTTCCCTGATTACGAAAACGTGATTCCTCAGAATAACCCAAATCATATGAAAATAGGCCGTGCTGAGTTATTAAGCACCCTAAAGAGAATCTCTATTTACTCTAACAAAACCACTCACCAGATCAGGCTAAAAGTAGAGGACAATAACCTTGAAATCTCTGCTGAAGATCTTGACTACAGCAATGAGGCCAATGAAAAGCTAAGCTGTGAATATGGTGGTGAGCCAATAGAAATTGGTTTTAATGCCAAATTCTTGGTAGAGATGCTGAGCAATCTGAACACAGATAACCTTACACTAGAGATGTCTCAGCCTAACAGAGCTGGCCTCATTGTGCCGGAAGATAAAGCAGAAAACGAGGATATGCTGATGCTGGTTATGCCGGTAATGCTAAACTCGTATTCATAAAGATATACCCCCTAAACTATAAGGAAGCACCTTCTCGAATGATCGGGAGGGTGTTTTTTGGTTTATAGGCTTCTGTGTCTGAAGTTTTTAGGCTAAATTGTAGTACTACTTAGAAACTATACTACAATGAAATCATTACTCTACCTTCTATTCCTATGTCCTTTGCTGGGCAATGCACAGGAAGTCTCCTTAGACTTAAAACCTGAAATTTCTGTTGAAAAAACTCCTTTAAGAGTGTATACCAACCCTTCTAACTCTTTTACAAGAATAGAGTTTTGGTCAGATGAGGCACAAGTAGAAAATATAGATGTAATTACCGGTGACGGCAGACTTTTTGAGAGAATAGTACATAACGTGAATCAAGAAGGACTGCAGCTGGCCGAACTAGATACCAGAAACTTTTCTCCGGGTGTGTACTTCATAAAAGTCAATGAAGAAATGAGAAAGGTAGTAAGGTATTAACCTTTCACATAAAATACATTAAAAGTAAAAACCCCTGGCTCATTGAACCAGGGGTTTCTTTTCTTTACTTGTTCCTCAAATGAGGTTTTTCCTCAAACTGTATATGATGATGGTTTTGTTGTTACTTTATCTGTGAGGCTAACCAGTCTCCTACTTCAGAAGTACCGTAAGCCTTGTCTTTACCTGCGATGTCTTCAGTGACTACACCTTCTGCCAAAGACTTATTAACCACGTCTTTAATCTCCTGTGCTTCAGCCTCCAGTTTAAATGCATATTCAAACATCATAGCCGCGGAAAGTACAGTACCAATAGGGTTGGCAATATTCTTACCCGTAGCTTGCGGATATGAACCGTGTATTGGCTCAAAAACTGACGTATGTAAACCAATAGAAGCTGAAGGCATTAGTCCCATAGAACCTGAGATTACAGAGGCCTCGTCGGTCAATATATCACCGAACATATTTTCTGTTACCATTACGTCAAATCCTTCTGGCCATTGGATGATACGCATGGCTGCAGCATCTACCAATAAGTATTCTGTTTCTACTTCAGGGTACTCTTTTTCTAACTGCTGACCTACCTCTCTCCATAGTCTGGATGTTTCCAGGACGTTCGCTTTGTCTACAATAGTCAGCTTTTTATTACGCTGCATGGCATAACCATAAGCTAGTCTGATAATTCTTTCTACCTCTTCACGTGTATACACACAATGATCAAACGCCGTATTTCTACTTTCGTCTCTTCCTTTATCACCGAAGTAAATACCGCCTGTCAATTCACGAATACATACGAAATCCGCATTCTCAATCAGCTCCTGACGAAGCGGCGATTTATGAAGAAGAGAAGGGAATACCATAGTAGGACGAATATTAGCGTACAAGCCTAATTTCTTACGCATGGCTAATAGTCCTTGCTCAGGACGTACCGGATTTGAAGGGTCGTTATCAAAACGAGGTAAACCAATGGCCCCAAATAAAACCGCATCTGAGTCCATACAGATTTGGTGCGTTTCATCAGGATAAGGATTACCAACAGCATCAATGGCCGCAGCACCCGTTAGGGCTGGAGTCCAATTAATAGTGTGTTCATATTTTTTTGCGATAGCATCACACACTTTCTGAGCTTGTGCTACTACTTCCGGTCCGATGCCGTCTCCGGCTAATACTGCAATATTTAAGTTCATTTTTTGGCTTTGGGCTGTTGGCTGTTGGCCTTCAGCAATTAAAATTTCCTATTCTATACTTTTTGCCGACTGCCGATTGCTGACCGCCGACTGCTTTAATCAAATCAAGTTCAACATTTTCATCGTGGCTTCAATTGCCGACACTGTTTGGTCAGAATCTAGTCCACGGGTCTTCATTTCTTTCTTTTGGTGCTTGTATTTCCAGGTGATGATCGTTTCACAAAGAGCATCTGTTCTACCTCCCGGTGGAATACGCACTGCATAATCAATCAACTCCGGTAACTCAAGGCCTTCTTTGGTCATAACCTTTTGAAGGGCGTTCATGAAGGCATCATACTGGCCATCACCCTGGGCATTTTCTTCATAAACCTTATCGTTTATTTTGAGCTGAAGAGTAGCCGACGGCTGCAGACCTTTAGAGTGTGTAAGCACATAATTCATCACCGTAATATTCTCAACTGCCGGTGCTCTATCAAGCACATCGGCAATGATAAACGGCAAGTCTTCACGAGTTACAGTCTCCTTTTTATCACCGAGCTGAATAATTCTTTTAGTGACCTTTTTTAGGTCTTCATCAGGAAGACTGATACCGAGCATTTTTAGGTTCTGCTCTATATTGGCTTTACCCGATGATTTGCCCAATGCATATAGTGTTCTTCTTCCAAAACGGCCTGGCTTTAGCTCACTTACGTAAAGGTTGTTTTTCTTATCGCCATCTGCGTGAATACCTGCGGTTTGAGTAAATACACTCTCTCCTACTATTGGCTGATTCGCCGAAATTCTCAGACCAGAATACCCTTCTATGATTCTACTGATTTTGTATAAGGTGCTCTCATCTACATTAAAAGTCACATCTTTTACGAAATCTGTCAGTACAGCCACTGCACTTGCCAGGGCTGCATTTCCCGCTCTTTCACCCAGCCCATTGACCGTTAGGTGAATACCGTGAGCTCCCGCTTTTACGGCCTGCATAACGTTAGCCACACCAAGGTCATAATCATTATGACCGTGGAAGTCAAAATGAGTATCCGGGTAGCGTTCTACCAGGGTTTTAAGGAAGTCATAGCTTTCTTCCGGAGTCAATACTCCAAGCGTGTCCGGCAATAAAATTCGCTTTATTGGGAGTTTTGTGGTAAAGTCTAAATGCTGAAAAACATAGTCTAAAGAATGACGCATGCCATTGCTCCAGTCTTCCAGATAGACATTCACTCCAATACCTTTCGCCTCGGCTTTGTGTACGATCTCCTCAATTTGGGAAAAATGCTCTTCCGGAGTCTTTTTGAGCTGATGCTTCAAATGATTCAAAGAGCCTTTTGTCAGAAGGTTCATGGTTATAGCACCTGCCTCTTCCATCCAGTTGAGAGAAGCATCACCATCTACAAAAGTGAGCACCTCCACTTTTTCCAGAAGTCCCTTTTCAGCTGCCCATGAAGTTATTCGCTTTACAGCATCAAGCTCGCCATCAGAAACTCTGGCAGAAGCCACCTCTATCCTATCTACTTTCACCTCCTCCAACAGCAGCTGAGCTGCAGTCAGTTTTTCTGAAGCAGAAAAAGATACTCCGCTGGTTTGTTCACCATCGCGGAGAGTGGTATCCATTATTTCAATGTGTCTTTTCATTGGGCTCTCTGGTCTTGGCTTTCAGCCATCAACTAGCTTTTCAATAAGCTAATGGCAGAAGGCTAATGACCATTAAAATGGTCTTGTTTTAGCAAATTCACCGATCTCTTCTTTCATATTTTGAAGATAATCGATGTCATCAAAGCCATTGATCATGTTATTTTTCTTATAACCATTGATCTCAAAGCTTTCACTTTCGCCTGTAGCCACAATCGTCACCTTTTGACCAGGAAGATCTACTTCTACTTCTGCATTTGCATCAGCTTCAATAGCCTTAAAAATCTGATCTAAAAAAGCCGGAGAAACCGTTACAGGCAGAATCCCGATATTCAGTGCATTCCCTTTGAAAATATCTGCAAAGAAAGAGCTGATCACACATCTGAATCCATAATCATATATGGCCCATGCTGCGTGCTCGCGGCTTGAACCCGAACCGAAGTTACGGCCAGCCACTAACACCTTACCAGAATATGTAGGGTTGTTTAAAACAAAATCCTCTTTAGGTGAGTCGTCGTTATTATAACGCCAATCTCTAAAAAGGTTATCACCAAATCCCTCACGCTTTGTTGCTTTCAAAAAACGAGCAGGTATAATCTGGTCTGTGTCTACGTTCTCTAAAGGCAAAGGAACGCAGTTAGATTTCAAAACTGTAAACTTATCGTATGCCATAATATACTAACGGCTTTCGGCGGTAAGCTTTCGGCTACACAACCTCAACCGTATTATTTTAATTTATTTATTAGTTGATAGAGTTGTTTCTTGATTACCACAACTTTACCATCAAAATTATTATACACTTCAATATCAATGAAGCCGAGATCTTTTGAAAGAATGTTCAAATTCTGACATTCAAACGAAGACCCTGCCGCCATTTCCAAAAATCTGGCAAAATCTTTCTCGCTTCTTTTTGCACAGCCTTCTGCTATATTATTGGTGATTGATACAGCTGCTCTTCTGTACTGTGATATCAACCCAAACTTCTCTTCTATTGGGAAACTCTGAGTAATCTGGTAGACATCCAATACAAAAGAATGTGCATTGACCCAGACATCATATTTTTTAAAGTCTCTCATAGAATTACAAATAGCCGATTGCTGAAGGCCGTTTGCCGAGTACTGCTACAAAAACTCCCTCGGATCTGTCACTTTTCCTGTTACTGCAGCTGCGGCAGCTACAAGTGGAGAAGCGAGCATTGTTCTTGAATTTGGCCCTTGACGACCCTCAAAGTTTCTGTTTGAGGTAGAAACGGCCAGCTTACCAGCCGGAATCTTATCATCATTCATTGCCAAACAGGCTGAACAACCCGGCTGACGTAGGGCAAAACCTGCTTCAGTTAGAATGTCAAGAATACCTTCTTCCTGAATCTGTGCTTCTACTATATGCGAACCCGGAACTAGCCACGCAGTCACATTATCTGCTTTCTTCTTACCTTTCACCACTGAAGCAAAAGCTCTGAAGTCTTCGATACGACCATTGGTACAGCTACCAAGGAAAACGTAGTCTACATCGGTACCAATCAACGAGTCACCCTCATTGAAGCCCATATAGTTTAGTGACTTTTTGAAAGATGCTTCACCATCAATTACATCACTCGCCTTAGGCACTCCGTTAGAAATTCCGGTTCCCAGACCAGGGTTTGTACCGTAAGTAATTTGAGGTTCAATATCAGCAGCGTCATACACTAATTCCTCGTCGAAGGTAGCTCCTTCGTCAGTCTTTAGGGTATTCCAGTATTCTACTAACTCATCCCATTTTTCTCCTTTTGGAGACTGCTCTCTGCCTTTCAAATAATTGAGTGTGGTTTCGTCAGGGGCAATCATCCCGCCACGAGCACCCATCTCAATAGACATGTTACACACCGTCATACGGCCTTCCATGCTCATTTTCTCAAAAACATCACCAGCATATTCTACAAAATATCCTGTAGCACCTGCAGCAGAAATTTTAGAGATGATATAAAGGATGACATCTTTAGGCATTACTCCTTTGCCCAGTTCACCATTCACGGTGATTCTCATTTTCTTAGGCTTAGGCTGCATGATACACTGAGACGATAGCACCATTTCTACTTCTGAAGTACCAATACCAAAGGCAATAGCTCCGAAGGCTCCGTGCGTAGAGGTATGTGAGTCACCACATACGATGGTCATCCCCGGAAGTGTGATACCATTCTCTGGTCCTATTACGTGAACAATACCATTCTTCTGGTGGCCAAGACCCCAGTGAGAAATTCCATACTTGCCAGTATTGGTTTCTAGTGCTTTTAACTGATTAGCTGAAAGCGGATCTTCCACAGGAAGGTGCTGATTAATGGTAGGAGTATTATGATCTGCCGTAGCAAAGGTACGGTCTGGGAACATAACGCCGATTCCACGGTTTTCAAGACCTAAAAAGGCCACTGGGCTTGTCACCTCATGAATAAAGTGACGGTCGATAAAAAATACATCAGGACCATCCTCAATCTTCTTCACTACGTGAGCATCCCAAACTTTATCAAATAAGGTTGTAGACATTGCTATAGGTGTTTATTCTAATTCATTTGTACTCACAAAAACCATGTCTCACGGCTTTTGAATTACAAATTTGATAGTCTTCTGACGATAAGCTTTAACAAAAAGAGGTCAAAGAATAGCGTTTTTGGTTCAATCATTCATTTTGACCTATATGGGCCTTTTGCCGTATTATAAAAAACTCTGGACTATCAGCTTTGATCGCCCTAATTTCATGCAACGATAGCCATGATTTATGAAACACCTTACTCTTTTCTTCCTGCTGACTTCTATCTCTATTTCACTCTTTTCACAGAATGTGCTTATTGAACCAAACAAAATCAGCACAGAGGATTTAGAAGTGATACGTCAAAAGGACTATAATCTTGCTTTTGGCTTAATGGCCAATTTTCTTGAAAATGATCCTCTTGACCTTCACCAAATTGCGAAGTATAAAGATTACCCCGGGCCTGATAAGCCGGCTGATTTAGATATCACTGGTATTACAAGCAAAAAGGCAGAAGTCATTGCTTTTGACATCAAAGAGGAGATTAATCAACTACCCAAAGTATGTGTTTTGTGGAAGATAAATACCAAAAAAGACCAGATTGATATGCTTGGAGAAGAGGCTACCTTTTCACTTTTCAATAAAGCGGGAGTAGAAAGAATTTTTGAAGGAGTTGTTACAATGAGCCAATATGTAGGCTACAAAGAAGAATATTATTATCTGATAACGATCGAGCCTTCATACTACCCACTTTCTATAAACGAGAACTTTAAGGTATTTCAGGAGCTAGACTTAAACGATATTGCAACTGAAATTTTTGGTCTTGTAGGTTTACAAAGTCCTGATTTTGTAGAAAATACCCCTGTGTTCTCATTAAAAACCCAATACGAGGAAACAGACTTGGACTTCATAACCAGAGTAGCTGCTGACTATGGTTTATGGTACTATTTAGAGTCTAATACCACTGACCCAAAGATGGTTTTCGTTGACGGCCTAGCCTCTAACCTAAATGACATTGATACCTTAGTCTACGATGGTCCGAATACCTCGACAGACAGTCTGGTAGCGACAAGAATATTTTACACCGGAACCGGAACAGCTATTATACCAGGAAAGAACAAGGTGCTCCAGTATCGTGACCAACTTGGCTCTGCTACAAGTAGTACTTATTTAAATGGTGGGAATAACTTTCAGACATACCGACTCGGAAACAAATACATTAGTCCCGTAGAGCTTGGTGAAGCATCCGAGAATTTGGCATTAATGGAAGAACATGAGAAAAGAACATGGTTTGCCTGGGGGAATTACATGGAGACAGCACCTGGTTACCTTTTTTATTTGGATGATACTTTTGATGACGAACTTAGTGATGAGTACCTAATCACCGCTGTTCACCATTCAGGGTTTATTCAGGACAAAGGAGGAAATGAGAAGCTGTATTACAGTAATACTTTTGAGTACGTCAATACCAGCACCCCTTTCCGAAAAAAGGCAAAAGAAGGCCATAAAAAAGTGAACGAAATAACCCATGCTGTAGTCACTGGCCCTGAAGGTGAAACCAGACATGTAGATGAGCATGGCCGTGTTCAGGTCTATTTTGTATGGTATCCCAGCCTCTTTGGTGAAGAGGGACCACGGGTCTGGGTTCCGATAATGAAACCATCTCATGGTAGTACTTCTGGTTTCTCTTTCATTCCAGAAATAGGTGATGAAGTTTTGATTAGCTTTATCAATGGCGACCCAGACAGGCCGATCATTATCGGGAGTGTACCCAATCAGCTTCAGCCTACCCATAAAGAGCTTCCACAGAACAAAAACACTGACTTTATCATCTCCGCAACAGGGACCAGTTTCCCATCAGAAATTAGTATGAACTCTACCGAAAATGCCGAAAGTGTAGGTATCAAAAGTAGAAGCATAAACCTGGATCCTCTTGAAAAAATAAATCTAAACGGTCAGGCACAATCCTCTACTCAGTTAGGAAACGGAGTGAACTCATATGGCTCTATTTATGCCGACAATCAAATAGCCGCATGGGGTTTTATAAGAGCAGCCGGATCGATCTATGGTAGCTTTGGACTTAAGACTCTTGTAAAAAACTCAACGGGAGTGTATACCATTACCACAGATGTAAATACAAGTAGTGCTATCCGCTCTCTGGTGGTATCTCCTGAAATTGACAATGCCCCTACTACGGCTGGTTCAATGAGAATAGCTTCTTTTAATTTTAATGGTAACGGCACTTTTGAGGTATATATTAATGATGGCAACGGCACACCCGTAGACAATGATTTTACGTTTATTCTAACAGGTAGAGAATAAGTCATATCGTAACAAATGTTACTCTACACAGTTGGTAGAATGACTATCTTTGTGTCAGAATAAAGAACAACATGGGAAAAGTATCAAATGCCTTGGTTTTGAAATGCCCAAGGTGTGGAGGTGGAGAGCTATTTGAATCAAAAAATCCGTACAAAAAAGGTAAAATGATGTCTATGCACACGCATTGCTCAAACTGCGGACTGAGGTATGAAAAAGAGCAAGGCTTCTTTTATGGTGCTATGTATGTAAGCTATATGTTGAATATGGCTCTTTTCATCACTGCCACGGTAGGCTGGTACCTTTTTATTGAAGGAAAAATAGACTGGAGAATCTACATTGGTATTTATGTGGCATTAACCATCCTTTTAGTACCTATCATTTTCAGATACTCCAGATCCTTGTGGATGACCATGATGATTAAGTATGAACCTGAGAAAAGGGGGGAACGATAAGTATTAGTAAGCAGTTTTCAGTTCGCTGTTGACAGTCAAAGTGAGCTTTGGAATTGCATTAGCTTTTGAAAAATCCAAATACATAAAATTTAAAGACTTGATGGCTTACAAGATGAGTTTTCAATTGGCAATGGAGGATTTTGAGATTTCGAAATCTTTTCCAAATGAAGAGAAATACTCATTGACTGATCAAATAAGAAGAAGCTCAAGATCAGTAAGTGTGAATCTGGCCGAGGCTTATCGAAAAAGAATATATCCTGCTCATTTCAGATCTAAATTGACTGATTCTGATAGTGAGTATTCTGAAACTCAGGTTTGGCTAGACTTTGCTATGGAATGTAAATATATTAAGGAAGAACAATATTTAGAGCTAAGCTCAAAGACTGAAGAAGTTGGTAAATTATTGAATTACATGATTAATAATCCAGAGAAGTTTGGTTCATCAAAAACTGGAAACTGAGACTGTTGACTTTGAACTTTAAGAAGACTTTGAGACTAAAATAATAAGAATATGACCGGAACATTTGAAGAATTGATCGCTAGTGATCAGCCTGTATTAATCGACTTTTTTGCAGAGTGGTGTGGGCCTTGTAAAGCCATGGCTCCTGCCCTACAGCAATTAGCCGATGAAATGGGAGATAAAGTAAGAATTATCAAAATTGATATTGACAAAAACCCCGCATTGCAACGCAAATACAAAGTAAGCGGTGTACCTACCGTTATGGTTTTCAAAAACAGCAAGCAGCTTTTCAGACAAAGTGGAGCCATGATGCTTCCCCAACTTAAGCAAGCTGTGACGCCACATTTGTAGGGTTCGTCAGCTAAACCAACTGATTAAAAGTCCCTTGTACAGTTATGTATGAGGGATTTTCTATTTTTGGGTAATCACCTAATTGAAATAATGAAAAAGATTACCTTACTCTTGCTGGGCTTAAGCTACTTTGCCTCAGCACAAAACCAACCTATATCATTTAAAGAAGTTCCGTCTGAAGACAAAATTGAAGTTTATGCCGGAAAAGACCTTTTCACGGCTTTTCTGTTTGACTCAGATAATTCTATCAAAAAGCCGGTTTTATATCCAGTGCTCTCTCCTGAGGGCAATTTCATTACCCGAGGCTGGCCACTTAACCCCAGAGAAGGTGAACGAACCGACCACCCGCACCATGTTGGTATCTGGTTTAATCATGGAGATATCAATGGCAATGACTTCTGGAACAACTCTTACGAGAGAGACCAGACCAAACGCCACTATGGAACGGTGGTGCATACTGCGGTCAAAAAAGTAAAAGGTGGAAAGAAGGAAGGAAATATTATTGCCCAGGCAGACTGGAACGACTTTGAAGGTAAAACACTAATTAAAGAAGAAAGTAAGTACACTTTTAAGGCTACAAAGGATTATCGAATAATCGATCGTGAAATTACGCTTCAGGCAGTGGAAGATGTTTTGATTGCCGATAATAAAGAGGGGATGATTGCCATAAGGCTGGCCAGAGAGCTTGAGCATTTTGACCCTAAAAGAGATTATCAGCCAACTGGCAACTATACCAATGACATGGGTATAGAAGGAACCGACGTCTGGAGTAAACGCTCAGAATGGATGAGGCTGACTGGAAAAATTGGAGATGAGGACATCACTCTTGCTATTTTTGACCATCCGGACAACTATAATTTCCCGGGTCACTGGCATGCCAGAGGTTATGGGCTTTTTGCGGTCAATAATATAGGCTCTGAAATTTTCTCTAAAGGAACAGAGGTAACTGATTATACCCTAAATGAGGGTATGAAACTTAAATTCAAATACCGAATACTCATTAGCTCAAAACACCTCACCGAAGACGAAATGGTAGAAGCCGCCAGAGCATTTAAAGAATAGGATTTGTGAGGCATGTTCTTTTCAGATATTTTAGCGTTAAAATAAAATCAACAAATGGAACAACTGCTTACCACTGCAGCTCTTACGAGTGTTTTGACCCTAACGATTCTGGAAATTGTACTTGGGGTAGATAACATCATCTTTATCTCCATCATTTCCGGAAAACTGGAAATCAAAGACCAAAAGAAAGCCAGAAACATAGGTTTGGCTTCTGCTATGGTAATCAGAATAGGTCTGCTATTTGTCCTGAGCTGGATTCTGGGGCTTGAGAAAGACCTATTTAACCTACAAGACCTCGGCCTTCCGTTTGATATGGGCATGAGTGGTAAAGACATGATTCTGCTAGGTGGTGGTTTGTTCTTATTGTATAAATCTACTTCAGAGATTCACCATAAGCTAGAAGGAAAGGATGATGACTTCGGTCACGAAAAGGTAGCCCCTACCCTCACCAGAGCCATTTTAGATATCACCATTATCAATATCATCTTCTCAGTTGACTCCATAATCACTGCTGTAGGTATGACAGACATCATTGCGGTAATGGGAGCTTCCATTATACTTTCTACTATAGCCATGCTGTTATTTGCGAAAAGCGTTGGCGATTTCGTAGAAGCACACCCTACAGTGAAAATGCTGGCTCTTTCTTTCCTGGTGATGATCGGGACTTTATTGGTAGCAGAAGCTTTCCATGTACATGTTCCTAAAGGATATGTGTACTTCGCAATGGCATTCTCGTTCATTGTAGAAATGCTGAACATCAGAATGAGAAAAGCCAATACCAAACCAATAGAGCTGAAGAAGCACGTCAAAGAAATGGCTAATGAATAAAGCGTTAAGCTTCATTTTTACGCTATACTGTGGCATCATATTTTTGGTGCCATTTCTTCTTCTTTTTCCGTTTATTTTTCTGTGTATTCAGTTCAAATCTTTACATCGGTTTGCTCACAGAATCATACGGTTTTGGTCTTCTATTTTCTTTTGGCTAACGGGCATGCCCATCAAAAGAATTTTCAAATTCAGACCCGATACAAAGGAGACATACGTTTTTGTGGCCAATCACTTTACTTATCTGGATATAGCTGCAGGAATGAATGTGCTGGATAATTACTTTGCCTTTATCGGCAAAAGCTCCGTCAAAAAAGCACCTTTATTCGGGTACATGTTTGCTAAACTGCATATTCAGGTAGACCGCAGTGACAAGTGGAGCCGTACTAAATCTTTCAAAAAAGGGATAGACACGGTTAGGAGTGGCCGGTCAGTCTTTGTTATGCCAGAAGGAGGAATCATTACCGAGGAGGCTCCTCAGATGCATTTGCCATTTAAAGATGGTCCATTTATCATGGCTATTGAAAATCAGGTTCCAATAGTACCCATCACTTTTTTGAATTTCCATGAAATCAATAAACCTCTCAATAGGTTTAGACCCGGCATAAGACCTGTGGCCATTTTCAATGAAAAGATTGAAACAAAAGGTAAAACCAAAGATGACCTAGATGAATTGAAAAGAAAAGTCTACGAGGTCATTCAAGGTGATTTAGATGAAAGATGGGATCATCAGAGTAAGGCTTATTTCTAAACTACTTCTTCGCTTTAAAATGCCTGATCATAATATTGTATTCCATCTTGTTTGAAAGTCCATAAAGGGCTTGACTAATTCTTTTGGTTTTGGTGTCAATGGTCTTAGCAGAAGCTATCCATTTAGAGAAATATCTTCGATGCCCGGGAGTTAAAGACTCAAAGAATTCTTTAGCGGCCTGTTCATCCTCCAGGCAAGCCATAAAATCTTCGTCAAACTCAAATTCACTATTGTCTAACTCCAGTTTAACAGTCACTTTATAGCCCTTCTCTTTTTTGAGTTTTCTTCTGAGGTCTGCTTTGAGTGGCAAAATGAAATTACCCTCACCCACCGGGATAAGGGCGAGCTGATTAATCTTTACAGAGTCTATCTGGCCTCTCACCCGAAAAGAAGTCTTGGTGTCGGGTTTTAATTGATGTGCCACCGCCTGTTCTATTTCCAGATAAGTCCAGCCGGTTTTCTCACCCATCTGACCATACTTTAACATTTCAAGTTCCAGTTCTACCATTGGCAATTGCTCTACAAAAAATTCAATTTAAGAGATTCTCTATCAAATCTGTAAACCTACAAGTGTAGATTTAAAACCACTTCTACCTTTAATCTCTAAAAATGAAAAAACTATTAGCCTTATTCTCGCTAATTATAATCACCACTATGCACAGCATGGGTCAATGGAAACCAATAGACCCAAACGCTACTAAACAAACAAGAGCCCTTTTTAAAAGCCTCAAAAAAATTCAAAAGAGAGGTGTCATTTTTGGTCATCAGCATGCCACAGAATATGGGCGAGGCTGGTATGGTGAGGATAACAGATCAGATGTGAAATCTGTAGTTGGTAGTCATCCCGGTATCATTGGGGTTGACTTTAGTGGCTTTACAAGAAGAGACAGTTCTATCTATAAAACCAACCTGAAAAAGGTAGTGGAAGACCACTATAACCGAGGGGGTATCACTACTGTAGCATGGCACTTTTATAACCCCATGGGTAAAGGTGGTTTTTACTGGAAGGGCTCAGACTCCATCAATGTGGTGCCTAGACTTATACCTGGCGGTGACGGCCATGAACAATACAAAATGATTTTAGATGGAATAGCTGAATGGGCTAAAAATGTCAAAGGCGAAAACGGTGAAAAAGTACCCATGATATTCAGACCGTTTCATGAATTTGATGGGGGTTGGTTTTGGTGGGGTGCTCCTTACTGCACAGTTGATGAATTCAAAACTTTATGGAGGTTTACAGTTTCTTATTTACGAGATACAAAAGGAGTACACAATTTCATTTATGCCTTCTCTCCTGACAATAGATTTTCAAATGTAGAGGAGTTTCTTGCCAGATACCCCGGTGACGAGTGGGCAGACATGGTAGGAATGGATAATTATGGTGATATGGGCAGAGACCACTATGATCTGGAAACCGCGGCCAAAAAACTGAAAATTGTTTCAGATTATGCTATCAAACATAAGAAGTTAGCTGCTTTTACTGAAACCGGTCTTGAATCTATACCGAATGACAAATGGTGGACAGAGGCTCTTCTCAAAGTACTCAAAACCAAAGGTCTAAGAATGTCTTACGTTCTGGTCTGGAGAAATGATTCCCGTAGCAAAACGCATTATTATGCCCCTCACCCCGGTCATAAAAGTGTACCCGATTTTGAGGTTTTTTATAATGACAAGTTTACGTGGTTTGAGAAAGATCTGGCCGCCAAAAATATCTACAAAAAACCTCGAAAGCCTCTAAATCGCCAATAAACAAAACTGCCCTCAAAAGCGGTTGCTTAAGAGGGCAGATCTAGTGAATTCTTTTGTGACTACTTAATGCCTTTGCCAGTGGCAGCCCAGTAAATACCGCCGTAAAGGTGATCAAGGAAAATAGGATCCTCAAAAACACCAGGAATATGACCCAAGCCTGTATAGAAAGCACGGCCACCATCATAAGGGTGATACCAGCTGATCGGGTGGAAATCACCCATACCCTTTCCTTCATTATCGCCCCATTTAGCATATGGCTCATAGCTGCTTTCGTCTACAGAAAGCAGATAGTGCAGATCATCAGCGATGATTGGCTTTTGATATTCATACCACTCATCAGTCCAGATTAACCTTTTAGGAAATCTACCCATTCCTGGGAAATTAGCATCTTCTACATTCAGATAGGCAGTTTGCTGGCGAGGGTGAATTTTGAACATCATACCTACCATTTTGGTATACCACTCCCACTCATATTCGGTATCAGCCGCAGCATGAACGCCTACCCAGCCTCCACCGTTTTGAATATAACGCTCAAAAGCGGCCTGCTGATCGTCATTCAATATGTCGCCAGTCGTACTTAAGAAGATGACTACATCATAATTCTTTAATCTCTCATCTGAGAAAACACTTGCATTTTCATGCCAGTCCAGAGCCATAGAGTGTCTTTTGCACAGCTTTCTTATGGCTGTCACCCCTTCATTTATTGACTCATGATGGAAGCCCGCAGTTTTAGTAAATAATAATGCTTTGAGAGTACCGTTTTGGGCGTTTGCTGCATAGCAAAAGAAAAACAGCACGGCCAATGCCCATAAATTCTTTTTCATTTCAAATAGGTGTTAAGTTGACATTTAAAGCCCCGAATTAATTCAAAAAGCCAGAAAAAGCCTAATCAGTATCTATAAATCAAGACTTTCTATAGCCATACGTGCTCTATCTCGCCGATAAACTTTTCTTTCAGCTCTCCGGATCTCCATTTTTTCAATGGTCCTTTCACATCTGGGTACATTTTAAAGTCTTCTTCTAGCGAAACCCACTCAACTGCTAAGGCCGAAGTTTCATCGGGGTTCAATTGTAGCTCACCTCCCGCTATTTTTGCTTCATAAAGAATATGAAGTGTATCCCCTTTTTCATTATGTACTTCGGCTATCAGAGCCGACTCCTCAGCTATTTCTACCTCGATACATAATTCTTCCTGAAGCTCTCTGGCAAGTGCTTCTCTTTTTTCTTCTCCGAATTCCAGGTTACCTCCGGGCAAGTTAAATAAGTCTACTCCACCGTAATTATACTTCATGGTCAGCAACTTATTATCCTGAATGATTAATGCGGCTACTCTTACTCTCATATCTAACGCCAATATCTAAAATCTACTGTTCTAGACACGCATTTCAGCATACTTTATCGGTATAATATTACTTTTTGTCTACCTGACTCTCAAAATTCAACCGATTGCATAAAGTTTTAAATCCTTGATTACTATTTTGCTTTCACTTATTCAACCCTATACATTTAATGAAAATACTTTACACGCTTTTTGCCTTGTGTGTATATCAACTCGCTTCGGCTCAAAAACTTGCGGAGTTTCAGGTGCCTCCTCACGAGCCCTCTGAGACTCTGCTTTTAAGTGCCGACTGTAGTACTTTACAAGCAGACCCTCATCAGATAAAGCTTGTCAATAAACAAACCGGAGAGTCTATCCCATTCCAACTTTCAGATCAAAAGATGCACTGGAAAGTTAGTGGTTCGTCTGCTTCGCAAAACCTAAGTTATGAGATCCACAAGGCTGACCATCTTGACTCTCCTAAAAAATTAGAATTCAAAAAAGAAGATGGCCAGCTGGCAATTTATCAAAATCAGGGCAAGCTTCTGGGATATCAGATGGACAAGAAGGCAGTACCCGAAGGCGTGAATAAAGCCTTTGAAAGAAGTGGTTTTATTCATCCATTAAACACACCCAAAGGCAAACGCCTAACCCGTATTCAGCCGCCAGACCATTACCATCATTATGGTATCTGGAACCCCTGGACTCATGTCAGATATAAAGGGGATACTCTTGACTTCTGGAACCTGAATAAAAAGCAAGGAACCGTACGATTCTCCAAACTTCTCAAAGAGGTCAATGGCCCAGTGTTCTCTGAGTTTAAAGTACTTCATGAGCATGTGTTATTAATCGGAAGCAATGAAGAAGTAGCTCTGAATGAAATACAGACGATGAGAGTAACACCCATCAATGAAAGTAGCTATTTGCTTGATTTCACTTTTGAGTATAACTGTGCTACAGATGCCCCATTTGAAATATTGGAATACCGATATGCAGGCTTTGGCTGGAGAACTACCGAAGAGTGGGATAACCAGAACAGTACTGTTCTCAGCTCAGAAGGCAAAACCAGAAAAGACGCAGATGGCACCTTAGCCAGATGGTGTATTGTACAGGGAAAACTTGGCAATAGTACAGGAGGAGCCATCATGCTCTCTCACCCGCAAAACATCAATCATCCTGAGCCTTTGAGAATATGGCCCGAAAACCAATATGGCCGAGGCGATATGTTTGCCAATTTCGCTCCTACCAAAACACAGGATTGGACAGTAGAGCCAGGTAAAACCTATACCTTACGTTACCGACTCGTCGTGTTTGATGGTAAAGCTACAGCATTAGACGCCGAAAAAGCCTGGAAACAATTTGTGAAACCTATTGAAATCAATTTATAAAACCATTCGTGATCAATGAAATCTTCAAAAATTAATCGTCGAAAATTCGTCGAAAATACTTTTAAAACCACGGCAGCGGCCATTGCCCTGCCCACTATCGTTCCTTCAACTGTCTTTGGTAAAAATGCACCTTCAAACAAAATTCAGGTTGGTCAGATCGGCTGCGGGAGAATAGCCCGCGGACATGACATGCCTGGTACTATGCAGCATGATGTTTCCAGAATCATATCTGTTTGTGATCTGGATAGTAATAGAACCAAGGACGGCAAAAAGCTCGTAGAAGACTATTACAAGAAAAAAGGCACATCAGTAGACGTCACGATGTATGACGACTACCGTGAAATGTTACTGAATAAAGAGTTGGATGCCGTAATCATCAGTACACCAGACCACTGGCATGCTCAGCCAGCCATAGAGGCGGCATTGGCAGGAAAACACGTGTATCTTCAAAAACCTACCTCACTTACTATAGCTGAAGGGCGGTTACTCAGCGATGTCATTCATAGAACCGGTAAAATCTTACAGGTAGGTACTCAGCAGCGTTCTTCTCCGCAGTTCAGATATGCAGCAGAGCTTGTACGCAATGGTAGAATAGGAAAACTTCATACTGTAAAAGTTGGCTTACCTGGTGACCCGGGAGGACCATTGGCAGAAACTCAGCCGGTACCGGCAGGTTTTAACTTTGATATGTGGCTAGGTTCTACCCCAGAAATGCCCTATTCAGAAATGCTGGTTCATCCACAAAAAGGATACGGCAGACCAGGTTGGTTAAGAAAACGTCAGTTTGGTGCAGGTATGATCACCGGGTGGGGTCAGCACCACTATGACTCCGCCGCATGGGGTATGGATACCGAGTACACCGGACCTATTTCTGTAGAGGCTGTAGCCGGGTTCCCGAAATCTGGTAGCTGGGATGTACACGGCGACTTCATGGTGAAGGCTGAATACGAAAACGGCATCACTATGCTAACCAGTGGTGGTTTCCCGAATGGTATCAGATATGAAGGTGAAGACGGCTGGATCTTCGTGACTCGCGGAGCCTACAGAGCTACAGCTTCAGATCCAATTCCTGAGAATAACGGTGTTAAATCACTCGATGCCAGCGACCCTAAAATCTTAGACTCTGTTATCGGCAAGGATGAAATTCACCTTTACGAAAGTAACGAGCAACACGGCAACTGGCTTGACTGTATTCAGTCTGGAAAGCAACCGATTTCGCCGGTTGAGATTGGTCACAGAACTTGTTCCATTTGCCTGATTAGTGATATTGCCATGCAATTACCCCGTAAGCTAAACTGGGACCCTAAAAGAGAACGTTTTGTGAATGATGATGAAGCTAACAGCATGATCAGCAGACCTCAACGTTACCCATACGGTACCAACTATATCAATTTGTAATTTATTCAACCATCCTGAAGCACGAACCTCGCCTAGCCGTGGTTCGTGTTTCCTGTATATTACTAACACATGAAAAAACTAACCTTAATCGCTCTGGCGGCCATGGCTGCATGTACACCAAAAGCTACAGAGGAAATGAGTGAAGAAAAAATCAAAATTGTGACGCTGGACCCCGGGCATTTTCATGCTGCATTGGTTCAGAAATCCATGTATGCAGATATTGACAGTACCGTCCATATCTACGCTCCCGAATCTCCCGATCTGGACCTCCACATGGCCAAGATCAACCAATACAATAGTCGTGAGGATAGCCCTACAAGCTGGACCTCTGAGATCTACAAAGGTGATGACTACCTCGAAAAGATGATCGCCGATAAATCTGGTAATGTGGTCGTTTTGGCAGGGAGCAATCTCAAAAAGACAGAATACATCTCTGAAGCGGTAAATAATGGCTTTAATGTTCTGGCTGATAAGCCAATGGCCATTAATTCTGAAGATTACGCTCTATTGCAAGATGCTTTTGCTACTGCAAAAGAAAAAGACATTCTGCTGTATGATATCATGACGGAGCGTTCTGAGATCACCACAATTCTTCAAAAAGAACTTTCTCAAAATGCTGAGCTTTTTGGTGAACTTGAGATAGGTAGCCCGGAAAACCCGGCTGTAACCAAGGAGTCTGTTCACCACTTTTTCAAATATGTCTCTGGCTCACCGCTGATTCGCCCGGCTTGGTTTTTTGACACCAAACAGCAAGGGGAAGGTATCGTAGATGTAACTACTCACTTGATAGACCTTACCTTTTGGGAGTGTTTCCCTAACCAAATCATCGGCGATGAAAACGTAGAATTAGTAGCGGCCAGAAGGTGGCCTACCGTGCTATCTCCTGCCGACTTTGAAAGAGTAACAGGCCTGAGTGAATACCCTGAGTTTTTGTCATCTAGCATAAAAGACGGAAACCTCGAAACTTATGCTAACGGCGAGATCACGTATACTATTAACGGACACCACGCGAAGGTTTCGGTCATCTGGAATTACCAGGCACCGGAAGGAACCGGCGATACCCATTACTCTATCATGAGAGGTACCAAAGCCAACCTTGTGATCAAACAAGGAGCTGAGCAGGGTTATAAGCCAACGCTTTATATAGAACCTGTGGTAGAAATCTCTGAAGATGAAGCTCAGGCTGCCATAGACAAACTTTTAAGCAGTTATGACGGGCTTGCTTTAGAAAAAAGCAATAAAGGCTGGAAAGTAGTGATCCCTGAAAAATACGATATCGGTCACGAAGCTCACTTTGCTCAGGTCATGGAGCGTTTCATTGAGTATTATAAAAATGGCACGATGCCGGAGTGGGAAGTACCGAACATGCTGACCAAATATGGCCTATCTACTCGTGCTTTAGAATTAGCTAACCAATAATATGTTCACCTCCGCCCCTCTCAAAGCGAGAGGGGTTTGGGGTGATTTTGACTTCCTCTACCCTATTAAATATGATCCCATGAAAAGCATCCTATCAGGCCTCTCCTTATTCTTCTGCCTTTTAACGGCGAACGCACAAGTTCGTTCTATTGTCTATGACTTCAATAGTCCCGTGAAAAGTGAAAGGCAAAATGGGATGTTGATCAAAACTCATTTTGATGATGAGTGTCTGGATTTTCAACAAATGGTGATGAAGTCTTTTCATTTTGAAAAAGATCAAACACTTCACCTAAAAAGCTCGTCACTAGAACAATTGGTAATCATCAAAACCGGAGACATCGACTTTGAACTAGGAACTCAAAACATGACGATGGGGCCCGGAAGCATTGCATTGGTTTTGCCAGGGGATTTATTGAAAATGAATGCTCCGCAAAACGCAGAAGTTTATCTGATGCAGTACCAGGCCAAAGAAGGTCAGAGTTACGACAGAGGTGAGGAAAACGGAGGTTCTTTTTTGATGAATTGGGATGAAATCACCTATGAACCTCACGACAAAGGGGGTGTGAGGCATTACTATAAAAAACCTACTGCTGCCTGCAAACGCATGGAAATGCACGTCTCAAACCTCAACCCGGGCATCAAAAGTCATGAACCACATACCCACCGAGCACCGGAAGTTATTCTGATGACGAAAGGAAGCTCAGAAATGGAAATCGACGGTAAAGTTTACCCTGCAACTGCCGGTGATATCTACTTTGTAGAATCTATGGTTCCGCATGCCATCAAAAATATAGACACTGAGCAGATTCAGTATTTTGCTTATCAGTTTGAGTAGTTAGATATTCGATCGTCGGATTAAAAGATGTTAAATTGCTTAATACGTGCTTTTTAACTGGATTATTTTTTGTCAATTTGAGTTGCAAATTAATTGACAGAAACTCCATAATGACAATACTCCTCTCTCTTACGAAGCAAGTATCAAAAGTGGGATCTAATAGAAAATTATATAGTTTACTATTGCTAATATCTCTTTTCCCCTTTCCATGTTTCACTCAGGAGACATATGAAGATTTAAAAGTTATCCAAAACAATGGGTTTGAAATTAAGGATGTAGATGGAATTCAATTTGTTCATACCAAATCTATAAAACCCAAGCCTACAATTATATTTATTAGAGGCTCAGATTTTGCACCTCTTTTTGTTAATGGTCATTCACTGGTTTTCCCGTTTAACTTTAAAAAGTACGATGATGAATTCAATTTTGTAGTTATGTCAAAACCAGGAATTCCAATTTCAATTGACAGCTTAAGAAATAGATTTATAAATGAAACTTACAGAAATGGTTACTATATAAATCAAAATGCCAAAGTTCCTGATGACTTCGTTAGAAATAACAACCTCACTTATTATTCAAAGGCTTATTTTAAAATACTTAAATATCTTAAAAAGCAACCTTGGGTTGATTGTAAAAGGTTATTTGTTGTGGGGCATTCACAAGGAGCGAATATCGCCGCATCAATAGCTTTAAAAAATAAAAACATTAAGAAGGTAGTGCTACTTTCTACGCACCTCGGAAATAGGTTTACAGAAGCTATTTCAAAAGTTAGATTTCAAGAAAACTCAAATAAGATTTCTTCTAAGGAAGCTCAATCAAGAATAGATTCTATTTATACTGAACATGAAAGGTTATTTCTTAACCGAGAAAATAATACAGAGCTATTCGATAGCAATACTTTCTTTTCATATGCATCTTTTACCTATCCCAGTATACATGAAAAAGTTATTCAGCTATCTCAACCTACTCTATTAATCTATGGAACAAATAGTATTCAAGACTTAGATTGTGATTTTTTAAAGCTTAGGCTAACTGAGAAAAACATTAAGAATATTAAAGTTTTACCAATGATTAATAAGGGTCACAATTTTTTTACATATCATTTCAAGAAGAATGGCGAATATATAAATCGAACTTTTGGCTGGGACTCAGTTTTTAAAGAAGTGGTAGACTTCTTGAGGTAGTATACTCCAAAAAAGTATTAATCATAGCACGACCCTTTATTTCCAAGTTTAGTCGTGCCACGATAACAATATTTTCTCCTTAAAACGCATCCCCCAGTTTCATATAGAAACCATCGGTGCCTATTGAAGTACGAGCATAGTCAAAAGCAGCATAAACTTGTTTCGATTTATTGATTCTTAGTCGCAAACCTGCACCATAGCCTGCTATCACTTTTTGATTCAGTAAACTCGAGAATGTAGGTGATGTATTGCCCATTGAAGCGAAGCCTGCCACCTTTATCAGAGGCCATAGTTCATAACGATATTCACCTTGCAAAGCCCAAAGGTGATCATCTCTAAAATGACCCATAAATAATCCACGAACCAGCTTCGGCCCTCCAAGCCTGAATTTCTCCATTATAGGTACCTCACCTACTGAGCTTTGAACCAGCAATTGAGCAGCCAATACGTGTTTTTTGACCTCTTTATACTTCCTGAAATCTGCGTTAATCAACTGATATGCGAACTTATTGGCCTTCAGGTCAAACATGGAATAACTGTACAGGTCCAGATACATTCCCCTTTTCGGGCTAAACTGATTATCCCGCTTGTCAATGGTAAAAACAGGCCCGCCCCCTATGATCGTGGAGTTTGTGCCAGTTGGCATTATTTCATCAAAAGGGGCCTCATCTACAGACGAGTTAAAGAATCGGTTATACTGATAGCCTAAGCCTGCAAACCTCCGCTTCCCCAAGTTTCTGCTCAGCCTACCAAACACCCTGAATCGCTGGTAATGAATATTCAGAAAATCTTCATTTGGCAATGTAGGTGTGGTGGTACCCCAATAACGCTCCAGCTCATCAAAATACCCTGCCCTGAAAAAGACATAATACTTTTCATATGGCGTGTAAGCGGACATAAAAAGTTCGGTATTCAGCTGCCTTCTGGTAGAGTACTGTACATCTATAAACGAAAGACTGGATCTGGTAGTGGTATCTTCATCTGGCGTAGTTTTATAATAGTAATCTACAAAGACACCAAACATGACACCCACCTCAGGGCTGATCACAACACTCGGTATGGGCAATAGGTTAAACTCCTTATTGAGAAGAGAATCAATACTCCATTTCTTTTGACCAAAACTTAGAACTGGTAAGAGGAGAAATAGAAAGAATGCTCTCAATATGATCAATTTTCTGCTGATAGCGTATTAACGTAGAATAAGGCTGAAAGGGATTTAGGATGACATCTTTTATTGATTCTTCATGGCACGTCTCTTTGCTTTTGCTTAGTCGTGCCATGAATGTTAACTACGTGGCAGTGTTAATTTTACTTTTTCCGGAAAGCTTAAAGCCCCAGAACCTCCACGCCTTGATTGAAAACAATGTCTCTTGGGATGCCTGCCTCACCTACTCTATCCAGATCTTTTTGAAGATCTGCACCAACAACTCCCATTTCTTCAAATAATTGAGAAACGCCTTCATAATTTCCATCGCCCTGTAGGGTCAGGATTTTTTCAGATAGAGAGTTCATCGCCTTTTGAAATTCATCAAACTTGACTTTGTACGTTCCTTTCTCAGCATCATAGCTGAAGGCATTCATTTCTTTGAAGTAATTAAAACGAATCATATTGGCTTTACCATGAGCACTGGAAGCACCAAATCGCACCGAACGGAAAATCCCGGCTAAAAATGTGGTGTAATAGTCCATCAACTCTCCTTTAATCTCCCCTTTCTCATGTAGCTGAGTTACCATATAAAGACCTAAGATATCTGCTTTGCCCTCTTCTAAAGCAGACCCATTTTCTTTTAGGGCATCCCGAACAGTTCCTTTACCATCAATCGTGTTTTTGATACCCAATCCGTGAGCCACTTCATGAAACATGGTATTGGCAAAAAAGGCATCAAAAGTCACATGCTTTCTTTGAGATGCATCAATAAGCAGTTCACTAATGGGCACCATAATTTTGTCAAATTTGGCCTGCATGGCATTCTTCAACTGCAATCTACGCGTCCCCTTTTCCAATTGTACTCTTTCGTCATTAGGAAGATTAATCGCGATCGTCTTTCCGCCTGAATTACAGTCACCTGCGTAATAAATCACATCATAGGCATTCAAGTCTGAGTCTGTGCCCGGCGACTCCTTCTTGTAAACCTCCTCCACGGGTAAGTTTGCCTGCAGTTCCGGTAAGAAAGAAACAAACTTCTCGAGTCTCTTACTCCAGTCCATGTCTTTAATAAGTACATAGGCTTCGTGAGCTGCTTTATAGTTATAAAGTTGATCTTCATAATTTTCAATGGGCCCCACCACAAAATCTATCTGGTTTGACTTCATATCCATCCACGCAAGGTCACTAGCCAGATACTCATCAGTAAGCAGTGCTTCTGCTCTCAAGTTCAAATACTTTTTGAAGCCTTCATCCTCTGCTAGTTCAGCGGCTTGTTTGAGTAAATCCGCGGCCTTTTGAGTTTCACTGGCAAAAGCCTCATGATATGGAATCGTATACAGTTCTCCTTCTTCATTTCTTCTAATAATGGTGTATAGGCTTGTTTTATCATTACTCTCAAAAGCTTCAAACTCCTCTTTGGTCATATCTTGAGGATAATACTGTGCACCTGCCGGCTTCTCTTCTACTCCTGCAATAAACGGCTCATTGGCTCTTAGCCTATCCCAGGGTCCGTAATTATAGGTCACAAAAGTTTTGGCGGCTTCATCTGAAAGTGTGTCCAGAATGGCATTTTTGTCACCGAATGCTTCCTGCCAAAAAATATCATCCATGATTTTTGATGCCTCTATGAGTAGAGGTATCATTTTCTTTTGATTCTCGGTCAATGAAGAAAGGTCAGAAGTTAATGTAAACTCGGCATATTCATTGACTTTTTGCTGCATCACAGACTCCTTAGGTTCTGAAATAGGAACACAACTAAAAATGACTGCCGCCAATACTAAAAAGAGGGAAATTCTATTCATCGTTTTCGTTTGGTTTTTAGGCTGTTGATTCTACAAATTAAATCTTCTTAAAACTCATTCCCAAACCTTGATTTGTGTTAATAAGAGCAGTCAAAGTGATTAAATTAATCAGCTAATATTTCAGCTCTTCAAGATTTGTATCCATTCCATCCTTCGACCAAAACCCTTCAATAATCTACTTTTAAGCATATTTTCAACCTGTTTGACACTTTTGCACGGTAAATAAGTGCTATTTTTGTGTTGTTCTGTTGTCAGGAAAAACATCCCGTATTATTCATTGACACCAGTCCAATGACCTATGAACCTACCGAACCCTATTTTTAAAAAGCTAGAAGAAAACTGCCTTGACTTTCTGGATGAAAATTCAGGAAAATGGCTTGCTTCAAAACTAGAGGAGAATCTTACTCCTTCGTCGTTTTACCTGACCTTTGGCCTTATCGGCAGAAAAATACCTGCTGCACAGGTAGACCTCAAACCAGAAACACAAAGTCTGTTTAAGGAGATCAACCCGGATTTCGAATCAGAGCCTTTTACACTGGATGAATACTGTCGCCTTCTTTTGCTGTTATCTACAGCACCAGAAAGTAATCACGAACTGATTTCTACGATGATCGGCTCAGCCGACCGGAAAGAGCTGGTAACCATTTTCAAGTCCATTCAGTATCTCGGTAATGCCGAAGACTTCAAACTGGAAATGATTGATGGATTAAGAACCAATATGGTCGATGTATTTGATGCCATTTCAAGGTATCAGTCTTTTCCCGTTCGATTCTTTCATCAGGACGCATGGAATCAAATGGTATTGAAAGCCATTTTTATGGAAAGACCATTGTTTAAAATTCAGGGACTGGATCAGAATCGTAATCAAAAACTAACAGACACCCTACATGATTTTGTGCACGAAAGATGGTCTGCTGGTCGAAATGTTCATCCGGAATTATGGAGAGCCGTACTAGGTTTTGAGAATGATCATCTGATAACTGACATGATAAGCTTATCTGATAGTGGATCTGAACTGGATCAAATGGCCGTAAGAAAAGCCCTGTTTGCTTCTGAACATTCAGCTGCGAAGCAATGGTGCAAGGAAAATACCAGCTTGAAACCAACGCAAAGCTGGACAGAAATAGGTGTTTTACTGGAAGTGGCTCAAGCGAATTAAGAAGAATAAAAAAACAAGCATATGAAGTTTATAGATCCTCATGTACACATGACCTCACGTACTACAGACGATTACGAGGCCATGAGTAAAGCAGGAATAGTAGCACTGATAGAACCTGCCTTCTGGCTGGGCCAGCCCCGTACAGAAGTTGGCTCTTTCAAAGATTATTACAGCAGTATCGTGGGTTGGGAGCCTTTCCGCTCATCGCAGTTTGGAATTAAGCACTACTGCACCATTGGCCTGAACTCTAAAGAGGCCAATAATGTGCCCCTTGCCGAAAAAGTAATGGAGCTGCTGCCGCTTTATGCCCTTAAAGATAACGTAGTGGCCATCGGTGAAATCGGTTATGATGACCAGACAGAAGCCGAAGATCGTTTCTTCAGGGCTCAGATAGAGCTGGCTAAAGAAGTGGGGCTGCCCATCATGATTCATACCCCTCACCGTGATAAAAAGAAAGGAACTCTGAAAAGCATGGATGTGCTGGAAGAACATGGCATGGACCCTAAAATGGTGGTGATTGACCATAATAATGAAGAAACCGCTAAGGAAGTTCTGGATCGTGGCTACTGGGCTGCTTTTACCATTTATCCTCGTACCAAAATGGGCAGTGAAAGAATGGTGGAAGTGGTAAAAACCTATGGCTCAGAAAGAATTATCGTCGATAGCTCGGCTGACTGGGGCGTGAGTGATCCTCTGGCAGTACCAAAGACCGCCAAACTTATGCTGGAGAATGGGATCAGCAAGGAAGACGTTCACCTAACTACTTACAAAAATGCCCTTACCGCATACAGTCAAAGTGGCAATATGAAAGAGTCTGATTGGGACAGCGGAGTTTCGTATGACCAGTCGGTGCTTTATGGTGGCAACAGTGTATTACGTGGGCAAGATCCCAAAAAGGGCAGCTCATCTGACATTATAGAAAACTAAAATGGGTAAACTCTTTAGTTTTCTTCAGCTGTTGAGACCGGCCAATGTGGTTACTGCACTTGCAGATATTGCCGCAGGTCTCGCTATTTCCGGGTTTTTAACAGCCGACATTCAAAACTGGCAAAATGCCATTTTCCTTTTTCTTTCTACCATCGGGTTATACGGAGGGGGAGTAGTATTGAATGACGTATTCGATGCACCACTGGATGCCGTAGAACGTCCAGAGCGACCGATTCCATCTGGAAAGGTTAGTCTCAAAGCAGGTGCAATTTTCGGTGGCGGACTTTTAGTTCTTGGAGTTCTCAGTGCCCTGATGGCTGGCATAAATTCCTTCTGGATTGCTCTGGCCATTGCTCTGTTTGTGATACTCTATGATAAATGGGCCAAACACAGTAGCTTTTTCGGACCATTGACCATGGGAATTTGTCGGGGGCTCAATTTGCTATTAGGCATGAGCCTTCTTTGGTCTGAACTGTCCAACTTAGAGCTTTCCATCGGTCTTATTCCGGTTTTCTTTATCGCGGCTATCACATTGACCAGTCAGGGAGAAGTTCATGGAAGTAATAAGAAGTCATTAGGCTTTGCCCTTACTATAGACAGCCTTATTTTTATTCTATTGGTGGTGTTATCTCACCTTAATTTTAAGTATTTGTGGTATAGCCTGCCTTTTGTAGCATTTTGGTACTTTTTAAACCTTCGGGCCAAATCAAAAGCAATCAGAAATAATATCCCTGAAAACATCAAAAAGGCAGTAAAGACGGGTGTTATATCTCTTATCCCTTTAAATGCAGCCTATACGGCAATCTTCGGAACATGGTACCATGCTCTTGCTGTTCTATGTCTGCTGCCGGTTTCTCTTTGGCTCGCCAAAAGGTTTGCCGTCACATAAATTTGAATTTGTTGACTCATGAATATTAAACAACGTTTTGAGGTTCCTTTTGAATACTCCATCGAATTTACGGAAGGGGTATTTGAGCCTGAAAATACGCTTCTCTCAGATTTCATAGCCGGAGAGAAAGGGCCCAGTCAGGTGAAAGTGGGGGTGATCATTGATCAGAATGTGGCACAAAACCACCCAAACCTGATTTCTAAAATCGACGACTATTTCAAGGCAATTCCCGGGGTTTCACTTTCTCATGAGCCCGTAGTTATTACTGGTGGTGAAGAAGCCAAAAACAACCTCGATACCTTCAAAGAAGTTCTTGATGTTATCGATCAGGGAAAAATAGATCGTCACTCCTATCTTATTGGAATCGGTGGTGGTGCTGTTTTAGATATGGTGGGTTTTGCGGCAGCTATCGGTCACAGAGGTATTAGACATATCAGAATCCCAACCACCGTTCTTTCTCAAAACGACTCAGGCGTAGGGGTGAAAAACGGCATCAACTTCTTTGGTAAAAAGAACTTCTTGGGAGCGTTCACTCCGCCGGTTTTGGTAATCAATGATTTTCATTTTCTGACTACACTCACAGACCGAGACTGGCGATCTGGCATGTCTGAAGCCGTGAAAGTGGCTCTTATAAAAGACAAAGCCTTTTTCAATTGGCTGGAAGAAAATGCCTTAAAGCTGGCTCAAAGAGATCTGGAAGCCATGAAAGTGCTGGTTTTTGAATGTGCACGCCTGCATGCAGATCATATTGTTGGAAACAATGACCCTTTTGAATCCGGCTCCTCAAGGCCGCTCGACTTCGGTCACTGGGCCGCTCATAAAATGGAGCAGCTTACGCAATTTGAAATCAAACACGGAGAAGCCGTAGCCATCGGTATCGCTTTTGATATTTATTACGGTGGCCTTGCAGAAATAATGCCTTTTGAAAGCTGTGAACGTGTAGTGAAGGTGCTGCAACTGCTAGGCTTTGATACTTTTCACCCTGTCTTATTAAATGAAGCTCAATCGGCTATTAACCCTGAGCTAATCAAAGGTCTGGAGGAATTCCGCGAGCATTTAGGTGGGGAGCTTACCATTACCATGGTGCCGGAAATCGGAACCAAAATTGACGTTCACCAGATGGACACAGACCTGCTAAATCAAGCGGCCCTAAACCTCAAAAAAACAACACGAAATCATGTTCCTGCAGAAGCATAAGGCTCATCTGACCTACTGTTCTAATATTCACCCTGGCGAGACCTGGAAAGACACCCTGGCAAACCTGGAAACTTACACCACGGAGGTGAGAGAGAAAATGGGGACAGAACATTTCGGGGTAGGTCTAAGAATATCTGGTGAGGCCTCAAAAGGTCTATTGGAAGGTACAGAACTTGCTGATTTTAAAAACTGGCTGGAGGAGAACAACCTCTATGTGTTTACCATTAATGGTTTCCCCTACGGCAATTTTCATTCTCAAAGGGTCAAAGACCACGTGCATAGCCCAGACTGGCTTAGTGAAGAACGTCTGGCTTACTCCAAACGCCTTTTCACCATTCTGAATACTTTGCTTCCGGAAGGAATGGATGGTGGAGTTTCCACCTCGCCGGTTTCGTATCGTCATTGGTTTGAAAATGAAAACTCATTGACCGATGCCAAAGCTAAAGGTGCTGAACAAATAGCAGACCTGGCCCTTTTTCTACATCAGTTAAAACAGGAGTCTGGCAAAAGTTTGCATTTAGATATGGAACCCGAGCCAGACGGTATTTTGGAAACAGGTGAAGAGTTTATTCAATATTATAACGAATTCATTCTGCCAACTGCTATTGAAAGAATTTCAAAAGAAACAGGACTTTCTGCTTCAGAAGCAGAGGCGGTGGTTCGTGAGCATATCCAGATCTGTTTTGATGTCTGTCATTTTGCCGTTGGCTTTGAAAATATCGATGAGGCTCTTCAAAACTTGAAAGAGCATAAAATAAAGGTAGGCCGAATTCAAATCAGTGCGGCATTGGGAACCGGTCCGCTGAACTCCTCCTCAGATTTCAAACTGATTCGCCAGGAGTTGGAAACATTTGACGAGCCTGTTTATCTGCATCAGGCCGTTTGCAAAGATGAAAATGGTGGATTGACTCGCTATAAAGATTTAGGGCCTGCATTGGCCGTTTTTGAAGCTAACAAACCTGCTGAAATGCGGACTCACTTCCATGTACCCATCTTTCTTGAAAACTATAAAACATTGGTCTCTACCCAAAAAGCCATTGTAGAAACCCTGAAACATTGGAAAAATGAACCATTCACCCCGCATCTTGAGGTAGAAACTTATACCTGGGGTGTGCTGCCACAGGAAATGCAAACGGACATTGTAAGCTCTGTATGCCGTGAACTGCAGTGGGTCATTGATACTTTAGATAGATTATGAACAGACTGGCCGTTATTGATATCGTAGGGCTTTCAGAAAAGTTGATCGGGGAACATACGCCCTTTTTGAGCCAATGGTTAAAAGATAAACATCTCAGCCAGATTCAGCCTGTGCTCCCTGCTGTCACTTGCTCAGCCCAAACTACCTACCTTACCGGAAAATGGCCTTCTGAGCACGGAATTGTAGGAAATGGCTGGTTTTTTAAAGACACTCAGGAGGTCTCTCTATGGAAACAATCCAACAAGCTGGTACAAGCAGAAAACGTCTGGGATATCGCCAGGAAAAAGAACCCGGATTTTACCGTGGCCAATATGTTCTGGTGGTTTAATATGTATTCTACCGCTGATTATACCGTTACCCCACGCCCCCAATACCGGGCCGATGGTCAGAAAAAACCCGACTGCTACGCTAAACCGGCCGAACTGCGTGATGAGCTGCAGCAGCAGTTAGGCACTTTCCCTTTGTTTGACTTCTGGGGGCCGCGTACCACTATCAAATCCAGCAAATGGATAGCAGAAGCCTCAAAAGTGGTAGAAGAGAAATACAGCCCTACCTTACTTCTGGTTTACCTGCCCCATCTGGATTATGTGCTGCAGAAGTTTGAGCAGGCAAACCCAAATGTGGCCAAAGACTTGCAGGAAATAGATGAGCTCTGCAAAGACCTGATTTCTACACTAGAGAAACGTGGTATGGAAGTCATGGTTTTATCTGAATATGGTATTTCAAAAGCTACACAGCCGGTGCACCTCAACCGCCGCCTGAGAGAAAACGGGCTGATTCAGATTCGTGAAGAAAACGGACTGGAACTGCTGGATGCCGGCGAGTCAAAAGCCTTTGCGGTGGCAGATCATCAAGTAGCACATGTGTACATAAATGACCTATCACAAAAAGAACAAGTCAAAAAAATACTAGAAGACACACCAGGTGTAGAGCTGGTATTGGATGACGAAGGAAAGAAAAAATACCATATTCAGCATGAAAGAGCGGGCGATTTAGTGGTAATAGCAGCAGAAAATAATTGGTTTACCTATTATTACTGGCTTGACGACCAAAAGGCACCGGATTTTGCCCGTGTGGTGGATATTCATAAAAAGCCCGGGTATGACCCCGTGGAAATGTTCTTTGACCCGAAAAAGAAATTCATTTTCCCTCGTCTAGCCTTTAAGCTTCTGAAGAAAAAACTGGGTTTCCGTACGTTAATGGATGTGATTCCGCTAGATGCCTCTCTGGTGAAAGGTTCGCATGGACGGGTAAATATTGACAAACAAGACAAGCCCGTTCTCATTTCAAAAGAAGAAAAAGCGTTATCGATAGATCCTACTCAGATTCAGGAGCTGATTCTTCAGAAAATATTTGCCTGACGAAAAAAAGGCCTGTTTGGAGCATTGAGCTTCAATTGGGCCATTAATTCTGAAAAACTCACTTAAAAAAAGCACCCAAAATTTCTTTCGGGTGCCCTTAAAATAGATTGATGTATTGGTCTAAGCCGCCAAAACTAAATCATTGATTTTTTCTCTCAATATAGATTCGCTAATAAGGCCAGTGACCCTGTTTTTTACCTCCTCATTTTTTATAAAGAATAGAGAGGGAATACTTCTGATACCAAACTGAGCAGCGATATCACTGTTTTTGTCAATATTGACTTTTTGGATTTCTACCTTACCTGCGAAATCCTCAGACAGCTTCTCTACGGTAGGCATCAGCGACTGACATGGTCCACACCAATCGGCGTAGAAGTCGATGACTACTGGTAGATCACCATTCAGAACATTCTCAAACTCTGTTTTACTGTTTATACTTTTCATAATTCTATTGTTTAAAGTTCTTTTGATTCTTCAATTTCCCATTCACCACGTACCAGGCGTGTTACATAACAATTGTCTGCCTCTCTGATCAATTCTCCTTTCTGATCTTCGCTGATGTCACCTTCAATTTTAATCGCAGAACTAATTGTGGTTTTAAAGCTTCCATCCTGGTTTCTCTTCACCTGCTGGCTCAGCTCTGCATCCACATCGCCTATCTCCCAACCATTTCGGCGTGCCACATTTCTAATGGTAGCGACTTTACACATTGAAATGCCTGCCAATACCAGCTCGGTTGGAGAAAAGCCCAGATCTGTTCCTTTGGACTTTACCGGCTCATCACCTACCAACGCATGTCTGCCATTGCTGATGAAGGATTGGTATCCTTCAGGTATGTTTTTAATCTTAATCTCTGTTGCCATTTTTCCCTTATCTTTTTTGTTGATACAAATTTCAGAGAATTAAGAGGTGGTTTTGTTAACCATTTTTCCCCATCTGTTGGCTATATGGCACTAGTTTGAACTTGAATGAGAAAAGCAAGGAAGGAAGCTGAGAGATAGATAGAATCTAAAACAAAAAAGGCCAGCTTCTCAGCTGACCTTTATCTGGTGGTGATGGACGGAATCGAACCGCCGACACAAGGATTTTCAGTCCTTTGCTCTACCAACTGAGCTACATCACCATTGTGATTACACCACCATTCCCATATTTTGGGAGTGCAAAAATAGATAAAATGCCATTCCGTACAAACATTTTTGAGTTTTCTCTCTAAAAATATTTGTGACACCTCCACGCTTTCTTTTTTCAAACCTTTTTATGACATTTGTATAGTATGCTTGCATACTATTTTTGACTATGAATTGAATACCCTATTATGGAATACATACAGCAAATCTTGTTTCTTCTGGTTTTTGCAGCAGCCGTTTATTTCATTGCCAGACGCGTTATCCTAATCAAAAAGACGATTCAACTCGGTAAAGCTGACGACAGAACAGACCATCCTGGCATCCGACTCAAAACGATGCTTAGGGTCGCTTTCGGTCAGAAAAAGATGTTTGACAGACCAGTAGTGGGTATTTTACACTTTCTGGTATATGCGGGTTTTGTACTCATAAATCTTGAAATACTTGAGATTATCATTGATGGCCTTTTTGGTACACACAGAGTATTGGCAAAGCCTCTTGGTAGCCTCTACCCTATTGTGATCAATTTCTTTGAAATTCTGGCCCTTGGGGTAATTTTAGCCTGTGTGATTTTCCTCATCAGAAGGAATGTTCTAAAAATTAACCGACTTCACCCCAGTTCATCGAAAGAAATGAATGGCTGGCCAGCAATGGATGCCAATATAATTTTGGTATTTGAGATTGCTTTAATGATGGCCTTTTTGAAAATGAACGCCGCTGACGCCATTCTTCAAGAAAGGGCTGTGGGTCATTTTGCAGACGCCGATACCGGTAGCTTTTTGATAAGCCAATGGCTGATTCCTTTCATGAGTTCTTTCTCAGATACTTTTTTACTCATTGCAGAAAGAGCTGCCTGGTGGTTCCATATTGTCGGTATTTTGGCATTTGCATTGTATGTAACCTACTCTAAACACCTACACATTGCCCTGGCCTTCCCTAATACGTACTTCGCTGACTTAAAGCCTAGAGGTCAAATGAACAATATGCCTGCTGTTACCAAAGAAGTTAAAATCATGATGGAACTGGAGCAGCCCGGAGCAGAGGAAGAAGAAGTTGGTCGGTTCGGTGCAAAAGATGTGGAGGACCTGAGCTGGAAAAACCTGATGGACGCTTACAGCTGTACTGAGTGTGGCCGTTGTACGTCTCAATGCCCTGCAAATATGACCGGCAAAGCTCTTTCTCCTCGTAAAATCATGATGAGCACCAGAGACCGGCTGGAGGATATTCAAAAAGGATGGCTGGCGAATGGCTACGATCATAAAGACGAGAAAAGTCTGAATGGCGATTATATAACAGAAGAAGAATTATTGGCCTGTACCAGTTGCAATGCCTGTGTAGAAGCCTGCCCGGTATTGATAAACCCTCTGGATATTATCCTTCAGCTTCGCCGTTATAATGTGATGGAAGAATCAAAAGCTCCTCAAAGCTGGAATATGATGTTCCAAAACCTTGAAACCAATATGGCTCCATGGAAATTCTCTCCAGATGATCGGATGAAGTGGGCTTCAGAATAGTTTTCAGTGGGCAGTATTAGTGTAACTTTGCCTACTGCCTTTTGTAAACTCAAAGCTAATGAACCCTTCCATCGAGAAACTTTACCAAATTGCTCAAAAAGAGAAAAGAACCATCATTGGCCTGATGTCAGGAACATCGCTAGATGGCTTAGATGTAGCTCTTTGTGAATTTACTGGTTCGGGTGATCAGACAACTGTGGTTTTGAAAGAGTTTCTTACTATTCCATTTGAATCTCAAACAAAAAGCGAAATTCGTTCGGTGTTTGCACAGCAAAACATTGACTTTCCGAAGCTTTGTATGCTCAACCCCTGGATCGGGCGATTGCATGGTAAAATGGTAAACCGGTGCCTTAAAACATGGGGGATGAAGTCAGATGATGTTGACCTGATTGCCAGTCATGGTCAGACGGTAATGCACATGCCCAAAAGGCTTCATAAAAATGAGCTTTTCCCTGATTCAACCTTACAGATAGGGGATGCTGACCATTTAGCAAACGAGACAGGTATTCTCACCCTGTCAGACTTCAGACAAAAGCACTGTGCGGCAGGCGGCGAAGGTGCCCCACTTGCCTTATACGGTGACTACCTACTGTTTTCTTCAAAGCAAGAAAACAGGGTTTTGATCAATATCGGCGGTATTGCCAACTTTACTTTTTTGCCTTCTACTGGCGACTTCTCAAAAGTCTTTGCTACGGATACAGGGCCAGGCAACACTTTGATTGACGCCTTTACTCAGAAACACTTTGACAAGGCATTTGATGAGAATGCAATCATTGCAAAGCGAGGTCAGCTTTCTATAGAGCTTTTAGATACCCTATTGGAGCATGAGTATTTCACTCAGTCTGTACCCAAAACTACAGGACCAGAACTCTTTAATCTTGACTATGTCAAAAAGGCGATTGCGGAATCAGGGGTGGAGATCTCTAAAGAAGATATCTTGCATACACTTTGCCACTTCACTGCTAAAAGCCTTACTCAAGAGATCAAAAGATCTGTAAACCTTGAGCCCGACACCGTAATTTATTTAAGTGGGGGTGGAATGCATAATCCGCTTTTGGTGGAACTAATCAAACAAGAATTACCAAACGTACACGTTAAGATTATGAATGTACTCGGTGTTTCGGGTGATGCTAAAGAAGCCGTTCTTTTTGCCGCACTAGCTAACGAAACTCTGGCTGGTCAGGGATTTATCTCTCCAAACAACTCTGAGGAACGGTTTTTTATGGGTAAAATATCATTACCTCTTTAGGCTCAAGCATTTAATTTGACGTATTTTTGACTAATACAATGTCCTTTTTGCCCGTGGCAGAGAAATCTATTACCAGGTCAGCATTTTTTGATAAATTATTTACCAGTAAACACTTACGGGCAGTAGGTAGCCTGGATGAATATACCTCAGCCCTTAATAAAGCCGAGGTGTACCACCTTCTTAAACGCTGTTGCTATTCCATAGATGTAGATTTTGCAAATTCGTTGATCGGCAAAACCGCGAGAGAGGTGGTGAACATGCTTATCAATAACGCTACCAACAGGACAATACCAGCACCACCTTTCGATACCAATCAGAGCTTTAGGAACCCGAACCTTTTGTCTGCTGAGCAATATCAAGACGAAAGATATAAGAACCTAACCACTCACTTTGCTCAAAATGAGCAATTGATAGAGTGGTGGATAGACCTCATGCGTAAAGACACTAAAAGTCTGGGAGAGAAGGTGACCTTTATGTGGCATTCTCATTTTACGACGCAATATGAGGGAAATGAGCCCATAGCTGCTCAGTTTATGTATCGCCAAAATCAGTTATTGAGAAGGCAATTCCTCGGGGATTTCAAATCATTTTTAGAACAGATAACTATTGATGGAGCCATGCTCCAATACCTCAATGGCAGTCAAAACATCAAAGATGCTCCCAACGAAAATTATGCTCGTGAGCTTTTTGAGCTGTATGCCGTAGGAATAGGGGATGGTCACTACACTGAAGAAGATATACGAGAAGCAGCCAAAGTACTCACCGGATGGAAGGCAACCCACTTTGTGGAAGAAGGCAAAGCTTATCAGCCTTATCTGCAGGTAAATCAATTTAGTACTGATACGAAAACCGTTTTTGATACAGAGTTTGTGGTAGACTATGAACTCACGGAGAGCAATATCTTTAAAAACTCCATTCAAAAATTAATGGAAGTTACCCTTGACAAAAAAGGGGAAGAAGTTTCCCGTTTTATTATGGGGAAAATGTATCGGGCTTTTGTGTATAATAAACCCGATACCGACGAAAATGAGACAGTGAAAGAGTTAGCGACCTTTTTCAAAGACAATAACTTTGACACCAAAAAGGCTCTGGTTAAACTTTTGACGAGTCAACACTTCTTCGATGCCAATAATCACGGAATTTCCATCAAATCGCCTTTAGAAAGCTTCCTTAGTTTTACGGCTCACTTTGATATTTCAAATGAGGAATTAAGAAAGGCTCTCAAAGACTATGGTCAGGAACTGCTAAACCCGCCCGATGTAAGCGGATGGAAAGGATACAGAACGTGGGTCAATACGAAATCACTGCCGGGTTTTATTGATAGCTTCACGGCCATTCTAAACTCTAAAACTGACCAATATGTAGGTGATTGGGCAGCGAGCTTAGACAGTTTTGAGGACTCTTATGGTCTTACAGAAAGTTTGGCTCTGCTCTTTTTTGGAAGGATTCCTGCAGAGGCTCGCCTCAAAAAAGTAGAAAACGCCTTGCTCGGTGGAGCCCCTTATTACGAGTGGCCTGAGATAGCCGCCAACAGAGAAAATGCAGGAATCAGAGTTAAAGTAGCTCTGAAGGATATGATGAAAATGCCGGAATTTTACTTAATCTGATGGATAGAAGATCGTTTATAAAGAATACTTCAGTAGGGCTGGGTGCCGTGGGGCAGATGAAGGTAGGGCAGATGAACCTTTCTTCTTTCGACTCCCTGTATCAGGTAGATGAAGAGAATGATAATATTCTGGTAATAGTCCAGCTTTTTGGAGGAAATGACGGCATCAATACCATCATTCCACACGAGTGGCCAGATTATTATAATAGATTCAGACCACGCTTACATATTCCTTCTGAAGCATCTATTGGTTTTGCAGATCCTAAGCTAGGAATTGCCATGCACCCATCGCTAAAAAATGGAGTGAATGAGGGTATGCTGGGAATGTATAAAAACGGTAAACTTTCCGTCATTCAAGGGGTGGGTTATCAGAACCCGAACCTTTCCCATTTTAGATCAACAGACATCTGGTTTTCGGGAATAGTGCCTTATAATGACGGTCAAAAGCTACCTACTGGATGGCTGGGAAGGTACTTTGATCAATACCAAAATAAAGAACTACCAGAAAGCCCTTATTGCATTCACGTAGGGGAGAGCCCACTGCTACTATTTCAAGGAGAAAATAAAGAAAGTGCCATTCTCTTAGAAGACCCCGAAGAGCTTTTTGATCAGGGTAAATCTGTAGAAAGTGAGAAAATTGAGCTCGGAGAGCAAAGTCTTTTTGCTGATGAATTCAATTATATCAACGATGTAGGTGTTCGTATCAATCACTTTTCAAAATCGGTCAAAGAGGCTTTTGACAAAGGAAAAAATAGTGAAGACTATCAGAATGATGGGCTTTCAAATCAGATGAAGCTTGTTGCAAGACTCATAGATGGTGGGCTAAAAACCAAAGTATACTCTGTGAGTTTGGGAGGTTTTGATACCCATGCCGGCCAAGGAGCTCTTGATGGTTTTCATAGTAGATTATTATACCAAATGAGTGCGGCTATATCGTCTTTTCAGTCAGATATAGAAAAGCTGGGGCACAGTTCAAAAGTTGTAGGAATTACAGTCTCTGAATTTGGCCGACGACCATATGAAAACGCAAGCTCAGGTACAGATCACGGCACTGCTAATGTGATGTTTGCTTTTGGTGATGAGGTCAAACCGGAAGTTTTCGGTAGCAATATTGCATTTCTTCCATTCTTTGATGCTGAAAACCTGGCTTACAGGTACGACTTCAGATCTATCTATCAGGAGATCATGAGAACCTGGTTTGGGGCGTCTTCCTTCCTTTCAGAATCAGTACTAGGTGGTAAATATGCTCTGATTGATCAAGTTGGTTTTCTGAAAAGCACCAAACCTGACGCCACACTTCCTGCAGAGCCCGTAGTACCTGAAATAAACCAGGATCCGAAATCACCTAACAATCCTTACAGCCCGTACAGTGTTACTGAGCAAGATAAATTTACGGCATTCCCTAACCCTACGCCAGATGGTAAGTTTATACTCAGCATGATCCTATATGTGGAGTCAGATGTTGAGATCAGGCAAGTAGACTTTAAGGGTCGGGAAATGGGAGAGTTATTGAAGAAGAAAAACTACAGACCAGGCTCGTATTTCTTGCCAATGGAGCTCAAAGGTGGTGCCGGCCTACATATTTTACATATCAAAGTAGGCCATAGAAACCACTATGTTAAGGTTATGAAGCTGTAATCGTTATTTCAACCTATCTGCAAAAACCTTTTTGAACTTCTCTACTTTGGGTCTTACAACCATGGAGCAATATGGGTTCTCATCGCCTTTTTCGTTGAAATAGTTCTGATGATAATCTTCAGCAATATAAAATTCTGTGGCGGGTTCTAAGGTGGTAACAATTGCATCAGGATAGTAGCCTGAAGCGTCAAGATCTTTGATAATACCTTCGGCAATTAACTTCTGCTGCTGATCATGGTAGAAAACAGCAGAACGGTACTGAGTACCTACATCATTTCCTTGTCTGTTTAACGTTGTAGGGTCATGTGTCTTAAAAAACACCTCCAATAACTGCTCAAAACTTAGTTTCTCAGCGTCATATCTAATGTGGATGACCTCCGCGTGACCCGTCTGACCCGTACAAACCTCTTTATAGCTTGGATTTACTGTATGGCCTCCCATATATCCACTTTCTACCGTTTCTACACCCACCAACTGCTGAAAAACAGCCTCCGTACACCAAAAACAGCCTCCGGCAAGGGTGGCTACAGCATATTCTTTTGACTCAGACTTCATCTCTATTTTTCCTAAATTGCTTCAGTAATGAAACACAAAAGGTGACCCAATTAGTTTGGCTGTCGACGCGATTTCATTCTTTAGAATTGAGATTTCCTTATTGTTAAAATAATTGTCCTGAGCTTGTCGAAGGGCTGTTTGATGTACAATTAATTTTTTGATAAAAAAGAGTTTCGAAAATACACCTAAGGGTCAAAAATTGATTGTACAAGTTTATTTTGACAATGTTTTTTGATTACTTTTTTTCGAAAAAAAGTAATGCCCGCCTGGCGAAGGCAAATGTATCAATTGGGGATAATGATTCTTATTACCATTCATTTCCATTAAACATCTAATAATTGATTTATGTCAAAAATAAACGCCTCAGACTACTTTTTTAACGGAAACGGAAACTTCAAAATAAAAGAAACCCGAACCACTTTACCTCTCTTTTATGAAGACAAAAAAGACTTCAAAAAACAGCTAAAAGAGCTACAAAAAGACATAGACAGCCTGCAGGAAATGATGTATGCTCATAATAAATGGGGCATGCTCGTGGTTTTTCAGGCCATGGATGCCGCTGGCAAAGACAGCACCATGCGTGAAGTTTTTAAAAGAGTACACCCTTTAGGCACCAGCTTTTATTCTTTCAAAAAACCAAGTTCAATTGAGCTGGACCACGACTACCTCTGGAGGTGTATGAAACAGCTCCCTGAACGAGGACATATCAAAGTCTTCAATCGGTCGTATTATGAGGAAGTTTTGGTCGTGAAAGTGCATGATGAAATCCTTCACAACTACCAGAATGTACCTAAAGAGTTGATTGATGAAAAGGTCTGGGATAAACGATATGAGGACATCGTAAACTTTGAAAACTACCTGCAAAACAATGGTATAGTTGTGGTCAAACTTTTCCTCAATGTTTCAAAAGAAGAGCAGGGGAGAAGGCTTATTGCCCGTATTAATGAACCAGAAAAAAACTGGAAGTTTGAGGAAGGAGACATTAAAGAACGTGGCTACTGGAACGACTATCAGCAAGCTTATGAAGACCTCATAAACGCCACCTCAACCGAGCGAAGCCCCTGGCATATCATTCCGGCAGACGACAAGAAAAACATGCGACTCATGGTAGCTCAAACCATCAAAGAAGCCCTGGAAGCCTTACCAATGAATTACCCCGAAGCTGACGAAGGCCGACCGGAAGAACTAAAGCGGTTTATTGAGATTATTGAGGGGCAGAATGAAATAAGTTAACTCCATACTGTATCAAAAATTATAATTCATAGAAAAAACATAGTTTCTACCTGCTGCAGAAACTCCAGATCTATATGTTCGATATCTCCTATCAAATAAGTTTTCAACCGCAATTTGTGTTGAAAACTTCTCAGAAATTTCATGATTTACTCTAAAATCAGTTGTCATCCAGGAAGGTGAATAAGACTCACCGTATGAGTTAACGGCATACAATAGCGGCTTATCTTTCTCAAGAAGTGGTAATTTATCGGCTGAAACTTCCCCTTGAAATCTATTTAGAAGAGAAAGCTTTAGTCTCTCTAGAGAATATTTCAATTCCAAAAAACCAAAAAGAGGAACCACATATCGCGAAGGTATTCTTTCTTCAAATAAGTTAGTGTCTGTTCCATTCTGCACATTAAGTACCGACTTAAGAGATATAGATTTAAAGAAATTATAAATAATTGAATTCTCGATGCCAAATATTCTAGTAACTCCTGAGTTTTGAACGGCAAAAACCTTGAGCCGCTCATGATCATAAGTCATAATCGAACTACCGTTTAATTCATATGGTCTTACTTGCATGGCATTATCTAACACAGTATAAAAGGCTGATATTGAACATTGAATTTTGGAGTTCCATTTCGCCTCTAAATTAAGGTCTATATTGTATGCATATTCCGCTTTTAAATCAACGTTGGGAACCGTAACCGTTCCAGGAGATGAGCTAAACACTTTACCTATGTCATCTACATTCGGAGCTCTATAACCTGTTGTTAGATTTACTTTGGAACTAAGCCATTCATTCACGTTCTGAACATAACCTAGACTTAAATTTAAAGCCCCATTATTGATGTTAACTTCTCTAAATGGTAACCTGTAGAACTCTAAGTTTTCTGTGAAGTCAGAATTCAAAAAATAGCTTGAATATCGTACCCCAAAAAACACACGGACCTCAGATTTTAAGACGATTGAATTTGAAACATAAAAAGAGTAGTTTCTCCAGTCAGAGGTGGGATAACGTGAAGATTCTTTCTTTATCTTATTATTGTTTTCGTTCTCAACTTCGCCAAAAGATTTGATCTGGTTATAAATAAGTTCTAAACCATAGTTTATCGATAATCGTCCATGAAAGTTTTTATTAAAATCAAGGTTAAGACCAAAAGCATTGACCTTTTCTTTCCTCGTTATTTTTTCACTTGAAAGCCATTTCTGAGTTATCCTGCTTTCTTTAAAGATTTGATGTGACATCACCGCATTGAGCTCATCAAAGAATACTGTTTTTCTTGATATCAGAGCCGATAAATAATTCAAATGCCACACTTGAGGGCCATAGTTCCATTTGCTATACTTTGGTAAGTCACCCTTTAATTCTTGTAATTTATCATACCTGCCAAATTCCGAAGTCTTTGAAAAATGATTTGAAAAAACAATCTCAAGGTTTTCGGCAGCTTTCCATTTTAATTTATTAAAAGCATTAGTTTGGTTATACGAGGTAGAATGTTGCTGCAATTTCTCTTTTCCTGAATATTCAAAACTTCTATTATCTAAATAAGATGAGGGTCCATATTTACCTTGAATAACATCCCCAAAATTCCATCTTGAAAAGCCGCTAATTAATGCTACTTTTTCACCTTCCATTCTTATATCTGTATGAATAGTTCTCTCTGAATTGGCTGTAGAATAGCGACCAAATATATTTCCGGAAACATTAGTTTTTTTTGAAGTACTAAAAGTGGGATCAATCGATTGAAAGGTCATAACACCACCAATGGCATCACTTCCGTAAATTACACTACCTGGCCCAAAAACCACCTCTGTGTTAGCAAGACTAAAAGGATCAATATTAATTACGTTTTGAATATTTCCACCTCTAAATATTGCTGTATTAAGCCTTATTCCATCCAGCGTATATAATAGTCTATTTGAAGAGAAACCTCTTATACTTGGACTTCCTCCTGCTTGTTGGCTTTTTTGAATAAAAACCTTTCCAGAAACACTTAATAAATCTGCTGTTGTCTGTGGATTATACTCTCTAACAATATTAGATGAAATTTGACAGACATCACTACTCGTATTTGATCTTAAAATCGGCCACCTTTCTGAAGAAATTACATATTCATTTAGGCTAATTAACTTAAGACTATCTGTTCTTAATGAATCAAGCTTTGCTGCTATTACCTTAAACGAAAGTAATTGAAGTAGGACAACGAATATAATCGCAGTACACTTATTATCAAATGTTTTTCTCTTCATCAGGTAGGTTAAAAAAGTGTGTAGATATAATAGCCTTTAAACCTGAAAACTTAATTTTTAAACTTCTAATTTGGACAGGATACTCCTTTTTTGCCTCCGGCTTATACTTAGCTTCTCACCATTTCTTAGGATTAGCTGAGTTTCGTCATTACTTACCTTTCTTACATATGACATATTCACCACGCAAGACCTATGTATCCTTTTAAAGTTCTCATTATCCTCAAGAGCTTTTTGAAATGTCTTTAAGGTATAAGAAGAAGTAAAGCTATCGTTGTTCTTAAATTGTAAAAATGTGTAGTTATAATCTGCTTTCAAATAGATAATATCTGAACTTTTGTACTTCTTTTTTTGCAAAATTTTGGCTAACGTTTCAGTCATGGCTTTCATTGTAAAAGTCTTAGGATATTAATTCTGACAACCGCTTATATAGGCATGAAAAACGGTGCCGCTGGATGCTTCAAAAGTGCTTCCTCCAGAGTTATCACTAGGTTTTAGAAGAATTGACTTTCCAGCAGTCATGGTTACATTGGCGTTTCCAGAAACAATATTACTGGCTGTAATAGTCTCTTCTGCTCTAAAGGTTTCTGTACCGCTTGAAATGTTATTTGAAGGGTTTATGAGTACCAATGTATTTGAGCAGCCATTTGATTGATTTAGTTGAGCTGTAAAAAAGCCCCTTCCGTGGGTTGCTACAGCAACTGTATTATCAGAAGGTCTGTACGTAAGCATATCACATCTAACATTTGCCAACTTTTCATTTGTTGCTGACCATTCAGGATTGGCAACAGTAATATCACTTGTAGACCATACCCCTAGTTCGGTGGCCAACAAAACCTGTTTTGTGTCAGAGGGATTAATTAATGAATACCTTACAGGAATATTTGGCAAACCATAGCCTGTTTCATCTTTCGATATCCAATTCGAACCACCATCAGTAGTAAAATAAACCGACTTAATGTTATAATTACCTTTAGTAACTACTATTAAGTTATCGCTATCTTCTGTCGAGATTGAAGATATAAAGCCCTCTCCAAAAGTAGATTTATCCATTATTTTCACTAATGAATAACTGCTTGTTGACCCCGGGTTTATGCCAGTAGCCTTAAATACATCACCGTTCTTTGTACCTAAAAAGATAGTGCCTGCAACTTTTCCTAATCGGATAAATGAAACATCTAACCTTCCTGCACCTGTAAAGGAAAGTGTAGCATTATTAGTAAAGTATCCACTCGCGTCATTTCCTATAGTATATGCCATTATCTTAACATCGGAGTCAGAAGACGCTGTATTATTCGCATACAATATATTGTTCTGTGAGTCGTAATCGGCTGCATTAATGAACGTTCCGTTATTGCTACCATTCGGAGTAAATTGAACAGGTTTAGTTTTATCTCCATTCTCATACATCGTATATGAATTATGAGTGTATGAAACTATTTGAATTGCCGGATTATCCTGATCAATGAAGTTTAAACCCCCGTCTCCAGCCTGTACCTCGTAGGCATTTCCAATTGTAGCATAAGGCCCCGTGATTATCTGGTTACCATTATCTTGAGCTCCTCCCATAATGTACCCATCTCCAGACGCACCTTTGATGGCCACAGAATAGAATTGAGTAATGTTTAAACCATTTACTTTTTTTGAAAAGGTAGGAGTTGTTACGGAAGTATTTCCCCAATCGGTTGAATAGTAAACTCCGCCATCATTGCTAAATATGGCTTCATTTGGAAAACCAGGCCTTCTGGCAAAACCGTGTTGATCAACAAAGAAATTGTTCTCATGAAAGTTATAATCGAATTGATTTTTCCAGGAAGTGCCACCGTCAATTGAAATGGCTGAGGTAATTCCTCCGGCATATATAACATTAGGGTCATTTTCCTTAACACCTAAGATTAAATCATAAAAACCTTGTTGTCCTACGAAAGAAGCAGCCCCTGCTCCTGTACCTTGTTTAGGTTCATTAATAGTTGTCCAATTTAAACCTGCATCAGATGATTTTGAAAAATAATCTGTTCCATTTCCATTAATCGAAATAGCGTATAACACTTGTGAAGACCCCGAAGTACTTGGAGCTAAGGCAATTTCAGTACGAGTGGCTGTTTCAGAGTAGGTTGGAGTAATTTTGACCCATGAACCAACACTGCTGTTTGATGACTTATACACGTCACTATAGGTGTTTCCTCCGCCCACTCCAATGTAAACGATATCATCTGATCCTACTTCAACATCATTAACAAAATGATTTGATTGAAGGTCTCCTGAAGCAAGGTTTGTCCATGAAGCACCACCATCTGTTGACCTTAAAACACCCTGCATTGTGGCTGCAAAGACGTGTCCATTAGAATTTGTTTCAATTCTATTAATAATCCTAAATGATACAGAGTTTCCACTAGCTCCGGCACCATAATCGGGTGTGGTTGAAGGAAGTTTTGACCATGTAGTTCCACCATTGGTTGTTTTCCAGATACCTCCGCCACCAGTGGCACTTTCTCCAGCATTTCCTACTTGTCCCGAACCTATTTCACCTGTTCCCACATACATGATCATCGGATTACTCTTGTCATATGCAATACAAGTAATCGCAATGTTATCCCAAAAATCATCTACTTTATTCCAAACTGGATTAGTAGACGTGATATCATTGTTGTACCACAGTCCACCCGAAACTCCACCAGCCCAAACTTTAAGTTTATTTGAATCATTTGGGTCAAACAATAAGGCTCTGACTCTTCCTGCCACATTATTTGGACCTCTTTCTTTCCATTCAATATTTGGGATTGCACCAGAAACTCTTTGAGCCTTCATAGCTTTTATCATTTTTAACATGATTTTTCTGGAATTCTCTAATTCATCTCTCGGAACTATCCCTGTTTTAGGGTCTCTAACAAATTCATATTCATAAGACATTCTTTCACCAGGTTTTTCTTTTTTCTCCTGGGCAAAAATTGATAGTGTATTCGTAATTATCAGAATGGTAATTAGGTAAAGGTTTTTCATTTTACAAATCAGGTTTTATTAGCTTTGGCAAAAAGACATTGAATACTGTTTGGTAACAATACCTGACAACAGGTAATTTAATGACAACAAAACCCGAAAAGTATAAAAATGACTACGTCTGGAAAGCTATTGCTTCATGTGATTTTCTTTCTTAACATCTGCAATACTACTTTTTGTAAATCACTTGATATAAATACTTTAAAGACTAAAAATTCGATATTATTAAATAATCAGACTTTTAAAAAGTTAGGCTTTGATGAGAGTCAATTACCACAGGAGAATATCGAGAAGTTTATACTTGAGTTTTTTGACAGAAATATAGATGACCGGTTTATTTACCTTGGTAAGGCACACTATAGCCCAAAATCTTCGATTTTTTTAAAGCTTCTAAATCCGACTGAAGAGTCTCTGAAATTAACACTAAGATCTGAAAATATTAAAACCGACGAACTCAATTTTTTTTGGATCACTAGCGACTCACTCATAAGAATATACGATATAAAACGAGAAACACCATTAGAAAAAAGACACTATAATAATTTTGACTTTGCTATTCCTTTAGAGTTAAAAAAAAGAGATTCACTTTCAATTTTCATAACCTCAAAAAGGGCAATTGGTATTAATGAAGTTTCTCTGGAACTGTTTGAAGAGTCTAAGTACAAGGAACTCTATATTAAACGATTATTCGGTGAAGTTTTCCTTTTAGTTTTTGGTCTTGTTGTTTCAATTGTCTTGACCATTTTGGGTTTTATTTACAAAAAACCTATCCTTTGGAGTATTGGAATTTATTTGCTTACCATATCTCTTGCATTTTCTACTCTTTTTTCATTCAGCGATCAATTTTCTTTTCCTTCTTGGACTAATTTATACGCTGCTAAAATGCCTCAATTTGCCCCTCTAACGGCTAATTGTACTTGTTTTTTAATGTTGTACTTTCTGTCAAATCAATATAGCTATAAACTTAAAAAAGCTCTTCACCTTCTTTTCCTCTTTGTATTTAGTTTAAACCTTTTAAATATTATTCTTTTACTATTTACAGATTCTTTCCATAGATACTTAACGGAGAGCTTTAGGCTCTACACCACACTTGTTATTCTCTTATGTAGCTTTGAAATTTTAAAATTTACCCTTTACACAAAACGCTTCTATTTCTTACTTGCTTTATCGGTAGGTTTGGGATTGAATATATTCGACGCCTTGGTAAGAGTAATTTTAAACACGGACTATCCGTTTTTACCTCTTACTAACTTTACCGCAGCACCATTTGGAATTCTTTTTCTAGCTGCAGGAGGTCTCAATGAAACAAGGCACGAACTTGTTACCAAACAAAAAGCTGTAAAACTTGTGGAAAGAGCTAAATCAGAGTTAGAGAATATAAGAAAAGAAGAAATAGAAAGAATAGGTAGAAACCTACATGATCACGTCGGAAACAATCTTGCTAGTGCTCTCGGTTTTTTAAGCGTTAAAAGTACTGAATTAAATAAAGTAAGATCCTTACTCATAGAAGCCATAAATGACTTACGATTTATGAGCCATAATTTTGTTAAGGACTACAACACCTCACTAAAGGATAATATTGAATCTTCCGTTCTTCAGTACGATCAATTTTCAAAAATTGATTTCTCATTTCATTATTATGGAAATGATGCACTTAACCGCCTTAAAAAACATGATCAACAAAACTTATTACACATCATTCAAGAGTGCCTCGGTAACTGTGTAAAACATTCTTTTGCTAATGAAGTATCCCTACAAATATTTGAAGACTCAAATCAAATAAGAGTTACCATCGAAGATGACGGAGTTGGAATAAAACCAGGCACATCATTATCAGGAATAGGTTTAAGAAATATTAAAAGGAGGTCTGAACTTTCTAAGTTTTATTTAAATATTGACTCTACCAGCAATGGTGTGACAGTAATCATTGAAATTCCAATATGAAATCTACTGTTATTATAATTGACGACCATAAATTATTCAATGACGGCCTAGAGTTAATACTTAAAGAGTCAGGTGAATTCATTGTTTCTAAACAAGTTTATAAAGCAGAGTTGTCCTATCATTATTGTCAAGAGTTAAAACCAGACTTAATTTTAGTGGACTATAATATGCCTGTAATGAATGGATTGGAGGTAGTCAAAAAACTACAACTCTTACCATATCAACCGAAGATTGTAGTGATAAGCATGTACATTGATAAAAAAGATATTGAATCCTTTAAAACTTTAGGGGTCAATGGTTATATTTCTAAGACAGTAGAGCGTTCAGAACTGATATCAAAATTAAAATTAGTTCTTTCAGGCGAATACTCTTTTGCAAAAAACTTGATTCAAGAATCAGATATTTCAGATTGGTTTAGCATAAAGACAAAACTTACCAAAAGGGAAAAAGAAATTGTAACACAGGTAAAACTTGGTTTAACCACAGAGAAAATAGCTGAAAACTTAAATTTGAGCTTCTACACTGTAGAGACTCATCGAAAAAATATTTATCAAAAAGGAAAGTTCAAATCAAAACGAGAGTATCATCAATTTCTAGATTGGATATAATTAGACCGTTATCTAAATAGAGTTAGAATTACTTTTGCATAAAATAAATATTAAAGTCTAGGTGATAATTTGGTTCACAAAAATATTAAGGTTAAGACAAACTAACCCTTTAGTTTTAAAATTCTCTTTTTCTTCCACCTCCTATTTTCAGTGATCAAAACATTTTTACCCTAATTTTGTGTTGTATTCAAAGACGCCCGAAAGTCGGAGCGTCTTTTTTGTGTTTGTCAATATAGTGGTAGCACGACTAAGCTCGTCCGATTACGTGTCGTCTCACCACTGAGCTTGATTAATTGTGTGTGGTTTTACCACCACCGAACGATATTATAAATGACAGCTGAAGAATTTTTGAAACTGTTCGCTGAAGACAGTTTTGTAAAAAATATTGAAGAGCATCTGAAGCTCCATGAGAAAAGTCAGATTGAAGGACTACACGGAAGTTTAGGAGCAGTACTGGCAGCAGCAGCATATAAGAATAATCCATACCCGGGACTATTTATTCTGACAGACAAAGAAGCAGCCGCCTATTTCTTTAATGACCTCAAAAACCTTTTGGGTGAAGAAATAGTCCATTACTTTCCCGCATCGTATAAAAGGCTTTTCGAATATCAGGAGGTTGAGAATGCAAATGTGCTCATGCGAGCCGAGCTAATCAATAAGCTGAACCAAGGACTGGAAAATGCTTTGGTAGTTACGTACTCAGAGGCTTTGGCTGAAAAGGTAATTAATAAGCAGTCGCTGGTTGCTAATACGCTAAAACTTAGAACTGGCGAAAACCTGGATCTTAATTTCGTAACCGAACTCTTAAATGGGTACGATTTTGAACGAACAGACTTCGTTTATGAACCCGGCCAATATGCCATCCGTGGGGGAATTGTCGATATTTTCTCATATGCTTCAGATCAGCCGGCTCGTCTGGAGCTTTGGGGAGAGGAAATTGATACGATCCGCTTTTTTGATGCAGAAACGCAGCTGTCTATAAAGCAAGTAGAAGAAATTACCATCATCCCTGATGTAGAGCATAAGCTAAAGAATGAAAAAAGAGAACCTTTCTTTGACTTCATCCCTGAAGAAACTCAAGTTTGGCTTACAGATTTGAATTTCACCCTCGAGAGGACTGCAGAGAATTTTGAGAAAGTATCTCAATCTGTAAAAGACATTGTAGATAAAAGCGGTGACATACAGGTAGTTTTTGACCCGGATGAAAGCTTTTTGACCGACAAGGCCTTGCTAAAACTCATCAAGGAATATAAGAATGTAGAGTTTGGTAGAAGATTCTACTTCAATAAAGCTGAGAGAGTAAAGTATCCTTCAAAATCACAGCCCTCATTCAATAAGGAATTTAATCTTCTTATTAATGACCTGAACGAACGTCAAAACTCCGGTTTTACCACAATTATTTCTTCAGACCAACAGAAACAATTAACTCGACTTAGACGAATTTTTGAGGAAATTGATCCTGAAAACAAGTTTATCCCTGGTAATTTTTCTCTTTCTGAGGGCTTTATCGATCAACAAACCAAAATCGTTTGTTACACAGATCATCAGATTTTTGAGAGATATCATCGTTATCAGGTAAAAGAGAAATTCAGCAAATCAAAAGCTCTCACGATCAAAGAGCTGAAGTCTCTCAAAGCAGGAGATTACGTTACTCACATTGACTATGGTATTGGCCGTTTTGCTGGAATGGAAAGCGTAGATGTCAATGGTAAAAAGCAGGAGGCCATCAGGCTAGTCTATAAAGACAATGATCTGCTCTATATCAATATCCACTCCTTACATAAAATAGCGAAATACTCCGGGAAAGAGGGGACTCCACCTGCTATGAGTAAACTGGGTTCAGGCGAGTGGGAAACCAAGAAAAAACGTGTCAAAAAACAGGTAAAAGACATCGCTCACGAGTTGATTGCCCTTTATGCCAAGAGAAGAGAGTCTCCGGGAATGGCCTACAGTGAGGATGGTTATATGCAAATAGAGTTGGAATCCTCGTTCTTGTATGAAGATACCCCTGATCAGGCAAAAGCCACTCAAGATGTCAAAGATGACATGGAGAAGCCATATCCTATGGACAGACTAGTCTGTGGTGATGTGGGTTTTGGTAAAACAGAAGTAGCTATTCGGGCCGCCTTTAAAGCTGCAGCTGATGGTAAACAAGTGGCTGTATTGGTTCCTACCACCATCCTGGCCATGCAGCACCATAAAACCTTTAGTGAGCGATTGGCTAAAATGCCCGTGACGGTAGACTACCTGAATCGCTTCAAAAAAGCCGCCGATAATACTAAAACTTTAAAAGCACTCAAAGAAGGTAAGGTGGATATCGTGATCGGAACCCACAAGCTTCTGAGTAAGAAAATAGAATTCAAAGATTTAGGCCTACTCATTATTGATGAAGAGCAGAAATTTGGTGTAAAAGCTAAAGACCGCATCAAGGAATTGAGGCATAATGTGGATGTTTTGACCCTTACAGCCACCCCAATACCGAGAACACTTCATTTTTCATTAATGGGTGCTCGAGACCTGTCGGTAATAGCCACTCCACCTCCAAACCGTCAGCCGGTTACCACAGAAGTGAAGGTATGGCAGGAAGAAACCATCAGAGATGCCATTTCAAATGAGCTGCGTAGGGGAGGCCAGGTATTCTTTGTACATAACCGCATCAATGATATCGATTCCATCGCCAACATACTTTTGAGGCTGGTTCCTGATGCCAAAATAGGGGTAGCCCACGGGCAAATGGATGGAGATAAGCTGGAGAAAATAATGATGTCGTTTATCGATGGAGATATTGACATTTTAATGTCTACCAATATCATTGAGTCTGGTCTGGATATCCCGAATGCCAATACCATTATTATTAACCAAGCTCATATGTTCGGGATGTCTGACCTTCACCAAATGAGGGGTAGGGTAGGGCGTTCTAATAAAAAAGCATATTGTTACTTGTTAACACCTCCTTTATCTGGTCTTACGCGTGATGCACGCAAAAGAATGCAAACTTTAGAAGAATTCTCTGATTTAGGTGATGGGTTCAAAGTGGCCATGCGTGACCTCGATATCAGAGGTGCCGGTAATCTGTTGGGTGCTGAGCAAAGCGGTTTTGTCAATGATTTGGGCTACGAACTGTATCACAAAATCCTGGATGATGCAGTGTCTGAGCTGAAAGAAAAAGAGTTCAAATCGCTGTTTGAGAAAGAGCTTTCTGCCAAAGAATTTACGGTAGACGACTGCCAGATAGAAACAGATCAGGAGATTTTGATTCCGGAAAATTACATTTCAAATATCTCAGAAAGGCTCTCGGTTTATAACACAATTGACGGTCTAAAGAACAATGAGGATCTGATGAAGTTTCAGGATTCCCTCATTGACCGCTTTGGTAAACTACCGTCTGAAGTAGAGGACCTCTTTGAGATTGTGAAGGTACGATGGAAGGCACAAAAGCTTGGTTTTGAAAAACTAACATGGAAAAATAATATCCTGAAAGGCTATTTCGTTTCTTCAAAGCACGCCGAATACTACCAGGCAGATAAATTTGGCAGAATTCTTGATTATGTAAAGTTGAACCCAAGAAAGTGTTCATTAAAACAGGTCAAAGAGAAGCTGATTTTAAAAGTCAATAAAGCCGAATCAATCCGGACGATTGAAGAGTTATTTGACCAGATTCTGGAACATATTGGGAACAAACCTTAGAAATCGGCCTTTAAGGTCACAAAACAAGTATTACATTTGCGGAAGATGCTTTCGTAATAAACTTATAATAAGATAAACATGAAGAAACTATTTGTCGGAGTTTCGCTTTTAGCCACGTCGCTTTTCCTATTTACTGGCTGTAAAGAACAAAAACGCACCAGCCTTAAGCCAGGCAAGAAAAACGGTGCTACCGGAATTGCCTACGGCGATAAAAAAAGCGATGAAGGTTACCAGGTTTCTGATTTTGAAGGTCAACCTACAGGTCCAAACCTTGTGTTCATTGAAGGTGGACGTTTCACAATGGGTACCGTAGAAGAAGATATTACCTACAACAGAGACAACCTGGAAAGAACGGTAACTGTAGCTTCTTTCTACATGGATGAAACAGAGATCTCAAACATTGACTACTTATTCTACCTATACGATATAGAGCAGGATTCTACCAGAGAGTTTTATGACGCAGCATTGCCAGATACTACTGTTTGGGCTAATTCAATGTCATTTAATGACCAGTATGTAGATCATTACCTACGTTATCCTGGTTTCAGAATGTATCCTGTAGTAGGAGTAAGCTGGATTCAGGCAAATGACTACGCTGCCTGGAGATCTAAAGTGGTAAATAACGAACTGGCGGCGAATAGCAGCGGCAAGAAGAAAGGCGGCCTTTCTTTCGGTAAAAAGAAAAAAGGTGAAGGTGCAGAAGGCTTAGATACAGCTCCTGTAGAAACGGGAAGACCTAAAATTGAATCTGGTAACGTATTACCCAACTACCGCCTACCTACTGAAGCAGAGTGGGAGTATGCTGCTAAAGCAATGATTGGTACTCAATATATCGATGAAAACCAGTCAAATCAGCGTATTTACCCATGGGATGGTTCATCTATGCGTAAAGACAGAGGTAAGAATAAAGGTATGATGATGGCGAACTTTAAGCGTGGTCGTGGTGACTATGCAGGTATAGCTGGTCGTCTGAATGATGAAAATATCATTACTGCAGAAGTTTATTCATTCGCTCCAAACGATTTTGGTTTATACAATATGGCGGGTAACGTTAATGAGTGGGTTTATGACCTTTACAGACCTAACTCTTACCAAGATTTCAATGATCTGAACCCGATCAGAAGAAACGATTACCGAGATGAAGAGAAATTGTACGACAAAGACAACTTCAATTCATTGATCGATAATCAGCAAAGAGTTTATAAAGGTGGATCATGGAATGACGTAGCTTACTGGCTATCTCCAGGTACCAGAAGATACTTAGATCAGGACTCTTCTACAGCTACCATTGGCTTTAGATGTGCCATGATTTCGGTTGGTTCTCCACAGTAAGAAATAAATAAAGACTATTTTCCAGAAGCCCTTGAGAGAAATTTCAAGGGCTTTTTTTGTTAAAGTGCCGCGGCAATAGTCAATATTGTTAGCTCAGTACAGCCGGCTTTTAGTAGTTCCGCTCCGGCTACTTCAAGAGTAGCACCCGTGGTAAGCACATCATCTACCAGAGCTACTCGTTTTCCATTAACATCTTCCGGGTTTTTCACACCAAACACACCCTCCATATTTTCAAACCTCCTGAATCTCGATTTATTCGTTTGGGTTTCTGTAAACTGATTCCTGACGAGCAACTCCGTTTCATGTGGAACACCCAGTTTCTCAGAAAGACCTTCTGCAAAGCAATCAGCTTGGTTATACCCTCTTCGTTTTTTCTTTACCGGATGCAGCGGTACACCTAAAATCAGGTCAATTTCTTCATCGAGACCTTTCAGTTTGAGGTCATCTCCGAACCATCTACCCATGAAAACCGCTAAATCAGGTTTATTTCGGTATTTAAGATTGTGGAGAATATTCTGAACAGGGCCGTTCTTGCTGAATTGTAGAAATGAATAAGTATTTTTGATGTCGATTTTGCCCCAAAATTTCTTCGCTAAAAACTCATTTTCAAAATACTCGGTTTTGAACTTAGGTAAGTGAAGTTGGCAAGAGATACAAATATGGGATTCATAAGATTTCATAGTTTTTTCACAAGCCGAACAGACGCGTGGAAAGAAGAAATCTTTCATGTAGTGTAGTGGATTCATACTAGAAATTTATAATGACCAAGTCTGATAATCAAGAGATTGAAGAAAATTGGAAGAAAATCCTGGACTTTTTGAAACAGAATTTTGGTAAAAAACCAAGCGACTTAAAAGGTGTTCTGTTTCTTATAGGAATTCAGGAATTGGGAAGAGGGCCTGAGCAGTTTAGCAAAGAACAGAAGCAGGATCTCATCCATATTGCTACTTGTAAAGTGCTAAGCAGAGGTGATTATTATACCCTCATAGGTCATGATGAAGATGGATGGCCCCATTGGGAACTTGTTAAAAAACTACCTGCATTCGATTTGTTTTCACAGGAAACATTATTGAAGCATTACGTTATAGAATATTTTAAGAACGAATTAGGATTACACATTTAAATGCAGATTATCTCTTTTAATGTTAATGGCATTAGAGCAGCCATAAAGAAAGGCTTACTGGAATGGTTAGAAACTGAAAGCCCGGAAGTTCTTTGTCTTCAGGAAATTAAGCTATCAGAAACTGAATTGGTAGAGCCCGAGTTTACCAAGTTGGGGTATAACTGCTACTGGTATCCGGCTCAAAAAAGAGGATATAGCGGTGTGGCCATTTTAACCAAAATTAAGCCACTAAACATTACCTATGGGATGGGAGTGGAGCTTTATGATCAGGAAGGCCGGGTGATTTCTGCAGATTTTGAAAACTTCAAACTGATATGTGCCTATTTCCCATCTGGTACTACAGGTACGGTTAGGCAGGATATCAAAATGGAGTTTTTAGATGATATGTACAACTACATCCATGATCTGAAAAAAGAGCAACCAAATATTCTTCTCTGTGGAGATGTAAACATTTGTCATACAGAAATAGACATTCATAATCCTAAGGGAAATAAGAATAGCTCAGGGTTTTTACCTGAAGAACGAGAATGGGTAGGTAAATTCATAGACTCTGGCTTTATAGACACCTTTAGGGTTTTTAATCAGGATCCTCACCATTACAGCTGGTGGTCTTACAGAGCTGGTGCACGTGGAAACAATAAAGGTTGGAGAATTGATTACCTATTCACCACCAATGAAATGAAAGATATGCTGGAGCATGGTAAGATTCATCCAGACGTTATTATGTCAGATCATTGTCCTGTTTCGTTAAAACTAAAGACATAAAGAGTTTATTATGAGTAACTCCCTTCAAATACTCAATGATAAAATTGAGGAGTATAAAAGTAAGTACTACAAAAACCAGTTGATCAAAGGACTTCTGATCTCCCTGGGATTACTTTTCTCCGTTTTTCTTTTCGTCAATTTTATCGAATATTTTGGGAGATTGGGTAGCGTTTTTAGAGCTATACTCTTATTGCTATTTATAGCGGTGGCTGTATACACTCTGGTTTACCTAATCGGTAAGCCATTACTGCATTTTATAAAAGTAAGACAAGGCGTTTCAGACCAGGAAGCTGCCGTAAATATTGGTCGTTTTTTTCCGGAAATAGGGGATAAGCTTCTAAATACATTACAATTATCGGCTACCGCAGATGCCGAAAATCAACTTCTTTTAGCGAGCATAGAGCAAAAGAGTAAAAACCTCACTTTCTATAAATTTAGCGATGCCATTAATTTAGGGGATAATAAAAAATACCTCAAATACGTCCTACCACCACTCGTATTAATACTTTTCATATCTGCCATCTCTCCGAAATTTTTTCAGAGTAGTGAGCGAATCTTTAAGTTCAGAGAGGAATTTATTGAAGAGGCTCCCTTTGATTTTGTCTTACAAAATGAGGACTTGAACGCTTATCGCAATGAAGACTTTACCTTAAAACTTAGCCTTGAAGGCAATTCCATTCCCGAAGAAGTTTACCTCATTTATAACGAAAGAAGATTCAGGATGGATCAGGATGATGAAGGCGTTTATCAATACACCTTCAATAAACTCCAGGATAATGTGGAGTTTAATTTCTTGGCTTCGGGCTTTGAGTCAAAAAGACATGAATTAAGCCTTTTGAGCCGTCCTGAGTTACTATCCTTTGATGTAGAAGCCATCTACCCAAAATACCTTAATCAAAGCCCTGAGAAGCTCCAAAATGTCGGTAACCTCATTATACCAGAGGGCACCAGGCTAAAATGGCTTTTTAAAACTCAATATGCCGATAGCCTTTCGCTTCTTTTTGGTGATGAAATTGCCATTGCAAAGCAAAACAACCAGAATGAGTATAGCTTCAGCAAGAATTTAATTCAATCATCTGATTATCAAGTTCTTATAAAGAATAATCAAACTCAAGGAGATGAAAAAATTGCTTACTATATAAATGTCATAAAAGATCAATATCCTAAGATTGATCTTGAGCAGATCAAAGACACCACACTCTACAATTTCATTGCTTTAGGAGGAACAATAGCTGATGACTACGGTTTTACAGACCTTAAACTTAAATACCGATTAAAAGGACAAGAAAAATATAACGAAACGCCAATAGCACTAAACAAAAGCCAACTGTCTCAAACATTCTATTACCAATTTGACGTAGCCTCACTCCAATTAAATCAGGGTGAGCAATTAGAATACTTCCTGGAAGTGAGAGATAATGATGGTGTTCATGGACCAAAATCCAGCCGTTCATCACTTCAAACTTTTGGCATGCCTAGCTCAGAGAAATTTGATGAAGAAGTAGAAAAACAGGTAGAAGACACTGAACAAAAAATGGAAAATCTTCTTCAAAAGTCTAAAGAGTTAAAAAGATCACTAGAAGAAATTGACAAAGACCTGAAGTCTAAAAAAGAAATTGACTATCAGGAAAAAAAGAAACTGGAAGAGTTGATTAAAAAGCGTCAGGAAATGCTCGATGATCTGAGAAAGCTTCAGGAGCAATATGACCGGATGCAGGAGAAGCAAAATAGATTTCAAGAACAATCATCTGAGACACAAAAGAAGATGGAGCAGTTACAAAATCTTCTGGATGAACTCATGAAAGAAGAGAATAATGAGCTCTTCAAACAGATGGAGGAAATGCTTGAAAATAATGAGGAAGACAAGCTTCAGGAACAAATAGAGAAAATGAAAAATCAAGACAGAAATCTTGATAAAGAAATTGATAGAACGCTCAAGCTATTTAAGCAAATGCAACTTAAACAGAAAGTAGATAATATCACTAAAGACCTGGAAGAACTTGCCGAGAAACAGGAGAAACTTGCCGAGAAAACTGAAAAAAATACTGATGAAAAGAATAATCAGCAACTGGAAAAAGAGCAAGAAAAAATCAATGAGGAGTTTAAGAAACAACAAGAAAAAATAGACGAAGCTGAAAAACTAAGTAAAGAGTTAAGAAAGCCTTTTGATGATCAAAACGAAAAACAAGAGGAAGTTTCTGAAGAACAACAAAAGGCTAGTGAACAATTAGAACAGAAGAATTCTAAGGAGTCCAGCAAATCTCAGAAAAAAGCGGCAAAATCCATGAAAAGTATGGCTTCTGCCATGCAGGCTCAAATGCAGTCTGCTGAGATGAAACAATTAGATTTAGACATAGAGGCTTTAAGAGCGATACTTGAAAACCTTGTTAAACTCTCATTTGATCAAGAAGAACTCATGAAAGGATTCAGAGGATTGAGCAAGTCAGATCCTCGTTTTGTAGAATACTCACAAGATCAATTAAAACTCGTAGATGATGCTAAAGTTATTGAAGATAGTTTGTACTCCCTGGCACAGCGAGTGATGCAGCTTGAAAGCTTTGTTACAAAAGAAGTCACCTCTATGAAGAATACCATGGACGAATCCATCACTCTTCTCAGAGAACGTGAATTACCAAAAGCTACGGCGAAACAGCAGTTTAGTATGACCTCTATGAATAACCTAGCCTTAATGTTAAGTGACACTTTTCAGCAGATGCAAGAAATGATGGCAGCCATGTCAATGCCGGGTAGTGGAGAAGGTAAACAAGAAGGGGCAGCACCTTCACCTGGTCTTGGCAAACAACAAGGAGACCTGAATAAGAGAATGCAGGGTCTTGGCAAAAACGGTCAAAGCCAATCCGAGATGTCGAAAGAACTAGCGAAGATTGCGAATGAACAAGCCAAGATTAGAAAGAAAATACAAGAAATGCAGGACCAATTAAACGGAACCGAACTAGGGAAAAAGTTCGGTAATGATTTACAGGAAATGCAAAAGCAAATGGATGATACTGAAAATGACTTAATCAATAAACGTATCAATCCAGAGTTATTTAAAAGGCAACAAAAACTAGAAACAAGATTACTTGAAGTAGAGAAGGCAGTGAAAGAGCAGGAGTTAGATACTAAGAGAAAATCAAAAAGTGCGATAGAAATCAACCGAACATCGCCTCCATCTCTTGAAGAATTTATGAAAGAAAAACAAAAGCAATTGGAATTAATCAGAACAACTCCTCCAAACTTTACGCCTTTCTACAAGCAAGAAACTGATAATTATTTCAAGAGACTTAATTGATCTTCTGAAATTTCACCTAAGATTTTACACTCAAAATTGAAGTTTCCACGTGGAACACAAATAGCGAAAGAATAGAAGTTTCCACGTGGAACATTAGATATATGTTTCCAAAATACGATGTTATAGTAGTAGGAGCAGGTCATGCAGGTTGTGAAGCAGCACATGCAGCAGCTACTATGGGTTCAAAGGTTTTACTAGCTACAATGAATCTTCAGACCATTGCACAGATGTCTTGTAACCCGGCAATGGGCGGAGTAGCTAAAGGACAAATTGTAAGAGAAATTGATGCCATGGGCGGCATGTCAGGAATTATATCTGATAAGACCATGATCCAATTCCGAATGCTAAATAGGTCTAAAGGTCCTGCCATGTGGAGTCCACGATGTCAAAGTGATCGATTTAGATTCTCTGAAGAATGGAGATGGGCATTAGAAGCAAACTCTAATATAGACTTCTGGCAAGAAATGGTCAGTGGATTAGTTATTGAAGATAATAAGGTAGTAGGCGTAAAAACTTCATTAGGATTAGAGATTAAATCAAAATCTGTTGTCCTTACTAACGGAACATTTCTTAACGGACTCATCCATATAGGAGAAAAAAACTTTGGTGGTGGTAGAGCAGGAGAGAGAGCTTCAAAAGGAATAACTGAGGAATTGATTGATCTTGGCTTTACATCAGGACGAATGAAAACGGGTACTCCGCCAAGAGTTGATAAACGATCAATCGACTTCTCTAAAATGGAAGAACAATTCGGTGATGAATCTCCGGAAAAATTCTCTTACACAGATACCAAACCATTGCAAAATCAAAGGAGCTGCTGGATCTCATACACTAACCAAGATGTTCATGATGAACTTAAAAAAGGATTTGATAAGTCACCAATGTTCAATGGTAGAATCCAAGGTTTAGGTCCACGTTACTGTCCTTCCGTAGAAGACAAGATTAATCGTTTCGCAGATAAAGATCGACATCAAATATTTCTTGAACCAGAAGGATGGGATACTGTAGAAATGTATGTGAATGGTTTCTCAACCTCACTTCCCGAAGATGTGCAATACAATGCCATTAGAAAAATTCCAGGTTTTGAAAAGGTAAAAATGTTCAGACCTGGTTATGCTATAGAATACGATTTCTTTCCTCCTACACAATTAAAGCTAACATTAGAAACTAAACTCGTAGATAATCTTTATTTCGCCGGTCAAATAAATGGAACAACTGGATACGAAGAAGCAGCCTCTCAAGGTATGATGGCCGGAATTAATGCCCACCTTAAAATCAATCATAAGGATCCATTTGTACTAAAAAGAAATGAAGCATACATCGGAGTTCTTATTGATGACCTTGTCAATAAAGGTACAGACGAACCATATCGTATGTTTACTTCCAGAGCAGAGTTCAGAACTTTGCTTAGACAAGACAATGCTGACATAAGACTGACTCCTCGTTCATATGATATTGGACTAGCATCAGAAGAAAGACTTCAAAAGGTAAATTCAAAAATTGCGTCTTCTGATGAACTGTATCAAGCAGTTCAGAAAATGAAACTTGATCCACAGGATATCAACACTCAATTAGAGGTATATAATTCTTCTCCTATAAAAGAAAGAACAACTGTCTATAATCTTCTTAAAAGGCCAGAACTTAATATAGATAAAGTTCAAAGCTTATCAACAGAACTAAAAGAAGAACTATCTCAACTTTCTAAAGAGACCATTGAACAAACCGAAATTAAAGTGAAGTATGAGCGATATATAGAGAAGGAACTTCAGATGGCTGAAAAAATGAACAAGCTGGAAAACCTTACTATTAATCCAGATTTTGATTACGAGAAGTTAACATCACTTTCAATAGAGGCTCGCTTAAAATTAAAGGATATCAAACCTAGTACATTAGGACAGGCCTCACGAATTAGTGGCGTTTCACCAGCCGACATCTCAGTTCTCATGGTTTACCTCGGGAGATAAAATGAAAAGAATATTAGTCGTTCTAAGTTTACTTATTACAGGGTGTGCACAGTTTGTCCCACCTACAGGAGGAGACAAAGATGAGGATCCTCCGGAACTTATAAGTTCATACCCTGAAAACAAAACTCTAAACTTTAAGGATCAGCTTATAACATTAGAGTTTAATGAACTCGTAGAGAGTACTACCCTGAGACAAGAAATGATCATTACTCCTAAACCAGAAGGAGCTTATGATCTTAAATCAAAACCATATGGAGTTCAACTTAAATTTGATGAACCCCTTGAGGATTCTACCACGTACACCATAAACTTCCGGAATGGTATAAAAGATCTGAACGAAAAAAATCCAGCACGTAATTTAAAAGTGGTATTTAGTACCGGAGATTATATAGACTCCCTGGAGATAAGTGGTCAGATTACAAATTTGCTATCAGGTAAAAAAACAGATGAGGCCACGGTTGCTCTATATGACCTCAATAAAGAAGATACACTACCACTCTTAAAACAAAAACCCAAATACTTCTTTACTACAGACACTACCGGGAACTTTGTTTTTGAAAACCTTAAAGCCTCTCAATATCGCCTATTAGCTTTTACTGATAAAAACTCAAATCTCTATTTTGATAGCAAAACGGAATTCTTTGGATTTCTATCAGACACGATTAGTCTTGATTCAAATATTGTAAATCTTGATCTACAGGTCTACCCCAACAATATTGACCCACCGAAAATCAAAAGATCATTGTCAAGACAAGAGAATTTTTCCATATCCTTTGACAAACCAATTAAGTCCGTAATACTTGAATATCTCAACCCGGCCGATTCTCTTACGTACAAATTAATGGGCGATGAACTACTATTTTTTAATAACCCATTTACAGAAGATACAGTACAAACTAAAATAATAGTTCTAGATTCTATAGGAAATTCGCTAGAGGAAGAGAAGAAAATTTATTTCAATAATAATCTTAGAAACTCGAAGAACGAGAAAATTGAAGCCTTCAGAATAAACGTTGAAAATATAAACTCTAGAGATAAACTAGTTTCTCCAAAAGAATACATTCTTGAATTTGAAGAACCTATATCCAACATAGACCAATCTAAGATTACACTAACAGCAGATACTACTTATACCATACCCTTTGATCTAACGTGGTTAGATGACTCTCAGACAAAACTGAAAATTGCTTTTACACATAATGTAGAAAGAGAAATTGAGTTAAATATACCATCCAACGTTATAACTAGCTATAAATCAGATACTAATAGCACTTATACACTTATCAACAAAGTTTATCAACAAGAAGAATTGGGTACTCTTTCTGGTCGTTATACAAAATTTGAAGGCAACAAAATTGCCGAATTACTTCATGCCAAAACTTTAGAAATACTTCAAAATCAATCATTTACGGATAATTATCGATTTGATAATGTTATCCCAGGTGAATACAAGATTCGAATTATCGAAGACTTGAATAATAATAATCAATGGGATACCGGAAACTTTGAAGAGAATAAACAACCTGAAAGAGTCGTTGTGAGCAAAGGAACGATAAAATTGAAAGCAAACTTTGAGATTAATGATATTCAACTCAATTAATGTGAATAACCCTGTGAATTGTTGACGAAAAGTGTTGAATAAACAAACGTACAATCCACAGCTATTCACAATAAATCAATTCAAGTTTGAAATCAGGTGGAATAAACAAGTAAACTTTCAGTTCTACCCAACTTTTACCAGAACAATTAACTATCAAATATCAACCAAATTTAAAGGCAATATGAAGTAATTGTTAAATCCAAGAAACAGTGGAGAACTCAATAAATTACAGAGAATCAAAAGATTAAATGTGTATTACTTCTAAACTTATTCACGAAAACCTACACAGAAATTCACAACTACTGGAAGCAAGAAAATCAATAGAAATATTTAATCACAAATCCACAGGAGTAATAGTTAAAAACAATAAATAAATAATATCCTTATTTTTATTTTATATGAGATTCCTAAACACACTAATAATAGTTTTGATCTGCGGCGGCTTGAGTTTTTCTCAGGATCTGGAACTGGCTCATGAATATTTTAATCAGGGTGAATTTGAGAAGGCGGCGGAGCTCTATAAAAAGCTAAGCAGGGATAAACAGAATAGTAGGAGTATACATGATAACTTCTATAAAACTCTTGTGCGTTTAAAGCAATTTAAAGAGGCTGAGGAGTACTTAAAAAAGGAAGTAAAGGATTTCCCTACCTTGATCGTTTACAGGGCGGATTTGGCCTATTTATATGAGCAATCAGGTGATACAGAAACCGCCGAGGAAGCTTATCATGAACTTGTAGAAACTGCAGCTGCTAAAGACGCTTATGTGTATCAGTTACAAAGCTTTCTTTATCGGACCAATAAAATGGATGTTTTGATTGATTTATTATTAAGGTCAAGAGAGCTATCCAATTCTCCTGATAAACATAATATTCAATTAGCCAGGGCATACCTCTATGCAGGTAAAAAGCAAGAAATGCTGGAAGAGGTTTTCTCTTATGGAATAAGTCATCCTCAATCTGATTATGTACAGAGGACTATCCAAGATAATATCAAGGACGAGGAGGAGATTACGATGCTGGAGCGTCTTTTATACACGCGTATCCAAGAAAATCCTGGTTCAACATACTATAACGAGATTTTGATATGGCATTTTGTTCAGCAAGGTGATTTTAGAAGAGCTTTTACTCAAGCAAGGGCTCTTGACAGACGTCTCGCTTTAAACGGAATTAAGATTTATGAGCTGGCTAATCTTGCTTACAGCAATAGTCAATACCGAGACGCGGCCAGAATGTATGAGTATATAATGGCAGAGTACCCCGCTGCAGACTATTATGCCTATGCTAGAAGGCTTAACATTCAGTGCAGAGAGCAAATCATCAAAAATACTTTTCCGCTCAATAGAGAGGATATTATAGGCCTTATTCAACAGTACGAAAATCTTCTGGATGATCTTGGGAGAACTACCAAGACCATGGACGCCTTAAGGAATATGGCATTGCTTCATGCTTTCTATCTGGATGACCATGAAAAAGCTATCAACATCCTGAATGAAGCAATATCTCAAGCAGGTTCTAATCAGGATTTTAAAGATCTGTGCAAGTTGGACCTGGGAGATATTTATATCCTGAAAGACGAACCGTGGGAGGCCACTTTGTTATATATGCAGGTGGAAAAATCTCAAAAAGAGGATCATCTGGCAGAAATAGCAAAGCTTAAAAATGCCAAAATGTACTATTACACCGGTGAATTTGAGCTTTCAAAAGAAGTTTTAGATATTCTTAAAAAGGCCACTACAAGAGAAATTGCGAACGATGCTATGCATTTGAGTCTGCTCATTCAGGATAATATAGGCTTGGATACCACAGATGCCGCTATGAAAGCATATGCCGCTGTAGATCTGCTAATTTTTCAGAATAAAACAGAAAAAGCCTTAGTGGCTTTAGATTCTATTTTCGAACTGTACAAGTCACATTCACTTGCCGATGAAATTCTGTGGTTGCGTGGCAATACACACTATAAAATAGATCATCTGGAAAAGGCTCTAAACGATTTTGATGGTATCCTGGATAACTATAAATATGATATACTGGCAGATGACGCCCTTTATATGAAGGCCAAAATCTATGATGAAAACCTGAAAGACAATGAAAAGTCTATGCAGCTTTACAGGCAGATTTTAGCTGAGTTTCCGGGTAGTATTTATAGTGCAATGGCACGGAAAAAGTACAGAGAACTCAGAGGCGACTTCGTTTTCTAAATCGGGACTTCAATTCCTTTATACTAAATCAGGAGAAAGGCTCGTTGAAAAGGTGCATTTAAATCAGACCTCCTTCTTATGACCTCCTTCAGAAAAGCTGCTTTAAGTCTATTTACTGTCCTGACGGCTTTTACATCTATGGCTCAGGATTCCACAGTGACTTTTGCCTGTAGTTATACCAGCAATAAAATCAATGAAAAAGCTATTTGTGACCTTCTTGGCTACAGAACCAGACCAGAAGCACAACGAGCAGTTGAGAAAATCGTGAGTAGATCTGGATTGAAGCAGAATTTCTATGTCATGGAATGTCCGAATATTGACAATTGCTTTGCAGCCACACGAAACGGTGAACGATTAATCGTTTATGACGGAAGTTTTATGAGAAGGGTCAATAGTCTGGCAAAAACAGACTGGGGTGCCATGAGTGTTCTGGCACATGAAATAGGGCACCATTTACAAGGTCATACGCTTAAATATGGAGGTTCTGACCCGGAAAGGGAGCTTGAGGCCGATGAGTTTTCCGGTTTCGTGATGTATCAGATGGGAGCAAGTCTTAAAGAGGCTCAATCGGCCATCTGGAAATTAACTACTGATTATGACACGGGTAGCCATCCTCCGAGAAGAAAAAGACTGGCTTCAATAAAAACAGGTTATAATAAAGCAAAGGCCCTATATCCTAGAGTTAATGCAGAGCCGGAAACGGTAAAAGAAAGCCAGCCGGAAGTGCGTGAAAGAGAAATTGATCGCCCTAAAATTGAGCCTGTGGTGGTAGAAAAGCCCGAAATAAAAACACCTGTTAAGAAAGTTAGAACGGGCTGTATAGAAGGAAACTGTGGGAATGGTTTTGGGGTAGCGGTAAATCACAGAACCTATGAAAAATACGCTGGTAACTGGAAAAATGGTAGAAGAAACGGTCATGGAGTAGAATATTACGCCGATGGTCTAAAGAAGTTTGAGGGAGATTTCTCCGGCAGCTCTTATCATGGTTATGGGACCTATTTCTTTAAAAATGGCGATCGTTATGTCGGTAAGTTTAAGAATAATATCATGCACGATGACCAGGCCATTTATTACTATCGCAATGGCGACCGCCTTTTTGTGAGATACGTCAATGGTAAAAAGCAGGGTAGGGCAAAGATTATATATTACGGGGGTGTACAGGGTACAGTCTACTTTAAAGATGATGTAGAACTCTAGGATTCGGACTTACGTCAAAAAACTAACTTCCTGATAACAAAAGAACTGTATTTCTTACGATACCTCGTAAACAATACCTCCGGTTCGAAAATAAAGTCTGTACTTAAGTGGTGCAGACTTTCTTCCTATATTTGCCCTCTAATTAAATTCGAAAAGCAAGTCTATGTCTTGGTTTCAACGAAAAACAAAAGGAATTAACACCCCAACCGAGCTTAAAAGAGAGGCACCGGATGGTCTTTGGCATCAGTGTTCTGAGTGTAAGCAGGTAATGCATACCCGCGAACACAGAACAAACGCCTATACCTGTTTGCATTGTAATTATCACGATAAAATAGGCTCTGAAGCCTATTTTAAACTGCTTTTTGATAAAGGTGAATTCAAGGAGTTAGATGCTGATATGAGATCCGGAGATCCTTTGGAGTTTGTAGATACCAAGGCTTACCCGGATCGTATAACGAACACAGAGAAGAAGTCTGGCCTTAAAGACGCTTGTCGTACTGCTACTGGCAAAATGCATGGAAAAGACATCACCGTTTGCTGCATGGATTTTGGTTTTATCGGTGGTTCTATGGGCTCTGTAGTAGGAGAGAAGATTGCCAGAGGTATTGACAATTCCCTGAAGAAAGGAATTCCTTTCCTTATGATTTCAAAGTCAGGTGGTGCCCGAATGATGGAAGCAGGTTATTCATTAATGCAAATGGCCAAAACATCGGCTAAACTTGCTCTATTAGACGAAGCTAAAATTCCTTATATCTCCTTATTAACAGATCCGACTACTGGTGGTGTTACGGCTTCTTTTGCCATGTTGGGAGATTTCAATATAGCAGAGCCGGGTTCGCTAATTGGTTTTGCAGGACCTAGAATTATTAAAGAAACTATAGGTAAAGACTTACCTAAAGGGTTCCAAACGGCAGAATTTGTTCTTGAACATGGCTTTTTAGATTTCATTGTAGATCGTAAAGATCTCAAAGATAAACTAGCCAGTCTTTTGAATATGCTACGCAAATAAGAAGACTATTCGTAAGGAATAGTCTCCAGAATATGGCTTAAGGCTGAGATTCGGGCCTCTGTTTTCTTATTGGCTTTGATGATGGTCCACGGTGCATTTTCAGTGTTTGTTACTTCAAACATTTTCTCTTTGTATTCCGTGTATTTATCCCATAATTCCTGTGCTCTCAGGTCTACAGGAGTGATTTTCCAGCGTTTTAAAGGGTCTGATTTGATTTCCTCAAAACGTTCTTCCTGCTCTTCTTTGGTAATGGAGAAGTATAGTTTAATCAGGTAGGTATCGCTTGACTGCACCATTTTTTCAAAATCATTGACCTGGCTCATAAAACGCTCGTACTGTTCTTGTGTACAGAAGTCATTTACAGGCTCCACGACAGCTCTGTTATACCAGCTTCGGTCAAAAAACACTATTTCTCCTGGTCTGGGAAGGTGATTCACATAGCGTTGGAAATACCATTGACCTTCTTCCTCGATCGTGGGTTTTGGCAAGGCTACCACACGGTATCTTCTTGGGTTAATATAGGCCGTAAACCTTCTGATGGCTCCACCTTTACCTGCGGCATCTCTTCCTTCAAATATGATTACAACCTTTTTATTATTATTGATTACCCAGGTTTGAAGCTTGATAAGTTCAGTCTGTAATTCCTTGAGCTTATGATCATAATTGGCAAGGCGTAAAGCCCTTTCCAGATTGACTTTTTTGTTCATCAGAATCCTTCTCAGGCCTTCTTTTGAATTCAATATTTTTACGTCTTCTTCGCTTAATTTCATATCCTTATTTATCAATCTGTTCTACATTTCTGAAATACCTCATAATCACGTTAGGATCAGGAAATAAATGGGCTTTTGAGCTATTTCTACGGCTATAATCAAACTTTGAAAGTACATACTTGATGCTTTCCAGCCTGGCAGTTTTTTTATCATTGGTTTTGACCACTATCCACGGACTAAATGATGTATGCGTGTTTGAGAACATCTCCTCTTTATAGTAAGTGTATTTGTCCCATAGTTCCTGACCTTTCATGTCTACAGGGCTAAATTTCCATTGTTTCAATGGGTTTTCCATCCGAGATTCAAAACGCTTTTGTTGTTCTTCTTTTGAAATGGAGAACCAAAATTTGATGATATGAACACCATCTTCGTAAAGCATATGTTCAAATTCAGGTACCTGAATCATAAATCGTTTGTACTGTTCTTCAGTACAAAAGCCCATGACTGGCTCTACCACGGCTCTGTTATACCAACTTCGGTCAAAAAACACGATTTCTCCCGGTTCAGGAAGCTCTTTGATGTATCTTCTAAAATACCATTGCCCTTTCTCTACCTCGGTAGGTTTATTAAGAGCAACTACCCGCATAGCTCTTGGGTTAAGATGTTCCACAAAACGCTTGATAGATCCTCCTTTTCCGGCGGCATCTCTACCTTCAAAAAGAATAGCCACTCTCTTTTTGTTTTTCATGACCCATTGCTGAAGATCCACCAGCTCAGCTTGTAATTGCTTCAGTTCATCTTCGTACCGAAGTTTACGAAGTGTTTTCTTGATCTTAATATCATTTTCCTTAGCAATCTTGATCAATTCTGACCTCGTGGATGCATTTTCCAGCTGTTCGGCTGTATATAAATTCTGTTCTTCCATCAGGATTTGCCTGTTCTTCTTGTGTAAAAACTAAATATAGGAATGATATTTTAATCACACCCAAGTGAATACATCAGTTTTCAGTGAACTGGAAAAAGAACGAAATGTTTTATCAATAAATAGAGCTATAAATGACAATCACAAGTATAAACCCGGCTACTAATCAACCCATCAAAGAATACACTCTTGCTACAGATGCAGAAGCTAAAGAAGTCTTAGAGAAGGCTGAAAATACTTTTCAAAAATGGAAAAAAACGGAGTTTCAGGAGCGTTCAGAACGAATGAAAAAGGCTGCTGAGGTTTTAAGGTCCAATAAAATAAAGTACGCCGCCATCATGACTCAGGAAATGGGCAAAACGCTGTCTTCTGCCGAAGCTGAGGTAGAGAAATGTGCTTGGGTATGTGAGTATTATGCAGACAATGCGGAGCAGTTTCTACAAGATGAGATGATTGAAAGTGATGCTTCTAAGAGTTTTGTCAGTTTCCAGCCGATGGGTGTCATATTGGCTGTAATGCCTTGGAATTTTCCATTCTGGCAAGTTTTTCGTTTTGCGGCTCCTGCTCTTATGGCGGGTAATGTAGCAGTCTTAAAGCATGCCAGCAATGTACCTCACTCTGCCGAGCTAATTCAGGAGGTTTTTGAGGAAGCCGGCTTTCCAAAACACTTGTTTACAAACTTGTGGATAAGTGGAAAGCAAGTGGAAAAACTGATAGAAAATCCTATTATTAAGGCAGTTACACTTACCGGAAGTGAGAAAGCCGGAGCAGCTGTAGCATCTAAAGCAGCACAAAACATTAAGAAAGCCGTATTAGAGTTGGGTGGCTCAGATGCTTATTTAATTTTGGAAAATGCCGATTTAGACCTTGCTGCTGAGAAATGTGCGGAAAGCAGATTATTGAATAGCGGACAGAGTTGTATTGGAGCCAAAAGATTCATTGTTATAGACAAAGTTTACGACGAATTTCTTCAAAAATTCAGATCAAAAATGGCCGAGGCTGTTTTGGGCGACCCTACCAAAAAGGAAACTACACTAGCTCCGATGGCCAGAACAGACCTTCGAGATGAACTGCATGAACAAGTACAGGAGAGTGTGAAAAAAGGAGCCAAAATACTTATCGGTGGAGAAATACCAGATTTGCCTGGAGCATATTATCCGGCTACTATATTGACGGATGTAAAACAAGGAATGCCTGCCTATGAAGAAGAGCTTTTTGGGCCCGTAGCAAGTGTTATAAGAGCCTCAAACGAGCAAGAAGCTATAGAGATAGCAAACGACTCAAAATTTGGCCTGGGAAGCGGCGTTTTCACGTCAGACCTGAGTAGAGGAGAGCGTATTGCCAAAAATGAGTTAGAGGCTGGTTCATCGTTTGTGAATCAATACGTAAAATCTGATCCTCGCTTACCATTTGGAGGTATCAAAATCAGTGGTTTTGGTCGTGAATTATCACATTATGGTATTCGTGAATTTGTGAACGTGAAGACGGTTTATATAGCCTAGAAAAATAGAATCTGATAAAATTCTATTTTGATCCTTTAATGTTGATCTATATTTTCGGGTCTACTAATTCGAAAATATGTTTAAATCCACACTATTCTTAGTTTCCTTCTTGTTGGTTTGTTTTTATTCTTTTGCTCAGGATGGAGAAATCAAGGTTAATTCAGAATGGAATCCAGATCAATCACTTAGTATTTATACAAATAGCCAAAAAACAGGTCAAAATACGGTTAAACTCAAGTTCACTACTTTAAGAGGTTTTGAAGCCAGAAGGGTAAGTAATAAAATATTCATTGCCACAGTCGGACCTGGAAAGAAAGAAATTTTAAGACTAAAAAAGATACCAGATTATACCGGTCAATCTGCTAGATATAATTATTCAGTATTTGATGGTGCTTCTTTAAGAAAATCACCAGATGAGAACTTTAAATATGTTCTTCCTACTTCAGAAAATACCGATATTAAGGTATTTAGCGTTAGGGATATTTCAGATCTTGAAATTGTAAAGGATAAAGGGTCAAGCTTTTTTGCTATTGGATTTACTTTTAGGGGTAAAGACTCAATTTGTGCTGTAAGAGCAGGCCAAGTACTTGAAGTCGTGAATATTTTGAAAGTAGAAGAGTCACGTGAAACAATTTATCAATCTGGAAGAAATAAAATAACTATTCAGCATAAGGATGGCACTATCGCTAAGTACACCATTACTGCCCCGGTGGATATGATGATTAAAGAAGGTGAATTTGTAATACCTGGTCAACCACTTGCTGCATTTAAGGATGCTGAATTAAAAAATAATCTTCAATTACAGGTTTATTATTTAAGCAATTCGATTCTTAGATCACCAGATATCGGCAAAAAAAGCCCGTATGTAGGAGTTCCTCTTAAGTTTACAGCCAATAACGGAGAGTTTTTTGGAGTTTTAAAGAAAAACGAAGAATACAAACAATATCTAAATCCAGATATTATTTCTGAAGAACTTTCAAAAAGACAGAAGAAGAAACTTAAACTCTAGTTTTAAGAATACTTCGGAAATTTCTCAAACTCAGGTCTACGCTTCTCCAAGAATGCATCACGGCCTTCACGTGCTTCATCGGTCATATAACCCAGGCGAGTAGCTTCGCCTGCAAAGATTTGCTGTCCTACCAGTCCGTCATCTATCATATTGAAGGCATATTTCAGCATTCTGATAGCCATCGGGCTCTTTTCTAGGATCTTCTGTGCCCACTCAAAAGCGGTTTGTTCTAGTGTTTCATGTGGAACAACAGCATTTACCATCCCCATTTCAAAAGCCTCCTGAGCAGAATAATTATCGCCCAAAAAGAAGATTTCACGGGCTCTTTTTTGACCTACCTGGCGGGCCAGGTAAGCCGATCCATAACCTGCGTCATAACTGGCTACATTGGCATCAGTTTGTTTGAAAATCGCATGCTCTTTACTTGCCAATGTCATATCACAAACCACATGTAAACTATGACCACCACCTACAGCCCAGCCGGGTACCACAGCTATTACCGGTTTGGTCATAAAACGAATCTGACGTTGTACATCCAGAATATTAAGTCTACCTACACCCACTTCGTCTTTATATCCATCTTTGCCACGGGCATTCTGATCTCCGCCACTACAAAAAGCCCAACCTCCGTCTTTTGAGGATGGACCTTCTCCACTTAAAAGAACTACGCCAATCTCACCGTCGTTTCGAGCATCTTCAAAAGCGTCAATTAGCTCAAAAACGGTCTTTGGTCTGAATGCATTTCTTACTTCTGGTCGGTTAAATGCAATTCTGGCTACGCCATCGGCTTTTTTGTAGGTGATGTCTTCGTATTCTTTGGCAATCTTCCAGTTTGGACTTGGCATAAGTGAGTTTTATTTGACCGTAAAATTACGTCAAATTGATAAAAAGAAAGAAAGTGCAGTAATTAGTTAATCTAAAGAGTTGCTAAGATCACCATTTTGAATTTCTTCAAAGGCCACAATTTCTTCAAAGCTGCCTGTTTGACGGTCAGTATTTTCACTGTTTTGGCTTGTCAAACTAAGTCGAGAGAAGTGACTTCTGAGAAGGTTTCATCAATTAACAATTCCGTCGATTCTACATTTCAGAAAACGGTAGATGACATCTTGTATTTAGCTGATAACATATCAGTTGATTCTGCTAGAAAACAATTCAACTTAATATCCTTAGACTCGCTTCAAAACTTTAAAGAGAGGGCTAAATATCACTATGCAAATGCCTATTTATTAGACTATGAGGGAGAATTTGAAAAATCGATAGATACATACAAGAAAGGTATCCAGCTGATAGAGGAAAACGGTGATTTAGGCAATGAAGACCTCCCCATTTTATATAATGATATGGCTTATGTTTATGGTGAGCTTCAGATTCAACCTTTAGAGCGAGTGAGCTACGGGAAAGCTTTTCAGTACATAGAGAAATACCACCCTGACGATCTGGATAATTATTCTTCAATTTTTATGAATTATATGCAGGCTCTCTCTGACTACGGAGATAGAAGGAAAGCCACAGAGGTCAGAGAAACAGCAAAAAGCCGCTTAAAGGGAGTTAAAAAAACTTTGAACGGGTATAGGTTTTACCTGGGTGATGCTAATTATTTACGCTCGTTTCCTATTTCCAATGAGATAGAAAGAGTGAGGAAAGATTTTGAGGATTTTCAGTCAGGTTTAAGTCAATATGAAAAAGAAAGGTTTTCAAATTACGCATTCTACACGCTTGATGCATTGGGTTATGGTTTACTTCGATTAAAAGATTATGAAAGTGCCGAACGTGTTTTTACTCAAATGAAAGGTATTGCAAAAACGAATTTGAATAAGATGAAGGCCGAATCTAACCTGGCTGCAACCTATTTGAAAAGGAAGCAATATTTAAAAGCCGAAAACACCCTGAAGCAAAGCTTTAGCTACCTCTCAGAATCTCCTTTAGAAATAAATGGTCTAATGCTACTTACAGCAAGAAGTCAGGCTTTGTCTCGTGGAGGTTTGCAACAGAAAGCAACTGGTCTTTTGACCAAAATGTGGGAAAACTATTTGGGAGATAAACTTCATAGTCATAAGCTTCAAAACATAGAATTTAGTCAGAATAGTAACAGATGGTTATACATTTTATACACTTCAGCCGAGGTTTTCAGAAGGGACTTTGAAAATTCGGGTGATGAAGAATCGTTGAAACTGGCAGGAATATTTGCTCAAAAGTCTTCTCAGATGTTTTCGGGTTATTACGCGAAAGGTATTTACGACGAAGAACTGAATGAACACTTCAAGGCGGTTTCTAATGAGCTTCTTCAATATCAAACGTTGTCAAATTCAGACTTTAAAGAATCCATTTCAATATTAAATCAAATTGAAAACAATAGATCCAGCTACGTTTGGAATAAATTTTTGAACAGGCAGTTTGATCAACAAGGCTCGAGTTTTGAAGATTTTGCCTCGCTTCAATATGCTTTAAGCACAACCGAAACCGAGCAGGATCGACAAAACCTGTGGAATAAGAAATTTGAACTGATTGAGAATTTAAACCCTACTTGGGCAGATTTGATCCGTAAAGAAATTGATGTTTCAGAAATAGCTCAAACACTTCAAGGTCAGCAGTCCATTTTAAGGTATTTATTCACGGAAAATGAATTATGGGTTTATCAGTTAAGAAATGGCGATATAAAAGTCATTAACCTTGGTGATCGTGAAACAATTGAAAATGAGATAAAGGCATTTTACAAGGCCGTTTCGTTAAGAAACGAAGAATATAAAACCCTGGGTGAAGGGTTATTTTCCAATCTCATTGAACCATTAAACCTGACGAATTCCGATGTAACGATAGTGCCGGATGGTTTACTTTCTCAACTTCCGTTTGAAGCCCTGGGTTCAAAACCCTTAATTCATAATTTGAATATCAGTTACTTGGATGATTTAAGGTTTTATAGAATACCTGAAGCAATCCAAAAGCAGAAATCTGAAATACTGGCTTTGGCACCAGATTACAAAAGTACTGATGGATATATGGAGCTGAAGTCTACCTTTCAGGAGGCTGAAGGTCTTCAAGAGATTTACAAGGCCACAGTTTTAAAAGGCAAGCAAGCCACTAAAGCTAACTTTCTCCGAAACTCACCAGAATATACGGTCTTGCATATGGCCATGCATGCCAGTTTAGATTCATCAGAATACCATAACTCTGCATTGGTTTTTGATGATGGAGGACAGCTGACATTTGACGAAATTTCTGCACTACAAATACCGGCAAAATTGGTCGTTTTAAGTGCATGTAACACAGGAAATGGCAAGCAACTACCTGGAGAAGGATTGATGAGTTTATCCAGAGCACTTACATTGGCCGGGAGCCGATCTCTACTGCATACCTTATGGGAAATACCAGATACCGAGTCGGCAGAAATTATGTCAAACTTTTATCAGAACCTCTCTGAGGGTAGGGATAAAAAAGAGGCTTTGACTGAGGCAAAACGAAAGTTTATCAATGATAACCCGTTGAAAACACATCCTTGGTATTGGGCAGGATATGTATTGAATGGGGAAAAGGAAAGCTTGGAATTGAAGAGGAAGGGAGTTGACAAAGCCTGGATCATATTGTTAGCAGTAACTCTTCTGATAACAGGCTATTTTATTTTAAAAAGGAGTTCCTCGGCTTTGTCGCGTAAAGGAAAGTCTATCTGAGAAAGCTTTTGAAGTAGAGGCTTAGCCTTATCCTTTTGGTCGTTTTTCAAATATGCCAAGGATAGATACCAGAGACGATAGGCATCTAAAATTGACTCATAGGACTGCTCTTTTAATAAACGAATGGCATCCTGATCTCTGTTTAGCTCAAGTAACGTCATACTCTGATAAAACCGAGCAGTATCTCCTTCACTAAGGTTCAATAAGTCTAGAGCCTTGTCATATTCACCATTTTCATATGCCCTGAAAGCATCTTCTTCTTGGTTTTCTCCTCTTGTAATAGGCGACACTACGTTTGGAAACTTTTGATAGTAACTAGCGTACAGATTTTTGTCCAGATCATTTTTTGGCCATAAAAACCAAGTGAAACTCAAAAGTATCATCGCTGCTGCCGCCCATTTCGCCCACAGCGGAAACACTCGCATTCTTTCCTGTTCTTTAAAAAGCTCTTTAAGTTTATATCTCTCTTTTTGATTTATCCCTTCCTGAATCTCACGTTCAAAATCATATTGGCTTTTAGGAATTACATCTTCTTTGAGCATTTGCTCAAAGGTCAGGCGTTCAGCTTCTGAAAGCTTATTTTGCAAAGCAAGCTCAAGTAATTTCTCTTTATCCATTGGTCCGCTTCATTAATGCTCTTAACTGAGCAATACATCTTGATTTTTGACTTTTCAGGACATTTTTGTCCTTATAACCCAGTTCTTCACAGATATCATCAAGTTTTTTTTCATGATAATAAAATAGTTGGAGTATAGCTCTACATCTTTCTCCCAGCTGTTGTAAAGGAATATCAATCTTAGGTTTTTCGAACGGGTCAAAAGCTTTTTCAGGGGTTTCATCGGTTTGTAAAATAGCTTCCTTGAATCGTTTAAAAATCAAAAACTTACCGATACCAAAAAGGTAGGTTTTGACTGTTGATTTTAGACTTTTCAAATTTCCCTTGCGAGCATTTTCTATCAAAACAATACAGGCATCCTGATAAATATCTAAGAGTTCTTCTTCAGGAAGCCCATAGCGGGCACCAAACCTCAAAAAGTCCTTTCGGTTAGTCTTATAAAATTTACCTAGAGCCAGATCGTCAGCCTCTGCTAGCTTTTGAAACTCGTTCAAGTCTTAGTGTCTGTTTTACAATGAAAGTAAACATAAAGAAAAAAATATTGCTGGATGTTAACCTTTTGACTTCCTGTGACACTAAAGGCTAAAACTTTAAAAACAATGAAAACTATTTTCTTAACTCTATTAATTGTCGCTTTTAGTATCAATATTCAAATCACTCCACGTGTAAATGAAAAGCAACAAGCTAGTTTTCAGGAAAACCCTGAAGCCTATCTAAGAAAGTTTAGTGAACAAAAACTAATAGGATTTCAACTGAATAGTGACGGTAAGGTTAAGGTTCAATACTATTCAGCCATAAAGCATCAAGGGAAAGTACTTTTTAAGTCAGAAGCACAAACAGGTGTCATGTTCCCGGGTGACTTATTCTTTCCAGGTAATATCTTTTTTCCGGGCGACCTATTTGATAGCCTCCCAGCAGGCAAAAATGAGATAGTGGTGTTTATAAAGCCCCAGGAAGGAGGAGAAGAAACTAAAGCATCTGTATGGTTTAAGAAGTAGGGAATAGTCAAAAACGTAACGTTACATTCATGAGATTCAAGTGTTTAATCCTTTTATTTTTAGTTGGTTTATCAGAAATAACCCTTGCTCAAAGCACGGTAATAGGGCCAGGTACAGTCCTTCCTCAAATGACCAGTGCCCAGCGAACGGCCCTTTCTAATCCGGTAAACGGGATGTTGGTTTTTGATACAAGCACCAATAGCTACTGGTTTATGCAAAACACCAATTGGGTAGAATTGCCTAAAGGTGGCAGCACATCCAATTACTGGGAAATTAACGGTTTAGAAGGGAATGAATTGAAGAACACCAACAGTGGAGGTTTATGGAGTGCGAACCCAACAGTAGTTGATTTAAGTGCTGATGATGTGTCAAACCCACCTACGGCACCAGTAAATGGAGATGGAACCAGATTGATGTGGATACCTTCACGATCAGCTTTTAGGGTAGGAACAGTGGCTGATGATTATAAATCATGGGATGCAGATAGCATAGGTTTATTTTCATTTGCTTCTGGTTACAATACTAAAGCGTCAGGATTTAATTCTTCAGCATTTGGAGCTTATTCACAGGCGACGGGTTTCAGATCATCCAGTTTTGGTGTATATACGAAAGCCTCAGGAAACGTTTCGATGGCATTTGGTGCTAAAACTATTGCTTCTGGATCTTTTTCATTCTCAATAGGTGAAGAAACTCTAGCTTCAGGCAATCACTCTATTTCTGGCGGGTACAGGACGCATTCTGCTGGCAGCCATACAATAGCATTTGGAGACTCGGCTGTTTCTTCAGGTACCGCCTCCGTGGCGATGGGTAACAGGTCTAGGGCAACGGGAGAAAGTTCTGTGGCTTTAGGAAAGGAAACATCTGCCTTTGGTCAGGCATCTTTTGCGGTAGGCTGGGGGTCAAAAGCCTTAAACAGCAGGGCTACGGCAATGGGTAACCAGAGTATGGCTTCCGGCCAGATATCGTTTGCCTTAGGAAACACGGTTCATTCAAAAGCATATAGTGCTATGGCAATAGGTTCATATAACGATATATCAGATAGTCCTGACCTATTTAATATTTCTTCTACTGATCGCCTCTTTCAAATTGGAAATGGAAGTAGTGATGAAGTTCGATCAAATGCTATGACCGTATTGAGAAACGGCTACATAGGCACTTATAATGTCACAGATCCGCAGGCAAATTTACATCTTCAATACGCTAGCACAGATAACTGGGATGCCCATTTAAGACTTCAATTTAGCCCTACAGAATACGGTAACATTGTTTATGACGCAGCCGGACTTAAGTTTAGAAACTGGGGAATTGGCGACAACTTCTATTTCAGAAATAGAAATAATACCTCTGTTACCACCATTTTTGAAAATGGAAATATGACCATCGCGGGCACACTCACTCAAAATTCTGATCAACGTTTAAAAAAGGACCTAGTCAAAATCACGAACTCTTCTAAAAAACTTGAAGGTTTGCAAGCATATAATTACCACTGGAAAGCCGCAGAACGCGATAAATCCCTTCAAACGGGACTCTTGGCACAGGAGGTTCAGAAACATTTCC